>DATKUR010000016.1:0-40020 GCA_035530555.1 Candidatus Humimicrobiaceae bacterium | reverse complement strand
TATAACCTTCGGCAATAGCATCGGGTTCGTGAGGAACCTGAACTTCAATATCTGGCTGATAAGCATCTGGGTCGGATAGATTTTTCGTCTTTGAGATATGCGGACAAAGGAAATTGTACTCAAACAAGTCCCTTATAGCGTCAACAATATTGCCGTATGAAGTTGCGTCAACTGCCTTACCTCCAGTTTTTCCACACCACCAGTCCCAATTCGCAGTATAATCTATTGGGTGCGCATAGCTCAAGAAATAGAGCATGATGTTGTTATCTGCCATTCCTTTTAAAGTGGGCTGGAAGTCTAAATCGTCAGCAGTGTCATGAATCCCATCTCTTCCTGGGTCCCAATATGAATCTGGGTAACCAGTTACCCAAGGACCACCGCCCCAAGGAGCTGTACCATAAATCGGGTCGCTGGTTAAATCATCATCATGAGTAACGTTGTCTCCCAAAATAATGACAATTTGTTGAGCTCCCCCTCTCCAAGCAATAGCGGCGTCACTGTAGGACTCATACATTACTCGAGTGTAGCTCTGCGGACCATCTCCGCCAATTCCAAGAATTTGAGCGGCTATAGCCGCAGCTACTGCAGTAGTGTCTGGGGTTACAGACAAATCAAGAGTGTATGGTGAATCAGGTTTTCCTGAACCACCATAAGGAAAAAAATCATAATCCTCGAAATGAACTACTCCAAAAGCAACGTCAGGATTAAGAAGTTCTAAGGCATCCATTATGGCAACAGCATTGGCTTTGGCGTCATCAATCGCCGGACCCATACTTCCGGTGGTATCAAAGGCAAAAAGAACATCTGTCTTCAAGAAGCCTTTGAATTTGGGTTTCTGGACTATTTTGTATGCTATATCATCAACTCTGTCTTCTGCCGTGAAAGATTCACTGAACATAATCTCAATAGTTTCGTTCAGCTTTTCTTGAGGGAAAACAGTGCCGAATGCAATATGCTTTGTCGGAACGCTCAAAGCATTCTCAATGTGAGCTGTCACGTTAATGACATGGGCTTCGTAAGCTGACATTGTAGCTATTCCACCAACTACCACAACTGCAGCTACTAAACCTAATAGAATTTTCTTTTTCATAGTATTTTTTATTAATTGTTATTTGTTTTCTCGACCTTTCATGGGTTTTCCTTAATGGGCCCTACCCCGAATCCTCCGGACCGGGGCTTTCCCTCGAATTAAACAATTCGGGGCATTGCCCACTTTCGAGCCCAAGCTGAACACATAAAATATTTTTATATGTCTAGTCTGAGCTTAAAAATTAATTTTTATTTTAAACTTTTAAAAAACAAAAGCGGAGCTAAAGTTCCGCTTGTATTAAATTCAAAATCCACCTCCTGGGGACAAATCCAAATCTGAGAAAAAAATTTTTTATTTCCTGACCTAGTTAAGTAGGACACCTATTCCCTATCTCATTCCCCCTTGAGATAGATTATACTGTGTAAATATCGCATTCTTATGTTAACCAACCAAAAAAGTTTGTCAAGAGACGCTTTCTTCGGGCGCCCATAAATTAGGGAGGAATTGCGTCCCCGATAAATAGTCGCTTTCGCGAATTTAACGGGGTAAACTAACTATGGGAACCCAAAGAAAATTTCTCTCGCCCTTAAAACAGGCAACAAAAAACCACCGCTCCGTTATTTCCCTCCTTTTGGGTTTAATCCAGGAAATTCTATCCGCATTGTCAGTGTCCCTTCTTATTCGGTGGTTGATATTTATAAATTTACACTAACACAAGGAAAAATCTTGTCAAGTTATGCCAAGTCCTTCAATGTCCTGCCTTGTCCTACCCCCGCACCAGAATCTTCGGTTCGGTACGGGGCAAACTTCTTATTTCAATTCTACTTTAGCGCCGGCTGCCTCAAGCTTCTTCTTCAATTCTTCGGCTTCCTCTTTCTTGACGTTTTCTTTGACCATCTGGGGAGCAGAGGCGGCCGCATCAACCAAGTCCTTGGCTTCTTTCAGCCCTTTTTGGGTAGCATCCCTGACTACTTTTATCACTTCAATCTTTTTGTCGCCTACCCCGGTCAATTCAACGTTAAATATGCTTTTTTCCTCAGCCTCTGGAGCAGCCGCGACAGCGGCTGGAGCGGCAGCCATGACGGGAGCTGCGGCCGAAACTCCGAATTTCTTTTCCAAAACCTTGACCAGTTCGGCCAAATCCAAAACAGATAATTTTTCAATCTCCTCAACTAATTTCTTAAATTTTTCCGGAATTTTGACTTCTTCCTTTTTTGTTCCTTTTTCTTCTGCCATAGTCTTCAAATTTGAAATTAAAAATTAAAATTTATGTTTTGGCTTTTGCCAAAACAGTTATCAGACCTTTAATGTTAGCTTCCAAAACGCTAACTAAATTTGACATTGGAGCAGATATGCTCCCGACCAATCTTGCCAATAATTGCTCTTTGGTCGGCAATTTTGCCAATTCAATGACTTTTTCGCTTTCAAGAAATTTGCCTTCAAAAAAGCCGCCTAAGATTTTCAAATTAGGATTTGTTTCGGAAAATTCGTAAACTGTTTTGGCCGGTAAAATTTCGTCTTTAAAACCGAAAGTCAAAGCCAGCTCTTCTTTATAGTCCTTTTTGTCAAAATCCAGCTTGTTTTCCTTGAAAGCTTTTTCTATCAAGGTTTTCTTAGCCACTTTCAAGTTCCCGTCAGTAGCTTTCAGTTTTCTTCTTAAATCGGAAATGTCCTTCACCTTTAATCCGGTAATGCCAACCAAAACCGTTGCCTTTTGTTTGGCAATTTTCTCTTTCAAATCCTCAAGTACTTTTTGTTTTTGTTCTTTGGTTAAAGCCATTGCGGTAATCCTTAATAAAAAAGCTGCGCTTACCGCAGACACGCTTCGCTCGTTTGGAGAGCTTAAATTAATTTTTCCTCGGTGGGTTTTACGCCATTCTGGCTACCCACTGTCTGCGGATATTATTAATATTATATTATCAGAAAATATTGTCAATAGCAAGTAAAAAAAACAATAAGGGATGGAAGAGGAAAATCTGATATAATCCCTTCACATCCCTTTCATAAGCCTCTCTTGAAGCCCTCTTTTAATTTACTGTTGCCCGCCCACTGGGAACAAGCATGCTGCATGAAGTGCCGCACCAAGACTCTCCTCCAGCCAAGCCTGTCCCCAGCGACGAGGAGAGAATCCTCAGCAGCGGGCAGTTTTATTTATATCATAGTCAAGAGATAAAGTCAAATAAACTCCTCTCAGAAAAGAAAATACCTCTAATGGGATAAAAGAAATTAGCGGCGACCTTTAAGATCGCCGCTTTCTCGGGTTGAACAGCGTAGCATACGAAGCATTATCTCTGAAGAACCGCCACCTTTTCTACGGAAGGGATATTCTGGCTTCTTTCACGGCGGCATTTCTCGCAGTCCGGAAGGCCTAGCTTGTTCCTCCATTCTTCCATCGGCTCGCCACAATAAAGACAGGCATCCTCAGAAAGACCTCTCGCCTCTCTTTCACGCTTCAGACACGCTCTTTTCGCTGCGCTCCTCTCTCGAAAATCAGATTGGGCTTGCTCCTCTTCTAGGGCCTTATAATGATTCCCTCTTTCACCAAGATCCATTTTTCTTTTCTCTCCTCGTTTTTTTATTTTCTGGTTCTACGGCAGTTCCTCTATTTTTTTATTCCATCTTTCCTTTCTCCTCTATCTTAAGATTTGATACGCCTAATGTTCTAACGAATGTGCTATTTTATTATCCAATATTAGCAAAAAATTAAAAAGAAGTCAATAGTCCTTTAATCGTTTCACCGAATTCCTTAGCAGCGGCCGGACCTGAACCGGTAACGATTTTCCCGTCAATTACTACGGGCTTATCTTCATAAATTGCTCCGTTATCTTCCAAAATTTTTACGGCTGATTTATCCATAACACTCGTCCAGACAGTAGCTTTCTTCCCTTCCAGAACTCCGGCTTTTGCCAAAATAGCTGGAGCAATACAAATAGCAGCCAGTAATTTACCCTGGCTGATTGTCTCTTGAGCGGCTTTATAAGAATCTTGATTATCTAAATATTGCAGAGCTCCTGGTCCGCCGATAAAAATCACCGCACCTAATTCAGCTGGATTAATTTCAGAAAGCATTAAATCAACTTTAACCTCTCCCCCATCAGTCCCCACAGCTGTTCCCGATTTATTGCTGGCAGTGATTATTTTAACTCCGGCTGTTTCCAAAACTTCTTTCGGCACAAAATATTCGGCATCCCGAAAATCCCGAGAAGCAATAACCATCACAATTTTTTTACCTTCTAAACCTGTCATACTATTTTAAATATTTTCCTTTAGCAATACTGTGTTCTTCGAATGTTTTACTGAAAATTGTCTCTCCTTCGGGAGTAGATAAATAATACCAATAGTCGCTGTCTTTAGGGTATAACGCAGCTAAAATGCTTTCAAGACCGGGATTACAAATCGGACCTAGAGGCAAACCGGGATTTAAATAAGTATTATAGGGAGATTCAATTCTGGTGTCCTCAAAAGAATATAGCCACTGGTCAACCCCTTTGATATAAGCAATGGTCGCACAACTTTCCAGCGGTTTTCCTAATCCAATTCTTTTCCAAAAAATTCCGGAAACAAGTTCTTTGTCTTCTTTCGTCTGCACCTCTTTTTCAATCAAAGAAGCCATTGTTATCACATCGAAAAGCGTTAAATCTGCGGCAGAAATCTCATTCTGATACGGAGCGATTTTTTTGTCGAAATTGCTTAAAAATATTTCGGCAACTTCTCGCTCCTTCATGTCGGGTTCAAAAAAATAAGTATCGGGAAACAAAAAGCCTTCCAGCGATACTTCGTCTGGCGCCCCGCTTAAAAAATCAAATTCTCCTTTAAAATTAATTATTTTGAATTTTCCAAGATCTATTGTTTTTAAAAATTCTGAATTTTCAAAACTTTTTTTTATTTTTCTTAAATTAAACCCTTCGGGAAAAGTAATCTTTTCTTGTATTACGTCACCGTTAACAAATTTATTGACGATTTCGGGAATATTCATTGAAGGCGAGAGATGATAATTGCCCGCCTGGAGTTTTCCGGCAACTTCTTCACGAAGAACATAAATTCGGAAGGCCGGTCCCCACTTAATTAAACCTGTCTTTTCTAAATTAACGGAAATATCCTTTGAGCCTTCTCCCTCTTTAACAGTAAAAGTCAGCTCTTCTTCTGAAGAAAGGCTTTTTGGCAAATAAATAAATTGCCAAGCAATAAATAGGCCTAAAATAATAATAAAAATAATGAAAATTATGGCAAAATTTATTTTTTTCATTTATCTTTTTGGCCTTCTATCAGGGGCACGAAAACGAAACCGGGAAATTCGGTTTCCTGAAATTCCTCTCGTCCGCCAGCTGGCGGATTTTTTACAAAAAGCCAGATAGAATTACTTATAGGTGTAACAATTCTGCCGCCGATTTTTAACTGTCCTTTCCAGTTGAGAGGAAGTTCCCCGGCCGAAGCTGAAGCCAAAATTTTATCAAAAGGAGCTTCTTTTTCATGTCCTTCTGACCCATCAGCACAAATGAATTTGGCAATCCCCTTTTCTACAAAATCGTATTTTGCCGTATTTTTTTCGCCAAATTCTTTTAGCTCCGGGATTATTTCTATGGCGATAATTTTTCCTTTTGGTTTAACAATTTCTGACAGAAGAGTTGTCGTCCAGCCAGAGCCCGAACCTATGTCTAAAATTTTATCTCCTGGCTGGGGCTGGAGTTGTTCTAACATAAAAGCTACTACCAGGGGCTGTGAGATTGTCTGACCGTAGCCTATGGGCAGAGCTTCGTTTAATTCAGCCAAATTTTTCATATCTTCTGGCAAGAAATCTACTCTTTTTATTTTTTTAAAGGCTTCGATTATTCTCGGAGTTTTTAACCACCCCTCTTGGATTAAAGAATCAATTAATGGCATTCTCTAATTCTACCAAAAAACCGTCCCTAAGGCGATTCTTTGATTTCAGCAGATCTCTTAGAACCTGGTTGCCTTCAGTTTGAAAAATTACTACAAGCTACTCAAGATAAGAAGAATTCAAAGCATCTTTGGTATAAAAATTAGTAGGATTCCACAATATATAACCTTTGAAACTATCTCCGGTTGCATCTTGAACTGCCCGGATCTCAGCTTTTACCATTTCAGCATCATAATCAGCGCCCAGATCAAAATCTTGAAGCCAGGGACGCAACTGGGGATTCAATCCCTCTTCCTTCTTTTTGAATTCTTCCAGTCTTAGTAAAGCTTGTTCGGTGCAATATCTCACTACCTCATAAGGATGCTCTGCGGGATTTTGATAACCATTGAAACCATCGGCATAATGAGAGGGGTAAAGCATCGGACAGATGTAGTCAAAATACTGAAAGGCATCTTCAATTATCTGCCCCACGCCAAAGTCTTCTTCCTTTATCGTTGCTAAACCGAAAAGATCAATTGATAAACTTGCTTCGGGAAGTTTTTCCCGAATATATCCCAGAAATTCTTTAATAATCAAAGGTTTAGTAGTTTCTCCATCCCAAATTGGGTAAACCATATCTGTTAAATTACCATCTGTGGGAAAACGAATGTAATCAAAGTTTACTTCATTAAAACCAAGCTCAATAGCTTCTTTAGCAACAGAGATATTATAGTCCCAGGCTTCTTTTGATAATGGGTCAATCCAAGCTAAGCCTGATTTGTCCAACCACAATGTTTGAGCGGTGAAATTTTTAAAAGCGCTGGAGACTAATTTAGTCTTGCTCTGGATCGCTAAATCAGGCCTGGCTTTGGCCAAAACCGGATCCTGAAAAACTACAATCCTGGCAATGGTATAGATGTTTTCTTTTTGCAGACTCTTAATTAAAGCTCTGATATCTTTAATCCTTATCTGTTCAGATTTATACTCTTTGGCTTTATCCAGAGATGAATCGTAACTCAGATAACCTGAAAAATCTTTGATGTCAATGACCACTGAATTAATTTCTGTTGTACTGGCAATATCAATTAAATAATCTATAGAACTCTTTTTGCTAGCCGACCAGCTAGTTAAATAAATTGCTTTGACTATTTCTGGAGGGATAAAATTACTTTCCTCTTCAGATTCTTTAACCGTGGTTGCTGGATAACCAATATCAGTATTACTCAAATTATTGCCTAAATCACCATTAATAATTATTTCTTTATCAACAATAATTTTATTTGAAGAATTGAGTAAATTAAAAAATACAATGGCTAAGGTAGAAAAAATCAAAACCAAGAGAACTGCAATGCAAATCTTAAAAAAAATTCTCATGGGTATATTTTTAATTGAGCGTATATTCACTAAACTTAATTACGTTTCCCTATTTTACCAAAAAACCGCCTTCTTTACGAGGCGGCGGCTCCGGAGACGGGTCTCAAGCTGGATATTTTACGTTCTCTCTAAACGTTATTTATGCCTAACAACAACCCTGTACCAGTCGCGATAAGAGTAAATTCCATGAAAAATTGCTCCGCCCAAAAAACCGAAGGAAAGCTGAGGAAGAGGAATAAAGTTGTGATATAGACCTGAAATTAGTATCGCTATTAGTACCGTTAAACTGTATAGCCAGTGATGAAGATGTAGGTTATAGCTACCGATTGTAAAAACCAGTGATTTCCACCAACGGTTTTTTTGGCCCGCTTCTTTGGCCGACAAATATTTACTCAAAAAAAACCCAAAGAGTACTCCGATATAAATTTCCCAAGAAAGTAAAACTAGGGGAAGACTTAATAAAATTTTCGATTTAAGAATTTTCATGGCGGGTCTGCCAGGACTCGAACCTGGAACCTGCGCTTTTGGAGAGCGCCATTCTAGCCAATTGAACTACAGACCCTTTTTCGCCTCTTTGTGAATAGTGTGTTTCCGGCACCACCTGCAGAATTTTTTCAATTCTAACTTTCGCTCGCCGGTCTTTTGCCTTGATTTGCGAATATGATAATTTATCCTTTTACATCCCGAACACTGAAGTTTAATAAACGGTTTTCTTTTAACTGCCATAGTGGTAATACAAAATTAGTCGCTCGCGAGCAATGTGCTCGTTCGCTCTTTAGAAACCCTCGGTTTCTAACGTTTTCGCCTTCGGCGAAAACCTGTTTTCCTATACGGGGAAACCGTAGGGTTTCCCCGCCCCCCCCTTCCGATATGGGGAATCTTTAATGTAAAAATTAACAATTTATTCTGAGCCGGAGACGAGAATCGGACTCGTGCTCTCTTCTTTACCAAAGAAGTGTTTTACCACTAAACTACTCCGGCAGTGGGCAGGGAGGGATTCGAACCCCCGAAGGCCAGAGGCCACGACGTTTACAGCGTCGCCCATTTAACCACTTTGGTACCTACCCTTTTTATAGTTTTATCATAAAAATATCTATTTTTCAATCGCTGAGTCTCGCCTGGCGAGACGAGGCGGGGTTCGCTGAACTTCGTTCATCTCACACCCTTCGCTTTGCTCGAGCAGATGAGGCGGTCTCGGTGACCATTTTTCCGTATTTTTGACGCCATTGGGCTATTTTTTTGTGGTGGCCGGAGATTAAAACCTTGGGTACCCGCCATTTTACTCCTTTTTTGGGCGAAAAAACTTCGGGACGGGTATATTGGGGATATTCAATAAATCCCTTTTCTCTGGTAATTCTTTCTTTTAATAATTCCGGCTTTCCTAAAACGCCGGGAATAAGCCGAGCTACGGTTTCCATGACTACTTGCGCGGGCAGATCTCCGCCCATTAAGTCATAGTCACCAATTGATAATTCCATGTCGGCAAGACGCTTTGCCACCCTTTCATCAACTCCTTCGTACCGGCCGCAAATCATTATAATTTGATTTAAGTTTGACAGATGATAAGCCGTCTTTTGATTAAACTTTTTTCCTCGCGGCGTAAACAAAATTATTTTTGTCCGCCGGCTGGCAGATTTCTTTAACTCTTTTACGGCTTTAAAAATCGGCTCAATCTTTAAAACCATTCCTAGTCCCCCGCCATAAGGCCGGTCGTCCACGGTTTTGTGCCGGTCGCTTGCCCATTTTCTTAAATCGTGAATGTTAATTTTAATTAACTTCTTTTTTTGCGCCCGAGCAATTAAGCTCTCTTTTAAGAAAGATTTAAAAATTTTTGGAAAAATCGTAATAATGTCAAATCTCAACATAACAAAAACAGGCTATTCAATAATAGCACTGTTTTTGTTTCGTGTAAACGTTTTGTTTACAATTTGAGTTCTTCCAGGTCCTCTCCTTCTGTCGGAGATTTTCTTCCTCGAGCCGGCCTAGCTCCTCCCTCTGGTTCTTCGATCTTTAAATTCACTCTGGCGTGATTTTTAAGACCGACAATACGAACCAAAGATCTGATAGCTCTGGCCGTGGATCCTTCCTTGCCGATGATCTGCCCCATGTCTTCAGGATTTACTTTCAAAGAAAGTAAAACTCCCATTTCGTCAACCTTGCGGTCGATTTTGACATCTTCCGGGTGATCAACCAAGGCTTTAATCAGGTATTCAAGGAATTCCTGATCGCTAGATTCTTTTGCCATATTTCTTTCAGAATTAACTGATATTTATTCTTTGCTAGTAGCCAGCGACCTTTCAAACCTACTTCTCCTTCAATAATTCAGAGGTTCGGTAACTTTAAGTAGCTACTATTTTAAATTTAATTTATTTTTAAAATTTGTCAAGCCCCCCAATCATCTGCCAAGAAAGAAATAAGGAGAGAGATCTTTAATTTTTCCTTGGCAAGTGATTGGAGAGGAGGGTAGATTACATTGTAATCACCCTCCTCTTGGAAGAACAGCGTTTAATACCGTCCTTCCTTGGACGACTATCCTCTTTCCTCCTTACAGGAGGAATTAAGAAAAGCCCGTATTTCTCCCTGGCGCAGGAAAGGAATTGATTGGCTGAACTTAAAGAAGTACATTCTCCAAGTTTTAACAATCTGTCGTGATCCTTCATATTAAGAAATAATTTTCTCAATTCCTTTAAGTCTCTTTTGTCAATGTCAGACTTAAGGATCCAAAGACGAAATCTTTGCTGAGAAAATTTACTATATTCCTCTGGGAACACGGCTCCTTTACCGCCACGCAACAACCTTTCCATTATTACACTCGTTCTCATTTTGCCTCCTTTCAACTCTTACTCAAGAATGGATAACTTAAGTAAAAGTGATTTTTTACTCGTTATATTTCTCCATAGCGGCGAGCTGGCTACAATCTAGTCGATTAACACGAATGTCTAATCTATATATAAATAATATATTTTCATTGTAACCACTTCGCCGCTATGAAATCTTTTGAAAAAAATGTATTAGTTCGCGACAGAGGGATCGAGAAATCCTCTGTCGCGAACCTGCGCCGCCCTATGGTTCTCTATGCGATATCGACACTACCGACAACGTTGCCGGCAACCAACTTCGCTATTCCGGAACGTTCAGTAACTATAAGCCCAAACTCCTCCGCGTCCACTACTACATCTGCTTTTACTGCCTCAAGCCAGATTTCATGAAGCTCTTCTTCCGAAGTACCCACATCTTTTAAGGTGAAATAGAATGTAGAACCGACTTCGGCTTGCCTCAGCTTACCTGCAACATAGCCTACCTGGATTCCGTAGACTCTTGTGTTGTAGTGAAATTCATGAGTTCCCAAAATCCTCGATTCTTGAGGAGATTGGTCTCTTATCTTCCTAAGGATACAGAGGCTTTCCGCTGTCTCTGCCCTTAATTTCTCAAGAAGCTGGGCTCGGCGTTGAACCTCGTCTTCCTTCTTTTTTTCTGCTTTTTTCCTTCTTCTCTCTGCAAGAAAACTCATCAGTTATCGTTTCCTCCTTTCTAGGCGACGAGATGTCCTCCAGATGCATATAGCCAGAAGGACATTTCGCCGCCATGAAAGTTTCCATATTAAATTTTTCTTAAAGAACTAATTTCCCCATTTTTAAACCAATAAATAATTATGGGCTTAAAAATGGGTAAGAGGAAGGAGACTAAGCTCTTCTGTAAGGAGACCTCACAGTTAAGACTATAATATCTCCTCCCTCTCTGCTTATTTACCTCTTACCTTTCTGGCGAGGCTTCTGGTAAAAACGAATAATGGACGTGGCGGCAATGATAGCAATTAGCCTTTTCATTCGCCGCTTCAGCCGCAGACTGGAACCGACTGAACGAATCAGGTAGCACTTCCAGTTCTCCGCTCCATATCTCTCTGGATTTAATCTGTGCGACGCTGCCGTCGCGGACAATCCAGTGCTCCTCAATTGTAACTTTACTATTCAAGCGATAGCCGGTAATAGTCACAACCAGGTGAGAAACAGAGAAGTAGGCATGCGTATTGCAAGCGCGGTCGCCACCACGTGGTATGTAATACGGACGAAGCGCTTTACCGTTCAATCCGCAAATAATTATTCCACTACCACTTTTAGTCCTTCCACCACCCTCCTCTGCTACATCAATCAATAGTGTTGCGTCTTTCAGCTCCGCCGGAATTTCGTAGGTTTCGTGGTTATTCAACGACTCCTTCTTCGTTACCGGCAGACTTACAATGACGCCGCCCTTGACCAACTTGGCAGCTATGTCTCGCTGGGCCAAGATGGTCACCAGAGACTGATCCTCTCTATGGATCTTCGCAGTGATTTTCATGATGACTTCCTCCCATTCTTGCCCGAGGGGTTAGATTTGTCCTTACGGACACCCCGTGGACGTGAATCGCCGCACTGTTTCTCTTCCTTTTGGTAAGAGTGTCTTTTATGAATTTCTTCATAGCGGCGAGATGTCCTCCAGATGCATATAGCCAGAAGGACATTTCGCCGCCATGAAGCTATTATATAAAAGAACTATTTAATCTCTCAAATTCACGATTGTTTAATCTCGAGCTTGAGAGATTGGAGAACTTATCGAAGGGATGGTGAAACTCCTTAAATAAGTCCTCCTTTCTCGATAGCCTACTTGCATTCTTTTTTGTAGGCTACGGCTTCTTCTTGGCGCCGAAAAACGACGCCATTTACAACATAATAAGCCATTCTCTCACCTCCTTTTAATCAGTCACCTCTGCCCGCGTCCTGAGTTTATCGGAGGACCCGAGCAGCAGGTCACTCATTGCGCGCTTTTTTATGGAAAATATTTTTAGGGAACTTTGAGTATTAAACTCTGCACGCGATTCCTCGCGAATTCCCATTTTTCAACTCACTTCGTCTAAAATGAGCTAAAGTTTGGGAGGGAGTCAGCGATGGTGCCAAAGAGATGTCACTGACTCCTCCTTGCTACCTCATTTTCTTAATGAAGTACATTCTCTTGGAGAGACAGACGCATGTCCATCCTTCCCTTCTTATCTTTGTATAAAAAGATGAGATCTTTGAAAAACTTTATTAATCTTCTCATCTTATCTTCCTTCCTTATATTTATTTGTAAATGAAGCGGGCGGCTCTCTAAGGAGAGAGTCGCCCGCGGTCAATTGTCAATAATATTAAAAATTTACTCTCTCCCTGAACTTCCTTCTATGGAAGTGAAGGGGAAGAAGAAGATTTATCTTCTTCGCCCCTCGATACCTGTATTATAGCATATACTCAAAAAATGTCAAGCCCCACGACCAGAATTTGCCGTGGGGCTAAAGAGAGAGTATTTATTCTTTTTTACCTGAGCCTTCTTCAGAAGGTGAAGAGTAAGAAGAAGATCTATCTTCTTTGAGCGGTTTTTCTTCTACCTTCGGTTCAGTTTTCTCAGCCGGTTTCTCTTCTACTTTCGGCTTCATTTCCTCAACAGATTTTTCTTCACCAGGTTTTTCAGGCGATTTTTCCTCAACCTTCGGTTCGGCTTCCTTAGTTGATTTTCCCTCTTCTTTCGGTTCTTCTTCAAGCGGTTTCTTTTCTACTGGCGTTGTTTCGATCGTAGCTTTTTCCCCGGCAGGTTTCTCCTCAACCGGTTTCTCTTTTTTCTCTTTCGGTTTTTTATGAACATCTATTTTCTTTCCCTCAATAATTTTTTCTGAAACCAGTAAATTATGAATCGAAGCTGAAGGTTGTGCTCCGACCGACAACCAGTATTTAACTCTTTCCTGTTTTAAAACTTTCTCCTTGGTTAAAGGATTCCAATTACCTACTTGTTCAACAAAACGGCCTCTGGTTGAGGATCTTTTTTTATCAGTAACAACAATTTTGAAAAAAGGCTGATTTTTTTTACCGACTCTGAATAATCTTATTACAAGCATATTTTGTTACCAATTTTTAGCTTCTAATGCGTTTTTAGCCGCTTCCAGCTCGGCTTCCTGCTTAGAAGAGCCATCGCCCTTGGCTATCAATGTTTTATCAAGAAAAACTCCGATAATAAAGTGTTTGGCATGGTCCGGTCCCCATTCTTCTAAAACTTTATAGGTGGGGGTAATACCTTTACTTTCCTGGGCCTCTTCCTGAAAATGGGACTTGGTATCTTTGAAAAGGCCTTTTTCAATAATTCTGGGTAATTCTTTGATCAAGTTTTTTTCAATGAATTTCTGGCAAGTATCAATTCCTTGGTCAAGATACATGGCGCCAATGAATGACTCAAAAGTGTTGGCCAAAATGTATTGACGGGCCTTGCCCAGTTCTTTGCTTTCCCCCCGGGACAATAAAAGAAAATCGTTAAAACCCAAATTTTTAGAGACTTCAGCTAATATTTTAGCATTAACCAAAGATGCCCGCCAGTTAGTCAGTTCACCCTCTGCTTTCTTGGGATATTTTTTGTAGAGATATTGCGTGACCACTAACTCTAAAACTGCATCGCCTAAAAATTCCAATCTTTCATTATGAGACAAATAAAAATCTGGGTTTTCATTTATATACGAACGGTGGCAGAAAGCCTGAATCAATAAATCTTTATTTTTAAATTTTACACCTAATTTTTTTTCTAACCGCGAGAAATCTTTCACGAAAATCGATACCCATATACAAATTGATACTAATTATACGAATTTATTTTTTGCCAGTATCGTTAGTATTCATTTGTATATTAGCATCGGGTTTATCTACTTCCTTAAACACTGTTCCTAAAACTCCGTTGATGAACTTGCCCGAGCTTTCGCCACCGAAGGATTTAGCCAGCTCAATAGCTTCATTAATAGCCACTTTCGGCGGAACAGCGGCTTTATCAGAATATAATAATTCGTATAAGCCAATTCTCAAGACATTCCTGTCAATGATACTAATCTGATCTATGGGCCACTCGGGAGCCGCCTTTTCAATAATCTTGTCAATTTTTTGAAGTTGCTGAACGACTCCAGTTATTAATTCCCAGGTGAAACTCGGGTCTTCCAGGCCCGGACCGAATTCTTTGAGGTTTTTCTCAACCGTTTTAGTTAAATCAATCTTCTTCCCGAAAAAATCCCACTCATATAAGCTTTGCATGGCAATACTTCTTGATAGGTGCCTGCTCGACATATTATTTTTTACTTAATTGCTCCAAGTTTAATGGCTTTTCCTTCTTTTCTTCTCGTTCTTTGGCTTTCATTTCTCTTTCTCTCTGTTTTCTTTCTTTTTTAGTCAATTCCTTCAAAACATCAATCATCTCTCTTCCTTTGTAATAGCCGCAGCTGGAGCAAACGGTATGGGGCAAAACAAAATGGCCGCATTTTTGACATTTGGATAAATTTGGTTTTTCAAGATAAATATGGGCTCTTCTCTGGTTCCTTCTTCCTTTTGTTTTTCTCCATTTTGGCAAAGCCATAGTGGTAGCACAAAATTATTCGCTCCCCCGCCTTATTGGGTTACCTAAACTGAAATTTATATTACTACAGGTCGTTTTGTTTTACAAGTCCTGACCGGTCCAAATGACTTTCGGTGAATTTTACATGGGCCGTATTTCTTCAACATCCTCAAGTGTAGTTTTGTTGGATAACCTTTATGTCTATCAAAGCAGTAGCGAGGATATTTTTTGTGATATCTTTTCATTATTTTGTCCCTGGTCACTTTAGCCAAAATTGAAGCTGCCGCACAGGAAAAAACTTTTTCATCAGCTTTAACAATTGATTTTTGAAGGATAGGTAAATCTAATTCCATTTTCCCATCCAGGATTAAAAAATCGGGTTTTTTCTTCAGTCTTGTTATGGCTTTTTTCATTGCTAATTTGCTTGCCTCCAAGATATTGATTTTATCAATTAACTTTTCTGAAACTCTGCCTATCCCCCACTTAATATTTTTGTTCTTAGTTATAATTTTATAAAATTTTTCTCGTTGCTTTCGGGAAAGCTTTTTAGAATCTTTCAAATTCTTAAAATCTCTAATATTCAATTTGTAATCTACAGTCATGCAAACTGCGGCTACGACTGGTCCGGCCAAAGGGCCCCGGCCGGCTTCGTCCAGACAGGCCACCCTTTTATATCCTTTTTTCCATAATTTTCTTTCTTCTCTTAAGCTAAGATAAGACATTAGCTAAATTCTATCATTGGTTTTAAAAATAAAAAAGCGGGGGGAAAGATTACCTTTAGCCTTCGGTTCTTTCCCTCCGCTTATATCTCACCGCTTACATCTCATTTAATCGCGCAGAGCGCAGAGTCTATTGAGATGTTTTGCAATTTTGACCGCCTCCCTCACTTTGCCAGAAACGATAGTCCAGGGCATCTCCATTAAGCTATCAATAGACATCCCTTCAGACCACAGAGTTAGAAAAGACGTTACTACCACTATGCCGGCTTTACGTCCGAACTCGAAGTCCTCAATCCGGGTCCAGGTGCCAGGCGTGTAGACCGGAATCACTACCTCTATGGAATCTGGCCCATTTCCATATTCGGTAGTTAGTCCTATAATACCGCATATTTTCTCCCTAAAAACCGGATCCGGCTTCCCTGAAGAGCCATAAATATCAATCTCTCTGTGTCCATAAATCGCTTCAGTCTTCATACCCGCTTCAATGTCAAGCAGGCCCGGGGCTAGAGGAATGAAAGCATTTTTTGGATCAACAGACTGCCTTTTTAATACGGCAAAGACTACAGCCCTTTCAAACTCTGGCCAACCATATTCGCTGAATTTTCTTGAGAGAGCGAATTCTGGTCGGGTCCACCCTGTCTTGCTTTGTTGATCAAACCCCTCCTTTCTTTGAGGATGCAGAGGAACAATAGTTCTTGCAATCCCCTCCCATGACATCACATTCATCTGGACCCTGCCGCCGCCGACACGTTTATGTGTCATCTCTGCTAAAATTTCTAACTGGGCCTTCACTGGTTCTGAAAAGATCTCAATCTTAGCCCGAAGCGGCTCTATCTTCTTTTCCATATTTTGTTGTCACCTCCTTTCTATTATTTTTATAACATAGCGATAAAAAATTGTCAAGCCAAATATACTGGGGGGCTTATTGACTTTCCTTCTCGGAAAAACTAAAATAAAGTAACAATTGAAAAGGTTTTTATTTTTTATGAAATTTACTCATTTACACCTCCATTCCCATTACTCATTGCTTGATGGTTTGCCAAAAATTGATGAGATTTTAGACTATGTTCAAAAATTGGGCATGGATTCTTTGGCTATAACCGACCACGGCAATATTTACGGCGCGGTGGAGTTTTATAAGAAAGCGAAGGAAAGAGGTATTAAACCCATTGTGGGCGCTGAAATGTATCTAGCTTTTGAGAAGATGACTCAGGAAAGGCCGAATATTGACGACAAAAGGTATCATTTAGTGCTCCTGGTAAAAAATGAACAAGGTTATAAAAATTTAGTCAAATTAATTACCAAGTCCTATCTCACAGGATTTTATTACAGGCCTAGAATTGATGAAGAACTGCTGGCCCAATATTCCGAAGGCCTGATTGGTTTATCTGCCTGCCTTCAGGGAAAAATTCCTCAGTTAATTCTGGCGAAAAAGACAAAAGAAGCTACCGAATTAGCCTTAAAATATCAAGAAATTTTTGGCAAGAATAATTTTTATTTAGAACTGGAGCATCATCCGAACATTCCCGAGCAAAAAAAGGTTAATGAAGCTATAATTTCTATTTCCAAAAAAACCGGCATTCCTCTGGTAGCTACTTGCGATTCCCATTATCTAAAACCGGAAGACGCTGAAGCCCAAGATATCTTAATGCTAATTAACACAGGGGCTGACCCAAATGACCCGGAAAGATTAACCATGAAAAAGGACGACTTCTCAATAAGAAGCCCGGGGCAAATGGCAGAATTTTTTAAAGAAACTCCGGAGGCAATTGAAAATACTCAAAAAATCGCTGAACTCTGTAATTTTCAATTTGAGTTGGGGAAAATCAAGCTTCCTCATTTTGAAACGCCGAACGGAAAATCAGCTGACGAATATTTAGAAGAGCTTTGCTGCCAAGGCGTGAAAGAACGATACGGTGAAAAGCCGAATAAAGAGGTTCTGGACAGATTGAATTATGAATTGGGAGTAATCAAGCAAACAGGCTTTGCTTCTTATTTCTTAATCGTTCAGGATTTTGTTAATTGGGCAAAGGGGAATCGAATTGTTGTTGGCCCGGGCCGAGGCTCTGTTGCGGGATCGCTCGTCGCTTATGTTCTGAACATTACCAACGTTGATCCCTTAAAATACAATCTTTTGTTTGAAAGATTTCTAAATCCCGGCCGAGGCGCCTCTCTGCCTGATATTGATTTAGATTTCACCGATCGCAGAAGAGACGAAGTAATTGGTTATGTCGCCCAAAAATACGGCCAAGAGAAAGTAGCTCAGATTATTACTTTTGGGACAATGGCTTCCCGGGCAGTGATCAGAGACGTAGGAAGAGCTCTAAGCTATCCTTATATTTATTGCGACCGAATTGCTAAAATGATTCCTTTTGGCTTAACCTTGGATCAAACCCTGGCCAGCGTTGACGAATTTCGTCAAACCTATCTCAGCGACCAAAAAGCTCAAAAATTAGTTGATTTTGCCAAAAAGCTGGAAGGCTGCGCCCGGCACGCCTCAACCCATGCCTGCGGCGTGGTGATTTCCAAAGAACCTCTGCAAAATATTGTGCCCCTTCAACATCCGACCCAAAACGACAACAACATCGTCACCCAATACGAAATGCACGCTATAGAAGATTTGGGACTATTGAAAATGGATTTCCTGGGCTTGAAGAACCTAACCATTATTGAGGATACTCTAGCCCGAATCTATAAAGTTCAGGGTAAAAGCATTAATATTGAAAATATTCCCCTTGACGACAAAGAGACTTTCCGACTTTTCCAAAAAGCGGAAACAGTTGGCGTGTTTCAGGTAGAGTCAGACGGTATGAGACGTTATCTTAAGGAATTAAAACCGACTAATCTTGAAGATATTACTGCTATGGTTGCTCTTTACCGGCCTGGTCCGATGCAATTTATCCCGGATTATATTACCGGAAAACATAAAAAAAGAAATATAGAATATTTACATCCAAAACTGAGACCGATCTTGTCTTCAACTTACGGCATTCCTCTTTACCAGGAACAAGTGATGAAAATTGCCCAGGAATTAGCTGGTTTCTCGCTTTCTGAGGCTGATGTCTTAAGAAAAGCAATTGGCAAGAAAATTAAAAAACTTTTAATGGATCAAAAAGAAAAATTTATTGAAGGCGCACGAGAAAATAGCATAGAAGAAAATATTAGCCAGAGAATCTGGCACTGGTTTGAGCCTTTTGCCCGCTATTCGTTCAATAAAAGCCACAGTGCTTGTTACGCCCTTATTGCCTATCAGACAGCTTTCTTAAAAGCTCACTTTCCAATAGAGTTTATGGCATCGGTTTTAACTTCAGAAAAAACTGACGTTGAAAGAATCGGATTTTTAATTCAAGAGTGTAAAAAAATGGGAATCGAGGTTTTGCCTCCTGATGTCAACGAAAGCCTGGAGAACTTCACCGTGGTGCCTCCCGACAAAATACGTTTTGGATTATTAGCTATAAAAAATGTCGGCCATAATGTAGTCCAATCCATTGTCCGGGAAAGGAAAAATGCCGGTCCCTATCGTTCAATTTTTGACTTTGTCAACCGAATTAGCTCGCGGGATTTAAATAAAAAATCTCTGGAAAGCTTAATCAAGTCCGGATGTTTTGATAACTTAGCTGAGAGGAACCAGCTTTTATTCAATTTAGAAAGATTATTAGAGGCCAGTCGAGAAACTCAAAGGGCAAAATCAGAGGGTCAAAGAGGTCTTTTTGACGGATTTTCCCAGACAGCCAACTTTCGATTAGCTCAAACGGAAACAGCTACCAAAAACGAAAAGTTAACATGGGAAAAGGAATTATTAGGCCTCTTTGTTACCTCCCATCCGATTGAAGATTTTAAAAAAGTTTTGGAAAAGAAGGTTTTGCCTTTATCCCGAATCACCCAGGAGCTAACCGGCAAGATGGTCAGAATCGGCGGAGTAATTTCTTCAATCAAGAAGATTATCACCAAAAACGGAAAACCGATGCTTTTTACTCAACTGGAAGACGAAGATAACAAGGTTGAAGTGGTTGTCTTCCCAGGAATTATTGAAAGGAATCATGAAATATTTCAAGAAAATAAAATCGTTATGGTTAAAGGCCGGGTTGATAATCGTGACGGCGTCCCAAAAATAATTTGCGAAGAAGTCGAAGAAGTTATTGAAGAAAGCTAAAAGGTCGCTGAAGCCAAGACTTTGGCTGCCCCCCGCTTCCTTTAGAAGCTCAGTATATGCTGAAAATTGAAACAATCAGACATTCCCTTAGCCATATTATGGCTTACGCCATTCAAGAGCTCTTTCCCGGAGTTAAATTTGGCATTGGCCCGGCAATTGAAAACGGATTTTACTATGATTTTGATTTATCTTGTCCTTTGACTCCTGAGGATTTGCCAAGGATTGAAGCGAAAATGAAAGAATTGATCAAACAAGACATTAAATTTGAGAAGAAAGTTATTACAAAAGAAAAGGCAAAAGAAATATTTAGAAATCAACCCTATAAATTAGAACTTATTAAAGAATTAACCGAGGAAAAAGCTACTATCTATGAAAGTGACAAATTTATTGACCTATGTAAGGGGCCGCATGTTAAATCAACCCTTCAATTATATTCAGGGCAAGCTAAAGAGGTTATTAACGCCTTCAAGTTAATAAAGATTGCCGGTGCCTATTGGCGGGGTTCGGAGAGAAATCAAATGTTAATAAGAATTTACGGAATAGCGTTTGAAACTAAAAAAGAACTGAACAATTATCTTTTAAAAGAAAAAGAGGCAGAACAAAGAGACCATCGGCTTCTGGGCCAGAAAATGGACTTATTTCACGTTGATGAAAATGTCGGGCCCGGCCTTATTCTTTGGCATCCAAAAGGAGCTTTATTAAAAAAAATTATAATGGACTATGCCTTAAATGAATATTTAAAAGCGGGTTATCAATTGGTAGACACGCCTCATATCGGTAAGCTGAATCTCTGGAAAACTTCTGGCCATACTGACTTTTACAAAGAAAATATGCTGCCTCCCATGCATATGAAAGAAATAGGAAAAGAAGAAAAAGACGACTATCAAATAAAACCAATGAACTGCCCTTTTCATATTGCTGTTTATAAAACAAGTATCAGAAGCTACAAAGATCTGCCTTTACGCTATACCGAAATGGGAACTGTTTATAGGTATGAAAAATCAGGAACCTTACACGGCCTGGTAAGAGTCAGACAAATCACCCAAGATGATGCTCATCTCTTTTG
This sequence comes from Candidatus Humimicrobiaceae bacterium, assembly GCA_035530555.1. Classification (GTDB taxonomy): domain Bacteria; phylum Patescibacteriota; class Minisyncoccia; order Minisyncoccales; family DG-74-1; genus DG-74-1. Next base: position 19,452 of record DATKUR010000016.1, on the reverse strand, counting down.
TACTCCGGAACAACTTTCTCAAGAACTTTTCTTCACCCTCAAATTAACCTATAAAATCTTAAAAGATTTTGGTTTCAAAGAATTTGATGTTTATCTTTCCACTCAACCGGAAAAATACGTTGGATCACCTAAAATCTGGAGAAAAGCTGAAAATTCTCTTAAATATTCTCTAGAGAAATTAAAAATAAAATATGAAACAGATGCCGGTGGAGGAGCTTTTTATGGCCCGAAAATTGATATTAAAATCAAGGATTCTCTGGGAAGACCTTGGCAGTGCAGTACTATTCAACTTGATTTTAATATTCCCGAACGGTTTGATGTAAATTATATTGACCGAAAAGGAAAAAAACAACGGGTGATTATGGTTCACCGGGCCCTCCTTGGCTCAATTGAAAGATTTATCGGGGTTCTGCTTGAGCACTATGCCGGCAGTTTACCCTTGTGGTTAGCTCCAATCCAGGCCTGGATTATTCCGATAGGAGCCCGTCATGAAAAATACGCTCAGTCAGTAAAAAAAGAACTAAGCTCTTTGAGAGCTGAGGTAAAAGACGAAAATGAAACAGTTTCTAAAAAAATCAGGGAGGGCGAAATCCAGAAAATTCCTTATCTTCTGGTGGTTGGCGACAAAGAAATGAAATCAAAATCGGTCAGGGTAAGACAGAGGAGAAAAGGAGATATTGGAATGATGAAACTAACAAAGTTTATGGAAAAAGTGAAGATGGAGATAGAGAAGAAAAAATAGAATATGCCCAAATATCATATTATAACCTTTGGGTGTGCGATGAATAAGTCGGATTCGGAGAGAATTGCTACAACACTGGAAGACAAAGGATACCAGTCAGCTTCAAAAGAAAATGAGGCTGATTTAATTTTGGTTAACATGTGTTCTGTTAGACAGTCGGCGGTAGATAGAATTTATGGACTTTTCCCAAAATTCAAAAAATTAAAAGAGAGAAGTCCTAAGCTTAAAACTATTTTAACCGGCTGTGTTTTGAAAGAAGATAAGAGGAAATTTAGAAAAATTTTTGACTCAATCTGGCCTCAAAAAAATTATTTTAATGTTACGCCAAAATGCAAATATAAACCCGCAGCTTATATTCCTGTTTCTAATGGTTGTAATAATTTTTGCAGTTACTGCGTTGTCCCTTATACCCGAGGAACTTTGGTTTGCCGGAACCATCAAGAAATCTTAAAAGAAGTAAAAGATGTAGCCAAAAAAGGATTAAAAGAAATCTGGCTTTTAGGCCAAAATGTCAATAATTACACTTCGCCTACCAATTCTTCCGTTAATTTTCCAAAATTATTACGAATGGTAAATGATATACCTGGTGATTTCCAAATAAGATTAATGTCCCCTAATCCCAAGAATTTATCCGATGAATTAATTGACGTAATGAAAAAATCCAAAAAAGTTGCCAAATATATTAATTTGCCTGTTCAATCCGGAGACAATGAAATCTTAAAGAGAATGAATAGGCCATATACGGTAGAACAATACAAAAATCTTGTAAAAAAAATTAGAAAAAAAATCCCCGATATCAACCTAACAACTGATGTAATCGTTGGTTTTCCCGAAGAAACCAGGGAACAATTTGAAAATACGGTAAAATTATTTAAAGAAATTAAATTCAATCTGGCTTATATCTCCAAGTATTCTCCGCGGCCGGGCACTGCTGCTTTTAAAATGAAGGATGATGTGCCTTTAGCAGAGAAAAAGAGAAGAGAAAAATGTCTAGAAAAATTATTGTCATCTTAGGTCAAACGGCTTCGGGTAAATCGGAATTGGCTGTAAAGTTAGCCAAAAAATTTAATGGCGAAATTATTTCGGCTGATTCAAGACAGGTCTATCGTGGTCTAGATATCGGAACCGGGAAGGTTACTAAAAAAGAAATGAAAGATATCCCCCATCATCTTTTGGATGTCGTTTCGCCAAAAAAAAGATTTACCGTAGTTCAATATAGAAAACTGGCTCTTAGGGCAGTCAGTAAAATATTCAAAAAAAACAGAGTTCCTATTTTATGCGGCGGGACCGGTTTTTATATTCAGGCAATAGTAGACGGTATTGTAATTCCAGAAGTTTCGCCAGATTGGAAATTAAGAATGAAGTTAGAAAAGAAACCGATAAAAGAGCTTTACCGAATCTTAAAAAAACTTGACCCACAAAGAGCTAAAACGATTGAAAAGAAAAATCCCCGAAGATTAATCAGGGCAATTGAAATAGCAAAAAAAATTGGCCATGTTCCGGCCTTGAAGAAAGAACCTCTCCCCTATCCTGTTTTAATAATCGGAATTAAAAAAGAGAAAAAAGAACTTGAGAATTTAATAAAAAAAAGATTTTTAAAGTGGTTGAAGCAAGGACTTTTAAAAGAGGTTCTGAAATTAAAAAATCCGCCAGCTGGCGGAGGCTTGTCTTGGCAGAGGATTGAAGAATTCGGGATACACTACCGGATAGCAGCTCAATATTTGCAGAATAAAATCACTGAAAAAGAAATGTTAGAAAACTCGGTAATTGAACTCCAGAATTACGCCAAGCGACAAATGACCTGGTGGAAACCTGACAAGAGAATTAAATGGATAAAAAATCAGAAAAAAGCTGAAAAATTAGTAAAAAAGTTTTTAGAAAATTAATAAGGGGGCCAAAAGCTTTTGTTTCTCGCTCTTGGTCCCCCTTAACGATGTCCTGGGATGCCCTCATAATTACTGAACTCTACGGAAGAGTCGGCCAAAGGAAACCGTATGGACTATGTTCCCTTTTTCCCCTTTGATCCCTGTCACGAGGAGGACTCTCTCCAACCTCTTGTTCACCGCTATCACTTGTCCCATGAAAGGAAAACCTACAAAGGGAGGACGACACATAACTAGCTCACCTTTTTTCGGCATCTCCATAATATCACCTCCTTTCTTTATTTTTTTGAAACCATTTTTTCAATGGCTTCCACCTTTTTATCGAAATTTTTAACCAGTTTTCTAGCCCGCCCAATAAGAGATTGAATTTCTTCTGGGCGAACCTTGTCTGAATTCTTTTCTATCAACTTACTGGCTTCCTGAAGAATCTCTGTTCTTTTCTTTTCTAGAACACCAAGTTCCAGAATTAATTCATCTAAGAGTTTCCTCTGTCGCATTCTTACCTCCTTATTAAGATGCTATTTTTGGAACTAAACTGTATTATACATCCTTTAATAATTTTGTCAATACCCGAGAGACCGTTTCTGGGTTAGCCTTTCCTTTTGTGGCTGCCATTATCTGGCCGATAAGATACTGAAAAGCATTGGCTTTGCCAGATTTGAAATCTTTAGCAGCTTTAGGATTTTTAGAAATTACTTCTTTGATAATCTTTTCAATTTCAAACTCGTCGGTCATCTGCGTCAATCCTTTTTCTTCAATAATATGCGAGGGGTCGGCGCCCGTTTTGAACATTTCAGATAACACCTGCTTAGCGATCTTACTCGAAATTTTTCCTTCGTGAATCAAGGTAATAAATTCAGCGAAATTCTCTGGAGTTATCCTAAAATTCTTACTTGCAACGGAAACACCCTTGAGTAGGCCCTGAAGATCAGTAATCATATAGTTTGAAGTAAGTTTAATTAATCTTGAAAGATTGTCTTTTGTCAGATTTGGCGGCAATTCGGAAGTTACCTTTTCAAAATATTCTCCCAAGTTTTTATTATAAACGAAAATTTCCACACTCTTTTCATCTAAACTATACTCTCTGAGTAATCTTTCTCTTTTCTGCTGAGGTAGTTCCGGAATTTCTGCTCTGATTTCATCAATAAATTCTTTTGAATGACGAAGAGGGGGTAAATCGGGTTCAGGAAAATATCTATAATCATGAGCTTCTTCTTTTTCTCTCTGAGAAAAAGTTCTGCTTTTTATGTCGTCCCAGCCACGCGTTTCCTGAACCACTTTTTTACCGGACTTTAAGATTTCGGCCTGTCTTTCAGTTTCATATTCAATCCCCCGCTCTAATGCCCGAAATGAATTAAGATTTTTAAGTTCTACTTTAGTCCCCAATTTACTATCTTTACTAACTGAAACGTTCGCTTCCACCCGCATTTGGCCTTTTTCCATATCAGCTGTAGAAACATCTATATATCTCAAAATTAACTTAAGCTCTTCAGCAAATTGCCTGGCTCCTTTAGCTGAATAAATACTAGGCTCAGTAACTAATTCCATTAACGGCACTCCCGCCCGATTGAAATCAACAAGAGAATAAGTTTGACCTTCGGGATGTATAAGTTTCGCCGTATCTTCTTCCAAGTGAACTTCTCTAATCTTAATTTTTTCCCCAGCAATCTCCGAGCTTGGCGAAGCCGAGCGAAGGGAGAGATGAGACGAAGCCTCAGCGATCTCTAAAAATCCACTCTTGCAGAGCGGTTGATATAATTGAGAAATTTGATAACCCTTGGGTAAATCAGGGTAAAAATAATTTTTTCTGTCAAACCTTGAATGTTCCGGAATCTGGCAATTTAAAGCTAATCCTGTTTTAATCACTTTTTTAACTGCTTCCTGATTAATTACCGGGAGCGTCCCTGGGTGACCCAGGCAAATCGGGCAAATATTAACGTTGGGGTTGCGTTCGTCCGGATCATTAGGACAAGAACAAAACATCTTGCTTTTAGTCCTTAACTCAACGTGGATTTCAAGACCGATTGTTGGTTGATATTCCGTCATATTTAATCTCTATGTTTTTTGTTATATTTGCTTTTCTTTTTTCTTGGTGGTAACTCTGCCACCCTGCCATTGGCCACGGTAGAGATTAGTTCCTCCCTTAACCTCAAAAAACATAACATGGATAACTCTTGAGCCCATTTCCAGGTCAAAACCTTCTTCTCTAAAATTATAAATACCGGTGGTTAGCTCGCCTTTATATCCGGGAGCGGTTTGACCGCCAAAAATATAGACGCCAGAACGATATAAAGTTGAACGAGGAGTGAAGAGAGCCAGAATATTTTCCGGCAGGTTCAGCCTTTCAATGGTTTTCATCAAATAATAAGTTTTTGGCCTAAGCGATATTTTATTCGGTTTTTTCTCGTTGAACTTGGCTAAAGATCTAATCTGCGGGGTTTCTCTTTCTTCTATTCCTAAAAACCCTTTTCCTTCTACTTTATACAACTCCCCTATTCTTATATCAAAACCGGCCCCTTCGGGATTCTTCAGCTCCCTTTCTGAAAGATTCTCAACTAAATTTTTCTCCCTAACCAATTTTAATAATTCTTTTACCCCTAAAATCATATTTCTATTACCCTAGATTTTTAAGATTTTTTTCAAATTGTTTTTTTAGCTCAGCTCTTATCTCTTGGTGGAATTTTTCATTATAGTTTTTAACCGAATTAAAAATCATTGGGCAAGTCTTATCTTCAAGGCAAAAACCGACTATTTGGCATTTAGGAACAATAAATTTATTCAAAAATCCCAAACCCTTTTTGGCTAAAATATTTTTTATTTGAGCCACTTCTCTTAAAGAATTTCTTCTCATTTCCTCTTCAGCCGTCTGACAAACCCTTAAAGGATAATAGCCGGCTAAAAGATTGTATAAGTCATATTCTTGTAAAATATCAACTTTGACTGCTCGGGGGATCAAGAAAACTGCATCTCTTGGTTTAATTTTTAATTTAATCAAGACCTGATAGCTTTCAAAAGCCTCTAAAGCAATTGAGAGATATTCCGATAGAAGTTTTCGATTATTTTTAATTGAGGGAGGAATGGAAAAAACTTCTTCAATTTCCCGAGCGAAGCGAAGGGATGAGATGAACGGACGTTCATCGAGCTTTTTGATTAGTTTTTTGTTCTTTTGAAAAATTTTAGCCGTCCTTTCGACACAATAATAGATCGATTCTATAATCTGAGGACAAGTCCTGTGTCTTTTTTTCTCTCCCCAGATTCGCCAGGGAATAGAAGATAAAACCTTAACTCTCAAAGCTGAATTGTAATCCCGGACAATTTCTTGAAGCGAAGATAAAAGATTCAGCCATTCTTTTTTAATCTTCTTGGGAGAAGAAAATACTTCTTTTTTCTTTCTTTCTAATCCAACTAATTTATTTTTTAATTCCGGGGTAATCAAGGCGTCCAAAGAAATAATTCTTGATTTATCAATCAATTTTTCGTTTCTTCGAATTTCTCTAACTAAATTTGATTTTTGAGGGTTTTTAAAGATATTTGGGTAAGGATAAACATTCCGGGGAGCAACTAGTCTGGTATTGTAAAGCAAGTCTATGCCTAGTTTTTTTGTTTCTTCTTCAATCTTCCCTAGTAAAAGACCAATTTCTTCCGGCATCCAGTCTTTTTCAGCTAAATATTGTCTTTTTAGAGAAATAATTGACTCAATCGGCAACTGAATTATGCCGGTGCCGTAGATTCCGTATTGCAAAATTTTACTGGCTTCGTCTTTGGAAATTCCCTGAGATAAAAGAAAATTAAAAAATTTAACAATTTTTTCTGAAGTTTCTTGATAGATCTTTTTCGCTCTTTTATTTCGTAAAATTTTGACAGGACAAACAATGTCTTTTTCGGCAGTTCCAGTACGCCTGCCGGAAGAAACCAAGGAGGAAGAAAAATAAATGCCGGTCAGCGCTGAATCTAAAAACTTACTCCCCTCATAACTTAAAGAGAGAGAAGGAGTGGTAGCCACTGAAGCGTGGCCGATTAAAGAAGACCTCTGTAAAATTTTACTAATTCTATCTTGTAGATTTTCACCTCTTTTTAAAGTGTCCTTAAAAAGATTTTTTATTGATTTCCCTTTAAAGGTCAAAAGAGCCGAGAAAGCAGCGATTTCTTGAGGATTTAAAACCCCGCTTCTATCTTTTAGGAGCGGGGTAATGCCTAAAAATTTTACCTTTAAATTAGAGGTCGTTAGTGGCTTCATTTATGAGTTTCTATTAAATAAATAGCCGTTAAGACTTAGGTTCTTCGTTTACTGAACCCACATTAGCGGATGAAGGGATAGAAAAGTCTCAACGAGGCTCTTCGTTCAATTTACTGGCGTCAGATCCGCTTTGATTTGCGTATTTATGATCTTTATGCTTTGTATAAGGAATTTCCGCCGCCGAAGAAAGAGTTTCAAAAGTGAGAGCGGCAACCCGCAACCCCTCATATAAGATAATGGGCATAATTCCCAAATTTCCTAATTCCATTACGGCTTTTCCCTTCCAGCCAGGATCAAAACGAGCGGCAGTGGAATGAACAACTAAACCCAATCTTCCTAAAGAACTTCTCCCATCCAATCTGGCCATTATATCGTTTGGCAAAATAAACTCTTCTCTGGTTACGGCTATTACAAATTCTTTTGGCTGAAGAATAAAAGGAGCGCCTTCATCTATAACAACCTCTTCCATAACCTCTTCAAAGCTTTTTTTTCTTCTTAAGTCTAAATAAGGATACTGGGTAGGCTTAAATGTTTTGAAGCTATTCCCCAGACGTAAATCCAAAGAGCATGGTCCTAATTGTGTCTCAAAATCAGGATCGGGAAAAATTAAAATTTTTCTTTCCTTAATATATTTTTTAATATCGCGGTCGGATAGTATCATAGTAGTTTCATTTCTCTATTTCTATACCCATAGTAGTAATACTTAATTAATCGCTCACAAATATATAATACTTTATATATTTGTTCGCTCTTTAACAACCCTCGGTTTTTAATATTTTCCTATACGGGGAAACCGTAGGGTTTCCCCGACCCCCTTCCAATTTAGGACGTTATTCATTTCTCTATTTCTATACCCATATTCCTGGCGGTACCTTCAATGATCTTCATGGCAGCTTCAATATTGTCGGTGTTCAAATCTGCCATTTTCTGCTTAGCTATTTTGCTCAGTTGCTCTCGGGTTATTTTCCCAACTTTGGTTTTATCTGGCAAGCCCGAACCTTTTTCAATTCCAGCTGCCTTTTTTAATAAGTCCGAAGCCGGCGGCTGTTTTAATTTTAACTCATAGGTTCTGTTTTCGTAAACATTGATTTCAACCGGGATTTGCCAGCCGATCTGGCTTTTGGTTAATTCATTAAATTTCTGACAGAATTCCATAATATTCAGACCGTGAGGAGCCAAAGCCGGACCAACCGGCGGCGCCGGTGTAGCCTGACCGGCAGGTATTTGAAGCTTAATAACTGTTTTTATTTTTTTTGCCATAATAACCTTTAACCTTAAACTTTTTTAATTTGTAATGAATCCAATTCAACCGGCGTATCCCGACCAAACATGTTTATCAGCACTTTTACTTTTCCCCTCTCTTGGTCAATTTCTGAAACCTTGCCGTCAAAGTCTCTAAAGGGACCGTCAATAATTTTTATCAAATCGCCGACCTTAACCTCAATTTTATACTGGGGCTCTTCTGCACCTATTCTTTTCATCAAATTATCAATCTCGTCCTTAGAAACCGGGACCGGGGTGGTTCCTGCTCCCACAAAACCAGTGACGTTGGGAGTATTTCTAACCACATACCAAGAATCATCGGTAACCACCATTTCCACCAAAACGTAGCCGGGATAGATTTTTTCTTCTATCACTTTTCTTTTACCACTTTTTATTTTAATCTTTTTTTCTTTAGGAACGATAACGTCAAAAATTTTATCTTCCATTCCCAATGATTCAATCCGCTGTCTTAAGCTTTGGGCAACAGCATCTTCATATCCAGAGTAAGTGTGAATGACATACCAATTTTTTTCTTCAGGTAACTTCTGCTTTGGCATAATTTAATTTATCAATCAATATTAAAATCCTAAAAGCCTTCCAGTATAACACGGTTCTACTTTTAAGAAGTAACAATTTCGCAGATCAGTAAATATAAAATCGAAGCCGCCTAAAAATACGGCTACGGCCACGGCAACGCCAATGACCATTAAGGTATATCTGATTGTTTCCTCTCTAGTCGGCCAGTTAACTTTCTTCATCTCCAGCTGAACTTCTTTTAAAAATGTGGTAATTTTATTAAGCATAATTATATATCTGGATTATATATCTAAATTCTTAAACTTTATATATCTAAATTCTTGACTTTTTTGGCGTGTGCTCAAAGAATTAAAATTCTTTTCGGCCACGTCAAAACTTTATATATCTAAATTCTTGACTTTTTTGGCGTGTGCTTGGATGAACTTTTTTCTCGGCAATACTTCATCCCCCATTAAGATATCAAAAATCCTATCAGCCTCTTTCGTACTCTCAATGTTTACCTGAAGCAAAACTCGATTTTCTGGGTTCATGGTCGTTTCCCATAACTCTCCACTATTCATTTCTCCCAAGCCTTTGTATCTCTGAATAGAAACGCCGGAACTTTTTCTAAAGGACTTCAATACCTTGACTTTCTGGTCCTCGGTATAGGCATATTTTATCTCCTTTCCAACTTGCATTTTATAAAGAGGGGGTTGAGCGATATAAAGGTATCCTTTCTCAATAAGAGGTTTAAAATAGCGATAAAAGAGGGTTAGAAGTAGGGTTCTGATATGGTTTCCGTCCGTATCGGCATCACAAGTTATAATTATCCTATGATACCTTATTTTGTCAATGTTAAAATCTTCGGCAACAGCCGTTCCCAAGGCGATAATCAAACTCTTAATTTCTTTTGAGCTTAAAATTTTATCCAGGCGAGCCCGTTCAACATTTAGGATTTTACCGCGCAAAGGCAGAATTGCCTGAAAATGCCGATCTCTAGCCTGCCTTGAACTTCCGCCAGCCGACTCTCCTTCAACGATGTAAAGCTCAGATTCTTCGGGTCTTCGGGAGACACAATCAGCTAGTTTTCCCGGCAGAGCTAATCCATCTAAAACTCCCTTCTTTAAAACCGTTTCTCGGGCCGTTTTAGCTGCTTTTCTCGCTCTCTGAGATAAAACGCATTTTTCAAGAATACTTCTGGCGTCCTGGGGATTTCTCTCCAAAAAATCAGTTAAAGTTTCCGAAACTAGCGTTTCTACTGCTATTTTCGCTTCCGGATTTCCCAGCTTTGCTTTAGTCTGGCCTTCAAACTGAGGTTCCCGGATTTTAACCGAAACCACACCAGTTAGTCCTTCTCTAACATCTTCTCCGTTTAAATTTTCATCGCCTTCTTTCAAAAGCCCGTTTTTCCTGGCATAGTCATTAAAAGTCCTGGTTATGGCTGTTCTAAAGCCTGTCAAGTGAGTGCCGCCTTCTCCGGTACAAATATTATTGGCAAAACTTTCTTCATAACACTCGTATTCTTCGGTATACTGAAGAGCGATCTCAACCATTATTCCATTTTTTTCGCCAGAGCCATAAAAAATATTCGGATGCCGGAGAGTTCTTTCTCGAGTTAAATATTTAACATAAGATGACAGACCGCCTTCAAAATAAAAATTGTAAGATCTTTCGGGTTTTTCTCTCCGGTCAACAATTTTTATCTTTATTCCCTTGGTCAGATAAGCCTGCTGCCTAAGGTGATTTAAAATTTTCTTTAAATCCCATTTAATTTCTTTGAAGATTTCGGAGTCAGGTTCAAAAATTACTGCTGTTCCGCTGCCTTTGCAAGTACTCACTTTTTTTATTTTTATCTTTGCCTTTCCCTTAGAATATTCTTGAGCGTATTTTATTCCACCACGACAAACCTCAACTCTCATCCAAGAAGACAAAGCGCAAACTACCGACACCCCTACTCCATGGAGTCCTCCGGCTACCTGATAAGCTTTGCCGCCGAACTTTGCCCCGGCATGCAAGGTAGTCATTACTGTTTCCAAGGCTGATTTTTTTGTCTGAGGATGTTTCTCTACTGGAATCCCTCGGCCGTTATCTTCGCCCTTGATTTTATTGCCGGGCAAAAGCGTCAGGTTAATTTCATTTGCGTGCCCAGCTAAACATTCATCAATCCCGTTATCAATCACCTCCCAAATTAAATGGTGAAGTCCTTCAGAACCGGTAGTGCCAATATACATCCCCGGCCTTCTCCTGACCGGATCCAAACCCTCAAGAACATAAATATCCTTGGCGTCATAACTGCTTTCCTTCTTTGATCTTTTTATTGTCTTACTTGCCATATTCGGTTTTCTTCTAAATCGCTAATTATCTTTTTTTGAAGCCCATCAATTTCCTCAGAAGTCATAGTTCTGTCTTCAGCTTGATAAATTATATGAAAGGCTAAATTTTTCTTACCGGCCGGCAACTCTCCACCATCATAGATATCAAAGAGATCAACGTCGCGAACTAATTCTTTGCCGGTATCGTAAATCTTATTCAAAACCTGAGCAACTTTTACCTCGCGTGGAACCAAGATCGCTATATCTCTGACGGCCGAAGGGAATCTGGAAATTGGCCGATATTCATGTTCTTCTGAGGTTAGTTTAGACAATTTTTCGAAATCAATATCAAATACGATCACTTCGGTGGTAATTTTTAAATTATCTAAAATTTTTGGAGAAATCTCTCCTAAGAAACCAATTTCTTCACGATCAACTTTTATTTCTGCACATTTTTTGGGCTGCCAGATTGACAGTTTGCTTTCTTCCGGAGTTGGCCGGTACTCATCAAACCAAGTATTACTAATTCCCAATTTATTCAACAATAAATCAATAGTCCCTTTAGTTTCGTAAAATACCTTTCCGGTCATTACGCCACTAAGCGCTTTTTTTTCTGTCTTTGGGTGATGAAAAATTTTTCCTAACTCAAAAATTTTTATCTCGGCAAAATTTCTGAAATTCTTTTCAATATTTTTTAATAGATTTGGTATCAAACTCGGCCTGAGATATTGAAAATCTAAACTGGTTGGATTTCCAATCTCTATGAGTTCATGTTTGCTGTATTTAAACATTTCTCTATCTTTTTCGGAAATAAATGAATAATTATAAGCCTCGGTAAAACCGGCTTCTTTTAAGATGTCTTTTGAAAGATTTTCCCAAAAAATATCTAAATTACTTTTTGGAGAAATTAAAACGGCTAGAGGAAATCGGGCCGGAATATCCTGATAACCATGAATTCGACCTATTTCTTCAACCAAATTTTCCGGAGTAGAAACATCTAGTCTAAAAGTCGGTATCTCAACCTCGATAATTTTTGATTTCAAATTTTTAATTTTAAAATCCAATGACTTTAAGATTGTAATTATTTCTTGACGAGGAATTTTTATCCCAAGCAAACTTTCAACACACTCTAAGTCTAATTTGATTCTTTTAGAAAAAACTTTTCTTGGATAAAGATCAATTAGGCCTTGAGCAATTCGTCCTCCGGCGATTTCTTGAGTTAGGAAAGCTGCTCTGTTTATGGCAATCTCTGTTAGATTCGGATCAATGCCGTGTTCAAAACGCCAAGAAGCATCGGTCTTTAAGTCGATTCTTTTTGACGCTCGTCGGATAACTCGAGAGTCGAAATTGGCTGATTCCAATACAACAACTCTTGTCTTTAAATCAATCTCCGGGGCTTTACCCCCTTTAATTCCGGCTATAGCCACCGGTTTCTTAGCATCGGCAATAACTAAAATTCCTTTCTCTAAACTGTATCTTTCTCCGTCCAAGGTAATAATTTTTTCACCTTCCTTGGCGAATCTGACAATAATTTTTCGGTCCTCAAGTTTTTCTCCATCAAAAGCATGCAGGGGCTGGCCGGTTTCTAACATTACGTAGTTGACGACATCTACTATGTTATTAATCGGTTTTAACCCGCAGGCCTCCAGTCTCTCTCTCATCCACTTCGGCGAGAAACCAACCTTGGTCTCGGTAATCACTCTAGCTGTATACCTTGGACAAGCAGTTTTGTCTTTCACTTCAATGCTTATGAAGTCTTTTGCTTCAATTCCTTTATCCTCTTTAAATTTATAGGTATCGGTTTTGTATTTAAAGCCCGTTACTGCCGAAATCTCCCGGGCAATACCCAAATGAGAAAAGCAGTCCGACCCACGGTTTGGTAAAATATCGATGTCTAAAACCCAATCTTTGCTCCCGCTGCCTGGCAAATCTTTCACTTCTGAAACTTCAAAACTATGCATAGTTAAAAGCTCGGCCAGCTTCTCCGGCCTGGGTAATTTTTTTTTGAAAAATGACTGAAGCCAATTATAGGAAAAGTTCATAAAATAATTTTAAAATTGATTTAGAAACCGTAAATCTCCGCTGTAAAATAATCTAATATCGTTGATTTTATATTTCATCATAGCTAATCTTTCTATACCCATGCCGAAAGCAAGGCCCTGCCAAAATTTGGGATTAAGCCCGGAATTTTTAAAGACATTTGGATGAACCATACCCGCTCCCATCATTTCCAACCAACCAGATTGTTGGCAGGCAGAACAGCCTCGTCCTTGGCAATTCAAACAAGATATATCAACCTGGAAACCGGGTTCAACAAAAGGAAAAAAAGTTGGTATGAAACGGACCTTTACCGGCTTCCCAAAAAATTTTCCATAAAATTCTTGAATTATAGCTTTAAAATTAGCGGCTGAAATATCTTTATCTACCATTAATCCTTCTAAGTGATAAAAATTAATTTCATGAGAAGCATCAGTTGCTTCCGGCCGGAAAACCCGACCAGGAATGATAATCCTCAAAGGTGGATTGTTCTTTTCCATATATCTAACTTGAACTGGTGAAGTATGAGTTCGGAGCAAAAGTTTTTCTTTGCCATTTCTTAACCAAAAGGTGTCTACCACGTCTCTGGCTGGATGTTCTTTGGGAAAATTCAAAGCATTAAAATTATACCATTCAGTTTCTATTTCTGGCCCCTCAACAACCGAAAATCCCATTGATTGAAGAATTTCCTCAGCCTTTCTTTTAACTTGAGTTAAAGGATGGAGATGGCCTAAAAGCGGTTTTTTACCGGGAACGGTAACATCAATCCATTCTGTTTTCTCAACGGATGTATCAATAAGACGCACTTTTTCAGCTCTCATTTCTATTTTTTGTTTGATAAAATCTTTAAGCTTATTGGCTTCTCTTCCTATTTTGGCTCTTTTTGCCTTGGGCATTTTCTCCAGAGAACGCAAAATCCGGACAAGTTCTCCTTGGCGCTTGCCCAAATATTTATTGAAAACTTCATTCAAACTCTTCAAATCCTGGGCCTTTTTAATCTCTTTTTGAGCCTCTATTTTGAGCTTTTTTAAGTTAATTTTTGACATATTCGTTCTTTAATTTTACCTTATTTTTTACACAAAATCAACCGTTTTTATCCACACCCGGTAGCGGAAAACAGTTCATTTAAATAGAAAGTCGCTGATCCCGCAGGGTCAGCGACTTCTTAAGGTCGTTATTTTCCCGATAACTGCCAATCGAGCCTAGTACCGGCTCGGAAGGGTACGATATCTCCTATTTGCTCAGGCACTCTCCATTCGTTTCTGACGAGGATAATACTGTCTTCGTTAAGCGGCAGACCGTAGAATTCAGCGCCAAAACGAGAAGTAAAATCCTCCAGTCGGTCCAGGCGACCTGCTTTTTCAAAAATCTCGGCGAGGACTGACGGAAGCACGGGAGCTGTAAAAATGCCGCAAGCTCCCCTGGCGCACTCTTTTTTTCCACGCGGATGGGGCGCCGTATCAGATCCAAGAAAGAACTTTTGGTCTCCGCTGGTCGCCGTCTCAATAAGAACATCGCGATCTTCAAAACCCTTGGCTATTGGATAATAGGCGTTATGCGGCTGAATACCGTAACCAATAACATCATTCAAGGTCAAACAGAGATGATGAGCAGTGATTGTCGCCGCAATATTTTTTCCGAGTTCTTTGACCTTTCTGACCGCTTCCTTTGTGGAAACATGCTCAAGAACTATCTTCAAGTCAGGGAATTTCTCGGCAAGCTGTACCAATATCGGAAGAAATGCCTCTTCCCGTTTCGTAACAAGTGTCCGCTCCTGATCTATTTCCCCATGAAGAAGCAAGATCATTCCGACGTCCTGCATTGCGCGGAAAGTCTTTGAAATACTCCTGTTGAAAAAATCGCGAAGTCCTTCGTCCGAATTAGTGGTAACACCCAAAGGATATACTTTGCCAGCGATTGCTCCTACATGTTTAGCTTCAATAATCATCTCAGGCGTTGTATTATCTCTTATTTCTATCGTCATCAGGGGTTCAAGTGTTGACGTACCAGCCAGCTCCATACCATCGAGTAGCCGCCGTAGATGATCACGATACCATATAACGTCTGCTCCTGTAAGAATAGCCCGGGGCCGCGTATTCGGCATTACTGTTGCACGACCGGCATAGCGCGCTGTGAAAGGTACCACATCAGTCATAATAGGTCCGATTCTAAAGTGGCAATGCATATCGTCAAAACGACGCAGAACTAGTTTATCGCTCATTTTTCACCTCCTTCAGTTTTTGTTTTAATCCGTCCGCGATCTCAGCTATGACTGCGGGATTAAGGAAATTAGCTGTACCAACTTGAACGGCTTTAACTCCCAGTCGAAAGAAATCCAAGGCGTCTTCAGTATTATAAATGCCGCCAATGCCAATTACCGGTACTTTAACCACTGCCAGTACTTCAGCGACTTTCTGTAAGGCGATAGAATGAATAGCCTGACCGGAAAGACCTCCGACAATCCATTTTTTAGCGCTAGGCCCTCTTTCAATATAAGCCCTTGCTTTTACGGTATTGATCAAGGAGAGGGCGTCCGCCCCGCCGTCAACGGCAGCCCGGGCAATCTGGCCGATATCGGTAACATTGGGAGTTAGTTTAATCCATAATGGTAAACTAACACTCTTTCTTAACGCGCTGACCAGTTTAAAGGTCAGCTGAGGGTCAGTGCCGAAAATTAGACCGTTGGCCACGTTGGGACAAGAAATATTGATTTCCAACCCAACGATTCGGGCCTTCTCTTCCAGTAAAACAGCTGTTGCCAAGAAATCCTTAATACTGTCACCGGCTATATTGAGAATCAATGGGATGTCAAATTTATCAGCAATTCTACTGATAACCGGTAATCTTTCTTTGACAGAATTAACCGCTCCGACACTTTGCAAGCCAATAGAATTAATTAATCCGGCTGGCACCTCAAAACTTCTGGGCTGAGGATTGCCCGATCGGGGTTTCCAGATAACGCTTTTGGGAATATGAGCACCAAGTTTCTTTAAATCAATCAAGCTCTCATAGCTGTCTAGTTCAAAAGTTCCAGCGGCATTCATCACCGGATTCTTAAGCCGAATTTTCCCTATCTTAACTGACAAATCTGGTTTCACTTTTTCCTCCTTTCCAAAAAAATTTGGGAAGGTACTGTCCCTCCCTGTATCGAGATTAGCATATTAAAAAATTCTGTCAAAAAGAAAGCGGCCTCGTGAGAGTCCGAACTCACGGGCCGCCTATATTCTTGCATTTACTTCTTCTTACCTATTAATAGCGACATACTCCTTTACTTCGTCGCGCTTCTCTGGGGCAAGTAGTTTGGCCTCCACATAGTAATCTAAGAGTTCGAAAAGCGGAAAGACGGCGTACAGAGAGTAACCAGCCTTTCTCAACTCTTCCGAGCCTCCTTGTTCCCGGTCTACGAGAACAACGATAGCAGCGACAGTAAGTCCTGCTTCCTCGCAAACGGCAATTGCCTCTTTCTTAGTATCGGCTTGGGTTATCAAATCGTCCACCAGAAGCACCAGCTGGCCGGATTGGTAACCGCCGCTGACAACAGAATCGATCTTGCGAGCACCTCCCTCTTCCTTCTTACCGAGCTTTATTAAGGGTCTTCCCGACAAACGAGCTATCATTTTTGCGAAGGGCTCGCCGGCCCGAGGGATACCAGCTACGACGTCGAAAAGGATCTTCTTCCTTTGGACAAGGTCGTATAAGACCTGCCCGATCATCTCGACATTTTCCGAAGATAGCGGGCCTTTGTTTTCCGGTACTCTGAGAGTAAGATAAATGGGAGACAAAGGTGCTTCAGGATTTTTTTCATGGAGTTTTAGCTTAAAAGCCCCAAATTTGACTGCACCGATATGAAAAATACCGTCAGCGACCGTACGTTCTATCGATGTCCATTTTTTGCTCATTACACACCTCCCTTAGAAAGAGCTTCTTCAATCTCACGAAGGGTTTTCGATACAGCCTCCCGTGGATTGTCAGTCTGAGTTATGAGACGACCGATGACGATTCGCCTTGCGCCAGCCTCTATGGCTTTACCCGGGGTCATCACCCTTTTCTGGTCATCGCCTGCTACTAAGGACCATCCGGGCCTAATGCCAGGAGTATTGAGACTGAGGACCAACTCTTTCTTTTTAGACAGCATTTCTGCCTCCTGCGAAGACAGAATCAGTCCCCCCAAGCCGGCCAGCTGGGCCATCCTGGCAAATCTCAGTACGCCGGCTTTAGTGGAACAGGTAAATATAGTCTGACACTCTTCCTCATCAAGAGAGGTGAGGACGGAAACACCGAGTACTTCCGTATCACCGCCGACAACCTTTTGGACGCTTGCCATCCCATCGATGCCGGCGCAACACATGACCGTCAAGAGTTCCGGCTTCACTTCCGCCAGCATGGCGCCATCCATTTCCATAGTATTAGGGATATCGACAAGTTTAAGGTCAGCGAAAACCCGTAACCCCAAATCATGCAATTCCCTGATGAGACCGTAGCCACAGGCACGAAGGATGGAATTAACCTTAATTATAATACCGAGTCCTTCGAGAGCATCGGCAAGTCTTAGTACCTCCTCCCGGACACCATTTATGCCGCCGAATTTCCTAGGGTCATAATCTGCCGCTACAATTAGTCTTTCGCTAGTTTCCATTGCAATGTATTTCTCCTTTCGTCTTAGTAAAATTTAGTCACAGCAATATTCAATTGTCAAACAAGCTACATTAATAACCTCCTATAAAAAATTAGAGGTTGTCCCTCCAATTTCTCTTATATCAAACCGTAAAAATTTGTCAACGGTTTAATCTTTATTTAAATAATTCTTCAGAAGCTTTTTAATACTTCTAAATCCCCATCCGCTTTTTAAATATACTTCTCTGTTTTTTGCGTCTTTTTGGTTAAGAAATGCTTCGTAAAATATAAGGCGATAGGGACAAAATGGTTTTGTTGCTAAACTTTTGCCATTATTATGCTCTCTTATTCTTTTCTTCAAATTATTTGTATAGCCAATGTATAATGAATTGTTTTTTAAACTTTGGAGGATATAGGTATAGAACATAATAAAAGTGTGGCGAAACGTACAGAACGTAATATTTGCCTCGCAAATTGTACGTTCTTACGTTTCAGCAACGTAAAAATTTTCTTTAGAAAATTTTGTATCGTTGCGGGCGCGACCAGATTTGAACTGGCGATCTTCCCCGTGACAGGGGGATGTGTTAGCCAGGCTACACCACGCGCCCAGAGTTTTTATGCCGGTGGCAGGATTTGAACCTGCGACCTTATCCTTATGAAGAATCTGCTCTGACCACTGAGCTACACCGGCAAGCATGTTGCGGGGGTGGGATTTGCACCACACGACCTCCTGGTTATGAGCCAGACGAGCTACTACTGCTCTACCCCGCGATGCTATCTTATCATAAATTATAAGGCGTGTAAATCAGTAAGAGCTTTTTCGTAAACTAAGAGTGCTTTTTTTGCTTCTTCTATAGATAATTTATAAGTAGGGTCGTGAATAATATTATTGCGGATTTTATGGACCCATTTAACTTCCTCAATATTTGGCAGAGACTCAGCGGTTAGTTTCTCCAATTTTTCGTTTAAATCCTTCCCCCCAGAACCCATTTGACTCAAAAGACCATCAAGCATTTTATCAGCTTCAATAATAGCCAGCTTATTTTCTGATTCCATCTCCGTCTCTAATCTGGCTTTAATTTTCCGCCATTCTTTCTCGGTTCTTCTCATTACAAAAGGCCGATAACTTAAAAATTCTTGTAAGTCCCAAGTTATCACTCTTTTTAACCATTTAGTTTTGACCAAAGCGAAAATAATAAAAGCAAGGAAAATTAAAGACAAAACTATAAAGATAATTTTTATAACCAGCAGCCAACCAGAAAATTGAGGATCGATAAGGAATTGAATAATTTTTTCCGGGGTCAATCCGGAAAGAAAATTGTAAATTGTCTCAATAAATGTCATATGCCTTAGCTATTTCTAAAATTTTTTCTTCCTCAAAATGTTTCCCTATAATCTGCAGGCCGACCGGTAAATTCCCGACCTTCCCTATGGGAATGGAAACGGCGGGCAAGCCAGCTAAACTTGCTGGGGCGGTGAAAACATCGCAAAGGTACATTAAAAGAGGGTCGTCAATTTTTTCTCCTATTTTAAATGCTGGGGTTGGCGAAACGGGAGTGAAAATTGCCTCAACTTTTTCAAAAACTTTGTTGAAATCTTCTCTAATTAAGGTTCTCACTTTCTGGGCTCTTAAATAATAGGCTTCATAATATCCGGCCGATAAGGCGTAGGTACCAAGAATAATTCTCCGTCGCACTTCATCTCCAAGTTTTTTTCCTCTTGAATTCAAATAAATTTCCATTAAATCTTTCCCTTGCCTATCGCTAAAACCATATTTTATTCCATCATATCTTGCTAAATTTGCTGAAATTTCACAAGGCGTAATAATATAGTAAGTGGCCATAGAAT
>DATKUR010000015.1:0-25203 GCA_035530555.1 Candidatus Humimicrobiaceae bacterium | reverse complement strand
TTTATCCATTAAGCTATGGGGACAAAATTATTTTTCAGCAATCAAATAAATATTAGATCTGCTCCCGGCTTCGTTTTTAGAGACACCTCTCTTCACTATACTAAAACCAGTAATTTCTACTAAGGACCGTAGTTCTTTTTTTGTGAAAAAGTGATAAAATCTTTTCGTTTTAGTAGACCAAGGCACAAGCGCGTCTCCAAAATCTAATTTTGACTTCCCAATTAATTTTAAAAAAGAGTATTTTAGCAACAAAAGGAAGGTATCTTTTCGCCACAGATCCCAGACAGTTATAAACAAAAGACCTCCTGGTTTCAAAACTCTTTTTAGCTCAGAGATTGCTTTTTTTCTTAAATCTTCAGAGGGAATAGTATGCAAAACCGCAACGGAAAAAACTTTATCGAAATTGTTATCTAAAAATGGTAGATTTAAATTATCGGCAACTAAAAAATTATTTTGGGGATATCTTTTTTTAGCAATTTCAAGCAATTTTTCCGACACATCAACACCTGTATATTTTATCTTTTTGTCTTTTAAGATCTTTAAAAGCCGGCCATTGCCACAACCAACATCTAAAATTTTATCTCCCTCTTTTATAAAATCCCTAAAAATATTAAATTCTGACCAAATATTCCAACGAGTCCTGGAAAAGTCCTCGGCAATTAAATTATAATCTTCCTTGGTCTTCTCTAATAAATATTCGGCGTATTCTCTTTCCATATGAAGATTCTTCAGAAAATAATTAAAGATTTAATGAAGGCACGAATTAAAACGTCGGCAGGTTTAGCTTCTTTTAAAAGAAGGGTGTCAAAAAAATATAAAATTCCTTGCCCGAGCAATATTAAACTATTAAAAGCTTATCACAAATTAGTCCAAAATAAAAGCATTAAAAAATCGCTAAAATTAGAGAAGTTGCTCAAAACTCGACCAATTCGCTCTCTTTCTGGAATTGTTAATATCTCGGTCCTAACTAAGCCCTACCCCTGTCCGGGGAAGTGTCTTTATTGTCCGACAGAAAGGGGAATTCCCAAGAGCTATGTTTCGGGTGAACCGGCAGTAGAAAGAGCTAAAAGACTAAAATACAATCCTTATTTACAGGTCAAAAAGAGGATTGAGATGTTAGAATTCGAAGGACACCCCACAGACAAGATTGAACTCAGGATAGTGGGTGGAACTTGGAGCTATTATCCGCAATCTTATCAAAGTTGGTTTATTAAAAGATGCTTTGATGCCTGTAATCAAAAAAATAGTAAAAAATTAGAAGGAGCTCAAAAATTAAACGAGAAAGCCAAGCATAGAATGGTTGGATTATCGGTTGAGACAAGGCCGGATTTTATTAATGAAAATGAAATTAAATGGTTAAGGGAGTCGGGAGTAACGATGGTTGAGCTTGGAGTCCAATCAATATACGATAATGTTTTAAAGCTAAATCAGAGAGGGCACGGAGTTAAAGAAACAATTTTAGCTACAAAACTTTTAAAAGACGCTGGATTCAAGGTTTTGTACCAAATGATGCCAAATCTCCCAGGTTCTACCTTGAAAAAGGACGAAAAAATGTTTGAGGAATTATTCCAAAATCCAAATTTCCAGCCAGATTTACTAAAAATTTATCCCTGCGCTCTTTTAAAGGAAGCCCCATTATACAAATTATGGAAAAAGAAGAAATACAAACCTTACGCGCAATCGCAATTAATAAATCTTTTAAAATCAATCAAAAAGAAAATACCCTATTATGTAAGGATCCAGCGGATTACCAGAGATATTCCTTCAAAGAGTATTGTTGCGGGTCCGGCAAAAATTTCTAACTTGCGCCAGATACTGTTTGAAAAAATGGAAAAGGAAAGGTGGCAATGTAAATGTATCAGATGTCGCGAAGTGAAGGAGGCGTACAACCAAAAAGAAAAAATATATCTTTTTCGACAAGATTATAAAGCCTCGAAAGGCAAAGAAATGTTTTTAAGTTTTGAGAATAAACAAAGAGCAAAACTTTATAGCCTACTTCGCCTCCGTTTAACCTCGGATAAACGAGCAATAATCCGCGAGCTTCACACTTACGGCCAGCAACTTTCTTTTGTACGTCGACTTACGAAATCAATAGTTTCGCCTCAGCATAAAGGATTAGGGAAAAAATTAATTAAAGAGGCGGAAAAAATTACTAAAGAAGAATTCAAATTAAATAAAATTTCCGTAATTTCAGCTGTTGGAACGAGGGGTTATTTCCGCAAATTAGGATATAAATTAGAAAATACTTATATGGTTAAAAAGATATAGCTTTGACTATTTTGGAAAACTCTTCTTTAAGATTTCCCATTTATTTTTTTTATGTTATTATAACTAAAGATGATTAAAAAAGGTCGATTTTTCTACTTAATAAAATAAATTTAAGTATGGGGTTTTTAACCGGATTTGTAATTTTTGTTATTTTCGTAGTTGTGCTTGGCCTACGCCTTATTAACCAATATGAGAGAGGGGTTGTCTTAAGATTAGGAAAATATAACAGTACGCGCCAGCCAGGGCTTAATTGGATTATCCCCTTTATTGACAGAATGATAAAGGTAGACATAAGAATCACAACCGTTGATATACCTCGCCAGGAGGCAATAACCAAAGATAATGTACCGGTTGGGATTAATGCTGTTGTTTATTTTAAAGTTCAAAGGGCGGAAGATGCGGTTCTAAAAATTGAGAACTATTCTTATGCAACCTCTCAATATGCTCTGGCCGCTATGCGAGATATTGTTGGCGGGGTTGAACTTGACGTTCTTTTAACTGAAAGAGAAAAGATTGCCAGAGATATTAAACTAGTGGTAGATAAAGAAACTGATCCTTGGGGAGTTGATGTCACGGCAATAAAAATGCAGGATATAGAGCTGCCAGCTGGTATGAAGAGGGCGATGGCTGCTCAGGCAGAAACCGAAAGAGAAAAGAGGGCCATTATTATTAAAGCCGAGGGTGAAGTAAAGGCGGCTGAGAATTTACAAAAAGCTGCAGGGATTCTTGGCACAACCCCTGGCGGTTTATCTTTGAGAACTTTGGAAACAATAGATAAACTTCAACCAGATCCCTCAAAAACAGTAATTTTTGCTCTTCCGGTAGAGATCATGGAAGGAATGAGGTCGTTGATTACCGAAAGAAAGAAAGATAAACAATAAAGGTAAAAAAATTAAAAGTCCCTTTTAGTTCCTGTAGGGACTTTTAATTTGGCTAAATTTATTTATCTAATCTCTTTTAGAAATTCTTCGGCTAATTTTGCAGTTTCGATGCTGCTTTTATAAAAGGATTTCCAGACAACAACAATATCAGCATCGTTAAACACTGCTCTTCGGGCTTCCTCGAAAGTATCACCTCCGGCAACGGCAATCATAATGTCATAATCGCTTTTTATCCTCTGAATCTCGTGAAAAGGAATTTCTTTTTCTGGATTAAAAGTTTCTTCATCTACGCCGCGGTGTAAAATTACAACCTGAGGAGGTTTTTTTAATTGACGAATGATGTTTAAGGGAAATTCAAAATTCATCATATCTATCATTGAGTCCAACCCTGCCTTCTCACAGTTTTCGATAAAAGCATCCAGTGTTTCAATTGGGGCATGCCCAAGGGCGACAGCTGCATTGGCCCCTCCTTCCCGGGCGATTTCTACTTCTCTTAGCCCCCTATCCATACATTTTAAATCGGCAACAATATAAGGAGCGAAAACAGTTTCGGCAATCTGTCCCTTTTTATTTTGTTTTATTTTTTTTTCTAAACTTTTTGCCAATAATCCGATCATTCCCGCTGAAGTAAAGACTGGAGAAGGGGATAACCCGAGAGAGGACCCGAAAATTCTTTCTTCCCACCAATTCCTTATAGTTCTGATCCCCTTTATTCCGTAAGCTTTTATCAAGGGGGTGCCGGCCTCAATAATAATTCTTTTATCTAAAGGAATTTGGCTTATTACGCTATGGGCTTCGTTTAGCGTACTGTTTAGCGCGATCTGAAGATATTTTTGTTTTTTATCTAACATTTAATTTGATGTTTTATCCAGAATTAAAAACTTAAACACTAAAAGAAATTTTATTTTTTATACCAAGCCTTTAGTAGATATTAATTTATTAAGTAATTATATAACAAATTGATGTCTTTTAGAAGTCAGCTATCCAGAGAGCGCAGCCTTTTTTGAGCTCTGGTTTTCTCTGAAATAGAAATATTGCTTTTTCGAATTCCTTTTTCTAAAATTTCCAAAGTTTTATCGTAGGTTTTTCTATCAACAGGAAAGGGCGTACCGTCTTTCCCTCCGACGGAAAAAGTATACCTAGCCGGGTCTTCGTAAGAGGGTCGGGCGCCGTAGATTATTTCCGAGACTAAACTCAAAGCCCTAATTGTTCTTGGCCCAACCCCTTTTAGCGACAAGAGTTTCTCGAAACTTCCTGGGTTTTCAGAATGGATTGCAGATACAGTCTTCTCTAATCTTTTTAAGTCAAATTTTTCTGTGGCTACCGGATGCCAGTAAAATTCTTTATTTTGGAGCTCCATTAAAGTAATTTTTTTGGGGTGCCGGGAAATCACGGCTAAATTTTTGATAAAAGTTTTTGGCTCTTCTAAAACCTGATCCAAGCTTATTTCTCGGTTCTGACCGCTCTCTTTGGCGGTTAAATTTAATGGGTTTTTTATTTTAGCCCCGGAAATAATACCCGAATGAGGTTCTTCAACAAAGTCTTCGACAGCAGAAGACAACCAATGATAACGACGGGCTGTCTGATTCTGCGTATTCATCCCTTGTTGAACTACCAACCAGTTCCCCGATTTGGTAAACAAAAAATTATGCTGGTAGATTTGATAATTATCCTGGATTAACGAGGAGTCAACCTTGGCTGCCATTTTGGAAGCATAAATTAATTTTTGGGCAAAAGAAAATTGCCGGGAAATTCCGTAAGCTGTAATTTCTTCCGGGGTCTTTCTTGACTCTCTTTTTCCTCCGCAAACATAAACGCCTAACTGGTCCTGTATTTCAAAGAGTCCGGCTTTCAAGGCCCCCAGGGTCGTCACCGTCAGTCCCGAGGAATTCCAATCAAAACCCATAACACAACCTAAACTCTGAAACCAAACCGGATCTGACAATCTCTTTAAAAATTCTTCCGGCCCGAACTCTTCCACAATGGCTATGGCAATACCTCGCCCCAATCTCTTCATTCTTTCAAAAAGCCAGCGCGGACATCGGCCATAATCTAATGGGACTGTAGCAATTCCTGTTCTCATATTTCCATTTTATCAAAAAACCGCCTTCTTGAGAAAGCGGCGGGAAATCGTGGCTCTGGAGACGGGACCCGACCTTATTTTTCTAAACGAGAAATTCTAATCAATCCGGAGCAGGGGATTATTTCAATTCCTTGTTTTTCTAATTCGTCTAAGAATAAATTCACTCCCAAGGAGTCAGAACTCATATGACCGGCGATAACCACATTAAGGTTAGCAGCTTCGGCTTCTTTTTTGTGCTCTTCGGAAATGTGCATACCGATTATCGTACCAATTCCGGCCTGAGCCATTTTCTCATAAAGCTTGGGTGAACCTTCGGTGCCGCCGGTAATTTCGGTAATGGCAATTTTGCCGCATCTTCTTTCGGGGTCACCAACAAAGATTGTAGGACCAGCGCCGATTTTCACTGCTTCCTTGTATTCAGGGATCTCTTTCAAAAAATTTAATAAATCCTCTAACCTCGTCAGGCTGTCTTTTTTTTCAATTCCGTCTTTCAAAAATTTAGCTGCTAAATTGTCGCAAGCTGTGTGCAGACACATCAGGTTAAATCCTAGAATTCTGGCCGTATCTACCGTTCTTTGGTGGTTTTTAGCATTAACTCCTCTAGCCACTTCCTCAATTTTTTCTTTCATCAGGCCCTCGGCGATGTTTATAGGAACACCGTATTGGTTTAAAACATCACATTGAAGCTCCATTACGTCAGATAGATAAGCCAAGCCTTTGCCTAACGGATGGTGGGAGATAATCAAATCAATGCTGCCAACTTCCTTGGCCAACAAGGTTTCTGCAGGTTCTATGTCAATACCAACTAAAACCTTTTTAATTTCTTTATCTTCTGCAATATTTAAAATTCTCGAATCTAGATAGGGATTTTCTAAGGATTCCTCGTCAAATTCGTCCTTTTCCTGCTCAGAAAGTTTTTCATATTTTTCTTTCTTCCTTTGCAAAAGTTTTGTCACCCCTTCTCTTCCTCGAAAATCGGCTTCAATGCCTTTATTTATTGCTAGGCTGTAGATTTCTTTTATTTTCATCTTTCTTACCCGGTAGAGCAACTTCAACTTGCTCTGCAACCTTAGATTTTCTTTTAGAAAATTCCGTTAAAGTTGTCATACTGGGTTCTGTTAATTTTTTATATAATTCCGCAATTAGTTCTTCTTGCTTTTTAATATCTAAAACTTCCCGGCGAATCTGGGCTTTTTCTCGACGGATAAATTTTCTGATACTTCTCGGCATCTTTTTTCTTTCCATAATTCCTAATTCTTAATTCAAAATTCATAATTCGATATTCATTCTCCCTTAATTACGGCTAACGGCTTCAATCTGGCTACTTTTTTTGATAAACCGGCGTTGTGAACTACTTCCACCACGTCATCAATATCTTTATATGCTATTGGGGCTTCTTCTGCTATACCCCGGAGGTCCCAACATTTAATAATAATACCTTTGGATTTTAACTCATTTAGCAAATTTTGTCCAGAAACTTTTCTGACTGCTTCGTGACGAGACATAGTTCTGCCTGCCCCGTGATTTGTTGAGAAAAATGCTTCTCTCCCGGTACTCACTCCAACTAAAACATAAGAGGCGGTTCCCATTGACCCAGGAATTAAAACTGGCTGGCCAGCTTCCCGGTATTTTGGAGGAATTTCAGGATGGCCGGGAGGAAAAGCCCTGGTTGCTCCTTTTCTATGAAGACAAAGCTCTAATGTCTTCCCATTAACTTCGTGTCTCTCTATTTTGGCGATATTATGAGCGACATCATAAACTGCAGTTAATTTTGAGGACTTTTCTCCCAAAACCGACTTCCAGGCTTTTCTGACAAAGTGGGTAATCGTTTGGCGATTAGCCCAGGCATAATTAGCTCCGGCAGCCATGGCTGATAAATATCTTTGTCCCTCGGGAGAATTAATCGGACAAGCGGCTAATTCCCGGTCAGGTAGTCTTACTCCGTATTTATCCATAGCTCCCATCATTATTCTTATGTAATCGGTGGCAATTTGATGGCCTAACCCCCGGGAGCCAGTGTGTATCATAATAACAATCTGGCCTTTGAATAAGCCGAAAACTCCAGCTGTTTTTTCGTCAAATATTTCATCTACTTTTTGAATTTCCAAAAAATGGTTACCTGAACCCAGGGTTCCCACCTGGTCCCTTCCTCTGTTTTTAGCATGGTCAGAAACCAAGGAAGTATCAACGTTAGTAAATCTTCCTCCCGATTCGCAATTGTCTAAATCTTCTTTTTCACCATAGCCCTGTTCAACCACTCTTTGGGCTCCCTTCTCTAGAATTTTATTGATAGAAGCGGTGTCTAGTTTTACTTGCCTTCCCCGACCTAATCCTGAAGGAACTTCTTTTTGGATTTCGGTTGCTAAATTTTCCAAATGATTTTTAATTTCTTCTTCTTTATAATCTGATTTCAAGAGCTTCATGCCGCAATTGATATCATAACCAACCCCGCCAGGGGAAATAACGCCTGATTTCAGATCCATAGCAGCCACTCCGCCAATTGGAAAACCGTATCCTTCATGCATATCCGGCATTGCCAAACTATAATTTACTATTCCTGGCAAAGTCGCCACGTTAACTAGTTGAGCAAGCGATCTGTCTCGGAAAACATCTTCTAACATTTTTTCTGAAACATAAAGTCGCGCTGGTACGCGCATATCTGGCCTGAGCCCTTTAGGAATCTCCCATAACCAATCATTTATTTTTGTAAAATTGGATTTTTCCATGTTTATATTTTAATTTTTAGATATCAAAAAGTACGTTTGCTTCCCAGCCTCCATTACTTAATTGGTGGATGTCTAAATTATGATAGGTGACTGCTTTAATATCTTCGCCAAATCTTTCTAGCTTTTGACCAGTAAGCTCTCCTTCAACTTTCCTATCAGTGATTTTTTTAAAAATTACACTACTATAAACTTCCTTATTGACTTGACTCAAATAAAGCGCTTCATTTAAAAAATCAACCAAAAGAGCTGATAAATCTGGAGAGTTTATTTTAATTTTTCTTTTAACTTTTTTGGTAATTTTGATTTCGGGTTTTTGGCTTTTAGCCATCGCTGAAAGCATATTTAAAAAAAGCTCTTTTTTATTTTCACCAAAAGCTCTGATTTTCAAATCCGCTTTATGTTCTAAAATCTTATATTTTTTCATCAACTTAATTTCTTAAATTCTTCTCTGGCTACTTCTCTATCGTCCCAGGGAATTTTCTTACCTCCTTTGACGCAAATCCAAGGCTCACAACCCTTGCCAGTAATCACTACTATGTCTCCCGTTTTCGCCAATTCTAAAGATTTTCTGATCGCTTCTCTTCTGTCTAAAATCTCATAAAAATTGGAGGTTGGAAATTGGGATTTGTAAATTCCAGATTTTATCATTGACAAAATCTGGTAGGGGTCCTCATCATACGGATCTTCATTAGTAATAATCACTTTGTCACAATATCGAGCGGCAATCTTGCCAAGAGCCGGTCTTCTCCATTTGTCCCTTCCTCCGCCGCAAGAACCAAAAACAGCTATTATTCTTTGCGGAGAAAATATTTTCTTGACTGTTTGGTAAAGCTTCTCTAATGCATCGGGAGTAACCGCATAATCGACTAATACTTTAAATGGTTCTTTAACCACTATTTCCATTCTTCCAGGGATTCCTTCAACTTTCTCTAACGCCTTTTGACAAACTTCCAAATTAATTCTTTGAGACAAGCCAACGCAAATTGCTGCCAGAGCGTTGTAAAGATTAAAATCGCCAATCAGCTTTAATTCTAATTGAGTGTTTTTAGCGTTAACGTCTCCTTGGGTTAAGCCGTAAGTATATTTTTTATTGGCTGGAAATTGTAAAAAATATTGAGCGTTTTTGTCGTCAATATTAATGACGTGAGTGCCTTTAGTAGTTTGAAAAAGTTTTCCTTTGGCGGCTCTATAATTTTCGAAATTTCCGTGAGCTTCAATATGCTCGGGGCTTAAATTAGTAAAAACTGCCGCATCAAAATCAATAAATTTATGGCGATACTGTTTAATCCCTTCTGAAGTCACCTCTAAAACCACATATTTACAGCCAGCACTTGAAGCTTGTCTTAAAAATTTCTGGATTTTGAAGCGGCCGGGCATGGTCATTTTTAATTTATTGGGCCATTCTTTCTCGCTAATTTTGAAGCCAATTGAAGATAGAGAAGCGACTCGGTATCCGGCTTCCTCTAAAATTTTGGTTGTCAGGTGTACTACCGTCGATTTCCCGTTTGTACCAGTCACCCCAATTACTTTTAATCTCTTAGAGGGAAAACCATACAAAAATGCTCCTAAAAAAGCTAAGGTTAAATGGTACCAATCGAGTAAAAAAGGGGGGATAAATTTTTTAATCAAATCTCTCATTGATTTTATTCTAACTTAAACTTGAAAAAAGAGAAAATGTAAGCCAGAATTAATCTGTTATGTTTGGGCTAGTTTCACGCTTTAGACCAACGGGCGATCAGCCACAGGCGATTAAGGGACTAGTTAAGAATTTAAAAGCCGGGGTACAACACCAGGTGCTTTTGGGCGTGACGGGCTCGGGTAAAACTTTTACCATGGCAAAGGTAATTGAGAAAATCGGCAAACCCGTTTTGATCATATCTCATAACAAAACTTTAGCAGCCCAACTCTATCAAGAATTCAAGGAATTCTTTCCGAAAAATGGAGTTCACTATTTTGTTTCCTACTATGACTATTATCAGCCAGAAGCTTATATTCCCCAAACCGATACTTACATTGAAAAAGACGCCAAAATTAATGAAGAAATCGACAGATTAAGGCATGCGGCCACCCAAGATGTATTAACCAAGAATGACGTAATTGTTGTAGCTTCGGTTTCCTGCATTTACAACATTGGCTCCCCGGAAGACTACCAAAAAGTTTCTTTAGAAATAAAAAGCGGTCAAAAAATCAAAAGGAGGGAATTAATCTCTAATCTGACTTCTCTACAATACCAGAGGAATGATATTGATTTTAGACCAGGCACCTTTAGGGCCAGAGGAGATATAATTGATATTTATTTGGTCACAGGAAAAGAAATCTTAAGGGTCGAGTTTCTTGGCGACGAGATTGATAAAATCTCAACGGCTAAAGATTGTTTAAACCCCAAATTTACAATCTACAATCAGCAATTCAAAATTTTTCCAGCTCATTTCTGGGTTACCCCTCAAGAAAAACTAAATATTGCTATTGAAAATATAAAATTAGAGCTTCAAGATCAATTAAAGAAATTTAAAAAACAGAATAAATTATTAGAAGCCCAAAGATTGGAACAAAGAACTAATTACGACCTAGAAATGCTAAAAGAAGTCGGTTACTGCCATGGCATCGAAAATTATTCAAGACATTTAGAGTTTAGAAGTCCAGGAGAAGCTCCGTTTACTCTTTTAGATTATCTTGGCTATTCAACTAACCTAGGTAATAACTCAGTACAGTCAAATTTCGTTGTTTTTATTGACGAATCACACATGACCTTGCCTCAGCTCCATGCTATGGCCAACCAAGACAGAGTCAGGAAAGAAACCTTAATTGAATACGGGTTCCGTTTACCTTCGGCTATCGACAACCGGCCCTTGACTTATGAAGAATTTGAAAAAAGGGCTCCTCAAGTAGTTTATGCTTCGGCAACTCCGGCTCAGGAGGAAAAGAAAAAAGCTGGGAAGGAACATATTGTCGAGCAATTAATCAGGCCTACTGGATTATTAGAGCCGTCAATTGAAGTCAGGCCAATTCATTTTTCCGCCAAACGAACAGATACTTCATGTTGTGGTGCAAAAAGTGTCAATATTCTTTATAGCAAGGTGGTAAAAAATCAAATTCAAGATTTGGTGGAAGAAATCAAAAAGCGAGCGGTTAAAAGACAACGAGCCTTGGTTCTTGTTCTTACTAAAAGATTAGCTGAAGCTATCTCTGATTATTTGACTGAGGAAGGAATCAAAGCCCAGTGGCTTCATGCCGAAGTCAAAACTTTAGAAAGGCCGCAAATCCTTAAAGACTTGAGGGAAGGGAAATATGATGTTCTAGTAGGAATTAGTTTATTGAGAGAAGGGCTGGATTTACCAGAAGTGGCTTTAGTAGCAATTTTAGATGCTGACAAAGAAGGTTTTTTAAGGTCAGGAGCTACTTTAATTCAAACAATGGGCCGGGCAGCTAGACATCAGGAAGGCCATGTTATTTTGTATGCCGACAAAATAACTAAATCAATGAGGTCAGCGATTGCCGAGGTTAAAAGAAGAAGAAAAATTCAGCAAGACTATAATGAAAAGCACCAAGTCACCCCTAAGCCGATTATTAAAGAAATAAGAGATTGGCCATTTGCTTTTAGAAAGAAGGATGTAGTTTCGGAGTTCTGGCTAATCCGAGATAAAAAATTACTAGAGAAAGAAATGCGGGAAGCTGCTAAAATTTTGGATTTCGAAAGAGCGGCCGAAATCCGCAACCTAATAAATAGACTGAAAACGCAAGGCGAAAAGCCAAGAGTTGCGCAAAAAAAATAAACATGATAATATAGCCTTACGCTTTTCGTTTTTAATTTTTATTCAATAAAATAATCATGGCTATAACTAAATCGGCTAAAAAAGCCCTGCGCCAGAGCTTAAGAAGGAGAGCTCGAAACGTACGACAAAAAGAAAAAATAAAAAACCTAATTAAACAGGTGAAGAATTTGGTTTCTCAAAAAAAAGCAGGAGAGGCAAAAAAGTTTTTGCCTCAAATCTACAAATTACTAGACAAAGCAGCTAAGACCAAATTGATTAAAAAGAATACAGCGGCTAGAAAGAAGGCCAGAATAACTAAGTTAATAAACAAAAATATATAATAGATATATTAATATGATATATTCGTTCCTCTCGCGAAATAGCTTATAACCTTATCTTCATTTATAACTACTCATATCTCTGCAACGAGTAAATCCAGCGCTGCTTCGGGTTCTATCTTGCCAGTTTTAATATCAAGGTCTGCCTGAAAAATTTTTTGGTAGATTTTTTTTAGCTCGCCTAAAGAAAAATTTCTGGCCTGTTGGATTGTTTTTCTAACCACATAAGGGTGTGCACTTAACTTGGCGCCTGATTTTATTGTTAAAAGGTTGCGCAATTGAAAATTAATCATTGCCAAAAGGTATAAAGGAGCATCGCCTTTTTCTAAATGTTTACGTAATAATCCTAACGCTTGCTTTTTGTCTCTCAGGGCCATAGCATCAATTGTTTTAAAAATATCTAATTCAATTTCTGGTCTAACCAAGAGTTCAACATCTTCTATCTTGATAACCCCTTTATTTTTGTAATTAGCTAGTTTTTTGACCTCGTTGGACATTTGCCAGAGGTTATTACCAACAAAATACATTAGCCTGTCTAAGGCCTTCTCTTCGATTTTTATTTGACCGATATCGGTTTTCTGCCGGCAAGAGGCTTGGTAATCTTTGAGTTCTTTTTTGACCCAATTCTTCAATCTTTGGCCTTCTAGGGGTTGGAATTCTTGAGATTTTGATTTCTTTTTAAGAAACTCCAAGAAAGGATTGTTTTTTTCTAATTCTTTTTTCTCATAAATTAAAATGGTATTGTCTGAATTAATAAATTTTTTCCTTTGTTTTAAAAATTCTTCTTGAAAATCCTTATCATCAAAAACGCCTTTTAAAACTATCAACTTTTTCTCTCGAAATATAGAGTAAGTTTCAATATCGTTTTTAAATTCTTGGAAGTTTAAATTTTCGTCGTCAAAATATCTCAAGTCCAGGCCACCCTTGTGGATTTTCTTATAATACTCGATTATTTCTTTCAATTTCTGGTGAGAACGGTAACTATCTTGTCCGTAGAGAAAAATTATCATTATTTTTGTGCTTCGTTAAACTTAGTACCAATCTTAAGTCTACCGAATGAATTGGCAACGAGGGCAAAAATAGGCCGACCTACCGCTAATTTTTTCTTTTTTTATTTCTGTCCCGCAACGGCTACATTTTTCACCCTCTCGACCGTAAACTTTAAGAAATCTAAAATAGCCACCTTCCCGACCACAAACGTCACGATAATCTTGTTCGGTAGTCCCCCGATATCGGATAGCTCTTCCTAAAATTTTTTTCATATTTTGGAAAATCTGTCGAGCTTCCTTGTCAGCTAATGTTTTTACTCGTCGTGAAGGGTGAATCTTAGCGAGAAATAAAATCTCGCTTGAATAAATATTGCCAATTCCCGCAATAAATTTTTGATCCATTAGTAAAGGTTTTATTTTGGCATTAGGTCGCCTGTTTAAAATATTCTTGAACGCCGGTAGCTCAATTTCCAGGGCTTCAGGCCCAAACTGTTCTTCAATCTTCCGGCTGTTTTTAACAATTTTCCACCAACCGAACTTGCGCGCATCGTTAAAAATCAGATGTGAACCGTCTTCAAAATAAAAAACCTTACGGGTTGATGGCGAAGGTTTTCCATTAAAAATTAATTGACCAGTCAGCTTGA
Organism: Candidatus Humimicrobiaceae bacterium; assembly: GCA_035530555.1. Lineage (GTDB taxonomy): Bacteria > Patescibacteriota > Minisyncoccia > Minisyncoccales > DG-74-1 > DG-74-1. Next base: position 11,522 of record DATKUR010000015.1, on the reverse strand, counting down.
GGTGAAAAATTAGGCTTGAATTATCGCTAAAATCAATTATCAGAAGCTTAGCTCTTCTTCTAACGTTGACTATCTTCCGGTTATTTAATTTTTTGCCGATAATTTTCCGAGCCAATTGCCGTTTTATTGTTTCAACCTCCGGCAACTCCGGCATCTTATTTGAGGACGTTCTTAATTTTCTCGATAATCTCTCCGGGAGTAAAGTGGGCTTTAATTAAATAATCAACCGCTCCTAATTTCAGCCCTCGCTCCACATCTTCTTTCTGGCCAAGATTAGAAAGAATGATAACTGGGATTTGGGCCACGTTCGGGTCTTCTTTTTTCTGGGATAAAACTTCAAATCCATCAACGCCTGGCAAAATTAAATCAAGCAGGACGAGATCAGGCCTTTCTTCTTTCACCTTTTTTATGCCCTGTTCACCGTCAATTGCTTCCGAAGTTTCATAGTTTTCCTTGATCAATTTTTGGACAATTAATTCCCGAAGGAATTTATCGTCCTCAACGATTAGAATTTTTTTCATAATAATAATTTAAATTAAGACGATATTTAATGAAACTGGACACTCCTGTTATTAGGATTATCTCGGCTATATTTTTATCTTCCGATTTGTCTGACTACTTTATCAATCACTTCCTGAGGATCAAATTCAGTTTTAATCAGCCAATCTTTTGCTCCTAATTTTTGAGCTCGATCTATTTCTACCGGCTGGCCGGAATTAGAAACAACAATTACCGGAATTTTCTTTAGTTCCTTATCTTTAACCATTTCCTCCATAACTTCAAGTCCCCCCATTTTGGGCATAACGATGTCTAGCAAAACCAGACTTGGTTTTACTTCCTTCATAGCCTCTAGCCCTTTTTCGCCGTCTCTGGCGACCGAAACATCGTAACCCTCTTTTATTAACTTTTTCTGCAGAAGATCAATCATAATCTCTTCGTCCTCAATCAGTAAAATTTTTCTCATAATTCTAATTTATTTAAATAAAATTTTGATTAAAAGGACCTGTAAGAAAGAGGAAGTCACCACTAGTAAGATTCTTTTTCCCCATGTTTAATTATACTTAAAATTTAGCTAAAAACCTGGGAAGGGGTATTCGGATTAACCTCCAAAAAACTCAGCTAAACCACGCTATAGCCCCTTACCTATCTCCATTATAGCAGAGCCAAAAAGAAGAAACAAGCCAAGTGTCAAAATTGCCTTAAAAACCCTTCAAATTCTTCTTTAACCGGTATGGTGAAATAAAAGGTAGTCCCTTTCCCTTCTTCAGATTCAAACCAAATTCTTCCTCCGTGAGCCTCAATAATATTTCTGGCGATAAATAAACCAAGGCCGGTTCCCTCGGTTTCCATTCTTAAAACGTTAGCTCCTCGAAAAAATTTAGTAAATACTCTTCCATGTTGGTCTTTGGAAATACCAACCCCAGAGTCTTTTACCGAAAGCTCTATCTCCTTTTGGGCATTTTTTAGCGAAACCGTCACTTTACCGCCGGCCGGAGTATATTTTATAGCATTATCGAGAAGGTTTTGGATGGCTAATCTTATTTTTTCAACATCCAGCATAACCCGAGGAGATTGCTTTTCTGGTTTTCTAAATTCTATTTTTAGTTTCTTCTTCCCGGCTTCTTCTCTATAAGAATCAACTATAAACTGAACTACAGGCTCAAACTCAGTCAGAACAGGCTTGTAAATATATCTGCCTTCCTCGATTCTAGCTACGTCTAAAAGATTGTTAATCAAGGTGATCATTCTTTCGTTAGATTTATAAGTTTTTTTAATAAAATCTTTTTGTTCCTCGGTTATCTCGCCAAGATCTCCATCTAAAAGCATCCTTAAAGTCCATTTAATCGCCGAGAGAGGCGTCCTTAGTTGGTGGGCGGCCAGGGAGACAAACTCGGTTTTCATTCTTTCAATCAGCTTTTCTCGAGTAATATCGTGTAAAATAACTAAGGTCCCGAATTTTTCTTCCCCCCTCATTATTGGAATAGTAGAAACTTCTAAGGTTAAATTCTTTTTGATTAATAATTCTTCTCTAAAAACTTCCTTAACTTCCGGCCCCACTAATTTTAATAAAAGCTTAAAGGCGGGAAAAGCAGTTAACTCCGAAATTGTTCTATTAATTATATCTTTTCTTTTAATACCGAAAAAAACTCCAACTTGAGGGCTAACTAAGGAAAGCTTGTTCTCTTTATCGAAAACTAAAAGCCCGTCGACAAAATTATTAATAATTGCTAAAGTTTTGTTTTTTTCTTCTTCTGCTTTTATCCTCGCCTCCCCCACATCTTCTAATATATTTATTAAGGCAGTCCTTGATTCCTCTAATTCTTTTGCTCTCTTTTTTAAATCTTTCTGATATTTTTTAGTTTCAGTAATATTAATAATAGTTAAAAAATAGCCGATCAAGTTCTCTTCCTGGTCTTTTCTACTGACTAACGAAACATTTACCGGAATTTTTCTTTGATTGCGAGTGATTATAGCCATCTCTTTATCAATAACAATTCCGCTCTTCTCTGCTTCCTGTTTTGTTTCTTCTAATATCCTATTTTTGCCAAAAATGAAATCAGCTGTTTGCCCAACCATTTCCAAGAATTTATATCCCGTTAAACCCATAGCCGCTTTATTGGCGTCCACTATAACCCAAAAAGAACTCAGGGTGCAAATGGCGACCGGCAGAGCCTCGCTTAATTCATCTATATAATGTTTCAAATCCCCAAAATCTTCTTTTAATGTCTTGAGTTCCTCTTTGTAAGATTTATTTTTGACCATGAATAATGTTTTTTACTTATAGGTCCATTTTAATAAATATTCATGATAATCATCACCTCTAAACATACATTTCGTTTCTTTAATGCTTACTTCTTTAAATCTCGGATCGGTTAACTTGGCAATTCCTATAAAAAAATGTCTCAAATAAAAACAGTAAAAAGGGTGTACTTTAAGATTTTTGATTCTTAAAATGCCCTGACCGCCACCCCCTTTTTTTTCAATATTATAAAAATTACATGGTTCAAGAGAACCGGCGCTAAAATATCTTTTCCATAATCTGGGGACAGCTATTTTAAAAATTTTCTCCGGAGAGGCAAAATGCTTCATAAAAAACTTAACAATATAAGAGACTTTTACCGAGGATTCGGCTATTTCAGTCAATTCTTTTTCCCCCCAATTAAAAGTAGTCAGAAAAGCATAAAATGAGACCATTTTTAGGCCTATTGGATACCACTGAGTCTCCTGTATTTCCTTATATTTTATGGGGTAACCTAAGTTTTTTGTTTTTTCCTCCACCGCTTCCAGCCCCTTTTCTCCCTTTTTTGTTAAAATATATTCCAATTCACCCTTAAAAGCACTGCCCTTAATTTTACAGGGGCTTTCCATCAGGTGCTTTATTCCCTCAATAGAGGGCAGGTTAATTTCTCGATATTTTTTCTCCATAGATTTCTAATGTTTCCATTTGATTAAATATTCTTGATATTTATCACCCCTAAAAGGAGACTCGACTTCTTCGACTGTAGCTTCTTTAAATTTTTTCACCAATTTAGCCATCCCCAAGAAAAAATAGCCCAAATAAAAGAAATGCAGGGGATGTAATTTAAAATTTTTTAATCTAACAATTAAAAAACCTTCTGTTGCAGAATCTTTAAATTCACAAACTTCAGCTTCGCCGGTATCGAAAAACCTTAGCCATAATCTGGGAGCGCCAATTTTGGCTATTTTTTCGGGGATAGCAAAGTATTTCATTAAAAATCTGACTGCCGGAGAAAATTTAGCTGACATTTCACCGAGTTCAGCGAAATCTTTTTTTCTAAAATTAAATTTTTCCTGTAAAATATAAAAGATTTCAACATATATCCCAGCCGGATACCATTCTGATTCTTTTACTTTTTCCAAAATAAACGGTAATCCCAGATTTTTAGATTCTTTTTCAATCACTTTTAACCCTTCTTCTCTTAATTTTTCTTTAATTACCTTAAGAATTCCTCCTCTCAGAGCCATCCCCTTTATTCTGGTTGGGTTGGAAAATGCTTCTTTCAGGTCTTCTGGTGTGATTTTAAAATTATCCTCCATATTTTTCTTTACGTTTCCCCGATTCTTCTTTTAATTTTTGCATCTCTTTTTTCATCTCAATCATTTTCAATTCCCGACCAACGGCTAAACGGTGGAATCTCTCTAATTCTTTCACTCTTTCTTGGAGTTCTTTTGTTTTCTCTTTAACTTTTTCATCAAGGTTCTCGGCTAGTTCTTTTAATTCTTTTGTTCTGGCCCTTACTTTTATTTCCAGGACCGACCTCGCCTCTTCAAGCTCTTTGGTCCTCTCCTCTACTTTTATCTCAAGATTGGCCCTTTCTTTTTCCAGCAATTCCCTTGATTTTTTCAAATCTTGGGTCATTCGATTGAACGAGCTGGCCAGGACCTCAATTTCATCGCCGCTTTTTACCTCAATTTTGGTTCCCAGCTCGCCAGCAGCAACCCTTTTTGTTGCTTCAGTCAATTTTTTTATTGGCTTGATAATGCTGCCGCTAAGAAAATCTCCTATAATTAAAATAAGGATCAAACCGCCCAAAAAAATGACAATAATTGCTCGTTGAAACACATCAACTAAAAGAAGAGCCTCATTTTTTGATTGAGATACTATTAATTTCCAGTTTTTTTCTACCAGCGGGAGATCCAAGGTGATGAAGCCGCCGATTACTCCTCGTCCTTTTCCGTTGTAATACACCACTCCTTCTTTTCTATCTTTGGTTTTTTCTAAAATTTCTGGCGCCGCTTTAGAAAGTATCAAAGTTTTATCCGGATGGGCGACAATGTTGCTTTCTTCATCCACAACAAAAGCGAAACCGGTTTCCCCGGCCTTAATTTTATCGGTAATCTCCCGCAATTTCTCCATATTTAGCTGTCCGGCTATTACTGCTACGATTTTTTCGTTTTCGTCTTTTATTGGAGCCGTAAAAACTACAACCGTTTTCATGGGGTGGACAATCCGATGCGCAGGAGAAACCGACATTTTTCCCTGCCTGGCTTCTTGGTACCATTCTTTGTTTTCCCATTCTCCGCGAAAAGCATAATGCGTTGAGGCGATGGTATTGCCGTCTAAATCAACCAGGGTGATGTCTTCAAAGGTCTTGAAAAAATTTTGTATCTTTTTTATTTCTTCCAGCTTCATTTCGGGAGTTGCCTCTTTTGATTTAATCAGGGGATTGGCGGTCAATAACCCAAATTGAGCAAAAACGTTTTGGAATAATTCTTCTGTTGGGGGGATCGTTCCTTTGGCCAGGGAGAGTAAATAGTCGCCGGCTGTATCCTCCAGAGACCTGGGAATTTGGGTAAAGGCCAAAGAGATTATAACCACCAGGGGTAAAAGCCCGATTAACAGAAAAAAGGAAATAATTTTTCTTTTTAGCGTTGTTTTATACATAAAAATCCCACCTTTCTTTTTTAGAGAGACCAGTGAGGTTGTATTTTAAAATCCTGTTTTAAACCCTACTCACCCCACCTTACTTCGTTCCAGATTGTTTCCTCAATTTCAGGGCTGGCTGAGGGTTGCCAAAAAACAGTTTCTTTAAATACTGTTGGATCATCCAAGCGGAATAGCTCGATTATGTCTTTTGATTCCGCTAAAATATGGGCCGCTTGGTTGCTGTGGCCGTAAAGATGAAAATCTATCAAATTGGCACCGACCTGTGGATCCAGCCAGGCATTGATGAAAGCATGAGCTGCCGCATAGAGATCAGGGTTTCTTTCTTCTAACCCTTCAACGATTGAGAATCCGCAGATCCAAGTTAAGATATTCTCTTCTGGAAAGCTGAAGGTGACGTCAATACCCGCTTCTTTTAGGGCGAAATAAACATCCCCCCAGGCAGTAGCGGCAACCACCTCTCCGGCTAACATCGGTGCTATCACATCTTCAGACTCAGTCCAATAGCCATAAAGCAAGGGTTTTTGCTCTAAAAGCTTGTTTTTAACCACTTCCAGCTGTTCGTCGGTGAGGTCCCAGATTTCATCCGGTGAAAATCCAGCTGCTAAAGCTGTTATCGGTGTTTGCTCTTCGGCGCTGTCCATAATCATTATTTTTCCTTTTAATCTTTGGTCAAACAAGAGATTGTAGGTGTCGCGCTCCTCTTCTGGTATCGCCAATTCATCTAATAAGTCATTCCTGTAAACAATAGTTGTATAGCCCCAGTCAAGAGGGGCAAAATAGACTTCATTTTCAACAGGAGTGACTTTTTTTTCTGCCAGATCTTGGAATTCTTGATACATTTGTCGCCAGCTGGGTATCAAAGAAACGTCCAACGGTTCAATAACTTCTTCTTCGTAATATCTTGTTACGCTCGATTGGCACAGGTGGACTAAATCCGCTGGAAAGCCGGCCTTCAGCTTGTCTAAGGCTTCGGTTTCATCAACAAAGAAGTCAAACTTTACTTCAACCTTCGGATATATTTTATTAAAAGCGCTTTCTCCAACATCCCAGAGCATTGGGTCATCGTAGCCATCCCATTCAAAAACCCGCAAGGTGCCTTCAAAATCAGAAGAGGGCATGCCTGGCCAGGGCGGGGGCGCTTCCTCTACGGTCGGCGGTTTCAATAAGATTACGGCGGCTATTACTACCAGAATCAAGACTCCAATAATTATTATTAGAGTTTTTTTATTCATATTTAAAAATTTTATAACCAACGGGTTATTTCGACCTTTAGGTTATTTTACCACAATTTTAAATTCCCCCCAGTAAACTTTTCTTTTTCCTCCTTCTGGAAACCGGCTATTCTTTTTATTAAAGTATGAAATTCTAGTTTTTTTAAAATTTGAATTACTTCTACTTTATTGTATTCCCCCCATCTACATTTTTTTAAATTAAAATCTATCGGTACATTTTTACAAAGACTAGCCAAGTCTTTAGAAATAAAGGCTTGCTCTTTGTATTTTAGCAAGGTTTCTTTAAGTTTTGGTTTAATTTTTTTTGCTTTTTCTGAATTTTCTTCAATTTCTTTATATATGTTCTCTAAATTTTCGAATTTTAAAAGAAGTTCAATCGCTGTTTTTTCTCCTATACCGGTAACGCCTGGGATGTTATCGGACGGATCACCTCTCAGGGCCTTGAAGTCGAGAAGTTGTTTCGGTCCTAATCCCTGAAATTTTTCTCTCACTAATTTTTCATCGTATAAAATAATATCTTTTACTCCTTTTCTTAAAGAATAAACCTTTGTCATGAGATTAACTAACTGGAGAGTGTCTAAGTCGCCGCTTAAAATAATTATTTCAATTTCCGGCAGAACTTGTTTTTTAGGAGCTAAGTGAGAAATTGTCCCGATGATATCATCTGCTTCAAAGCCCTCCTTCTCAAATGCAGGAACGTCAAAGGATTCTAAGATTTCTTTCACTTTTGGGATTTGTTGATAAAGTTCTTCTGGGGCCGGCGGTCGCTTAGCCTTATATTCTTTAAATTTTTTATGCCGAAAAGTTGGCCCAGGGAAATCAAAACAGGCGGCAATGAAATCCGGTTGAAACTCTCGAATTACTTTTAAAAAAAGCAATAAAAAACCATAAACGGCGTTAACCAATTCTCCCTTTTTTGTAGTTAAAGGTGGCAGAGCATGATAAGCCCGATGAATGACAGAATTGCTATCAATGATGATTAGCCTCTTTTTAGAGACTCTGTCCTCAACGGTGAGGGTAGTAGATGGATTGAAGCCCATAATATCTATTTAAGTTTATCATAAATAAAAAAGCCCTAAAATAGGGCTAAATAATCTTCTATATTTGGCCGGAAACTAATATTATTTCTTAATTTTAGAAACTAATATCTCAAATAGGTTTTTAACTTCTGCTTGGGCTCCGGTCTCATTTTCGCTTTCTGTAAATTTCTGCCATTGAGTTAAAATTTCTTCGTCGTTTATATCCCGCACAGCGTTTTCAAGTTGTAACCTTGTTTCAAAATTAATCTCATTCTCTGCTTTCAGAACTTTTTCAATAAAGAGGTCGGCGAAATTTAAAATCTTTTCATTGATTTTCGGGATTTCTAATGCTGCCCTTGCTTCTTTCAGTTCTTTTTGAAGACCGAGATACTTAGAAATAAAATAAACATTACCTGCTAATAAAAGCAGAATAATTATGATGAGGAATATTCTGTTTAGATTGGTTGTTTTGCTATCTATTGCAATGCTTGGCATAAATTTGTTGAGGAATTATAAGTTAATAGTTTTTCTTTCTCTAATTTTATCACGATAGAAATTATAAAACAAAAGGAAGATAACCAAAATAAGCAAAATCGTCTTCCAGTCAAAAATCTTTAAATACCAAAATTTGGTTTTTAGCTCAATATTGAGGTGGATGCCACTACCTTCTTGAACCTGGAAAGGCTTACCTTCATCTGGAAGATAGCCTGGCGCCTCGACCTTTAGATAATATAAACTTGGCGGCACTAAAAAGGAATATTTGCCAGTAACGTCGGTAGCTTGGGGATTTTCCTGATGATATTCTTCGGCCGGCCAGAGTTCGTATTGTTTGGTTTCCGGGTTCAGCCAAAAAAGGGAAACAATGGCTCCGGGAATGCGGGTTTCTTTACCACCTGCTTTTTCATAAACATAACCCTCCGGGTCAACTACAGCAATCAGCCGAATCTCTTTCTGGCCCAATTCCGGGTCTTCGTAATCCATTACGGTTATGATTTCATATTCTCCTTCAACCAGCGGCGCTTGAATATCGGCGGTATAAATTCCATCGCCATCCGGGTCGGTGTATTCAAATTCCATCAAAACCAAAACTTCCTCTATTTCTTTTGAGTTATGTTCTCTGGCAAAAATAGGGTTAGAAAAGAAAACTGACGCTAAAAGCGACTCCAAGGGAATTTCTAATTCAGTAACCTTTTCGGGGGTTGATTTAAATACCACATAACCTTTAATACTTTTTACGGGTTGGTCTGGTTTCACAATTAATTGCAGAGGTTTTCCAGAAATGGTAGCGATTCTCTGTTCGGTTTTGCCTTTTTCAGTAACCGATAAAGCGATACTAAAATCTATCAGTTTGCCGCCGGTTTTGACAAAAACGATTTCCGAAGGAATCCGTTCTTTAACTCCGGCAGATAATTCAGCAACCGGAACACCCTGAGGTAAAGCAAATTTTCCGGGTTCAATTTTTGTTGTCGGCAGGCCAATTCTTTCCGTTAATCCGGGTAAGGTTAATTTAACGGGTCCCAGCTTTTCAATATCAATCAATCGCTGAACACCCACCTCAGTAAAGGTTTTTTCTAATTCGGGGAATTTTTCAGCTAATTTTTGGAATTCTTTTGGCAAGGGCGCTAAAGTAAATTTGACAAAAGGTTCATTTTGTAAAGTATAAGTTAAAAGTGGCCATTGTCCCTGAAATACCGAGGGTGCTTCTTTTGGTACTAATTCTTCAATCGGAATCTCCGGAGGCTTAACTTCTTCTGGTGGTTTTGGTTTGAATATTTCCGTAATTTTTTTGATAATCTCAGGGATTTCCAAAATTGGTCTTCGGTAAATAATACTAGCTGAAAGTACTTCTGAAGACGTTTCCCAGGAAGTAAAAAACTTAACATAAACTGTATATTTGCCGCCCAAACAAATAATTTTTCCTTGGCACAAATTCCAGGTTTTAAATTTTTGATAAGATTCTTTAATACTCTTTCTAAAATCAGGGAAATTAGAAATCTCAACAAAGATCGTATCTGGCCCGCCAAAAATTTCTAAAGTAACAATCGGGCTTTCAGTTTTTGATGCCCCGCCATTAATTAAAAATCGAAAACCCTCTTCTGGACGAGAAGGAGGGGCAAGTTGGCCAGGAACTTTTACGGTCAAATCCTCGGTCGGCCGAACGCTTCCTGGCCGCCAATCGGTTTTGACGCAGGCTGTTGTGCCGCAGTCAAATATAATCCAGCCGGTATTTTCTCCAAGAGCCGAACCTGTAAATTCACCCGAAGAATTAATAATTACTCCGCCATTGGTTGGATTGAATTTTATCCAGCCGATATTTTCTCCCCAGGCGTGACCAGACAAATTACCTTCGCCGTCATTGCTTACATCACCCAGATATATCCAGCCGGTATTTTCACCAAGGGCGTAGCCTGAAAGTCCGGAATCGGTGATATGAACGTCACCGTTGCTGGTGCCGAAATTTATCCAGCCGATATTTTCTCCCCAAGCGTATTTGTAAGTTGAGCTAATAGTGCCATCAGTCTCCGAAGCAAACGATAGGTCGGCAAACCCCGTTAGAAATACAAAAACCAAGGCAAATAACAAGAAAATGCCGCTTAAATAAAGGATAATTTTTTTGTTAAACTTAGAAATCATTAATTAAATATGGCCAAAAATCCAAATAATTTTCCTTATTTTAAAATTAAGCAAAAAGGCCGAAAAAACCGCAAAAACTCATTCAAAACCGGTTATCTCCCAAAAAATCAAAATAGGGCAGAATATAGATGCGGTTTCTGATAAATACAGGCAAAAACAGATTTTATTTGAGTTAAAAGAACTTACCGGTTTGGTAAAGAAATTGGAAAGACGGCTGGCTAAATTAGAACGGAAACTGGAAAGGGGCAAACTGTCCAAATAATTAAGAAAAGAACTGGTAAATTTTGATTTTTGATTTTAGGCTAATAAAATTGACCGGTGGTCGACCCTTGGCCAAGTGTAACCCGAAAACTAGAGTTGACTCCATTCTTATCAGTCCGTACTCAATAACATAGACACACGGCCGTTGCGCTTAGTGTTCTACACGCAAAATAGTTGCACTCCCATAAGCTTGCTCCTACTGGGCTCTGATTGCAATGTCTGAGCGTCATCCTTCCTGCGCATGATAATCCTTTTCTGCTGCAGAAAGAAGTGCACGTCTCGTCTATGATGCACCCATGGTACTGAGTAGTACCTATTTGCGTAGTGAAACAAAGAGAATCTACAACCCCGGTCTCAGCTGTTCCATCACAGTCAATGTCTGCTGTTTTTCCGGATACAATCATACTAGTATCAGCCGTTCCAGCGGCGCAACTTGAACAAGCGGTTCTGGTTCCGGTCTTCTGTGTCCAAGAATCTCCAGAATAGAAAGTTTTTGAGTTACAGACGTCGCCTACTGCTGCGGTTCCGGCTGGAGATAAAGTGCCATTAACAGCAAAAATACCCACCCCGCTTTTAATGTTCCCTGCCGTTAAATCAGCATCTCCTGCGCAATAACCCGTGCCATCATGATAACCTTGGGTAATGGTTTGATTGGTGGTGGTAGGAGTTATGGTTTGTTGGCCAACATTAGTGCCGGCGTAATAGCTGCCGGTAGTATAGCAGCTCTGCTCGCCCTCTGAAGAACAATCTGCCAGGGAGCCGGTGTATTGGGTTCCATCGCTGTAGCAGACGTAGCTGGACCTAATTTGATTATTGTTGGTCAGTGTGCCTGAAGAAGTATCAGCTACGTTGGGGTCACCGGAAACACCGAAGATGCTGACTCCACTTTTAATGTTACCGGTAGCTAAGTTAGTATCGACAGCGTCCAGAGTAGTGGCTACATAGTAGCCAGCATTAACAATTGTA
>DATKUR010000014.1:0-59993 GCA_035530555.1 Candidatus Humimicrobiaceae bacterium | reverse complement strand
AATATATATGTCAAGGTAGGTTGACAAAGTACATTCCAATCGCACTGGTGCTCACGAGTGTGAAGAACACCGTAAATAAAGCCCAGACGAAAAAGGAGAGATATGCGTATCTATGTTAAAGACATGCCCGAAGAGTTGGGTAAGTTAGAATTTCACCTGTTTGATGAAAATGGCAGGAAGTATCTTAATATAGCTTTCAGCGATATGACTCCCTTGCCAGACATCCCGGAAGAACTAATTGATTGTGTTACCAGAATGGAAAATGAAATTTACAATGGCTTCCGGAAAGAAGGTGTTTATGAACATAACGGAGCCAAACTTGTGGTAACGACTACTAGGCATTTGAAAGCTGATGTATATTACCAGAGAATGGAAATTATTGGTCCTTCGGTAACATCGGTAAATGAAATCTACACTTTGGTTCGTCAAGGAAAGCTTCAACCAGTTGAGGACTGGGAAGCACCAATGCTTACGGTTTCTCAGATTTCGCTGACATTTTCCAAAATAAGAATTTTCTTGGTCTTCTTGAAATCAAAGTTGCCAAGCTTTTCCAGAAAGTAACCCTTTCAGCTCATTAGCCAATTTATTTTAAGAAAAAAAGAGCCTCTTGTGTCCTACCGCACTTGAGGCTCTTATTCGTTTTTGGCGACTATTTAACTAGGTTTTAAACCGTTAAATTCGCTTTCGGTGGCTATTTAACCGGGCTTGATTTTTTTATTTAGAAATATTAAAATAAAAAATCCTAGAAATATTTTTATCTAGGAGTTTGTTCATCCAACTAAGAAAGGAGGTTCTACGTGGCGACTGCAAAAGTAGAAGTAAAGTTAGAGGACATTTTAAAACAATGGTTAAAAGAAATCAAGGGGAGCGGGGGATTCACGGACGCAACAGGGAATCCTGCAAACTTCTGGGCCTGGGCTGAGGAGAAAGGAATTGAAGCAAGCCAGGAAGAGGTATCAGTAGCCCTGACAGAGCTTATAAAGCAAGGAGAGGTCAGGGTGTTCGTAGAAGACATTGGCGGTACTTGGTTTGAACTGGTCCAATAGTGAGATCAGGTGGACGGCAGACGATATTTATTAAACTACCACCAAAGCTCTAAGTAAGCGCTCAAAAGCGAGGGAGAATCATCTTGATTCGTTTGTACCTCGCTTTTCTATTTCAATAAATGTGTCGCACTACGCATCTTGTCCGAATAAAAGTCGCACAAGACGTGTTGTCCGTCGTATCTCGGCGGTTTTTATTTCCCTTGAGTTTTTCCTAAATTGGGGATATTCTGAAAATAGAAACAATCAAAATTTAGCCTTAAGTTAAAAGAAATTAATTAAAATAAAAAATATGAAAAAAATCATTATAGCACAATTTATAGTTTTATTGGCGGGAACAATTTTTGCTTGGTCTAATTTCACTATGGAACTTGTTACTTGGTTAAAAGTAGGTACTTGTACTACAGGTTGTGCGGCTGGTGTGGCTAATCCCTTTTTAACCCCTTGTTTTTACGGAGCAATATTCTTCACCATCGCTTTTATTTTAAGTGCAATTATTCTTAAGAAATTTCGAAAAGTTTAAATTTAGCCCGAAGTTGAAACTATGGAAACAATTAAGTTAATTTGGGAAGTGATCGTTATTGGATTCAGGGGAATTCCTTGGTGGCTTTGGATTTTTGTTATTGTCCTTTTTGGAGCCAGAGTTTACGTCAATCGAACTGTTTGGGGCGGAAAATATTTATGGGTCCCTCCTTTTTTGAAAAGAAAATCTAAGAGAGAAGAATAAAAATAATCAAAATTTAGCCTAAAGATATGAACAAGGTAAAGGTTTTAATCCAAGGGTACGCAAAAGAAATAGAAAACGGCTGGCTGGCCAGTTCGACGACAACGTTCGTTCAGAGTAACGGTAAGAATATAGTCGTAGATCCGGGGTGCAACCGAAAAAGACTGCTTGAGGAATTGGCTAAAAACAATTTAAAACCAGCTGATATTAATTTTGTCCTTCTTACGCACAGCCACGGCGACCACGCCCTGTTGGCCGGTATTTTTGAGAATGCAAAAGTTATAACCCCTGCCGAAATTTATTATAACGACAATCAGGTTGAACCGGAGAACAAAATTCCAGGGACTAACTTGGAAATAATCCAGACGCCTGGCCATTCGCCGGAACACTGCTCTTTGGTTGTCCCAACAGAAGAAGGGACTTATATCGTCGCCGGCGACGTGTTCTGGTGGACGGACGACGAGGAACAGAAAATAGAAATAGAAAAAGAAGACGACGTCCACCCAGACGAAGTGAATATGCCAAAACTTATTGAAAGCCGTAAAAAGATTTTAGAAATAGCAGATTATATTATTCCCGGCCACGGAAAAATATTCAAAGTTAAAAAATAATCAAAATTTAGCCTGAAGTGAGGGAAATTTATGAATACCTTGCAATCAATTTCAAAAATTATAGACCGCTCTATTTGTGATGGTGAAGAGACGTATAATGCTTTTAAGCAAAGATTGGAGGCGGGAATACCGACGCGAGACGAAAATCCAAAGACTCATTTTTGTGTATATTTTCTTCCGTACGATTCTCAGGGCAAGAAAATATTTATCGTACATCATAAAAAGTCAGGCCTTTGGCTTTCTCCCGGTGGCCATATCAACAAAGGAGAAATCCTACATGAGGCATTAAGTCGAGAAGTTAGCGAGGAGCTCGGAGTCAAGAATGATTTCCGAGAAACTCAACCGTTTTTATTAACCATCACGCAAATAGAAAATAAAGTTCAACTATGCAAGGTACATTATGATATTTGGTATTTATTTCCAACAAATGGAAGCAATTTTAACATCGACCCAACAGAGTTCCATGATATAAAATGGTTGACCGTTGAGGAAGCTAGAAAAATTGTGACTGATCCGTGCAATTTAAAAGCATTGGAAGTTGTGCAAAAATTAATTGAGAATCAAAATTTAGCCCGAAGTTGAGGGGTCGCCGAGGGGGCGACTTTTTGATAGGATAAACATATGACAAAAGAAGAAATAGACAGGCATAAAATAGCAGCTAAGAAGTTGTATTTAATTGTAGAAAAAGCGTTTAAATTTATAAAAAGGAATATTGGTAAAATCTCAGAATACGATGTTCATAAATTTATTATATCTGAATTTAAAAAGCAGAATTGTACAAAAGATAGAAAGAACCCTATCCAGATTATCGCTGTAAATAAAAACACTGCTAACAAACACTATTTTCCACCAGAAAGGAAGTCAAGGACCATAAGAAAGAATAATTTAGTGATGGTAGACACCTGGGCAAGATTAAAAAATAAAAATTCTCCCTTTGCCGATATTACTTGGATAGGCTACTCCGGTAAAAATATACCAAGAAATATAAAAGAAATTTTTAAAATTGTAATCGGAGCAAGAAATACGGTATCAAAGTTTATTAGGAAAGAATTAAAGAAAAAGAGGTTTCCCAGAACGAAAGAGATAGACAGAGCAGCAAGAGACTATTTTAAGAAATTTAACCTAGAAAGGTTTTTTATCCACAATACAGGACATAGTTTAGGCATTGTTAATTGTCACGGTAAAAGTTTTAACTTATCTAAAACAAGCAGAAAGAAATTAAAGCCAGATATACTATTTACAATAGAGCCCGGGCTTTATTTTAAAAATAAGTTCGGAATAAAAAGCGAAATAGACTGTTATGTGACTAAGGATTATAGATTAATTATTACTACAAAAATTCAAAATAAAATAATCAAAATTTAGCCCGAAGTTGAATATAATAAATGGGAACAATTATTAATTTTTTAAACGAAGGAAATATCAGATTGAGGGATTCTCTAAGGGAAAAAATAATTTCTTTTGGTTTAGTTCTTAAATCATGTTTTAATTTTGGGACTATAAAAAAAGAAGAAAATCCGAAAGAATATTTTGCCGCAGCTGTTTTAAACAAAATTTATTCTATAAATATATCACTGGAAAATTTACTACTGACTAATGATATTTTTCTTTCTAATTATTTATATAGATATATTTATGAATTATATATAAAAGTTTTTTATATATTCTCGGACCCTGCCGAGGAGGAAATCTTATCTAGGTTAGAGAAATTTTTTGAAAACAAGGACCTGAAGATGAAAGAATACCAGGATGGAATAGATGATAACCTTTTGCCGCTAAAATTAAAAGAAAAACACATTAAAAAATATCAACAGATGTGTAGGATCGCTCATCCCAATATTGATAGCTTAAATATCCATATCAATAAAACACCCGATGGGCAATTTGATTTTTTGGTTCCTACTGTAAATTTAATTATTTGGCATAGCGCTGAAATAATTAAACTTTTTTCTAAGCTTAAGTTATTAGGTATTGATAGAAACATTGATCGAGATAAATTAACTCAACTCGTAATAACTAAAATGTAGCCTAAAGCGAAGGGAAACGTCGCACAAGGTATAAAAATCGCTAATCAGGCGGTTTTTTAGTAGAAGCCGATTGACAAACACTATATTATATAGTATTATTTTATTACTAAGTACTTTTCAATATGGCTTTTCTAAAGTCATTTTATATAGGATTCAAAATACAAAAGAAAGGAGGAAAAAATGGCAACAGCAAGTGAACTTCGTTTGATCTACGACAGGGGTGAATTCGGGAAGTGTCTGGAGGGTGTGGAGCGGGAGCTTCAGGAAAGGCCGGATGACGATCCGGAAAGAGGCGAGCTTCTCGCGTTGGGGGCATGGTGCCATTACCGGCGCGACGAGTTCGAGGAAGCCAAGAAATTAGCCCAGGAAGCCGGCCCGGTCCGCTTTGCGAGAGAGTGTCTCGCTTATATCGCCGCATACGCGAAAGGCTACAAGGACGACGTGGCGCTTACCGAACTCCTTAGGGAGCTCGGAGACAGCGTAAATGCTTCCAATGCTCTAGTCATCAGGGCCAGGGAGGCAGATAGCAAGCTTACCCATGATCAGGTGCTCGATACCGTGCTTCGCTTCCGGGATGATGCCGTCGAAGTGGCGAATCTTTTCCACAATGGCGCGAGATTCTTCTACCACAAGGCTCGAAACGACGCGGATCTCATCCTGGCTTTGGGATTCTTGGACGCAGCCCTTTCCCGTTACGGCGTTGACCGAAACTGGCATCACCGTGGAGCAGTGCACTTTTGGCGCTCTCAAATCTTAGAGAAAATCTTTGACAAGAGAGCGGCCCTGGAAGCGGCCAGAGATTCTTTATACTGCTGGACCCAGCAAGTGACGCTCGATCCGAGCCCTCACCAGAAAACGCAATGGGAGAATGCGGTAAAAAGGGTCAATGACCTGCTCCCATAACCAGGTAGAGCAGAGAGTATTATCCGTCTAGAATTCTAAACGAAGGCTTGGATCACAAATCCAAGCCTTCTCACTTTTTAAACCGAAAGGGTAGGGGAATTCGTGCTCCTTTATATTAATATTGTGCGACATTTAATTAGAGAAGGAGAAAACCGTTAGAAAAACTAACGGTTTTTTATTTATCAAAGACTATTCGAATTTGGTAGCGACGTAATCAATTATTAATCCATAAACAATCCCCGCAAAGAAGCTTGGCACATCACGAAAACCGGTAGATAGAAAAAAGGCAGAGGTGACAATAAGTCCAAGGATGCCTCCCCGGAGAAGAGTATTCCAATTTGTCTTAATAATTTTAAAATCAGAGGCAATGCCAATAACTACCCCCATTAAGAAGCGGTTATACCACAAAGCAAATATAAACAATTCATTTCCTGAAAGACCTATTCTTTGACTCGCCCCAATTATACAAAGAATTCCAAGGATTGAACCGGTCAGGATTGCAATTATAATTCTTTTTAATTTCATATTAATTGGATTTTATAATTTTGATCGACCTTTTTTATTGAGCTTTTAAATCTTTTCCGAGGGAATGATATTGACGATGGACATCCCTTAATCTTTTATTTGTTACGTGGGTGTAAATCTGGGTTGTGACGATATTTCGGTGACCCAGGAATTCTTGGATGGTTCTTAAATCAACTCCTTGCGATAATAAATCCGTTGCATATGAATGGCGTAGGGTATGAGGAGTAGTGAAAAACGGCACGCCGGATAACAAGGCGTATTTTTTAACAATCCTTTCTATAGAACGGGCTGTCAGTCGGGCGTCAGCATCCTTTCTGGCGCGATAATGGACAAACAGGGCCTTGTCTTTGTCCTGCCGGGTTTCCAGGTATTTTCTAATCCAGCCCAAGGCTCTTTCTGAGAAGTAGACAGTGCGCGGATGCTTGCCCTTGCCGATAATGCCGAGTTCCAAATCCTTTTTGTCTTTTATATTGGCGAACTGTTCCCGGTTTAGGGCCACCAGTTCGGCGATTCTTAAGCCGGTTGAAAAAAATGTCTCTAAAATGGCCCGATCTCGCAGGTCTTCGGGCTTTTTACCGTCAGCAGCCTCCAAAAGCTTCTCAACCTGCTCTAAGTTGAGGAATTTGACCGTTTTTTCAGCCCCAGAAGCCCTTGAGAGCTCTATTTTGTCCGCAGGGAGTGATTCTATGTCCTTGGCTGTAAAATAGCCCAGAAGGGCTCTTAGGGCGATTAAATAGTAGTTCTGAGTGGCCTTTTTGAGTTCCTGGCCCTTTTCGCCCTTAAAACGGCTTAAATATAGGCGGTAATCCCAAATATGCTCGGAATTAAGCTGATGAGGCAGTAAATTCTCCTTATTCGTGCCTTTTAACCAGGAAATGAACTTCTGAAGGTATCTGTGGTAGTTTTCCTGGGTGCGTGAAGAGAGGCCTTTTTCAACCTCACAATAATCCAGAAAGTCGGGGATATGTTTTATAATAGGTGAGTCAGGTTTCTTCATAAATTATTTTTTAAAAATTTTTTATAATTATCTGATATTATTTCTTGTATTTCAGGTCTTCTCCGGAATAGCTGTTGGAAGAGGCTCTCGAGAGGGGTCCGAATAAGCCCCTTCTACAACGTCGCTTAATCTACATTGTACGACATTGTCTATATTCATAATAACAAGAGAAATTAGCCTGTCAAGTACTCCCCTCTGTCATTCCTGTTAATATAAAAAAACAGAGACGCGTCAGAAGGACGCGCCCTGGGATACATAAGCATGATCAACTGCTTAATCATTGATTGGGAAAGAGCTACAGTTATGATCGGGAGAGAGATCAAATTTTTGGCTTATTGCTTACCTTTAAAGGTAAGGGATACCTACGGCCATGGAGGCGTGGCGCCTACAAGACAACGGAGGAGGTCCATCACTTAAAAACTCAGCACCACCTTTTTCTCTCTCCCTTCCGCCTTAATTATAACTCTTTTAATGAATTCTGTCAATAAAAAACCGTTAGTCTTCCCTACCCTAACGGCCTACCCCCCTTTAGTTAAATGTCGCACAATATAACTACTGAAATAAGTCTTTAAGTTTTTCCCAAAGAGGCTTAGCAGTTTCAGGAACAAGTGTTTCTTCAAGCTCCTCCTTTTCTTTCTCTATGTTTTCCTCGATAATTTCTTTTCTTTTTTCCACCTCTTCTTCAACCGGCGGTTTTATCCTTCTTTCCCAGAACCCCTTAATCCCAGGCCATATTGTGTCTTTCCAGAAATTTTTGGTCCAATTCCACATCCTTTGCCAGAGGGGCAGGACTTCTTCATTCCAGATTCTCTCCAGAATGCCCGGTAATTCTTCTTTAGTCACCTCTAAGGTTTTCTCGCCTAATTCTTTTGCTTCTTCTAATGTTGCCGGCGGCTCTGAGGTCTGTTCCTGAGCAAAGCCTGAGACTGGCAATAAGAAGCCGCTTATTATTAATATTAATAAAACATATTTCACCCCGTTAGAAAGCTGCTTTATCTTATTTATCATGATAATTGTTTTTAACCCCGTTAATTTAATAATTTCTAACGGGGTTTCATAATAATTCTTTTGCTTCTTTTATTCTTTTTATTGTTTTTTCTTTGCCTAAGATTTCCGCTGTCTCAAAAGGTCCGGCTGAGACTTCTTTACCGCTCAAGGCAACCCTTAACGGCCATAACAAATATCCCCTATCTGTTTTCGTGACTCGGGTCGCGGTAGCTAAATCCCCTACCCTGCCAAGCTCTTTGGAGAATTTTTCTGCTTCCGGTATTAAAACTTTTTCTAAGCTTTCTTTATTCCAATCCTCCAGTTTTATTTTAGATAATATTTTTTCTAATTTATCGAGAGAAGTTTTAATTTCTTTAACGACCATTTCTCTACCCTGAGCCGAGGCCTCGGGCCGAGGCCATCTTAATAAATTTTTCTCATATTCTAACTTCTCTTTGAAGAAAAATTCGGTTGACTCAGAGATTTCCGATAATTTTTTTAATCTTTCCTGGTAAATTAGAACAATTTTTTGCAGCCAGGCTAAATTTATAATTTCGCCGGTTGCTTTTATTTTAAATTCAGCCCCTTTTTCTTCAAATAATCGGGTGCTATGAGCTTGCTCGCCGAGAACTTTGTCCTTTTTTCGCCTTTTTTCCCGCTTTCCGAGAGCCTGACTGGGTATGAACGAAGGCTCAGTAGTCGGTTTTAATTTTTCGATTAGTCCCGCCTCAACCAGATAAGGCAGACAGAGTTCAGTTAATTTTTCAACCGAACGTTGGCGGATATAAAAACTATTCAAAAAATCCAACCTTTTAATGTTAAAAATCGCTCCGCCTTTTTGGACTCTTTCTATGGAAAATTCTTTGATCAGGGAAGGCATCGAGTAAATTTCCCTTTCTCCTCCCGGATTCCAGCCTAAAAAAGCCATAAAATTAACCAGAGCTTCGGGTAAATAACCTTCTTCTTTATATTCTAAAGTCCCTGTTGCCCCGTGTCTTTTTGATAATTTTGTTCTGTCCGGTGCCAAAATTATCGGCAGGTGGACGTATTGAGGTGATGGAAAATTTAGAGCTTCTTGCAGTAAAATCTGCTTTGGAGTATTGGAAATATGTTCTTCGCCTCTGATGACATGACTGATTTTGTTTTCAAAATCATCAACCACACAGGCAAAATTATACAAAGGGGTGGTCAGGTTTTTGGCAATAACAATGTCTCCTATTAAAGAGGTCTCAAATTCCAGCTTCTCTCTGATTAAATCATTAAACTCTATTTTTTTGGCCGGTACTCTAAATCTGATAACTGTTGGTTTCCCCGCTGCTCTTAATTTTTCAGCTTCTTCTTTCGAGAGATCAGCACATTTCCCAGAATAACGGGGCGCTTCTCCTATTGATAAACGATACTGTCTTTGATCTTCCAATTCTTCTTCGGAGCAAAAACAGTAATAGGCCTTATTCTCGGCCAGGAGTTTTTCCAGATATTGGGTATAAATCTTTAACCTTTTACTCTGCCGATACGGTCCGTAACCTCCATCAATGTCTGGACCTTCGTCCCACTCAATCCCTAACCATTTTAGGCTTTCCAGAATGTCTTTTTCATATTTTGGTTCTGATCTCTCAATATCAGTATCTTCAATCCTCAGAATAAAAAAACCTTTATGTTTTTTAGCAAAAAGATAGTTGAAAAGAGCGGTTCTAGCCGCGCCGATATGCAAAAAACCGGTTGGAGCAGGAGCGAACCGAGTTCGCACTTCGTCCGGCTTTCGGAATTTAAATTCCCCGGAGTCCATAGTTTAAATCTATAAGATTTATTTTAAAAACTCAACAAGATAACCAGCAATTATTTTAGCTGCCAGAGGTTTGGAAAATTCCTTAGCTGCTTTTTGCATTTTTTCTAATTCTTCCGACTGAGAAAGCAAATATTTCAATTTCTCTAAGAAAAAATGGGAAGTAAAATTAGTTTCTTCCAAAACAATTGTCGCTTTATTTTCCGCATAGGCATAAGCATTCTTAAGTTGGTGATTTTGGGCAGCTTCCGGCAAAGGGATTAGGATACTAGGTTTGCCGACGGCCGCTATTTCGAAAATACTTCCAGAACCGGCTC
This sequence comes from Candidatus Humimicrobiaceae bacterium, assembly GCA_035530555.1. Lineage (GTDB taxonomy): Bacteria > Patescibacteriota > Minisyncoccia > Minisyncoccales > DG-74-1 > DG-74-1. Next base: position 50,076 of record DATKUR010000014.1, on the reverse strand, counting down.
GACTAACAATTAAATCGCTGACAGCATAGGCCTGTTTTAGTTCTTCTTCGTACAAAAACGGAAAAAGATGATAAAAAGGAGTAAGTTCTTTGGATAGTATTGTCCTTGATTCAGCCTCGATCTCTTTTAAATTTCTCTGGCCGCACTGATGAATGATTTCAAAGTTCTCAAGAAGTTCCGATAAAACTTCCAGGATTTTATCATTGATTCTTTGAGCTCCCTGAGACCCTCCCAAAATTAAAATTACCGGTTTCCGTTGGCTTAATTTAAACAATTTTTGAGCTTCTTCTTTTGTTCCCTCTAAGATTTCTCTTCGAATTGGATTACCAACCGAAACTATTTTTCTTTGCGAGAGATTTTCGGTTTTAGGAAAAGAGCCAAAAACTTCCAAAGCAAATTTAGTTAAGAATCGATTGGCAAGGCCTGGGCTGACGTCTGATTCGTGCAAAAAAATAGGAATTCTCAATAACCAGCCGGCAAAGACCCCCTCTACTGAACCGAAACCGCCCTTGCTGAAGATTAAATCTGGCGCTAAAAAGAAAATATAAAAAAATGCTTGAAGAGTACCTACCGGGATCTTAAATAAGATATCAATCGGGTTCTGAAAAAAGACTTTCCAGGTGAGATATCGCCTGAGTTTCCCGGAAAAAACATGTTTTACTTTTATTCCTTCCTGAGAAAGCAAAATTTGATCAAAATCATCCTTGGGACCAAGGTAGAAAAATTGAAGATCCGGTTCTGGGTAAATTTTTCTTATCTCTCGGCAGATAGCAATTATTGGTAATATGTGGCCACCGGTTCCACCGCCGGTGAAGAGTATCTTCATGTAGCAAAATTTATTATTAATAATCTTAAAATATACGTGAAAGCGTAGCTCGGTTCAAAGAAATAAATTTCTTTTCTCACCCTCATTAATATTCGGGTAAATGAAGCCTTAGCTTCATTGAGTTTTTTGCCTTGATATATTTAATAATACCCCTATTCCCATCAGTTGTACAACTAAAGCTGACCCTCCATAACTAATGAACGGCAAAGGAATACCGGTCAGCGGGAAAATGCCAATCATCGCTGCTATATTGATAAAACCCTGGAGACAAATCCAGATAGTTATTCCCCAGGCTGTTAATTGAGAAAAACTATCTTGACACAACTTGCCGATTCTTAATCCTCGCCATAGAAATATTAAAAAAAGCAAGATTAAAAAACAGCTTCCAATAAACCCTGTTTCTTCGGCAAAAACGGCAAAAATTGAATCGGATATCGTTTGAGGTAAAAAACCGAATTTAAAATAAGACATTCCCATTCCCAGGCCCGAAATTCCGCCCGAACCCACGGCAATCACCGCCTGTTTCAATTGGTAGCCAATTCCCATTAGGTCTTTTGTTGGATCAAAAAGAACTAAAAAGCGATTCAGCCGATAGGGAGCTATCTTGACTAAAACAAAAAGAGCGCCCGTGCCCGCTAGAATCATCAGGAAGCTCTGCCATAAAGGCATCTTGGCTAAAAAATACATTGAAATAGCCACCAGAATAATTACCCCAAGAGTGCTAATGTCAGGTTGAAGGATTAGAAGCGAACTGATTATTACAATTACGATTGAAAAGACCAGAAAAGTTTGGCCGTGCAGCCGTTTTAGGTACCCTTGGTCTGTCTTTCGAGTATCCATTCGGCTGGTTAACCAGGTAGCTAAATATAAAATGAAAATCAGCTTTAAAGGCTCTGAAGGCTGAAAAGAAAGTGGACCCAAGTTTATCCATCTGGCCGCTCCACCCAGCCTAGAGCCAACCCCGGGCAAAAAAATTATTGCCAGTAAAACTAAATTTAGCAAGAGTAAAATTGGGGCCCATTTTTTCAAAAAACTTAATGGAACCCTGAAGGCTAAAAAACCTAGTATTATTCCGGGCAGGAAACCAAGCAGCAACTGGTGGTTTAAAAAATAATAGGTAGTGCCGAATCTTTCCAGGGAAAGCGGAGCCGAAACATTGGCTAAAATCAAAATCCCTACAATCATTAAAGAAGCAACAGTTCCCAGTAAGATATAGTCAGGTCTTTTTGCCATAGAGCTTTATGTATTTTTTAAACAAATTACCCTTTTCTTTATAGTCCTTGAAGATACTAAAACTGGCCGAAGCTGTAGATAAAAGACAGATTTTTCCCCGTGGAGTGTGTTCGTAAGCCAATTTTACCGCGTCTTTCATATTCTGAACCAAAAAAGCCCTCGGCAATTTAGAAAAATCGTTCTTAACTTGTTTAAATATTTCCCTCCAGATATTTTCTCCGGTTGTCGGAAATAAAATAAGATTTTTTATCTCGTCCTTTAAAATCGCTTTGGCTAAATTCCTGAAATCCAATCCCCTATCAAATCCGCCCAATAAAATCGTTTCAACCTTGCCACTTAGAATATTAAGGGCGGCGATTGTTGCTTCCGGAATAGTTGATAAGGCATCATTATAAAATTTTATTCCTTTAAAAGTCCCGACATATTCCAGACGATGCGGCAGGGGCTTGAAGTCACGAATGGCTTTCTCAACAGCTTTCTTGGGAATTTTAAAGATTTTTCCGACCGCCCTGGCAGCATTTTTATTTAAGTCATGATATACTCCTCGAATCGGGATTTTATTCGCTTTAGATTTTTTGGCGAATTCTCTAACCAGTTTATCTCTGGAGTTAAATACTAAATAGTCGTTTTTTGTTTGATAGCGAGTAATATTGGCTTTGGCATTGGCGTATTCTCTGAAATTCCTGTAATAGTCCAGGTGTTCGGGATAGATATTCAAAAATACGGCAATTTGAGGCGATTTTTTAAGGCCGTACAGCTGATGACTAGATAATTCATACACATAGATATTGTTTTTTTTAGCCGAAAAAAGCAGATTTAAGACCGGCTTGCCGATATTACCAACCAGATGAGCTTTTAGTCCGCCGTCTTTCAAAATTTTGTAAATTAACGAGGTAGTCGTGCTTTTCCCTTTCGTTCCGGTAACGCCAACAATTTTCCCAGGGCAATTTTCAAGAAAAATTGCCGTCGGAGTAGTAATTTTTTTAAACGCTGATTTCGGTAGAATTTTAAAGGGTATACCCGGAGATTTGATTATGACATCGTAATTTTTGAGTGATTTGAGGTAATTTTTCCCCAAATATAGTCTTACCTTCTTATCCAGTCTTCTTATTTTATCTGATTTATCAGCAATTCCGATAACTTTTTTTGGGAACAGCTTCCTCAAAAACAAAAAAGCATCCTTTCCCTCTTTACCAAAACCGAAAATCAATATCTTTTTGTTTTTTAATTTATTTAACATTCTATTTTAAAATAACATAAACCCCGTTAAAAATGAAGTATTTCTAATGGGGGTTAGTAGAGGTATTATTTATTTTTTAGTTTTTTTATATATTCCAATAAAAGATAAGGAGTTGGTTTACCCTGAGCTCGCCGAAGGGCTTTTTCCAAACTTGACTTAAAAGCCATTCGGCTTTCTTTTTTGGTGCCGACGCACTCAAAAGGTTTTGGTCTTCCTTGCCCTATTAGAGATTTCATTATGGGTAATAATTTTTCTCGCCCTGAGCTTGTCGAAGGGTCAAAAATATCTTTTCTAAAAATCTTCAATAAATCTTTTCTATTTAAGAAAGGATATAAAGTAGCATAAACAAATAAACATTTCGGGCAATTACCGCACCACCTGATTTGACGAGCCCCAATTCTCATTGAGGCATTACAACTGGAAAAAACCGAAAAGTATTTCGGATATTTTATAAACATTTGAGAAATTTCCAGTTCGCCGTATTTCCGCAGATAACTGAAATAATTTATATTTTTTGCCAGATATTTTTTGCAATATTTTTTGAACATTTTTTCAAACTGAGAAGATTTTGCCCATTGGTGGTTTATCATTTTTCCCAGATATTTTAGATTACCTTCGTCAGCGCTTTTTTCATTGGAAAAAACAATGTTTTTATAATCAAATAAAACCGCGCAAAGAACACTCAAAAAAGACAAGAGGGCGGTAAAGGGCGTATGGCCGTTTAAATAACCCCTTTTGTTTAATTGTAGTAGTTTTTTATCAATTGACCGCTCAATAATAATTTGTTTTTTTACGCCAGTCACTTTAGCAGTTTTCCCCATTTGTTCATTAGGATTAACCAAAAACAAAGCTGTTTCCTTCCGCCAGCTGGCGGATTTCTTTAAACTCTCTAAGGTAACGATTGAATCTCTTCCGCCGGCAAAAGGCACCAGGTATCTGTTTTTCAGTTTTTTATTGAAAACCGGCAGAGGGTGGTTTCCTGGCAGACTTTTTATCGTGAGAAAAGACCTAGGCCGCCAGTCGATTTTGTTTTCGTAGAAAAACTGGCTCAGGCCGTTGATTATCAGCCGCCTCCACCAGTTAACTTGTTCTCTGTTCAAGTGGCCAGCTCGGATTTCAATTTTCGGCGAGCAGGTAGCTTTCCAGTAAGTGGGTATTTCCATCAATCCCAGATGAAAGACTAAATTATCTAGAGAACTAAGTCTTGTTTTTTTGGGAATCTTTTCAATAATAATTTTTGGTTGAAATTTTATATCAGGCTCAATACTAAAATTAAAACTTATTTCTAAATTATTATTCTTAGTTTGATAACTAAAATCCTCGTAAATAAAACGAGGATTTTGTTTGCGTAATTCTTGAATTTTTAATTGCAGTTTTGATTTTTGCATTTTTAATTTTGCGTTTAACCCAATAGGCGGATGGCTACTCCTAAAAAGGCTAAGACGAGGCTGATTATCCAAAATCTCATTGTGATTTGATAAGACGGCCAGCCACGGGCTTCAAAGTGGTGATGAATTGGGGTGGAAAGCCAGATTTTCTTTTTCCTGATTTTTTTAGATAAAAGCTGCAAAATTATTGAACCGACTGAAACAACTATAATGCCGGCAATGATTGGCAGAACGACTACCGAATCGGTTAAAAAGGCTACTACTGCCATGGTTGAGGTTAGCCCCAAGATTCCGGTCTCTCCCATATAAAATTTGGCCGGTGGAATATTAAACCATAAAAAAGCAAAAAGAGTACCGGTAATTACCGCGCAAAAAGTTGCTAAATCGGCTCTTCCTTGATCAAGGGCGATTATGGCAAAAGCGCCAAAAATTGCAGCAAAAACGCCGCCCGATAACCCGTCTAGTCCGTCAATTACTCCTCCAGACCAACAGGCAACCATAACCAAAACAAAAAAGGGCACAATCCAGTAATCCAAAAACAAATCGATTCCGTAGGGGAAATTAAAAACCAGAGGAATATGAATTGAGCTCCAGTCGAGCTTGGCATAAAACCACCAGCCGCCGACCAAGCCAATCAAAACAACAATTAATAATCTTCGTGTAAACCCCATTCCTCCGCCAATATATTCCCCTTTGCCGGTAATTTGCAAAATGTCGTCAGCCAATCCGACTATGGCTGCTGCTATCAGAGTAAATAAAGGTAGCCAGGTTTCAGCTCGGGAGAAAAAATTAAAATTTTTCAGCCACCAGGGGTCTTCGACGGAAGACAAAGCAAGAAACAAAAATACGACAATTAAAGCCGTAAGCCAAATTAGCACTCCCCCGCCCCGGGGCACAGTCACCTCTCTTTCTTTGTGCAGAGAATAAAAAACTTTCGCCTCTTCTCCGGTGATAGTTTTTCTTCTGGCTTCTTTTTTCCAGAATTTGATTTTATTCAAGAACCTGATTAAATGCGGTGCCAATAAAAAAGCAATTACGGCGGCTAAAGCCGAGAGAATTAAAAGCCGAATTACACTAAAAGTGAAAAGGGTCATATTTTTCTTAGGTTTTTGTTAAACCAAAATTTTTTTCCAGCCATTCTAAAGTTTTTTCCAAATCTTCCTCAATTTTTGAAGAATTAGCTAGGCCGATAAAAATTGTTCTTTCCTCCTCATTATATCTCATTTCAAATACCGCAAATTTGGATTCTTTCTCATCTTCGCTAGGGCCTGTAAGTTCATCGGCCATATCTAAAAGAAATTTTCGGTAATCTTTGATATAGCGAAAAGTTCTGGCTAAATCATATAAGCTCGTTTTGTTCTCTTGAGAACTTCCTGTCAGGTCGGCAAAAGAACTGTCTCCCAGCCCTAAACTTTTTGCTTTTTCTTGCATCAGCTCTACAAAAACTTCCGGCGTTCTGAAACGAGTTAGCACTTGAGCCGCTTCTTCTGAAGAGTAAACCAGTAAAGGTTTTAGCAGGTCATATGCGCGATAACTTTTTTCAGGGATAATTATTCCTTCATTTATTTTTTCAAACATCCATTTCTTTGCGAAAATCCTTTTATCTAAATCGACGCTTTCGGTAGTTGTTAGGGCTAGCATCAGGTTGTTGACAGCTGGTCCTCCATAAAATTGGGAATCACCCCCTTTATTTAAAATTATTTCTCCTGTTTTTAAATCAGCTACTAAAATAAATTGAGCTTGAATTTCAGGAAAAGAGATTTCTTCAGATATTGGTTTTATAGCAAACAGAGAAGGTACATTTTTTTCATCAAAGACCAAAATGGGCATTCCTTCTTCAACAAAGTCAAAAATTTCGGAGGCATCCAGGGTATTCAACCTGATACAACCGCCAGAATAGGTTGTTTGGACCATCCTTCCCTGTCGATCATAGGGCCAGCCGTGGATAAAATAATTTCCAAAGAATTGGATCGCATAGGGCATCCAGAGATGGGCAGAGGAAGAAAAATGAAGTCTTGTTTTGTAGTTGGCATAATAAACACCCAGTGGGGTTTCTCCTAAAAACCAATCCGCTCCTTTGCCTATTACCGGGAAAGATTTAACTTCTTCTCCTTCTTGATAAAGGACGATTTTCATTTCCTTAAGGTCAGCATAAAGAAAATCTTTCTTCTCCTCCTTTAGTTTCTTTATTTCTTTTCCTATGACATCTTTTAAATAATTTTCTATCCCAAAAATTAACTCCTCTCGAGAATAGATGAAAGACTTTTCCGGCGGTACGTTATAATAAACAACCGGTTCAAATTTCCTGATTTTTTGCCAAAGGAAAGCCACCATTCCCAAGAGAGTCAGGGAGGTAATAAGAAGCAAAATAAGAAGAATTTTTAAGCGAACATTCATAAAACCTTATTTTGAGAACCAAATATCATTTTTCCAGATCCATTCAGCGGTCATTCCACCGAAAATCCAAATTTTGTCTTGAAAAACAGCTGCGGCGTGGTCTTCCCTACCTTCCCAGGGAGGGTCTTTTTCTGTTTTTTCCCAGTTTATCCCATCTTCGGAAAACCAGACGTCATTTTTCCCGCCCCCTTGGCTTTCTTCATTAAACCTTCCCAGAATCCAAATTCTATCTTTAAAAATAACTGTCTCATGGCCTTGTCTGGCTGGCCAGGGTGGCTCATCGGTTACTAAAGACCAGTTTTCACCATCCTCTGAGGACCAGATTTCGCTAAAAACATTGTCGTCCAAGTCCATTCCGCCAATTAACCACAATTTATCTTTAAAGAGAATAATTTCATGATCCCAGCGTGGCAGCCAGAGAGCGCTTGAGGTAACTTCGGACCAGTTTATCCCGTCTTCTGAAAACCAGACGTCATTTTTCACCTCGCTTCTGTCATAATTAACGCCGCCAATTAACCAAAGTTTGTCTTTAAAAACTATTAATTGGTGGCCTTCTCGGGGCGGAAAATTGGGGTTGGCGTTGATAAGATCCCAATGAACTCCGTCTTCCGAGCTCCAAATATCATTTTTAATCCCTGCCCCGGGTCCCCATCCGGGAATGACCAAAATTTTATTGTGGAAAACAACAGATTGGATTGACCTCCTTTTCCCCCAGGGCGCTTCCTCTGTCACTAAACTCCAATTTATTTCATCTTCAGAAGCCCAGATATCGCTAAGATGAGGCGCTTCTCCGTATCTGACAACCCCCGGCCTTGTGACAAAATCATTTCCATTTAATCCTCCCATTAGCCACAATTTATCCTGATAAACCACCACAGTATGAGAATCTCGTGGTGACCAGGGAACAGTACTAGATACTTCTTGCCAATCCAGTAAGGCAGGGTCGAAAAATTCTACTTTCGAAATTTCTTCCTCGCTAACCTCTTCCTCAGAAGCAATCTCTTGGTTAGAGCGGTTAAAAATAAAATAAGCTCCCAGCCCGATTATTATTCCAATCAAAATTATTATCAAAATTTTTTTACCAGCTGTAAGCATCTTCCGTCCAGTCTATTAATTTTTTCATCTCCTCAAAACGATTTTCAGAATTTAAAATTATATTCACTATAAAGCCCTTGTCTTTCGGAGCCTGGACTACCAAAACAAGACACTTGCCGGCCGAATCTGTCTCCCCGGTTTTTCCCCCGATAATTCCGGGAATCTGGCCTAAAAGATCGTTGGTGTTTTTCATATTCTCAAGCTCTTGGATGGTTGAGATTTCCCAAAGCAAAGGTTGTTCCAATGTTACATATTTGGCAAGTTTTACCAGATCTTTGGCTGTAGAATAGTTTAAGGTTTCGTCCGGCCCTTTGGGGTCGAGTCCGTTCGGGTTGGTAAAATGAGTGTCTCCCATCCCTATTTCCTTGGCTTCTAAATTCATCAATTCCAGAAAAGAATCTTCACCGATTATTCCTGCGAGATCGTTTGCTGCCTCATTATTAGATTCTATCAGCAGGGACAAAAGGAGCTTTACCGTCTCTTCTTTTTCGACATCATAATGCTTCAAAAAAATACTGGCTGTCATTAATTTAGTTAAAGAAGCAATGGGCAAGGGTCGGTCAGCGTTCTTTTCAAAAAGAATTTTTTCTGACCCCCGATCGTCAATAAACACAGAAATTGCCGCTTTGGCATCCAGCTCAAGCGGCGATCTTTGAGCTCTTTCTGGAATCTGGAAAAGAATTATTTCTTCAAATGGCTGGCTAACCTGGGCATAAAAATAATTCTCCAGGTTTGTCTGGAAAAGATTAACCCCCCACCAAAAAGGAAGGCTAACCAAGAGAACGATTAAGAGAATTTTTAAATTCTTTATTGTGTTATTATTGTTTTCCATTATCATTTCTTTTTGGTTATTTTTAGATGCAGTTCTTTTAATTGTTCTTCAGTCACTTCATCAGGCGCATCCATCATTAAATCGTAGTTGTCGCCGGTTTTGGGGAAAGCCATCACTTCCCTGATATTTGGCTCATTAAGGACCACAGCTAAAAATCTGTCAATGCCCGGAGCGATTCCTCCATGGGGCGGAGCCCCGTATTCAAAAGCTTTAAGGAAATGATTAAATTGCGTCTTTTGTTTTTCGGTAAAGCCAATTAAATCAAAAATTTTATTTTGTATTTTAGAATCGTGAATTCTGATACTTCCGCCGCCAATTTCGTGACCGTTTAAAACAAAATCATGCTGGTATGACTTAACTTTTAAAGGGTCGGAATCAAGTAAGGAAATATCTTCTTTTTTAGGAGCCGTGAACATATGATGAGAGGGGGCAAACTTAGCCGTTCCTGAACCGTAAAAATAATCTTCTTTGGTTTGAGGAGTAAAAAGCGGAAAATCAACAATAAGGGCGAAAGCCAGCTCATCCCGGCTTTTTTTATCTCGGCGCAGATCCGGTTTATCGCTTTTGTATTTTTCCATAGCTGTTTTATAAGTTATTCTTGGGAAGGGAATCTTGGTGATTTTCTTTTCCGGGAATATTGTTTTGACTAAATTCGTGTAAAGCCTTTCCACTAAAGCCAAAATATCTTCTTGTTCCACAAACGACATTTCAATATCCAATTGGGTGTGTTCGGCCTGTCTGTCAGCTCGCGGGTCTTCGTCTCTTAAACATCTGGCGATTTGAAAGTATTTTTCCAGGCCGGCAATCATTAGAAGTTGTTTATATTGCTGGGGCGATTGTGGTAAGGCATAGAATTTGCCCGGTTGCAATCTGGCCGGTACCAAAAAATCCCGAGCTCCTTCTGGCGTTGATTTGGTCAAAATTGGTGTTTCCACCTCAATAAAACCTTCTTTGATTAAAAATTCTCTCATAAACTGAATTACTTTCTGGCGCGCTTGTAAGTTTCTTTTCATCCTGTCTCTTCTTAAATCTAAATAGCGGTATTTTAATCTTTTTTCTTCGGAAATCTCATAACCGGAAGTATCAATGGTAAAGGGCAATGTTTTCGCCTTGGACAAAATTTCCAGATTTTGGACTTCAATTTCAATTTTGCCTGTGGCGATTTTCGGATTCTGCATTCTTTCGGGTCTTTCTCTGACAACACCCTTAATACAAACAACCCATTCGGGTCTGACATCCCCGGCTATTTCCGGCTTTAAAACTGCCTGGACTATACCGGAGACATCTCTTAAATCTAAAAAAACAATCCCACCATGGTCTCGGCGAGTATTAACCCAGCCACAAACTTTTATTTCTTCCCCTAAATATTTAGGAGTTTCGCTATTATAAACTCTTTTCATAATTACTGACTACTCCTTCAAATAACCTCTTACTTTTTCAATAATCTCCTGGGGAGTATAGTTGGTTTTGATTAGATATTCTTTAACGCCGAATTTCAGCGCCTCTTTTTTCGTAGCCGGGTCGTCATAATTGGAGAAAGCTACGACCTTAATGGAAGCTGTTTCGGGGTTTTTCCTTAATTTCCCCAAAAAACTGATTCCGTTTTCCCTGGGCAGCAAGATATCAAGTAGTATCAGATCCGGCTTTTCCTTTAAGGCCGCTTTAATCCCCTCTTCTGCCGAATACGCCATAACAACCTTAAAACCGGCCTGGACGAACCTGTCATAATACATTTCTGCCAGTATTTTTTCATCTTCTACTATAAGAATTTTTTTCATAATTTTAATTTATTTATAGAAAATTATTATTAAAAAGATACTGAGCGTGGCGAAGTATCTTTGCTATTAAAATTTTCTTTTTCATATTTTTTGATTATATAATATATTTTTTAAAAAATATTATCTGCTGCTTTTGTGATTATCTTTGTTTTTTCTTTAAGTAATTTGAGGTCTAATTCTATTGGTAATTGAATAATAAAAGTGCTTCCCTTTCCTTTACCGGGTGACTCGGCCCAGATTTTGCCCCCGTGCATTCCAACGAATTGCCTGGCAACGTAAAGGCCAATTCCGGCTCCTTCAGCATGAAGCTGATTACCGGCCGTTGCCCGAGAAAACATCTGGAAAAGACTGCTTAACTCCTTTTCGTCCATCCCCTCGCCAGTGTCAGAAATCCTGACTTCTTCTTGCCCGTTGAGTTTTTTCAGCTCAAGAGCGATTCCGCCTTCTTTTGTATACTTTATCGCATTATCAACGATATTTAAAATCACCTGTCTTAACTTACCCTGGTCAACCATTATTTTTGGCAATGGCTCCGAAGGTTTTATTATTTTCATATATAAACCCTTATTTTCAGCATTGATTTTTAACTCCTCTACAATACTAGAAACCATCTCTTCCAGAGAGGCCGGTCCCGGACTGAAGTCAATTTTCCCGGCATCCAACCTTGATAAATTCAAAAGGTCATTGACCAATCTTATCAGTCTTTCATTGGAATTATAAACATTTTCTAAGGGCTTGGATAACTTTTCGGATAATTTACCATAAGTTCCTTCCAGGACCATTGAAATATATCCTTTAACTGCTGTTAAAGGTGTTCTTAATTGGTGAGAAGCAATGGAAATAAACTCAGATTTCGCCCTATCTATCTTTTCGATTTCTTCTCTTTGTCTAATTTCCCTGAGTACACTTTTTATAAGCTCATATCCAAAATATATGAATAAAACAAACAAACTAAATCCAAGAATCCTTAAAAATAAAGTTTCAGCTGTAAAAGCTTGAATTAATAAAGTTATACCTGCCAGCCCAATAAAAAATTCAGTTAAAATAACCCTAATTTCAAAAAGATGATATCTAAGAATAGCAAAAGTAGTAAGTAGGACGTAAATTGATACCAATATATTTAAATAAGGCAGGACAGGAATGTCATACCATAAAAAATAATTTGTCGAACCACTAATAAAACCAATTCCTGTTCCTAATAAAAGATATTTAATTTGTTGTTTTTTTATTACTTCTTGTGTTTTTTGGAATGATTTAATTAATAAATACCAACCAAAACATATAAAGAAAAAGAACATTATAAGAAATGGATGAAAAAAGATTCCAGGATTTGGCCAGAAGGGAAAAGATAATTCTCTACCGACGCTTTTTACAAAATAAGAGGTAAAGTTTGAAAGTAAGAAAAATAATCCTAAACCGTATCCCAAATAAATCACTCGTTTTAAATTTTTAATAAGATTTAAAAAAACAACTATAAAATGAAAATAAAAAATAGGAATAAAGATCGCACCAGCCATTAAAATGCGGCACCAGAATAAAGCAGAGCTTTCTGTTGTTGAAATCTGCCAGAAAAAATAACCAAAACTCCAAAAAGCTACCGAGAAAGCATCTAAGGCGAAAATTTTGTTGGTTAATATTTTTTTTCCTTTTGAATAAACTAAAATCGCTAAAAAAATACTGACAATAAAATTGAATAAACCAGAGAAGGCAAAAAATGAAATCATAGTTTTTTACATTCGACAGTATAATGAATTTTTAGTGGTTCCCAATAAAACGAACAGTTTTTCAAATTAAAATCAGCTAAAGAAAGGAGTTTGGCTACTTCTTTCGGTTTTCTATAAATCATCAACCAATTTATTACTTCTTTTAAAAAGAAACTTTCTAAATTCGGTGCGATGTGGCTAATTAAAAGTATTCCTTCATTTTCTAAAATTTGATATGTAGATCTTATTAATTCTAGTGCTTTATCAAATGGCCTATATTCTAAAAATCCAACTACTTCTATCAAGTGTGGTTTAAATTCTCTTCCTATTTTATTGATAAAACTCGCGGTTTTATTAATAAAAATAACTTGGTCTTCTACTTTCATTTCTTGTGCTAATTTTCGGGAATGCTCTAAGGCTGCTAGATCTAAGTCAATTAATACAGCTTTTACTATAATTCCATTTCTTTTTGCTTCATCTATAACTTCTATTATTCCTTGGGCCGAACCTGAGGCAATAGAAATTAATCTGACCTCCTTATTGTTTTTTGAAATTTCTTTAATATTCCTTAAAAGTAAAAATTTTATTAATTTTATTCGGTTTCTTGTTCCTTGAGAGCTTCTCAAATCATACCAAAAATCAGCGAATGGATTTTCATTTCCCTTACGATAATTATAAATGATATCTAAGGCTCTCCATCCTGCTGCGTTGTCTTTTATTTCCCTACAGTTTTTACTCACTCCATCAAAAAAGTAGAAATTTGTTTTAGGGTTATGAATAAATTTCTTTTTAACATATACCCATAAAGCAATAATTAGAAAAAGAGGAGTAAGTAAAATATATATTGATTTTTTTTCAAGCTTTAAATCTTTTTCTAATTTTACAAAATGTGGATATCCAGGAAAAATGAAATTCTTCATAAGAATAAGATAAAAATTCAATCAAAAGGTTAACATTATATCTGAAACTTTATAAAACCAATTATTCCAGTATACAATAATTTTACGCAAGATAAAAGGACACTTTTTAACAAGCCAGCAATTAAAAAGAGCCCAATTACATTTATAAAAAAAACAATAATATCCTCGCTTAAAAACTCCATAATAATTTACCTGAAATCAGAAAAAATAAATAAAAATTAAATTCACTCCCAATAATAAAATAATGTAAAAGTATCGGATTTATTTTTTTCTTTTTCATTTGATATATATAAAAAAGCGTATAAGGTATAGTTAGAATTAAACTGAATGTATACGAAGGAAAGACATTAAGATATATTCCAACTCCCAAAGGAATAAAAGTCAAAAAAGAAAATATTGTAAGAAAATTATATGTTATTTTCTCTCCAATTAGAACTGGTAATGTCTTTAATTTTTCATTCCTGTCACTAATTATATCCTTAATATCAAAGAGAGAGGTTGATAGAAATATTCTGAGAGAAATAAAGATAATAAGTAAAATAACAGCTATAGATATCGGCTTAGAATAAAAAAGGGTTAACAATAAAATAAGCAAGCCCCAACAAGCAGCGAAATAGAGCTCTTTAAATAGAAATATTTTTTTGGTAATTTCTTTTGCTATTTCACTATAAAAAAGAGCTAGAAAAAGCATTACTAAACCGAGAATAATACTACGTAAACTTCCATAACAAACCAATATTAATGTGAAAATTACGCTATAAAAGAATATAATAATAGGTAGATATTTAACATATCTTTTAATATATTGAGTCCTTTCCGGATTAGTTAAAAAATCTTTTTTAAAATCTTTATACCGATTGTAAAAAAAACCAACCTGTAAAAGAAAATAGAAAATAACCGGAACGGGCCAAGTTAATTTAATGCCTATTAGAAGAGCCCCGATTACACTGATACTTGAACCAGCCAACGAAATAAAATGAGAACCGTAAACAAATTCATTCCATATCGAAATTAAAATTTTCTTAATTCGCATAAAATATATAAGAGTCAAAAGTGTTCGTATTTTTGCTGACAGAAACGAAGCTTTTCTGCACCATTGCTTAATTTTACTCTAAAAAACCCAATCAGGTAAACATAAAACAACGGGAGAGCTTTTAGCTCTCCCTTGGGGATATTTGCGCCGTCTTTCCAGATATGCGCAGTTTAACCGTCTTAGCAAGTACAGACCCCTTTTTGAGATAAAAACTTCCTAAATTATCTCTTACGGGTATCCCCTTCTCTTCCAACGCCTCAATCAGAAGCAATAGATTTTCCAGCTTATCTTCTATTACTATCCCTCCCTGTTTCGGAAATGTAACCTTACCTCTTTTTATGAATTTTTCAAAAAAGAGAAAAAGTTCATTTTGTGGAGCGTACATAAAATTGTTCTACTTATTTTTGTTTGAACTCGACCTTTGTCAAAATCTCAAGCTTGGGTCGAGATTTCGACCTCCGAAGAGGCCCCCAATCAGACTGCACGCTCCACAAAAAGATCTTTTTGAGGGCCTCGCCAGAAGCCAAAATTCTTTAACAATAATTTAAAAGAGCTGTTTTATTCTAATAAGATTATATCAGAAAATCCACTTTTGTCAATTTATTCCAAAAATAAAAAACCGCGGCGAAGCGACGGAGAAAAATAAAGAGATTTATTTTCTTTTTAATTCTTCTATCTCAATTTCTTTTAAGAATTCTAACAGAACAGAGTCATCAATCACTTCTTTGGCCCGTCTTACCCAAAGCTTATGTTCAATTTTTCCATATTTTTTCCAATATTCTAAACCCTGCAGGAGATTTACCATCCTATCTGCTTGTTTTACAAATCTTCCTTCTGAGGTTAAACCGTTTTCATAATCCAGCCAAAGATTATTTATTTCTTTTTTCAATTCCGGAGATAGGATTGAAGTCAATTTTTTAATCGCCCTATTTTCTAATTTTTGTTTTATCTTTTCTAATTTTTTTCTTTGAAGATTAGTTGGACGACCGGATTTTGGCTGAATTTTGAAAACTTCCTTTTCCGTTAATCTCTCTTTTTCTTTCAACCCAGCGGCGTCATAAGAAGTCAAATCCGGAGAGTAAATCTCGCAGATATCATGTATTAGAGCCATTTTTATCGCCCTTTCCAGATTTATTTTTTTGTTTTTACCCAGGACCCACACCAAAAGAGCCAAATGAAAAATATGTTCGCCGGTAGTTTCGGCATTTTTTATTTTATGAATTAACCAACCTCTCCTCTTTTTCCCTTTTAATTTCCCAATTTTGATTAAAAAATTAAGGATATTTTTCATAGTTTAATTCCGATATAGGCACTTTAACATTTTTAAGTCAAATTAGCAAATTTTCCATCACATCATAAGAATAGTTTATATAACAGCACCATTACTGTTAACAGATAATAAAACCCATACCCAGAAGCATGGGTCTTTATTCAGATAAAATCAATATAAAATCAATATAATTTCAAACTATATTGTCGGAGGAGGGGACGTTGGTCCTTCGGGTTCCTTTATTTCTTGCTCTGGCTTCCCCTTTTTGCTCTTCAGGCACCATACCACCAGCCCCACCACGACAACAATTGCGATTATCCAATAAATAATGTTCATATTAATAATTCAAAATTATTCAGATCGACCTTTTAAAAACTCTTTAGTGTATTTTGCCTTTTCTTCTATTTCTCGTCAACCCAAGAAAAAGATTATAAATATCGCCTGCTCCCATAATAATTACCACTTCCCCACCCTGAAGGCTCTCTTTCAGATGGTTTAAAACATTCTTTTTCGGCAAGTAAATCACATTTTTTTTATTAATTGCTTTGACTAATTTTTCGCTGCTAATTTTTTGTTTAATCTTTTTTTCTTCCCGGCCGGCCACATCGTAAATATCGGTGATTATCAATTTATCAACCGGTGCTTTTTTAAAAACCCTTACAAAATCGCTAAATAAATAATAAGTTCTTTGATACTGGTGGGGTTGATAAACGCACCAGATTTCTTTTCTGGGCCATTTTTCCCGAACTGCCTTTAGAGTTACTCTTATTTCGGTAGGATGGTGAGCATAATCTGAAACAAGCGTTATTCTTTTATTATTTATCTTTGCTTTTTTTTCTTCGAACCGGCGCCAGGAACCTTTATATTCTAAGAGGGCTTTAAAAGAGATTTTATCAGAAATTTTTAAAATTCGGGCAACGGTTAATGCGGCCAAAGCGTTGGAGATATTGTGGTTACCGGGAATTTTTAGAATCTTTTTTAGTTTCTTTGTTTCCGGCTGTTTTAGAGCATAGCTTTGGGTTTTAAGCTGAAGTTTTGCAATTTGTGCTTTTAGTTTTAGGCTATTTTTGTCGTCTTTATTTACTACCAAAACTCCGTCTTTTGGTAAATGCCCGATATATTTTTTGAAAGCTTTGAGAATATTCCCCAGGTTTTTGTAATAATCAAGGTGGTCAGCTTCAATATTGGTTATAACAATAATTTTTGGCCAGTAATTTAAGAAAGAAGCCATATGCTCATCGGCTTCAATCACTAAATATTGGATTTTACCCTGAGCTTGTCGAATGGGTTTCCCTACTCGGCAATTAGAATCGCCGAATTCTTTCAGTTTTGTACCGATAATTACGGTTGGGTCAAAACCTGCCTTTACCAGCAGAAGTCCGAGCATAGAAGCAGTGGTGCTCTTTCCGTGAGTGCCCGAGACGGCAATGGTAAAGTATTGTCTAGTTAATTCTCCCAATGCCTGAGGATAGCTCAAACATTTAATTCTTAACTTTTTCGCTTTTCGGAATTCGGGATTATCTGACCGGACAGCTGGGCTGTAAACTACCATATCTGCATTTTTGGGCACGTTCGTTGCTTTATGCTTTCCAATAGTGATTTTAGCCCCCCGTTTTTTGAGAGCTTCGGTAATTTCCGAAGAAGCCAAATCAGAGCCGGTTACCTGATAGCCTTTCTCCAAGTAATATTTGGCCAGAGCTGAAACGCCGATTCCGCCAATCCCGATAAAATGTATTTTCATATTTTAAACGGCACTGATTCCAGTACCGTATATTCGGGCCCGCCTTTTTTTAGCTGGCTTTCCATTATTTCAATCGATTTCACTTCAAAGGTTAAGTCAATATCTTCGTTAATTTCTGGTCTTTCTTCCGGTTCAATTTGTCTGAATTGCCAGGTTTTAATCCTGCCTAAAGTAATATGTGGAGTAGTATTAAATTCTTTTATCTTTTCCCCCACTACCCAGACCATCCTCGGAGTCCTGCTTTTTATTGAAGAGCTGGACGAACGGAGAAATGAGTCCGAAGGGCTCATTGATCTGGGAGGCTTTTTATTTGGTGGGCCGTAACAGATTTTATTTAAACGAAGGTTAAAAGCTTTTTTTTCGGAAGCCATTTCTTTTGTTTTTTGGGAAAGCTCCATTAACTCTTCATCGGTCAGATAACCCAGAAACTCCAAGGTGATGTGCAAATTATCTTTTTTTGTCCAGCGACAGGGCAATTCCAGCCACTTGCCTTGATAGTCAACAAGTTGCTTTTTTATTTCTTCTGGCAAGTTGATAGCAGTAAAAATTCTATGACGCATAATTGAACTTTATCATAAGAAGGGTTAAAATTAAAGAATGAAAAGGGCCCTCCTTTATAAAAAATTAAAAGACAGAAAAGTACAATGTCAAAATTGTGGTCATTATTGTCTTATTTTGCCAGGAAAAAGAGGTGTTTGCGGGGTAAGAGAAAATATTAATGGAAAATTATATGCCCTGAATTACGGGAAAGCCATTGCTTGTCATATTGATCCGGTTGAGAAAAAGCCGTTTTTCCATTTTCTGCCCGGCAGTTATTCTTTATCGATTGCTACCGTAGGTTGTAACTTTTCCTGTCTTAATTGCCAAAATTGGGATATCTCTCAGGGTTTTAAAGAAAAAAAAGAAATTCCTGGAGAATATCTTTTGCCAAAAAAGATTATTGAGTCAGCTAAAAAAAATAAGATACCGAGTATTTCCTACACTTACACGGAACCGGCAATCTTTTCTGAATATGCCTTAGAAATAATGAAGCTTGCCAAGAAGCAAGGTTTAAAAAATAACTGGGTGACCAATGGTTTTTGGTCAAAAGAGCTATTTGACTTGATTTCTCCTTCTTTAGACGCCGCTAATGTTGATTTGAAAAGCTTTTCAGATGAATTTTATATTAAAAACTGCGGCGGAAGATTACAGCCAGTTTTGGACACTTTAAAAAAATTAAAGGAAAAGAAAATTTGGGTTGAGGTGACCACTTTAGTTATCCCAACCTTAAACGATTCAAAAGAAACATTCAGAGACGTTGCTAATTTTATCAAAAAAGAATTGGGCGCTGAAACTCCCTGGCATGTTTCTCAATTTTCCGGTGCCATTTCCTGGAAACTCCAGCATTTGCCGAGCACATCAGTTGAAACTCTACAATCAGCCTGGAAAATTGGTAAAGAAGCTGGTTTGAAATACGTTTATACCGGCAATGTTCCCGGTGTTCCCTCGGAAGACACTTTCTGCCCGGAGTGCGGCACTCTTTGTATTGACAGAACAAATTATACAATTCATCGCCACGACAAGAAAGGCAAATGCCCCAAATGCGGCGCGGGTCTTGATATTATTGATTAAATAGTTAATATGTCAAATAGCCAAATAATATTTGCGTGCATATCTCCTCATCCGCCAATAATCTTGCCTGACGTCGGCTCTCCGAAAGACAGGGCCCAAGTTAAGAATACAATTGAGTCATTAGAGAATTTGGGCAAGAAATTAAAGGAACTAAAGCCAGATTCAATCGTTATCTCTTCTCCTCATTCTGATTGGGGTTTTAATGTTCCCTTGTTTTTTTTAGCTAAAGATTTTAAAAGGAAAATAGAAACTTTTTTAATTGGGATTGAACCGCCCGAATTTTATTTTGTAGAAGGGAAGAAAGCTTATCAAAAAATGGATAAGGATAAAAAATATGCTTTAATCGCCTCTGGCGATATGTCTCACTGCCTAAAAAAGGAAGGCCCCTACGGGTTTCAACCCGATGGGCCGAAATTTGACAAAGAATTAATAGAATCTTTAAAGAAAAAAGACGTTACCAATATTTTAAAGTTAGACGACAAATATCCCGAAGCTGGCGAATGCGGACTTCGTTCTTTCTGTTTTCTTTTAGGAATTTTAGAAATTTCTGGTTTAAATTGGCAGCCGGAAATTCTCTCTTACGAAGGGCCCTTTGGCGTCGGCTATTTAGTGGTTGAACTTATATGAAGTTTGAAATAAAAGGGCCGTTTAGGGAAAATATTTATACTTTAATGAGAAGAGCTGGTTATCCTGCCGTCCTATTATCAAAGAGAAAGGGAAGACAGAAAAACGAGCTTGAGTTTGCCCGGCCCGTGAGAGGTTATCCGAGGTTTCATCTTTTTGTAAAACTTCAAAATAACACCTTAATTTTTAAGTTGCATTTAGACCAGAAAAAACCGATTTATAAAGGCACGCCGGCTCACGCCGGCGAATACGACGGTGACCTCGTCGTCAAAGAAGCCGAAAGAATAAAAGAAATGTTTAAATAAAATGTTAAAAATTAGAGAGACTATAAAACCAAAAATAGGATTTGTAGGACTAGACAGGCAAAATACTTTAGACGATTTGAATTTTGCGATTAAAAACGGATTTGATTGTTATGAGATTCAGGGAATAGGAGAAAAATTTGATTTTGAATCTAAAATAATCAAACAGATAAAGAAAATTTCTGAAGAGAATAACGTTTCTCTAGGCCTACACGCAATGCAGTCTCTCTGGCCTATTGCCAGCTTGATTCCAGAGCTTTCTTACGGAGTTGTTAAATTTATGAAAAAAGAAATCATTTTAGCCCATAAAATTGGGGCCCAAAGAATAACAGTTCACGGCGGCGAAAAAGATAAACTAAAAAGAAAAGATTCGGCGGCTAAAAACTTTAAAGTTTTAATAAAAAACCTAAAAGAAATAGTTAATTTTGGAAGGAAATACAAAATAAAAATTGGGTTAGAAAATTCATTCGCTTCAAACAAGTTATGTAGAACTCCAAAGGATTTATTACGAGTCGCAAGTTCGGTAAAAGGACTGGGAATAACCCTTGATGTCGGCCATGCAAACATTGTGAACTTTAATCTTCTTGAATATTTCAAAAAGATTAAAAATCTTATAATAAACATTCATCTTCATGACAACAATGGCAAATTTGATGAACATGCGTTAATTGGAAAAGGAAATATAAATTTTAAGAGGTTTTTGAGAGAATGCAAAAAATCAAATTATTTTGGCCCGTTTATATTAGAAATATTTCCGCGCAAGAACGCTTTAAAAGGGAAAAAAATTTTATTAAAACTCTGGAATCAAGTTTAGAGAAATTAAAATAAAAAAACCATGAATTGGTATGTTTCATTAGCGAAAAGTGCGGTGGAAAGGTATATAAAAAAAGGGGAAACTATTGAGATGCCGGAGGGTTTACCCGAAGAGCTTTTGGGGAGAAAGGCCGGGACGTTTGTGACGATTGAAAAGGAGGGCCAACTGCGCGGCTGTATCGGAACTTATTTGCCAACCCGAGCAAGTATCGCCGAAGAAATTATTCGTAATGCCATCGCAGCAGCTTCCGAAGATGATCGCTTTGGGTCGATTACAACAGAAGAACTCCCTCGTCTCTCTTATACGGTTTATATTTTAAGTTATCCGGAACCGGCAAAAGATATTAAAGAATTAGACGCGAAAAAGTTTGGGATAATCGTAAAAAGCCAGGGATTTTCATCAGGTTCAGATGTAATATTTAATACTGCCCCTAAGTCTTATCAAAAAACCGGTCTTTTACTTCCTGATTTAGAAGGAATAGATAACGTAGAAAAGCAATTCTCTATTGCTTGCCAAAAGGGCGGGATCGATCCCCAAAAAGAGAAAATTTTTATTTATAGATTTACCGTTGAGAAGTATCAATAATAAACTTTTCAACCATTTCTCTAGCCTTCTCGTCGGTGAATTGAGTCGGCGGATGTTTCATTAAATAGGCTGAGGCGGCAATTAATGGTCCGCCGATTTTTCTATCCAATCCTAATTTCGCCAATCTTATTGCGTCAATCACTATTCCGGCACTATTTGCCTTGTCATCTACGTCTAGGCGCAGTTCGATCGAAAACGGTATATCAGCGAACATCTTCCCCTCCAATCTTATAAAGGCTAATTTTTTATTGCCTAAAAAAGGAATAAAATCACTGGGGCCGATATAAATACTTTCAGGGTCGATATTTTCGATCAATTGACTAGTAACGGCCTGGGTTTTACTAATTCTTTTGCTTTCAAGGCGTGTCTGTTCTTTCATATTCAAGAAGTCAGTGTTGCCGCCAACGTTTATTTGATAAGTCCTATCAATTACTGTTCCTCTGTCGGAACAAAGTTTTGCCAGTATTCTGTGGACAATAGTTGCTCCTATTTGACCTTTGACGTCATCGCCGATAATCGGAATCTTCTTTCTTTTAAATTTTTCTGCCCATTTTTCAATTGAGGCGATGAAAACAGGAAGACAGTTTATTAAGGCACATTTTGTTTCGAGAGATATTTCTGCCCAGAATTCGGTGGCTTTCTGGCTTCCAACCGGTAAATAGTTTATCAGAATTTCAGTTTTAGTTTTTTTGATTTCCTTCTCAATTTCTCTTTCTAATTTTTCCATCGGAGCCGGATTTTTTATTGGATTTACTTTATTGACGACATAAATTCCAATTCCGTCTAAAGCCGGGGCCTCTCTGACAATAGTATTAATTTTCGGTAATTTCAGCCACTTGACCATATTCGGACTGGCGTAAACCGCCTTGTCCAATCTCTTCCCTGCTTTATTTTCTCCAACATCAAAAGCCGAGCTAAATTCAATATCATCAAGATTATACGGCCCAATTTTCTCATGCATCAGACCGATTATTTTTTTTCCTTTATTCTGTCTGTAATATTCAATCCCCTGGATCAAGCCGGCAAAACAATTACCGACTCCGATTACTCCGACTTTGATTTTTTTCCTCATTTAAGTTAAATTATATTAATGTATTAAACTAACTTATCGACATTTCTTCTACTATTTTACCGCTGTAAAATAGCTTGTCAAGAGGATAAATTAACATGTTGCCCATTGAACGTCTTCAAAAATCAAATACAATAGAGAATTTATGGATTTACATCCTGGCTTTTTTGAAAAAGAGAAAGATTTATGCCTGGGAAATTCCCGCTGTCATTGAACGGGAACTCGGTTTTAAACCAGGCAAAATCACCCCCTATCGGGTTCTTTACCGGCTGGAGAAAGACGGATTCGTTAAAAGTAAAACAAAAGAAAGAAGAAGAGTTTATGAAATCACCGAAAAAGGCGAAAAAGAATTTAAAAAAGCCAGAAAATTTTATCAAGTAATCATAAAATGGTTAGAAAATTAAAGAAAAAGTTAAAACAAGTCGGACAATTAAAACTGCCCTTAAAATTGGCCAACGATATCCAGGCAATAGTTAACCATTATTTTTGTACTAAGGGCCTGACTTTAAAGGAGATCAAGGCGAGTGCTAAGAAAAAAAAGATAATTTATTCCCGGCATGTAAAATCGGCAAAACAGCTTTTAGAACTGGCCGGTTCACGGAAAAAGGCGATTGAAGCCATGGATAAGGTAGTTGAATGGGCAAAGTCAAGAAATTTAGATTACGCTATCGAAACGGTTTTCAAAAAATGGCTGGAATTAGACAGATTAAAGCCGAAAGAGATTATTAAAAAACCATATTTCCAGGAAAACCCTATGGCTTGGTCAGAAACCAAAAAAAAGTGGTATGTCATATCTCCTGAAGGCGAATGGTTGGAATTTGCCGGTAAGGAAAATGAAATTGAGTGGAAAATAATTAAATAAGTAGTACTCAAAGAGCTAAAGATCTTTTCGACCTGCGCTTCCACATATATTAATATAAAATATAAATTATGAATTGAAACTTGGTATATGAAGATTGTATTTATCGGTACGCCGGAGTTTTCGGTGACTATTCTAAAAGGGCTTATAAGCGGCGGATTTAAGCCGGTTTTAGTTATAACGGAAACTGATACACCGGTCGGCAGAAAGCAAATTATTACTCCCCCACCAGTCAAAGCGCTGGCTCAAGAACATAATATTCCCGTTGAGCAACCAATAAAAATTGGAGACTGTAAATTGAAAATTGAAAATTTGAAGCCCGACTTAATAGTTATTGCTGCCTACGGACAAATCATACCAAAGACTATATTAGATATACCGCGGCACGGCTGCCTGAACGTTCATCCTTCTTTGCTCCCGAGATGGCGGGGACCCTCGCCAATTCAATACGCAATTCTGAATGGCGATAAAAAAACCGGCGTGACTATTATATTAATTGATGAGAAAACTGACCACGGTCCAATTTTGTCCCAGAGAGAAATAATTATTGATGAAGACGAGGCTGGAAAAACTCTTTATGAAAAATTAGCCGATCTTGGAGCCCGTCTTCTTCTGGAAACTATTTTTCAAGTGGAAAGAGGATTACTTAAAGCTCAACCTCAAGATGAAGAAAAAGCAATCTATAGTAAAATTCTAAGCAGAGAGGACGGTAAAATTAATTGGAGAAAGACGGCCGAAGATATTAAGAGGCAGATTAGGGCCTTTGAGCTTTGGCCGGAAAGTTTTACTTTCTGGCAAAGCACCAGAAAAATGCTTAAAATAAAAATTTTGAAAGCCAGGATTTTAGAGTCAAAAGAAGGAATTACCTATCCTATTGGTAAAACTTTGGTTGTTCCCCAAAATCAGATTTGCGTTCAATGCGGTAAGGGACTTTTGCGGGGAGAAAGAGATTTTTTAGTAATTGAGAAATTGCAACTGGAAGGAAAAAAAGAGATGGCCTCTGAAGAATTTTTACGGGGTCATCTCGACTTCATCGGCACCATATTAAAGTAATATGCTAAGTTATTTTGATTTAAGAAAAGGAGTAAATTTTATTTTAGAGAACCAAGTCTGGGAGGTTTTGGAATTTCAGCAAATATATAAAGCCCAGGATGTGGTGGTGGCTAGAACAAAGATTAGAAATTTAATTAACGGTAAAGTTCTTGAAAAAACTTTCCATCAGGGAGATAATTTTGAAGAAGCGGAACTTGAAAAAATTGAGGTAAAATTTATTTATTCTCACCGGGAAATTTTCTATTTTTCCGAAGCTAAAAATCCTTCAAAAAGATTTCAATTATCAGAAGAACAAGTCGGCGAAGGCGGCAAGTTTTTAAAATCGGGGCAAACTTTAATCGGAATTAAATTTCAGGAGAAAATCATTAATATTATTTTACCTATCAAAGTTCAATTAAAAGTTGTGGAAGCTCCGCCTGGAGTTAAAGGTGAAAGGGCGCAAGCCGGAACAAAACCAGTCACCCTGGAAACCGGAGCCATAATTAACGTTCCTTTGTTTGTTAAAACCGACGATATTATTGAGGTAAACACCGAAACCGGCCAGTATGTCCGGAGAGTTGAGTAGATCCGGTCAAATTTAATAGAGCTAATCAACTTTTTTGATTAGCTCTATTGACTTGGCTTCATGCTTGGTATTTCTATTTCGTCCGCTAAGATTTTTCCATGTATGTCCGATTCCAGATATCCCCTTATAAATATTACTCTGATGCAGCTCCCACATAGATTAATATTTTTGCCGTTCTTTTTAAGAATACACAGGATAGCTTCTTTTTCTACGTCATAGCCCCATTCTTCGGCACCACAGACTATTCCACAACTATAGCATTGCGGTAAAGATTTAATGCATTTTTGACAGAGCGACTCATGTGCGCTCTTGCCATGGGGCTCGCCGCACTTCTGGCACAGTTCTTGCTTTTCCATGAGCGCCCTCCTTCTTGTTCATTTTATAAATTACTATCTTTATTAAAAAACAAATCTCGCTTTTAGTCAAATCTTTTTTTTCGACATCCTTAAACCGACATTCCGTGCAAGGCCTTTATTCTTTCTTCA
Organism: Candidatus Humimicrobiaceae bacterium; assembly: GCA_035530555.1. Lineage (GTDB taxonomy): Bacteria > Patescibacteriota > Minisyncoccia > Minisyncoccales > DG-74-1 > DG-74-1. The sequence continues at coordinate 24,653 of DATKUR010000014.1, read as the reverse complement.
ATCGGCGGATGGGTCATAAACAAACGATGAAGCCAGGAGCTTCCTTCTTTGCCCCGAAAAGGACTGATAATATAAAGGTGAGCAGTGGCGTTATTGGCTACTCTTAAAACTCCGGGGTCTTGAGAAATTTTTTCCAAAGCCCGGGCTAATCCTTCAGGATAACGGGTTAAGAGGGCACCCGAAGCATCGGCTAAAAACTCTCTTTTGCGGGAGATAGCTAATTTCATTAAATTAGCGAAGATAGGCGCTAAAATCGCCAGGGCTATAGCTACCAAAAGCAAGATTGCCCGGGCCTGTCCTCCGCCTCTGTCGCGGCCGCCCATTCTTCCCCAAAAAACCAGACGAAAGAAAAAGTCGGTCAGTATAACGATAAAGCCAACTAAGGTAACAACAATAGTCTGCAATAACATGTCTTTATTTCCAATATGGGAAAGTTCGTGGGCAATTACTCCTTCTAATTCTACCCTCTCTAATTTTTCTAACAGGCCTCGGGTTACAGCTATTACGGCATGCTTTGCGTCTCGGCCGGTAGCAAAAGCATTAGGTTGAGCTTCGTCAATAATATAGATTTTAGGAAGAGGCAGACCGGCGGTAATACAAAGATTTTCAACAAGCCGGTAAAGTTCCGGATTACCTTCCTTTTTTATTTCTTTTGCCCGGTTCATTGCCAGAACAATTTTGTCAGAATGCCAATAACTAAAAAAACTCATTAAAATACTAAAAATTACAGCTATCCAGAGAATAAGAATTGAGTCTATTACGTAACTGATTACCCAACCAACAGCAATAATTAACAACAAAAAGCCCGTCAAATAGAGCCAGGTTTTGCGGGTATTTGATTCTGCCTGACGATATAAATTAGCCATAACTTAAAACAGGCTATTCTAATTTTATATACGCTAAAAACTAACTTTGACCGGTTCTCTAGCGGCTGCTTCCTCTATCTCAAAGAAATTCATCTTAACAAACTTAAAGAGGTTGGCGACGATATTTGCTGGAAAGCTTTCAATCTTGATGTTCAAATCACGGACATTTCCATTATAGAATCTTCTGGCTGCTTGAATTTTATCTTCGGTATCGCGGAGTTCTCTCTGAAGCTCCATGAAATTAGCTGAGGCCTTTAAATCGGGGTAATTTTCGACGACCGCAAAAAGGGTTTTTAGGGTTCCTGACAAAAACTTTTCAGCTTCAGCCACTTTTTGAGGATCTCCCGATTGTTCAGCAGAAATCGCGTTAGCCCGGGCCTTAGTAACATTTTCAAAAACCGATTTTTCATGGGCTGCATAACCTTTTACCGTTTCCACCAAATTGGGAATCAGATCGTACCTTCTTCTTAACTGAACATCGATATCTGACCAGGCTTCTTTTGCCCGATTTCTCAGAACAATAAAACGGTTATAAGTAAGCCACAACCATAAACCCACAACCACAATAATTATTAAAACAATATAAAAAGGATTCATAAACTTTTCTTCATTTTCTAGTGATTATTTTACGACCTTTGTTTTTTTATTTTACAATTATATGATCCCGAAAGCAAGTGACGTTGGATAAGATTTATCCCTTGACAAAAATGAAAAAACCTGTTTAAATTAGATAGATTCTTAACGTAAAGGAGGACAGAAAAAGAACAATGCTCATTAAAGAATGTGATGAAATCAAGTTGGAAGGAGGAAGGAGGTACCGTCTTTTAAAGGCAGAAAGGGTCCAATTTAGGGAGCAGGTGTTAATAGTGAAAGACAGAGACCGTCTTTACTTTCTTACCGAAGAGTCTCAGCTATTTCAAGGATTTCAAGACCCTGTTGGGCTTCGGAAATTGACCATCAGAAGGCTGGATCGGGCTATTGGACTTGGAATTATCTCCTTATCCTTTAAGAGAATAGACAGCCAAGGAAGATTGTCTATTCCGCCTTCCATGCGAAAGAAAAAGAGGGCACGGTAAAATATTATTTATTTGCCGTTTCGCCCTCTTTTTATTAAATAGTTTTTATCTTATAGGAGTCGATTAGTTCGCCTTGGTTAAAAACAAATTTGCCTTTTAACTTTTCACCCCTTAAAATTCTGGGCAGCCAAAATTTATCATCCGGCCACATTTGATTAAAAGGGATTTCATCTATTTTAAACCATTTCGGTTTCATTTCCTCGGTCTCTTTCGGTTCTCCCTGCCAATTCTTTATAAAAAAGACATGGACATTCTAGTTCCAGTCTTTTCGATAAGGAAAATAAAAGCTTAAAATCGCCACTTTTTTAATTTTTTGAGCAATTACGCCAATTTCTTCTTTCAATTCCCTCTTTGCCGTGGCAAGGATATTTTTATCGTTTTTTGAATCAAACTTGCCTCCAACGCCGTTCCATCTACCCTCTCCGAACCCTTCCTTTTTCATCGCCAAAAGTAATTCTTTTTCTCCGTTAATTTCTTTCATCAAAAAACACAGGGTCGCTTCCTGCATGTTACTGAATTTTGGTTAAGTCGCCGTCAAGGATAATTGGCTTTACTCCTAAAATTTCTTCTTTGTATGGCACTTTGGGAACTTGATTTAAAAGATAAATTTTCTTCTTTAGGAAAAAAGCCAGACCCATTTCCATCAAGGTATTGCCACCGATATAACTTTTAATATTATTCTTATCGTAATTGGCGACCAAAATAGCATCCGACCAGGTAATTTTATCAAAATGTTCAAGGATGGCTTCGGCCTTTCTGTCCCAGACCCACTTTTCATCGTTGCTGGCTGCCTGTCTTATCCGGTAATATTCTTTAACTGGGATTAATTGTCCCCTTTCGTTTTCTACTTTGAGAGGCCATATTTTTATCTCATGCCCAATCTTTTCTAACTTCTCTTTTAAAGAGACTGCCTCTTCCTGGAATACCACGCTTCCGCAAATTGTTATTTTCACAGCTTTTTCTTTAAGTCGTTGAGTATTTGACGGTGGTCAAAGCCGATTTTTTTTGGCAGACTTTTCAAGGAGAAATATTTGAACTCTGAAGATTCTTCGTTAATCCGTATTTTTCCTTTAGTTTTTCCGAGTAGATAAACTACGGAAGTCGTATGATATCTGGGGTCTCGTTTAGGGTCAGAATAAACTCCGAATAATTTCTTAATTTTTACCGTAACACCTAACTCTTCCTTCATCTCTCTTTTAACTGCTTTTTCTACTGTCTCTCCGTACTCAACATGGCCTCCGGGCAGCGTCCAGGAGCCAAAAAAGGGGCGTAGAGCCCGCTTAAGCAGTAAAACCTTATCTTTCTCCAAGATTATTCCGTCTGCCGTTAAAATAGGGCTTTTAGGCGCTCGCATTACTGTTTTATATCTTTAATAATTTGGTAGGCCTCTTTTGCGGAATCGACAAGTTGAAAAATTTTTAAATCCTCTGTTTTAACTGCCTTCTGCTTTAAATAAACTTCTGATTTCAGCCAGCCAAAAAGATTTTGCCAGTACTCCTCCCCCACAGCAATAACGGGTACCGGATTGGCCAGCTTCCTGGTTTGAACGAGAGTAATCATTTCAAAAAATTCATCCAGAGTGCCAAAACCGCCAGGGAAGAAGACATAGGCTCGTGAAGCAAAAGAAAGCATTACTTTACGCACAAAAAAGTAGTTGAAACCAATTGGTTTTGTCACGTATTTATTCATTCTCTGGCCTTCGGGCAGTTGGATATTAATACCTACCGATTCTCCGCCTGCTTCGAAAGCGCCTCTGTTGGCAGCTTCCATAATACCCGGACCTCCGCCGGTAATGACAGTAAAACCTGATTTAGCCAAAAGCCGGCCCAGTTTCTTTGCCTCTTCATAGTAATGATTCTTAGGAGCGAAACTGGTCGAACCAAAAATAGTAATAGTTTTTTTTAAATCGGCCAAAAAATGAAATCCGTCAATAAACTCAGCCATTATTTTAAAAATTTTCCACTGAAAAGTTTCCCGAAAGTCTTCTTTTAGAGGTGGCAAATGCGGATCGGGATATAAACGTGCTGCCTGAATTTTTTTCTTAGTTTTTTTTGCCATGTATTTCTTTGTTAATATTAACTCCAGAGCTAGTGCCGATAATGTCTGCTCCGGCTTTAACCATTTTTTTTACATCTTCCAGTGTCCTGATTTTGGCTGAAGCCTTAATCAAAAGCCCGGGTGCCGCCTTTTTCATGATTTTAAGATGTCTGGCTTTTTCTTCCAATTCTCTTCTTTCTAGAGGATCTTTTTCGGTAGCCGTTTTTACGGAAATGGCGCCGGCTTTTTTGACAAGCTCCGAAGCCTTCTTTACTTCTTCGTCGGTTAAGTATCCCGAACCGATAATCACCTTGGTGGGCAGAATTTTACAAATCGCTTTGAGGTCTTTTAGAATTTTCTGGTATCTTTCATATTTCAAATCCACAATATTCATTACCACGTCAAGCTCGTCAGCCCCGTCTGCCTTAGCTTTTTTACAGGCCCTTATTCTTTCTCGGTGAGAACTTTGTCCCATGGGCGGATCAATTAAAACAATTACCTTTATATCTGTTCCTGCCAATCCTTTTTTTACCAGACTCATCCACTTCGGCAGAACATCAACTCCCCGGAAACCGTATTTTTTCGCTTCCCGACAGGTCCTTTTAATATCTTTAGCCGTAGCCTTAATGTCTATATTTGTATGGTCAATAATCTTGGCAATTTTCATATTTTTATTTCCAACTCGGTCTTGAAGAAATCGGTCCTCTTCCCTTTCCTCTATCTTATTATACTATATCACAAAACAAAAAACCGAGAAAGCATCTCGGGTAATGCGTCTCGGTCACCTGACTTAGCATATGATGGCTGGGGGTATTGGACGACGTTCGGACCTGTTTTTGTGATAAAAAGCTATTTTACTCTACAATACTAAAATAATTATCACTAACATTAGATATTATAATTTGTTCCCCTCCATTGCCTACCTCAATAAGCTCTATCTTCACTTGGTAATTATCGCCTGGTAAAATTGTCCCCCTTTCTACCCGTCCAACTTCCCATAAGAATTTACCGCCATCGGTCGGGCAACCAACAATCTGGTTATATGCCTGGGGCGTTCCATCAATTGTTCCATGGGACATCTTTCCGTCCATTGATAAAAATAGTCGTGCAATATAATATGATTTTGTTGTAGGAACATCTAAACAGCTCCAAGTAATTAGATAATTTTCTCCAATTTTTAAAATTTCTCCTCCATCAGGAGATGAAATATTAATAAAGGGGGTGGCGGAAGTCTTTCTTTCAGCAAATCTAAAAGTGGAAAGCATTTGGTTAAAGTACGGATGATTTACGGCCGTTGTCAAATTTAAAACTGAAGTTTCGTAGTCTATGTAAACACTTTCTTTATCAAGCCACTCTTCCGTAAGACCCCCTTCGGGAAGTCTAATTCTCCCCGATTCAATTAAATTTATTCCCTGACTTCCGTTAATGGTAATCTCCGAAGTTTCTTTTATGCCTAAAATCGTAAATCCTGACTGCCCTTCCACCCATTTCTGAATTGGAAGTTGTTTAGAATTCTCCCAGATTGAAAGCTGAATTGGATAAATGTTAATTTCTCCTGAAGGATAAAACAAAGAATATAACAGCTTATCATCACTATCTTTGACTTCTTCTGTCAACCAATCTTTTGGGTATTTTATCTCAAATCCATACTCCTCATTCCTGTAAGCCTGCCAGTCGACGGTTCCCTCTTCTCCAATAAACTTGAGAGTAGAAAGCATTAATTCCATAGCTTCGCTTGGTTTTTTCCCGAATTTGACAGCACATTCTTCGTTAACAAGATTAGCGTCATTGGTACGAAAATCATATATCCTGTCTCCCCTTTTGACAGAAATTGTGACTGGTAAATCAAAACCTGCTCCTATAAATTGATAAGAAAGTTTTATGGCTTTTTCTCCAGCTACAAAAATTTCCTCGCGGGATAATAATTTTGATCCGAATTCTTGCCAGTTCTCTTGTCCAGCCTGTTTAAGGTTTTCTTGTATCTCTTTTGTATCTTCTTCAGATTCTGATATTTTTCTATCTATCCACTCATCGAGAGTTAAACCTTGGGTATCAAAAAACATTAATGAAATAGGACCTATAAAAATCGTATCTTCAACCTCGCTAACTCTACAACCTGGCTCACCATTTTCTAAAACTGAGGGATATTTTATCTCAAACCCATATTCCTCGTTCCTATAAGTCTGCCAATCAGCGGTTTCATCTTGAGATGGCATTGTTATCGCTTCTGGCTGTGGCATATTTTTCTGCCACCACCATATCCCTCCGCCAACAATAGCAGCCAAAACAACCACAATTAAGAGAAACTTCCAATTGGTTTTACCTTGAGTAATAAGTGGCATGTTATTTCATTCTACCACTTCAACAAGTTCAGTGTAAACAAAAAACCGCCTTCTTGAGAAAGCGGCGGAAGTTTGCTGCGGGGCTTGGACGCTATTAGAACCTACTTTATGAACACAAAAGAGTATTTTAAGGTACCAGTTCTAGTTAAACCATAACCCCCTACTATTACATCTTGTTTCTAATACCAGTGATAGTTTTTTAATTTTGTTATCCTATCTATTTTTTCTTAGTGACAAGATTAGAAGAAATTTTTACTAATTCAACCATTAAAGTAATACATAGGATAACAGCAAAAATTAATAACCAGTGAAATGGTTCCAAGGGAATAGTTCCCAAAATTTTATTTAAAAATGGTAAATAAATTGCTAGAAAAAGAAGTAAAAATCCATAGGCTACTCCTAAAAACATAAATTTATTTTGAAAAAAGTTTTCTGTCTTGATAATTGGTTTTTTAAGATTCTTATAAGCAAAAATATAAACTAAACTAACGCTGGCTATGGTGGCGAAAGCAATAGTCCGGCCAAGATTTAAATTTCCTTCTCTTATTCCTAAATACCAGAACAAAAACAGAGACAAGATGCCAGCAGCTAAACTGACAGCCAAGATTAAAAACTTCGTAAAACCACCGAGTATCTCTTCTTTTTTTATATTTTTTGGAGTTTCTGCCATTAATAACTTCTCTTTTGGTTCAAAAGCCAACGTTAAGTCTGGAAGTCCATCACAGATAAGGTGAATCCATAAAATTTGGACAACTGTTAAAGGATAAGGAAGATCCAGAAGAACGGCACCAAAAATTAAGGTGATTTCGGCAAATGAATTAGAAAGCACATAGCCAACCGTTTTTTTGATATTAGAAAAGATTAATCTGCCTTCTTCACAGGCAGCCACTATGGTTTTGAAGTTATTATCAAGTAAGATTAAATCTGCTGCTTCTTTGGCGACATCGGAAGCAGTGCCTACTGCCACCCCGATATTTGCCCTCTTGAGTGCAGGAGCATCGTTAATACCATCTCCAGTCATCGCTACTATCTCTCCTCTTTCTTGAAGCGTTTTGACAATCTTTTGTTTTTGGTGAGGAGAAACTCGAGTGAATAACATTATATCATTTATTCTTTTTTTCAATTCCTCTTCAGAAATCACTTCTAATTCTTGGCCTTCCAAAATGTTTTTCGACTCCAATTTAAATCCGAGATTGTTTGCCACTCTTTCGGCAGTTTTACGATAGTCTCCAGTCGCTATTTTAATCTTAATACCAGCCCTTTGAGCAATTAAAATTGCCTCTTTTGCTTCTTTCCTGATTGGATCAGCAATACCAATTAAGCCCAACCAAGAAAAATCTTTTTTCTCCTTTAAATCTCCCCTCTCTTTAAAAGCTACCCCTAAAACCCTTAATCCTTCATCTGCCCATTTTTCAATTTCCTCTAAAATTTTATTTTTATTTTTATCTGGAATTTGACAAAACAAAATGATGATTTCTGGAGCCCCCATTAAAAAGGCAACCTCCCTGCCTTCTAACTCATTTATAGTCATTGAATATTTCTTTTCACTATCAAATGGTTCTTCATAAATTCTTTTCGTTTGGTCAAAAATCTCCTGGGGATTAAATTCTTTTTTATTTTTAACGTACTCCCAAATGGCAACTTCTAAACTACTTCTTTGTTCGTTATCTAAAGTTAAAGCAAATAACGCTTTGTCTTTGTCTAAAAAATCTGTTTTTATAACTTTCATTTTCCCCTCGGTTAGGGTCCCGGTTTTATCGGTACAAACGACTGAAGTTGAGCCCAAGGTCTCAATAGAAAGTAAAGTTTTAACTAATCCATTTCTCCTTAGAATTCTTCGCATTCCCAAGGCTAAAATCATTGTTATTGCTATTGGTAAACCCTCGGGTATTGCGGCTATTGATAAAATTACTGCCATTCTGAGCATCTCAAAAGGATTTTCTTTATGAAAAACTCCGAGGATAAAAATAAATATGCAAATTAAAGAAACTATAATGGCTAAATTTTTAGCAAAAACCTCTAATTTTATCTGGAGAGGCGTTTTTTCTTCTTTTATTTCTGCCAAACTTTTCCCAATCTTTCCCATTTCAGTTTCCATACCAATTTTTGCCACCTTCATTATTCCCCTTCCAGAAATGACGGTTGTACCCATGAATAAAAGGTTGTTTCCTTCTTTTTCGTTTTTTGTCACTGCTTCTTCCTCGCCAGTTAAAATTGCTTCATTGACCAATAAACCCGCCCCCTCAATTAGTTTGCCATCTGCTGGAACTCTGTCACCAGAACCTAAAACTGCTAAATCACCCAGAACTAGTTCTTTTACCTCTACCTCTTTTCTTTGACCCTCTCTGATAACCATCGTTTTTGGTTTTAAAATCTTTCTTAAGACAGTTAATGTTTTCTTAGCATTGTGTTCCTGGAAGAATCCCATTAAGACATTAATAATGATTACAAATCCGATTAAACTCGCATCAAAATATTCTTTTATAATGAGCGAGATCAAACCAACAATTATTAAAATGTAAATTAAAGGACTTTTTAACTGAGAAAATAAAATAGAAAGCCAGGTAGTTTCCTCTTTAAACGGGATTACATTCTCACCACATTTCTTTCTCAGCCCTAAAACTTGTTTTTCACTTAATCCTTTATCTAGCATAAAATTTATTTCATCCTACCAAAAAACCGCCTGATTGGCGATTTTTTGAACCTTATTCTTGGTTGCATTCACACTCGCATTCACATCCGCATTCTTCACATACGCATTTACATTCCACTTCTTTATTGCATTTCGGACATTTACACTTTGGCATATTTTTTAATGTTTTATTTTTTTATTGATTACGACCTTTAATTTGTTAACTGGGGGTATTGGACGATGTTAGAACCTGTTTTTACGAAAAATTATTGAGCTATTAAGGAAACTTCATCTGCCCTTAGGGTGTTTTCTCCTTCATAAATACCTTCTACTGTAAACGGCCATAACGGACCAGTCCAATTTTGGAGCAATGAGTAAAATTCAGGAAAGGTCCAATATTCTTTCTCCCAGTTTGGTGCCGATGTGCTATAAAACTTTGTAGAATCGGTGGTTAATATTCTTACTTTTCGCTCGCTTGCCCAGATTTTTCCTTCAAAAGTTTTATTGGTTAAGTCAAAGCTCTCAACTTCTGGCCATACTGATATAGTTTCAATAAACCTAAAAGTAGAAAGCATTTGACTAAAAATATCTTCTTTGTATCCGCTGTTACTAATCACTATAAGGTTCTCATCTGGATTTTTTAGGTAATAACAATGATTATAAGAAACGACCTCTTCGTCTATGATTATTTCTCCTTCTGCTATTAAAGCTGTTACATCATTAATAGAAGTTAAGCTAATGTTATCGGGATGAAAACCCCAAAGAAGGTCACAGGGTCCACTAAGATAAAGATATCCATCATCATAATTATTTATTGTAAGGTCTTTTTCGGTTTTGTGAAAAATTCCAATAGCTCCCAATTGACCACCGTCATCAGAAAAAACAACTGTATCAAGAGAAGGTGTAACTGTTCCAGAAATCTGCTCACCTCTATTTATTGCTTGCTGAGCAACATTTGGTCCATAAGAAGAAATTGTTATTTCTGAAGGATATTTCACCTCAAATCCATATTCTTCATTCCTATAAGTTTCCCAATCAGCGGTTTCGTCTTCGGCGGTTTTCTCTGGTTCCACTACTTCTGGCGACTGAATCAGGCGGACAATTTCAGCTTCCTGCTGCTGTATAAACCAAGAAACTCCTCCGCCAACAATGATGAGTAAGATGACTACAATTAAGAGAAACTTCCAATTGGTCTTACCTTGAGTTAGAAATAACATGTTAAATCATTCTAGCAAAAAACCGCCTAAATGGCAATTCTTTGGCTTTTGTAAACTGTGGGTATTGGACGATGTTCGGACCTGTTTTAACGTATATATTTAACCTTCTGGCCAACTAACTATTATCTCATATAGATAATTCCTTGGCCAAGAGGCTATGCCGCCTTCTATATTGTTCATAATTCTCATATATAAAGATGGGTGAAAACTACAGTAAATTATAGACTGAATATCCCATGTCTCTGTCTGTGTTTTTCGCTGTTCTAAGAATGGTAATATCAGCATATTAAACCCAATCTGTATACGGAAATAATCTAAAATGGGAAATAATATAAAAGACATTAATAGAAATATCGCCAACGATTTTTTCCAGTCAATTGCAAAGACTCTTCTGGTTATTAAGTAAAAAACTGTAAATAAAATAATGGCAAAAATTGAAAATCTTGCAATTTTTAAATAAAGAGAGGTTAAAAAAATATTAGAAATTGAGTAAAGTATTATGGCACAAAGATAATATAATAAAATAGTTCTTAGAAACGTTGTAAATTTAATCGTTTTATTAAATTTTCTTACCAAGAAATAAATTACCACTACTGCTATTGGTAGTATCAAAAGAAACGTAGATATCTCTAAAAACATCTCTAAAAAACTGGGGGTTGGACAATTCATATTATTTAATCCAATCATTAACCTATTCTACCAAAAAACCGCCCATTTGGCGATTTTTCTCTTTTCGTATTAAACCTTAAACTCCTTTCCAATAATATAGAATTCTTTACTTCTCCTGATTACTGCATTTGGCCTGAATCTCTTCGAAAAATCAAAATAATTCTTAACTTTTTTAAAGAATTCATCGCTTGATTCACTTTCAAAAATCTTACAGATAAAATCTCCGCCAGGTAATAAAAATAATTTCGCGATTTCAAAAGACTTCTCTGTTAATTCCAAGGATTTCCCAGCATCTAAGAATTTAACGCCCGAAGTTTTTGGAGACAAATCGGAGACCACCACTTCAAATTTATCTTCAAAATCGGATTCTTTTAAATCAAAAATATTTTTTTTAATAAAAGTAATATTTGATTTTTGAGGTATTTTTATTTCTTGAATATCAACCCCAATTACTTTTCCCTCGCTGCCTACTTTTCGAGAAATATATAAAAGCCAGGAGCCCGGTGCACAACCTAAATCTAAAACCCGGCTGCCTTTTTTGATAATTTTATATTTTTTGTCTATCTCTTTTAGTTTATATACTGACCTGGCAGGATACCCTTCTTTTTTTGCCAACATTGTATAAAGCTCATTTTGCCTATCTTTCCTGTACATTATTTTTAAATTATCATTTTAAAATCCAAAAGACAACTTAATTTAAATAAAGAACCATCCAAATAACGGACGGTCGCGCTCAAGGTAGCTGCGGGTCGTGGACGACGTTAGAACTATAATCCAGGCAAAAGAGGAGTATGTTTATATACCAGCTTTGAGACCAGAGGCGTTAAAAGCATAAGTTACCCCACCCCGCAACCCCATAAGTATCGATTGTTTTACCTACCGCTGCTCCCTTCCGGGCCTGACGGATTCAGCAGACAAATATGTTTACCCCTTTCCTCTAGTCAAACGCCCCAGGTATCACCAGTTAAGCCGATCCAGATTGACGCGGATCACACTGAATCTGGAACTGTCAACCTCCACAAAATAGATCAGCGTCTCTGCTCTGTTGGGTTTTACGTCGTGAGCGCCGCATAAACCAGCGACAAGGACGGTCTTATTGCCGAGGTCGGTAGAGCTGGGATCAACGTTCACTACGCTGAGTCTGCCGTCGCAACCCCCTTCGTGGCCGAACTCGGTGACGAAAGCCAGTCTCTCGTCGGCGCTGAGGCTAATGCCGCTTGCGCCGAAAATCGCTTCTGCTGCCACAGTGGATACCTGCCCGGTTTGGAGGTCGATGCCCAGCAGGTCGCCCATTGGGTAGTCACCTGACCTGGCTGGCTCGGTGACCACGTAGGCCAGCGTCTCTGCCTGGTTGACGGCCACGGGAAAGGGATGATTCAGCCCGGTGGCAATCGGGGTGATGCCTCCCGTCTCCAGGTCCATCCGGTACAGCCCTCCCCACTGCAAATCCATGACATAGCCTTCTGTTTCGTCCTGGCTGAGGGCGATGTTGGTGGGCTGGCCCATCTGAGCGTTCAGCGTGACGGCTTCACCAGTTGCCAGATCGACTTGCACCAGCCGGTTAGCGCCCGTTCTATCGTAGCCGACTTCGGTAGTAACATAGGCCACCGTCTCGGCGCGATTCACCGCCAAGCCATTAGGGCGTAGCAGGTCGGTTGCAATGACTGTCGTCTGTCCGAAGCTGGGAGAGTTAGGGTCTATATCCACCTTGCTCAATTCGGCGGAAAACTCCCCAATTATGTAGGCAGTTGTCTCAGCCTCGTTGATGACCAGGCCCCGGGCACCGCCTAGAACTGGGTCAGTGTTATTGATGACGAAAGGCGCACTGGCTATACCCGTGAACGGCGAGGATAACCACCGTGTGAATTGCTCGGCCAGAGAAATATTTTTCCAAACAAAATATCCTCCTACACCTAAACCAAGTAAGATTATTATAATAATTAGGGTTTTTGCTTTCATGTTTCAATTATACCAAAAAACCGCCCAAAAGACGATTTTCTGAAAAGCAAACTGATTCTAAAAGATAAGAAAATAATACTCGAGTAAAAGAAATCGGGCAGGGATGTCGTAAGACTTCCCTGCCCTTGTCTCGTTAGATTATCACAGAGGATATAGTTAAATAGAAATGTAGTTAATGCCGATGGTTTTCTTCTCTGTTTTGCCTAACTCAATCTCAATCTCTGTGATTTCTATTAGTGAGTGGTTCACCGGAACTCTTATTTCTTTAGGATTTAGATTTATCTTCGTTGCAGCACTCTTCAGAAGCTCTTTATCATCGGGATCTATTAGAATGTACGTACGGTATCCTCTAAATTCTTCCACAACTGTTCCGCGTAATACTCCGCTGAAAACCGTGGGTTCCTTGGTGTGCGTAAAATAAAGAGGAACATCAATTACCCACTCGCCGCCCGCAAAACCATCTTTCCAATGACCCTTAGCTTCGTGACAGATATTATGGACTTTGTTAGCCTTTATCACTACATGTTTTCCGATGAATTCCTCAAGTTCTTTAGGCAAATCTCCTATAGTTTTCATTATATATATCCTCCTATTTTTAAGTTACTTTCTATTTATATTATAGAATATAAATTATAATCTGTCAAATCAAAAGCCGCCGATTAGGCGGTTTTTGAAGCTAAGCGACTCGGTCACCTGACTTAGCATATGATGGCTGCGAGGGCTGAACGCTATTAGAACCTACTATAAACAAACTAAAGAAGACTTTATAATACCAATTTTTGAGATGGAATAACTCGGATTTTATATTATCAGCATATATACTTTGCTATCTTAAATATCCTAAGTTAATTTAGCTTAAATCTTTACTATATTAGATTTTTCTATAAAATTATCTTTATCAACTCAATTATTATCCAAGATATTCCCAAAAATAATATCGAAAATAAAGGAATAAACCCTAATTTTCTTAAATCTCTTGACTGAATTGCCCGAGTTGAATACCCTCTCTTTTTAAATTCTGCGAATAACTCTCTATCCTCCTCTTTAATTTCCTTCGTTTTAACAAATAGGGTGGCAATTATTAATCCGATTATTGAAAAGCAATTAAATATACCAATTAGTCCGAATTTAATTAATCCCTTTCTGCTCCTTGCTTCTCGAAAAACAATAATGCCGGCCAATAACCCTGTAATTATAGAAGTTAAAATTAACAAAAGAATACCAGTTATAACTAAATGCTCGGAAATAAATGAGGCGGGGATAGTTCTTAAGGGAGTTGTATTGTTAATCCATAAATCATCTATAAACATTTTAGAGGGTGCGTTGATCTCTATTTTAGTATATTTTATATTCTCAAGGGTTGCCTCGGTTGCACCATACTTTTCATATACTTTTAGTTTTGGACCAAAGAACTCGGACATTGATTGAATCTCGGCTTCAGAATATCCATATCCATTCTCATCCCAAAGCCACTCATATTTATCTAAGTAATAACTAATTTTTGTATAATCTTTTATATCATTAAAAACTTTTGGGCTAACAAAACCTATTATACGAATTGTAATGGGTATATTTTGGCTTCCGTAAACACTTGTTGGAAGTAAAGGATAATAAATCTTTTCTGTCGGGAATGTTACAAAAATACCCCGTTGGCCTATTGATGATTCTTGCTTAGAAATCCAAGAAACAACAAAAGTAAACTCCTTACCAATATAATGGTCTAAAATAGGGATTGAGCCTTGTTCTATATTTAAACCTTTCGCTATAAGGTATTGGTACAAAGCTTGGGCAGTTTTAGCTGTAATAATTTCAGTAGTAATACCTTCTTTTTCTAGCTGTTCGTGCACTATTACATCGGTCTCTACGCTTTCTCCTCCCAGCCCAAAAGAAGGCGCATTAAGCATTCCTTCTGTTCCCTTATAAGTGCTTATCCCCCACCAGTCAATAAAAGGAATTGTATAAATTTGGGTAATTGGTAAAGACTTTTCGATGTCGAACAGGTTTGATTTCGCTTTTTTAGTAATTTCTTCTCCTCTTAATTGTGGCATTTTAGTTACTACATCAATAACTACTTTATCGGGATCTGCCGGGACGGGAAAAATCCAAACAGCGTTTTCAGTTGTCTCTTCTATACCAATGCTCAAAATCATTTTCTCCAAACCATTCTCATAATTAATAAAAGTTTGTTGATTACTTTCTCCCAAATAATCCCAACGGTCAGAATAATGGTCTGGCCTGATAATCATTCCATCTGCTAGAACAGACTCAGGGATTACAAGTAAAGGAATTAATAAAAACCCCGTAATAGTTAAAATTAAAGAAAGCTTGATTGTGGTTTTCATAATTAATTCTCGTTTTTATTTAATTATTATTTTATTATACATTATCCTAGCATATCAAAAAACAGCATTCTTTCAAAGGTGGAGTATAATTATTAACAGAAATATTGAATTATATAACTGGGGGTATTGGACGACGTTCGGACCTGTTTTGTAGCTAGTTTAGCTTAAAATTGCAGGGGCGTTGGACGATGTTAGAACCTGTTTTTTGCACTTAAAGAAACAAAAAACCAGCTAATAAGCTGATTTCTTGTCCTAAGTAAATCTCTTTCGGACACTTAATTAGGGATGAGGGTAGAAGGGAGGAGAGACTTTCTCATGTTCTGCCTTTTTTCTTTGCCTTGGCAAAGAGAAGCACATTTACCATTTTAGGAACGCATAGCGTTCAACCTTGTCTTCTACCCTTTGGATAGATATTCCTCTTACTTAAGAGCTTGGTCAGCGAGGTCTTTAAGACCTGCTCTTGTGAATTCTTCAAGCTCTTGAAGAGAAATACCTGTACCTTTGGCTATATTACCTAGCTCTCTTTTGAAATTCGAGTTGAGTTTAACACCTTCATTCCCAGCCCGAAACAAAAGTAGTTTATAGCCAATCTCGTGTTTCCTCTTCTCGTCCATTGACATCTTCTTCACCTCCTTTCTGGACAAGATTTGAGGAAATTTGGAAAAGGGAATTATTTCCTCTGTCCGTTTATATTATACCATATAAAATATTAATTTGTCAATGGCGACTCCTACCAAAAAACCGCCTTCTTGAGAAAACGGCGAGGGGGAATCGGGGCTCCGCCAGCTGGACACTGTTAGAACCTGTATACCGAAGCATTAGATTCTCTTTACAAATTCATCGATTATATTTCTATAACCTACTTTTTGGATAATTTGCCAAGATTTTTTGTAATCGGGGAAACGATTTGTAAATTTAATGTTTCTTTTTAGTCTTTTTTCATTGTAAAGTTTCGAATAAATATGGGAGTGAATTGCATGTAAAACTATATGATTTTTAGTTATTCTTGATTCTTTTTTATATTTCTTTTCAAAAAATCGCCAAGCTTTTTCTGTTTCTTTTTCATTCTGGATAAAAATATTGTGAATTAGCTCGTGGGTAAGAACATCAATAAAATAATCTGGATATTTTTCATAAATCGGCATTGTTAATGGATAAGAAAATGGCCTGCATCTTCCGACCACGTAGCAGTCTATTGATTTTGATTTCCATTTCAAATCAGTAATCCTTGAAATCTCTTGAAGGGCTCTTTTTTCTTCTTTTTTCCACGTCCTCCTCACTTTCTTAATATAATTAAAAACTTTCTTCGAAGAAGGGTAATTTTTTGTTTTCTTTCTCGCCAACCACCCTTCTTTCCAGGTTTGATCATAAATCCAAGAGTATTTAAAAATTATTTTTGGATAATTGCTCATATCTTTATTCTACTAAAAAATTGTCTCTTTTGCGAAGTTCTTAAAAAAAGAAGGGAGGATTTAAGGTTTTAATCCTCCCTTTTTGGGATAGACCGCTAGGTCTATCACTTTCCCCGGTTACCGGGAGCACCGCAGCCGTTGCTGCAACCACAGACGGAACAAACAGCCTGTTCTTCCTTTTTAGTAACGCTTGGGTTCCAGGCAGCATATCGAGAAAGAACATTTGCATCCGGCTTGGGAAGACCCTCCTCAGGCTTCATGGCTCTTACCTCCTTTTTCTTTTTATTTCCAACATTGGGGATCAGGAGCAAAGTAGTTTCCCTCACTTGCGAAAGCAACTGCTCTGCATCCCCGGCAATATAGAAGAAGCGGACAATCCTTGCACGTTTCTATTTTATCATACTCTCTTAAATAGTTCAATCTATCTGAGGAAATAAACAAATCTCTTATTGTCTGTTGAGGAGTATAGCCGATAACAACCGGCAACCTCCGGCAAGCAAGCACTGTCCCATCTTCAAGAATTGTAACACTAGTTGCTCCTATATTGCAACCACTCCAGATTAGGCCCTTGTCGTCTTTCAAGGGTTCAAAAGTACCTTCTTCGTATTGAAGTAATTTCCATAAGGGTTCTTTCCTCCCAAAAAACGTCTGCTTATCTTCGTGTTTCTTGTATCTCTCTTGCATCTCAATGAGGAATTGCCTAAATTCTTCTGGCAGAATAAAAGAACTATTTTTCATTTCTGACCCTCGTCCTATAGGAATAAATCTACTAAAATCGTAAAAATTTACTCCTATTTCTGCAACTAAATCAACTAAATCAGGAATCTCGTTGATATTGTCCCTACTCACAGTCGACATTACGGCCGTTTTAATTCCTGACTCCGCTAATAATTGAAGTTTCGTAACAGATTCGTTAAAACTTCCTGGATACCTGAAATAATCATGGATTTCTCTTTTTCCATCAAGGCTTATCTGGTAATAAAAGAGATTATAATCTTTTAATTTTTCAATTATCTCAGGAGTCAATAATTCAGGATTACCCAAAATTCTTATATCACAATCGGGAATTTCTCTTTTTAGATAATCAAGTAATTGGAAGAAATGAGGATACAATAAAGGATCTCCTCCAGAAAAACTAATCGTTAAGCGGCAGCCCCAGATTGCTATTATCTGCTTCAAATTATTCACTATTGCTTGCATTTTTTCTAACGGCAAGCTTTCCCTTTTTTTGTCTATATAGCAATGTCGACAAGAATTACCACAAGCCGTAACCAAGTGCCACTGGACAGTAAAATTCGGTATTTTCATTATTTCACCTCCTTCTTTATTTTACTATTTTGATTTTAAAAAACTAATTTAGAATAACTTAAATTAATAATTTTGTCAATTGTCAACCAAAAAACCGCCCAAAGAAATAGGCGGAAATTTGCTCCGCCAGCTGGACGCTGGTTAAGAAAAGAGAGCTCCTTTACTTTCTCAAAAGTAAACTAATCCTTAAAGATAAAAAAATCCTAATTCAGTAAAAGAAAAATCACCGATAACCTCGGTGATTTTTCTTTCCTTTTATCCAATAACAATCAGCGGTACAAACATTTCGTCTTCGCTCACACCACCATGATGGCCGATCCATTCATTTCTAACTTCACCTAAAACTAAATCTTTTATTGCATAATTATCTTTCATTATCAAAGCATAGTCGCCAATCCTGTCTTTAAGCCTTTTGTTCGGTTTAAATAATCCATAATAATTATTCTTTATCAATTCATCGCTTCTGTGCATTTCGCAAACTTTTTTTAATTTTGTTTTTACATAATTTTCAAATTGCTTAACTTTTTCTGGTTTCACATAACAATATGCTAACCTTGCGTCGCCACAGAGAGGCATGACTAATGTTTCAACAAGCTGCGGATGATCTTTCAACCGAATAACTCTTTTTCCGCTTGCGTTAACCAAACCATGGTCAGATGAAACAATAATTACGGTATTTTTATTGTTTAAAAATTTCGCTAAAGCTTTTATCTTTTTATCTAATGCGTTAAAGTGTTTTTTTACCGCTTTATCATTGGTTCCGTTTTTATGGCTTAGCCAGTCAAATTTATCCCAATAGGCAAAGATAAATTTTTGTTTATCATTTGCGGCTAAAGATCTTTTTATTTGATCAAAAAGACCATTAAGATTAGTGCAAGGAAGTTGTTTTGCTTCCCTGTCGGTTGCGCGAGAATAATCAGAATTAATGAATTCTTTGCTCTTAATAGAGAACGAGCCTACCTTTAATCCTTCAAAAAAACTTTTCTGATTATATATATCTTTATATTTAACTTTTCCTTTAGCTAAATCTAGATCGCCTGCGCGCGTGGTAAACGGCAAGACAACTGATACTGCTCCAATCTCTTTTAAGTACATGAACCATCCAGTTAATCCGTGTTGCTGTGGGGCAACACCGGTTGAAAAACTGGTCATAGCGGAAGCTGTTGTGGCGGGAAAAACAGAAGTTATTTTACCTTTCAAGTTTTTATATAAAAAACTGTCTTTTCCGTGCTTTGTTAAATAATTATAACCAAGTCCGTCAATGGCAATTAAAACTATATTTTTACCAGAAAATTTAGAAAAATTGAAACCCTTAAGCGGTTTATATGCAGACTTACCACCAAAGACCTTTTTAATGGAGCTCATTAAATTAACAATACTTCCGTCTTGATAGTTTGGTTTGTACATATTTTTTTAAAAACACTGGAAGCGTCTCAGTCACCTGACTTAGCATAAGATGGCTGCTGCGCTGCGACTCGAATTATAGCTTCATTTTATATTCAAAATCCTGTATTTTCCAGTTCGAATCTCAGGCGGGTCAGTTACTTTCTCTGGATATTAGCTTTAATTAATTTAACGATTTCTGGGAATTTGGATATCATGAAATGACCGTTTTTACTCTTGTAGGTAATAATTTTTGCGTTTTTCAGCTTCTTTCTGTATTTTTCGGCATGAGATACCGGAACAATATTATCGTCTCTTGAAAATATGAGGTAAAGATTCTTAGAATTTTTTTCGATTAAAGACAAATTGGGCTTCAAATTGAACCCGCCAGTTAAATCTTCCCCGGTTAACGTATTGTCAAACGGCGGGCAGATTAAATAAGTCGATAATATTTTCTTGGGAAATTTGTTTTCGGATAAATACTTTGCCAAAAAAATTCCGCCCAAAGAGTTCCCGATCAAGATAATATTGTTTCTTAACTTAGGAAAATGTCTTTCAAAATGAATTTTCCAATCACCGTACTTGGCATTATCCTGCAGAGGCATTCGGGGCTTGATTATTTCAAAACGATTACCCAATTTTTCTCTCAAATAATCGGCGGTCCAGTCTTTTTTCTTCTTAATCGAAATTTCTCTGTTTTTCAAGAAATACAAATAATCTTTCTTATTTTTAAAAGTCATGCCGCCGTGAACTATGAATATTTGTATTTTTTTCTTCATAAAAATAATTTCATATTAGTTTTGACCCCAATCAATCAACTCGGTAAACCTTATATAGAAACCGAAGGGATCAACCATCCGAAAATCCTTCCATTTGTGCCCATGATCTTTTAGTTCTTTGAGTTCTCTCGCTATATTATCCTTTAGCTCTCGAGATGCTTTTTTATATATTTTTTCTATGTCTCCTGTCGTTATAGTTATTTCTGTAGCATAGCCCCTTTTTGTGTCTTTGGGGAACTGCTTGAAAAAAGACTGACTATATACCCGCCCGTCACCACCGTAAAAATTTAACATAGTATTTCCCAGTGGATCTTTTCGAGTCATAGTCAAATACCCGAGCTCTTTTTCGTTAAGCTTGTCATCCAAAGTAATTTCAAAACCGAGTTTTGAATAAAAACCTTTCACCATCTCTAAATCAGGGACGTGCAACTCAATCACCAAATTGTTTTTTATTTTTTCCATAAAAGCGCCGTTTTGGGGATTAATTGACGAGATTCC
Source organism: Candidatus Humimicrobiaceae bacterium (assembly GCA_035530555.1). Taxonomy (GTDB): domain Bacteria; phylum Patescibacteriota; class Minisyncoccia; order Minisyncoccales; family DG-74-1; genus DG-74-1. Next base: position 4,133 of record DATKUR010000014.1, on the reverse strand, counting down.
CTCCCGAATAAAGTTCGATTTCCTATCGGGGTACCGGGATATAAAATCAAACTACTTGTCAAAATATGAGGCGGCTCGGTCTCTCGAACCGCGCTCAAGGTAGCTGTGAGACCCGGTCTAGAACCGAGATTTTAAGAGGAATTTCGGGCGTTTCCGAGGCCTCTAAGTGACGCGTCTCGGTCGGGGCTATTTTAAGAATAAACTAATAGATCGTATAAAACAAACAATAGAAAACAAGGAACTAATTATAAATGCTGAAAACATTATAGTTCTTATCCATTTAGAGACCCTTCTATCTGCTATAAATTTTTGAAAACGATCGAACCCTGCTCCTGCATCTACATCTCCTTTTTCACCTTTTTTTTCTTCTTCTTTTTTTATCTTTTCTAATTTTTCCATTATACTTTTGACTTTTTTTTCGTGCATTGAAGTTAAGGGAATTCTTTCTATTCTCTTATTGTTCTCTATGCTGTTAAACTTGTCGTCAAATTCTTTTATCTTTTTTTGGATCAAAATATGAAAGATGTGTGCCTTAGTGTATAACAGTATTAGTATCCACAAAAAAAATGATCCGCAAAATGAAATTATTGCATTTTTAAATGATAGAGTAACATAGTCTAGATTGCCTATAATTAGACCAACCACAACAAAAAATAAACCAGGTATCATCCACAATTTCGCATCATAGCTTCTTATAGAGGCTTGCAACTCAGAGTAATATTCTTCATCTTTGATATTTTCGTAATCTTTCATAATGTTTTATTTTTGTAATTTTTCAAAAAATATTAAGCGGCTCGGTCGCTCGAACCGCGCTCAAGGTAGCTGGGGGTATTGGACGACGTTCGGACCTGTTTGGCAGCTAGCTTAGCTTAAAATTGCAGGGGCGTTGGACGATGTTAGAACCTGTGCGAGAAAGAAACTACTTTTGACAAACATACATGTAAAAGATGGCTTTTGGTTTCTCTCCTGATTGATAATCGCTATACTGTTCTATTTTCTGAAAACCTACTTTCCTCAGATTTTTATTAAGTTCTCCTCGTTTATGGGGTTGCAAAATAGCAAAAGTAGCTTTTTTATTCTTCTTATCATAGAGTTCATACTTAATTCTATCATCTTTAATCTCAATAATTCTGCCGTAGATACGTTTTCCATAATACATACACCCTGTAGTATGAGGTTTCTGTTTTAGGATTTTCTCACGATTATCTAAAACATATTGGTAATTCCTTTCATCAATAATTAAAATGCCTTCTTTTTTGAGAATTGTGTAAAACTGCTTTAAAGCTTCAATTTTGTTTTCTTTTCCAAAAAGACAATAAAGAGAATTCCCAGTGCAAAGAACAGCGTCAAAGGATTGTTTGGGAATTTCTTTAGTAAGTTCCCGCCAATCAAGGTTGTAAATCTTTAGTTGAACATTCTCTTTCTTTATATTCTGAAGAGTTTTTTGAATAAAAAGCTCATCAATATCATTGCCCACCACATCAAATCCTTGTTTTATTAAATAAATGGCATCGCAACCATCACCTACACAGCTGTCAAAAATTTTCTTGCAATTAAATCTTTTTAGTTGGTTAACTAACCAACCTTTCTCTATTTCTCTTCTCTTATCCCAATTAATATAATCTCCCCACATTTCAACAAGAAGCTTTTGATTTTTTTCATCTTCTATCCAGTCCCCTCTTTTTGGTGTTTTATTTTTAACCATATTCTAAAATTATAAAAGAAAATCTTAATTATGTCTATTAAAAAACGCTGAAAGGCGACAGAAGTTCTAACCGTCCACGACGGGTAGTAAAATTTGAGTTCAAAATTAAGTGCTGCGGGGCTAGGATTCGAACCTAGATAGTCATCTCCAAAGGATGATGTCCTACCATTAGACGACCCCGCAAAAAATCATTGTTAGTTTATTAAGCTTTAACTATTAGTCAATCCGATAGCTTCAATCGTTGCTAGTTCCAAAGGCAGCTGGGGTATGGGTGAATATCTTATCTTATTTTGAGCTTCCAGGAAAAGGTTTAAAATCTTCTGTAATTCATTCTCTTTAAACGCAGCTGATTGCTCTTGAAGCTTGGCAAATTCCTCTTTGGTCAATCCAGTAATAATAGGATTCGATACAGAGTCACTTCCTATTATTTTTAAAATCAAAGCTTGTCTCAAGTAATTGATTAAAGATTTGCTGAATTCCTGAGGATCCAACCCTTTTTCGAGAATTTCATTCAAAAAATTAACAGCTTCTTTCGCCTTTTTCTGGCAAAGAAAGTCGGTAAATTTACTGACCAACTCTATCCCAACGAGTCCCAACAAATCTTTAATATCTTCAGCCTTGACTTCCCGATTCAAACCGCTGGTAAAGGTTAAGGCCTGACCCAACAAGCTTTCGGCATCGCGAAGAGAGCCGGTAGAATTCAAGGCAATCAATTCCAGGGCTGATTTTTGGAAGTTACTCTTCTCTTTTTTACAAATAAGCTCTAGTCTCTGTAAAATTTCTGGTAAGATTAATTTTCTAAAATCAAATCTTTGACACCGGGAAATAATGGTTGGAATCATTTTATGGATTTCGGTGGTGGCTAATATGAAAATGGCGTGGCTGGGCGGCTCTTCCAGAGTTTTTAAAAGTGCATTAAAGGCTTCTTTTGTGAGCTGATGAGCTTCATCTACGATAAAAACCTTGTATTTTAATTTAGTTGGTACAAATTTTATACCATCTATTAATTCCCTTATTTCATCAATCCCTCGATGAGAGGCAGCATCAATTTCAAGCAAATCCATGGCTCTTCCTTCATTAATTTCCCGACAAGATGAGCACTGATTACAAGGTTCAAATTGGCCCTCTTTTCGATTTTGACAATTAACCGCTTTGGTTAATATTCTGGCGATCGTTGTTTTTCCGCAGCCCCGTGGACCGGAAAACAAATATGCGTGGGTTATTCGACCCGAAAAGATAGCATTGCTTAAAGTTTTTACCACATGCTCTTGTCCAATAATTTCGGCAAAAGTCTGCGGTCTATATTTACGATATAGAGCTAACGACATACAGCTGAAGCTTATTTCTTAAAAACTATAAATTTTGCGCCGGTAAAATTCCAGACCCAGGCGAATAAAATAGCCACAAAAGCACCAACGTTTGCCCATAATTCTTCTGATATACCGAATTGTGGACCAATAATATTGACTACAAAGGTGGCAATCCCGACATTGATTAAAAAGCCGATACCGACTATTACTAAAAACTTAAAATATTCTTGGCGGACAAAAGCTTCTTCTCTCTTTTCAAAAGTCCAGTGTTTATTCCAGAAATAACTATTAGTGGAAGCTGTTAAAAAAGAGAGACCTTTGAAAATTGAATAAAAGACACCTGTATAAATTCCCGAAATCGACATTAAAAAGTTCAAGGCCCCCAGGTCAATCATAGTATTTAGGGCACCGACTAATACGAACTTTGCTATCTGATAAAGGGCAGAAAATTTCTTTCCAATGATTGAGGCAGTAAATAAACCGAACAGAGTCAAGGGAGGGAAAATGATTATAAGAAGCCAGCTCTGAGAAATATTTATTTGGAGCGTTCTTAAAGAAATAAATAAGAAAACTCCGATAAAAAGTCCGATTACCGGGCTAATAATGGCGTCTGTTTTTTTCATGTTAGTTTATTTTGTTATTGTTTTTTTATATAACCAATAAACGACCCCTGAAATTAATACTATACTTATCAGTATTTGCCAGCCAAAATTTTTTTCGATCGTGATTCCGGCCTGAGTAAGAAATAAAACAATTAATCCTGCGATTAACACTCCCAAAGAAATCAGAGAAAAAGATTTTTTAAAAGGCATTCTGAAAACAAAAGCGATAAAAGCGGCTGTCCAGCCGCCGGTGACAGGCAGAGGGATAGCTACAAAAAAAGGCAGAAGGTAAAGACCGTATTTATTCACTTTATCATAATGGTTCTTCTTTGTCCGGGAGGAAAGCCAGCCAAAAAAACGGTTTAAAAAATAAATATTTCCGGAAGTCCATCTGGAAAAAACGCCCAAAAAGATAAGAAGTAGAAAAACAGCAAGAATGTTTCCTAGAACAGCGAAAAAATAAACGCTAACCGGATTCAACTGGTAAACCGTCAAACCAATGGGTATAGCTACTCT
>DATKUR010000013.1:0-70035 GCA_035530555.1 Candidatus Humimicrobiaceae bacterium | reverse complement strand
GACCAGAAGAAATGGCTAATTTATATAGCTTTGTTCCTCATCCAGGGATAATTGACTCTACTTTTTTGGGGATAATAGACCTTTCTAAATCTTTTATGGTAGAAATTAATGAGCAGGTAGAATATTATTGGCCAGTTTTTGTTCTGGCTATTTTAGCTGGTCTTTGTCAGTTCATCCAGACGAAAATGGTTAGTCCGAAAGTCAAAAAAGTCAAAGGATCAGACCAGGTGGCTAAGTTTTCTGGAATGATGCAAAAACAAATGGTTTATTTTTTCCCGTTTTTAATGGTTTTTATTCTTTTAAGACTGCCGGCCGCCATCGGGCTTTACTGGTTAGTAACATCCTTATTTTCAATAGGCCAGCAGCATTTAGTATTTGCAAGACGACCTTCTGCTGACTCAGGTTAGTCTTTGCGCTAACTAATACCGATATTATTAAAACATGCTTACGCAACAAAGTCTCGAAATAATTGAAAAAGACGTCAGGGAGTTTTTCCAAAAAACTACTTTTCAGGTTGAGATAGAGTTTTTACCCCAAAAAGATTCAGCCTTGCCGATTAATCTGAAAGCCGAAGAGCCTCAGATTTTAATCGGTGACCAAGGTCAAACCCTAGCTGAAATCCAGCATCTTTTAAGGGCGATTTTGAGAAAAAAAATAACGGAGCCTTTTTTTATTGATTTAGATATTAATGGCTACAAAAAGAAAAAGGCAGAATACTTGGAAGAGATGGCTCGCTCGGCGGCTGATGAAGTTTCTTTGACGAAAAAAGAAAAAAACTTGCCACCGATGCTGGCTTACGAGAGGAGAATTATTCATTTGGCCTTGGCTGGTCGTTCCGATGTTATTACCGAAAGTGCCGGCCAGGAGCCGGGGAGAAGAATAATAGTTAAGCCCCGGCCTTAAAGACCGGCCCTTGCTTTCTTTATTTTTAAAACCTCTTCCGGAGAAGTAGTAATAATCTGGTCTTCAGTATAAGAGGCCATCACTTTTATCGATACGTGTTTTTGGCCGGCGAAAAAGATCCCCTCTCCTACCTCAGCTCCTAATAGAAGATATTTTTCTTCGTCAGTCAAATTAAAGGTTTTCTGGACGACATCAATAGTGGCTGGCGATTGTTTCATTAATAGCTGGAGAGAAGAATTAGTAATAATCGGTTTTCCGTATTCTGACTTCATAAAATCTCCAACGTCCTGAGTAATAGTGGTTACTCCCAGCCAATACTTTCGGGCTCGCTTGCACATGCCGAATAAGAAAGATGCGCCGTCTTCGCTTTTCATTATCCACCAGGCTTCGTCAATTACTAGAATTCTTTTTTTCATTTCAGAGCGCACTTTGTTCCAGATATAGCGCATGACTATAAACATGGCTATTGGCCTTAATTCGTCTTCCATATCCCTGATACCAAAGACCACTAGGGGTTTTTCCATTGAAATATTGGTCGGCTGATTAAAAAATTGGCCAAAAGTTCCTTTGGTAAATTTTCTGAGTCTTCTGGTTAAGCTTTCAGCTCCCTCCATTCCTTCCAGAACCGTTTCTAAGTCTTGCATTAGAGGAATCCGATCTTTCCAAAGAGAAGGATCGGTTTTAGGAGTAATATCTTTGGCGGCGTAAGTTTCGGCTAAAGCCTGATCTATAATGGCATCTTCTTCTGGCGTCAGCCCGTCTAACATAGTTCTCATTAGGCCGACTAGGTTGAGGACATTGGTTCTTAAAACATCTTCGGGTTTTTCGTCCTCTCTCGGTGGAGCCAAATCAAACGGATTAATATGGTCAGAGCCAGCCAAAGAAACATTGAAGAAGGAACCGTCAACCGCATCAGCCAAAAGCCGATACTCGTTCTCTGGATCGATAATTATTAAATCAACGCCGAACATTAATTGACGCAATGCTTCTGTTTTGACCATATAGGACTTTCCGGAGCCTGACTTGGCAAAAACGACAAGGTTCGAATTTTCTAGGCTGAAGCGGTCAAAAAGGACTAAAGAATTGTTGTGCCGGTTAATACCGTATAGAATTCCTTCGTTTGAACTGAGATCGAAAGAGACAAAAGGAAAGATAGAAGAAAGGGTTTCGGTGTTCATCGGGGTGTAGACCTGTATTTGGTCCAAGTTATAAGGCAGACAAGAATTAAATCCTTCCCGCTGTTGATAAAGAGCCGGTTTGATATAAATTAATTTCGCCTCTAAAATTGACCTTAAAGTTCCTTCTATTTCTTTTAAGTCTTTTTCTGTGTCTGCATAGACAGTCAAATAAAGCCCCAATTTGAACATTTTTTCCTGGGCGGTTATTAACCTGTCCCTGAGAGTTTCCAGGTCGCGGTAGGCAATTTCTAAAGCTGGGTCCCTGATCTTCCCCTCTTTTTCTCTCTCAGACAGATCGACCTGTATTTCAGTTACTTTTTTTCGTAATTGTTTTAGCGTTTCTCCAGTTTCAATCGGATGTATATGAAACCCAATGTCAATTGGCGTATCTAAATTAATAATTGACGAAAACCAAGACGTACTTAAATATCAAGGATAAGAAAAAATAAAAAACGACCTGGTAAGTCGGTTGCCTAATTTTAAGTGGTCAGCAACTAAGACAATCGAAGAAGGGGCGATAATATCTTTTATCCCGATTTTTGTAGTTTCAAAAACTTTTTCCGGAATTTCCTCCTTCTTTTTTAAAAATGGTATTTTCATTATGTTATTTCCGGTGGTATTTCCGGATAATAGCCGACCTCGGCTTCTTCGGGATGGTACAAGCTCCAGAAAAGCTCAATTAACTCGGTAGTGCTCAGAAAGGCACACTGCAATCCACATCTTCTTAGTCCCAAAGCTACAAATTCCATTCTTTGCCAGAGCTGAGATTTGGCTTGTTGGAAACGTTCTTTGCTTAGAGTAATAACTTTCTCTTGGTCCGATGACCCTTTCTTAGATTTCAGGCCTGGGATCTCGATTAAGGCGAAGGGGATGACCACGAAAAAATTTCTTGACATGATTGCCCCACCACCAATTAAATCTCCAATAAATTTTCGGTAATCGGTAGTTTGAATTTTTAATAACTCAATTTCTTGGGCTTTTTCCAGTTCTTTTAATCTATCCAAATAGCCAGTGATATTTAATCTTCGTGATTGGGCAACGATTTCAATTGAAAAATCTAGAGAGTTTAAAAAGCTTTGGAACCGATAAAGGGTTGCGTTTTGTTCTTCCTCCGACTTTAAAACAAAGTTCAAAGAGGAAACCATGATTACTCCTCTCAGAGATTTATCTTTTAGAATAATCGTATCTTCTTTAATTTGCTCCATTTCCAAAAATTGTTGAGTAGTCGTTTGGACCATTTTATTTAGTTTTAGTTTCTAAAGTGGTTCTTATTTTTTTCAACCGGCTAACCCCGGTAGTTTTTAAGGGGGGCTCTTTTTTTTTAACCTCTTTTTTCATTTCCGTGTTTTTTGAAAAGGTTATTAGGGATCCTTCTCTTTTCCAGATATAAAACCTGGAGCCGAAACTAAAGCGGATAAAATTAGCTAAAACCGTTGGCAGGCCTCGGCCGTTGATTTTCAAAAAAGCCAGGCTTGCCCCCGCGCCCAATACTATTACTGATAATACTAAAAAAAGAAATAAGTTGGCCTCCCCGATTAAAAAATAAAGCACAATACAAACGACGCCGGCGACGGCAATAAAAACAAACTGTCTAAAGCTTAAGAATCCAACTAGCCTCGTCTCATATTCAGTAAACTGGGGGACGGTAAATTGCATATTACTCAAGGGGCTCGCGATAAACGTCTTTTCCCGTTTCTTCTATTGCTTCTTCCGTCTTTTCTTCTGGGTCTGATTCTTTCGAAGAAGTCCTTTTTAACAGTTCAGCTGCTCGTGGAAGAGTTGACGAGTTGGCTGAGGGCTCAGCTTCTGTTTTATATAATTCTTCCAAGCTCGTCTTTACGGGATAGAAGATAAACCGAGAAATTTCCCGGACCACCTTTCTCGTTGTTTCTTTGTCTAATTTTAACTCTTTTTTCAAAGATTCCTCAAATTCACCCGGCGGCAAAAGCCCAATTAAAACTTGGCCGACATAATCTATAATATTTTCGTGCTTTTCCATTATGCTATTTCTCTCACAAATACTATAGATATTATCTTCTGTTTCCTTGGCGAAAAGCGCATCTTTTAATTCCTGAGGAAGCTTTTCGTAAAACTTCCAAAACTCTTTTTTTGTGTATTTTTTTGGCATACCTTTAAATTATTTTACCTCTTTTTCAATTTTACCACAAATAGAAAGAAAAAAAGCGATAAACAACGCCGTGGCAGGGGCCAAGCCGGCTAGGACAAAATTTTGACAAAAATTTTATTGTATGTTATAGTTTCATCAGTCAGCCAAGGAAAATTAAGGATTCCTTGGTCCTGAAAATCAAATAGATAGGAGGTGAAAAACAATGAGATGGCTAACCTTGTGGATTATAAGCTTAGCTGGAGTGATAGTAGCTAGAGTAACTGGGTTGTTGCCTGCCTGGGGGTTAATCTTCGGGATAGTCTGGTTGGGAGGTGTCACCTTTCTACTGATATGGTTTTGGCTGGCTCGGGCTAATCGCTGGTTTACTTTTGTCAAAGAAGGAACAGCAAAAATCATACTGAAAGGTGGCAAATTTAAGGAAGCTCTGATCGTCTGGGAAAATCGCACTTTCCGTTATCGAACGGACAAATTAGAAGGTGATGAGAAGTGGGAAGTCGTTGAAGGGAAAGAACCGCTACATCTCTTCGGTGGTTTGAGGCTTTATTCTTTGCTCCACCCGATAGACGACGTATATATTTATCGTCATCGGTGGACCCACCTTCATGAAGACGGGAGCATAAAGACTCACGATGAAAGGTTGGACTATGTCTATCTAAAAGAAGATCTTTATGTAATCGACATGCCCTTACAGGAAGAAGGAGGAGGGACGAACGATATTAATGGAATGCCGATGGGCATCAAGATAGTTCTACCGATGAGGATCGTCAACCCTTATGTCGCTAGCTTCAGGGTTAGAAGGTGGCTACCGCTGGTCAACGGGGTTATTCAGGCAAGGATGCAGAGATTCGTCGCCAATTATCGATATAAAGAAGATCTTCTTAATATGAGGGCCGGGGAAGGGATTAAGGAAGTACAAGAGAAAGCCGGCGTTCCAGCGAACGATCGTGACGAAGGAGGAAAGGATCTCTGGGAGAAATTTTGGAGGGGAGTAGAAGAAGATTTCAAGAGCGAAGGAGGAAAGGTAGAAACAGGGGGCGAAGAAAGAAGAGTCGTTCGGGTATATGGCGTAGAGGTTAATGAAAAAGGAGCTAGAATACTGACAATTACTCCGGGGAAAAAGTACCAGGAATATACTACCATAGAGTATGAAACCGAACAGAAGCGGCGGCAAACGGTAATTACGGCTGACGGAGAAAGAGAGAGAATAGATAAGACCTATAAAGTCATTCAGGATTACGGCGATCTAGGAAAATTAATCCGGACTCTTGAGGCTTTAGAAAAAAGCCCGGAAAAGGGAGCTAAATGGGTGATTCCTCTTCCTGGGGGAGCAGACCTCTTCAGGGGAATTTTTGGCGAAAGGCCGCCAGAAACAGTCAGCCCTCGAGAGTTTCGCGAGTTGAGAGAGATGGTTGAGAAGATAATAAAAAAGAAAAAGGAGGATAAATAAGGCTCATCAAGGAGGGCTGGGAAAACCCAGTCCTCCTGTTCTTTTTATGGTTAGCCTTCTGCCCCTGAGGTTCCGCGTGTTGAGGACTGGTCTTCTGCCCCTGAGGTTCCGCGTGTTGAGGACTGGTCTTTTACTCCTGAGGTTCCTGGCGATGGCGGTGTCGTCGTTTTTCTTTGTGCCCCTATTGCCTCCCTGAGTTTTTTTATCTCTCTTTCCAAGGCTTCTATTTCCTCCTTCTTTGCAGCGCTTGTTATTGGTGAGAAAATTGATTTGAAACCGGGATTATAGACTGCTGACCGTAAAACGGCCAGGTTGGTTTTAGCAACTTCTTTTGCCCCTAAGCCTTCCATTTTAGCCCGGATTTTGTCTACATATTCTTGCCCCTTTTCCTCACCGATCCTTCTTATAAAGCCAACATCGGTTCGGTACCGGGCGACTGCCTCCTGAAAGTCTTCATTTTCCAGGGTAGAAATGTCTAGATTTGGAATATCAGCTGTTTCCATTGCTCTAGCTGCTTTTTTGAAGGCTGCCTTTCTTATTATTTTTATTCTTCCAGCATCACTTTTTAGCAATTCTTTAATATCCTCGTTATCAATTGTTTCCCCGGCGCTGACCATTTCATCTATGTCATGGTCTTTAAATTTTTCATTCGGCCCTTGGCTCGTCCCTTTCGAAACCATTGCCTCCCGAACGAGATTCTTGACCTTTGGATTATCAATTAATTCTGGCCTGTGCTTCGCTATATCTTCTACTTTATAAGACGCGAACTGGGCCGTTGTCGCCACTGCTTCTTCGAGCTGAGCCTCACTAAGCTGGCCAAGGCCTTTATCTCCTCCGCCACCTGTTTTGGCTAGATAGAGGCCCAACGCTGCCTTCTTTTTGAGGCTAGCCGGTCTCCAGCCCAAAGGAAGGCCGCCAGTCATTGCGCTCTTGGTGTCTTTCCCAAATTTACTTTCTAAATCAGCAACTTCGCTTTCAATTTCTTTGCCGACTTCCCTTTCCGGGGTGGTTCCCCTTAATCGATAGCTCAGACGGATAGGAGGTGCCGCCCACTTTCCTACTGCCATTCCTATTTTCTGTTTTCTTGACATTGTAGGAGGTTCTCTTCCTTCTTGCCTTGCTGCTTCGGCCTCTGCCCTATATTTTTTTTCTGCCGTTGCTTGATCTGCTGCTGCCCATCCGGCCTGCTTTCCTATACCTCCGGCAAGTGGCTTTACCCCGGCAGACCATACGGTGCCCCCGATGTTTTTTGCCAAGCCCATTATCTCGTTGGCTATAGCTGGTGTAGCTCTTTTGCTTACAAAAAGGAGAATTGCAAAATAGATGATCGTTATAAGATAAAATAGCATCTGCTTGGTTATTCCTTTCCAGCTTAAAAAAGGAATGGCCGCTAGCCAGGGGTTGTCCATTTCTGTCGGCATTAAGCCCTGGATGCCGGCACACCAGAGAGCTAAGAAGAATAATAAAAACATTCCGACAATAATCCACTGAACAAGATGGTCAAGCCACTCTTTCCAGTATTTTTCAGTTTGGGGCAAAATCAGGGCTACGAAGGCCAGGGGAGATAAAATAGCGAGGAGTTGGATAATATATACCCTGGCCACAAAGACGAAAATAAAGACTAAAAACACTCCAGACAATAAGAAAAATAAAATAGATTCAATCGCCCATCCTATTATCATGGGTAAATACATGGCGACAAAAACAATCCCAATAATAAACTCTCTTATTGCTCCAGCTCCCGGGATAAGAAATGTTGCCATCCATCCCCCTATCATTACCGTGAAATTTCTGACTATTCTTGACGTACCGCCAGTCAGGACATTGACTACTGAACCAAAAAGAGAGTCGCTACCGGGCGCTGTGCTAATGCTGCTTAAGATTGAGTTGTAAAAAACATCGGTAACATCTAAGGCTACTTCAACAAAAAGTATGCTGAAATTAAGCAAAAGGGCGACAATAAGAAGCCTGATGAAGGCCTTTTTTGTCGCGATGGTATCAATTTTTAAAATGACCTGAAAGGCGAGAAAAATTAAGATTAATATTATCAGCATATTGGCCAATCCCGCGGTAAAATGCCATCCTTCTTGGACCATGGGCGTTTGAAGGTCTATCCAGCCAGGTTGCGCAACGATTACTTTATCTAAAATATTAGCAGTAGCGCTCAGGGCAATTAGGCCTGCAGCGTAAAAAATAAAAGTAGTCAAGACCTTTCCCATTATGGGCCCAGCAATCTCCTCGACGTTTTGGGATACCATGTCAAAGTAATCAAAAGGTCCGGGAATTAGACTGGCCCAAACCGACTGAGGCAAAGCCAAGGAAAAAATCAGTACCGCAGCTAATCCGATTAAAAAGAATTTATTTAGTTTTTGCATAAAATTTTAATTTTTATAGCTCCTTCCCCCGAGGGGTGGCCACCAATGTTACGCACTCTATATTTCTATCAGTATAGTCTTTAATCTTAGGATAGGTACCGTAGATTTCAGAAACTCTATCCCCACACCCTCCTATGCCCCCCAACAAGGTGCCCACAGACAGATGGAAAGTACAGTTCCCGTCACTAATAAAATACCTAGGAATAGTAATGCTGTAAGGAATATCAAAGGTTTCTTCTATGATATTATAAGGAGGGCAATCGTTCGTTGGGCCTTTTTCTGGGTCGGTTGTCGTTACAAATCTTTCTCCTCCGTATTTCTTTTTTAGGTCTTCTTCTACAATAGCTATTATTTCGGTAGAGCTACAAGCTGGCAGTGTTCCTGCGGCCAGTTCGGCTTCCGTCATCGCGGCTAATTTTTCATTTTGGCACATAGCAATTGCCTGGTTTATCGATAAAATCAGCTCATCTTGTGCTTCGGATTCTTCGTCAGGACTCGGATATCCGAAGCAATTGATACGTCGCCAGACCTGCACTGATTCTGGCTCATCGAAACTGACCCCGTTACTAAAAATAAATCCCCCTGGATGGTATTCATTGATTGTTCCGCCCGGTCCGCCCGGCTCAATGTAACCCCCTTCGCCGTTGTATTCTTCCTCTCCAAAAACATAACCCCACTCACAGGGATAAGAGCTTCTTTCGATGTAGTTCGAGGTAGTGGTTTCTGCGACCCTGGATAAATCCAGCACGAGTTCGGGAAAATTAGTAAGTTGAGGGTTAATTGTGTTTAAAATCAGCCAGGAGCCCAACAATAAAGTTAATCCTATGAAGGCGGACTTAATCCTGTCTTTGGCCTCTTGCATCATCGCCGGATTGCCGGCCGAAGACATATATTGGAAGCCAGCGATTAGTAGAGCAACAAAAACCAATAGTCCGCCGAGAAAAATTCCCCATTCATAAAAATACCTGATTAATTCCGGAATTCCTTCGTCAGGAAAAGGATGACCCGCTGGCGTGTCGGGCCAGGCAGTTCTGGTGGCTGCCAGAGCTGAAGAAGCAATTGCCAGTAGTCCGATGAGGGTTATTGAAATTATCAATTTTGTCTTTTTAGGCATTGTTATTTAAATATAACACAGGCTTATTCTGCAAGCAAAGCCTGGGCTGAGTTTAAAATTTGCTCCGTTTCTTCCCGGAACAAATCCCAATCGGAGGCCAAAGAGAAAATCAATATCGAATAAATACTATCTTTGGTTAAGATAATTTTCTCTTTTCCTCTTGTTGAATAACCGGCTTGTTTTTGAGTTATTTCAAACTGGACAATATTTCCTTTAACCTCTAAATCTTGGATTTCTGTCTCAATTTCACGGTCATCGCCAGCAGTTCTCATCTTTTCAATAATTTTTTCCAACCCTTTTTCTTCTCCAAAATTTAATTCCTGAACTATTAACCAGGCCATTTTTGTTTCTTTTGGTCTAACTCTTATTGCGTAAAACAGGGTTTTCGCATTTTCAGTATCTAAGGTTGTAAAATTAAATTCGGAATCCTCGATTCTTTGCCAGGAGTCCGGATAAGTGATTTTTAAATCGCCGGACGGTACTAAAAATTCCTGGAAAGTTTCCGGCTCTTGAGACTCTTCTTCAGACTCAAAGTCAAGCTCGGGGAAATTAAGGGCAAACGGCTTTACCCCAGAAAGAGCTTTTTCAAAACTTCTATAATGCCACCAACCAACTAAGCCAAGCCCCAAAATTAAAAGAAATATCCCTATTAATAAAAGTTTGGGAGTGCTTTTCATGCCTTAAGTTTTTAAATTTGCCACCAGGGGCCGAAAAGGCCTACCTGATAATCAAATATGGCCAAGAATAAAGAAATAGCTGTCCAGGCAAGGAAAACAACGGCCAAGCCAATTCCCGCCGCCTTCCAAAGTGACTTTACCGTAGCCAAGGGCTCGGGATTCTGCGCCTGTAGCGAAAAATAAAATATTGCCCCGCTGGCCAGCGTCAGTAAAACTAAAATAATTGGTATAACTTTCCATAAAAAGAAATCGATGATTACGTAAACCAGTATAAAAAGATGTTTGATTTGGCACCTCTCGGTTTCGTCCCAGTCGGTATCAGGGTTGTTTGAAGTTCTGCCGCATGGAACCAATCCCTTCCTCATTTCAACTTGCCCCGGTATTCCCGCAATTACCTTTGCCACCTCGCCCAGGGTATCATTTATTGCTTCCGCTTTCATCTCTAATAATTTAGCCTCTAAAACTCCTTCTGGTACTTCAGCCATAGCTGAGGCCTGGCTTATTATTTCAGCTGACAATTTATCCCATTCCTCTCCTATTATTGTTTCTAACATAGTTGGTATTTCAGATGGGTCTGAGATCTTTAATATTTCTTCTGGGAGCCTTTCTGTCACCCTCTTTAATAATTCATCCGGCATTGTTTTAAGTAATTCTTCTACTTTTTTCGCCACTCTTTTACCTACTTCGTTAGCTATTTCTGTATGATCTGTATATCCGTCAGCCAGTACTTGTTCTAAAATAATTCTCGGGACTTCTGGGGTTGTATCTGCCTGAGTTAACCAGTCTATTTCAGGGTAATTCTCCAGAATTTCCAATGTTTTTGCCGAAACTATTTCGGCCACCCTTTTACTGGTTTCTTCCGGCATCTTTGCAAAAATATCAGCATAAACTGTATTTTTCAAAACCTCCCTTATTATTTCTTCTGAAACTTCCTGAGTTGTCTCTTTTGAAACTAAAGTTAATGTTGACAAAGCGCTCCAGTCTCCTGTTGACTGAGGCTCTTCACAATTTGCAGCCAGGCAAGCCCTGACCTGCCATTCATATTCACCATTACATTTTAACTGGTTATAGAGTGAATTTTTTGGAATAATTTTGGTTGTGAATCCTCCTTCTCCTTCTAGACACACCGGCCTGTTTTCTTCTGGCGAAGCCTTTTTATATTGAATTTTGAATTCGTAATATTTATATTCGGCTCCTAATACTTCGTCCCAGGAAAAACCGTGCGTATCAGTGGTGGAAATAATAGAGCCGTTTTTTGGCCAAAGATTGACCGGTGTTCCTAATTTGAAAGTTGTAAAATAATACTCATCACTCCAGTTTCCGCAGAGTTGTCCATTTGCTTTAGCGCAGGTTTTAACCTGCCAGGAATAGCTTTCTTGCTGGAGTAATTCAGGATAATCAAGATTAATTTCTGTCCTCCTTTCTACTATTTTTTCTTCACCGTTAATTTTAAAGACATAAGACTTGGCCCCTCCTATATTTTCCCACTGAAACTCGACCGGAATCACTAATTCGGCGGCGTTATTTTCCGGGGAAATAAGCTTTGGCGGCTGGCCAGTAGTTTTAAAATAAAAGAAATTCGACCAACTATTTTCACATCTATCAGCTTCGGCGTAATAGCTCCAACAGGATTTCACCCGCCATTTGTAAATAGTATTTAAATCTAATCGGGGAGAGTCTAAGATAATACCGGGCTGGGTAGTAGTTCCTGTTATTTTCGGGACAGCCGAACCTTTCTCGTATATTTCGTACCAATAAGACATTGTTCCAAGACTGGCTAGCCACTGGATATTAACCGGAAAACCGACGGGCTTTCCCCCCTCGGGGTCATTTCCTGGAGAGACCACTTGCGTCAACGAGAAATCAAGATTAGCCAGGGAAAATTTCCATTCTTGACCGAATTCCGTACAGTTTCCGGCGTGGTCATCTTTACAGGTGGCTGCTTGCCAAAAATAAGTGAAGTTTTTTGTAAATAACCGGTAAATCTGATTTGAGAATTCAGTAGGGTGATATGCTGAATTTGGAGTAGAACCCGGACTGAAAGGTTTTAGTAATTCCGGGTTGCATTCCTTTTCTCCTGGCTCCGTTGCATATGGATGGCAGACCTTGTTGCCGCTTTCAATTAAATAAAGCAAAAGCTGGTGGGAATATTCACGGCAGGTGTTGTATTGATAATCCCAATAATACTGGGCTCCGATTTCTGCCCAGGCAGCCCTGCATTCGGTTTCGGTGGGATACTCTTTAGTGTCAGCAATGCCGCACCACTCAAGAGATGTGGTAGCTGAGACGTTTTCTGCCTTTCCCGAACCGGCCCAGTCAGGATCATAAGGAGAGGTGGGCTCAGGGGCAGGATTGGTGTGAAATGTCCATGTATCACTCCAGGGACCACAAGTGCTTTCTTGGTCGTCGCAACAGCCCCTAACGTGCCAATTATAAGTCCAGCCTGATTTGTAAAAACAGAGGCAGGGAGCAAAGAATTCCGAAGCCTCTAAAAAATCGCTGTAGCGGTCAATTGGTTGTAGGGTTGTGCAATCTATTAAACTTTCACTCCCCCCCCAAATTTCGATTTGGTAATAGTTAACAAATTCGCCTGGCTTGTAACATTCATCTCCTCCTTCTTCTAATACTGGACAATTTTCTTTACACGCTTCATCCTCTTGTAGCAGGTCTTGACAGTTTTCTTTTGTTTCACGTCTTAAGCAGACTAAGTATTCATCTGTTATTTCTCCCTGGCAGCTCCAACCGGGATTTAGCGCCTTAGCTTCTTCCCAGCAAAAATCTATGTAACCTTCTTGGCAGCCGGCGTAGTTTTGTATAGTAGATCCTCCACCGCTCCATGCTCCGCTCCAAAAGCCCCGGACATCTTTCCAATCCAGCTTTACCGGCAAATAAACATTATTCGCCTCCGCTTTTACAGAGCAGGAAGGAGACATACAATATTCGGGATTTTCGGGTTTATCGATACACTCTCCGCAACACTTACATTCCGGCCTTGATTCGCACCAGTTTATACTATCCGGATTTTCACAGGAATTTTTTACGGCTTTTTGCCAACTTTTGCATATTTCACACGTTTCTGACGCACCGACCTTCTCGCTGCTTTCCCATACGCCACACTCTATTTTACAGCCGCCGCAAGAACAACATTCACTGCCATCTCCACTACAGACACTTTTACAGACTCTTCTCTCGATGGTGGGTTCGCAATCTTCACTACTGGCCCTATATTGAGTCCAACTACCTCTACATCTATATTGAGTACAACAAGGGCAACAAGGTTCACAATCTCCTCCATCCTCATCGCAACATGATTCACAATATCTTCTATATTTTTCACCACATTCTACCTTTTCGCTTGCTCCGCAGTTGGTAATAGTACAATATACTGGCGTTGTATCTGCCGCTAATGACGTCTTAGAAAGAAACAAAATAAATCCTAAAACGAAAAAAGAAAGGAGTAAAAGGATAATTTTTTTAGAAGAAGCCATAATTCACCTTATTGTTTCAGTTAATTTTATCCAGTCTTTAACCGTTAATGTTTCGGCTCTTTGTTCTGGCTGGATATCATTTTTTAACAGCCAAGATTCTATTTTTATTTTATCAATCCCTAATTTTTTAGACAAGTTGTTTATTAACTGTTTTCTTGGCTGGGAAAAGCCGGCTTTAACAATTTTAAAAAACAAATCCTTGTTGATTCCTGATTGTCTATCGTCGGTTGTTATTTTAATTATAGTGCTATCTACTTTTGGTTGTGGCCAGAAAGATTTTTTGGAGATATAAGAGATTATTTTGGGTCGAGCGTAAAACTGGACTGAAATGGCTAATAAATTCATGTCTGGGATTTTGGCGCAAATTCTCTGAGCTACTTCTTTTTGGATAATCAAAGCCATTAATTTGGGCTGGATGTCAGATTCTAAAAATTTTCTAATTACCGGCGCCGTTAAATAAAAAGGTAGATTAGCAATAACTTTGTTGTATGAATTAGGGGTTGGGAGCTTAGAATTAAGAATTTTTAGAATGTCACCCTGGGCTACTTCGATATTCCTCACCTCCTTTATTAATTCTTTACTCATAATTATGGCCAAATTCGGGTCTTTTTCTACGGCGATAACTTTCTTTGCTTCTTTGGCTAACTCTCGGGTTAAAACACCCAGCCCCGGTCCGATTTCCAATACAATATCTTCAGGCTTTAAATCGGCTGCCCTAATAACTTTGTCGATAGTTCCTCTGTTAATTAAAAAATTCTGCCCCAGTCCTTTCGACGGTCGAAGTCGATATTTTTTAAGCAGACTTTTCACTTCTGATTTTGAAGCTAAATCCATTCCACTATTATATCATAAGCCCTTGACAGAAACCCGTGCTTTTAAGACAATAGAAAAAGGACCTATGTCCCCTTATACGAACCCTGTTAGAAGATTAATTTCTAACGGGGCAAAAATTAGAAAATATTTAAGAAACATTAAGGAGTCCTCAAAAGACCCTTTCTCTTTTATGAGGGTAATCTCGGTTACCCTTTTTATTATTTTTTCTATTTCACCTTTTTTAAGTACTTCCCCTAGCGTTGCCAGAAGCTCACTTCATTTATCAGAGGGTTTTTCTTTTTTAACCGCTTCCCCTGAAGTATTTTCAGAGACCCTTTCCCAAAATCACTTCCTGAGCTCGACAAATGGATTTTTGACAGGATCGCCTAACCTCCTTCTGGTTGAAGAAAGTGGTCTCCGGGCAGCCACACCGCCTGTTATGGTTTCTACCCAGGTCTTGGGGACCCTAGTTACAAGCTCTGAGTTTGAAAATGAGGAAAAAGCGATCGTCGAATATACTGTTGAGAGTGGCGATACCTTATCTTCTTTGGCGGATCAGTTTGGTGTTTCTTTAGATACTATTCTTTGGGCGAATAATTTAACCAGGAAATCGGCACTGAAGATCGGCCAAAAACTGGTTATTCCGCCGGTCTCCGGAGTAATTCACCACGTCGGATCCGGTGACACTGTCTCTGAGGTCGCCAGAACCTATAAAGGAAAAATGAGCGAGGTAGTGGCCTTTAACGATCTTTCCGATGAGAACGATATCTATATCGGAGACATTCTTATTGTTCCCAATGGCGTGATGCCTTCGCTTTCGTCTAAATCAGTGGCTACCCAAACACCGGTTAGTTCTGTTTATTTTATCGCTCCCACCAAAGGCATAATTAGCCAGGGACTTCACTGGTATAATGCGATTGATTTTTCCAATTCTTGCGGCGCGCTGGTATTTGCCGCAGCCCAGGGGACGGTTCAGCGGACAGCTTACGGATGGAACAATGGTTACGGAAACTATATGACAATTCTTCATCCCAATGGCCTAGTTACTCTTTACGCCCATTTGTCAGAAATTTCAGTCAGTAGCGGCACCGATGTTTCCCAGGGCACTATTATCGGCCGAATAGGGAACACCGGCCAAACCGTAGGAGCTACCGGCTGTCATGTTCATTTCGAAGTTAGAGGAGGTGAAAACTCTTTTGCCAGATACCGCATTGGCTCCCGGTTTTAGAAAAATATCTTCTTAGAAAGAAACAATGCGCAGGATTGATCCGCGCATTTTATATTTCCTTGGTTCGATACATCAAAGCCTCGCTTAAATGATCTAATAAAATTTTTTCTGAATTTCCTAAGTCAGCAATAGTTCGGGCTACTTTTAGGACGCGATGATATCCCCGAGCCGATAATTTACCCGAATCAACTGCATTTCTTAACAAACCTTGGCCTGTCAAATCAACCTGACAGTATTTTTTTATTTGAGGGATCTCCATTTCCGAATTGGTTAAATCCTTGCCAAACCTTTCTTTTTGGATTTTTCTTGCCTTTTCAACTTCCTCTCTTATTTTTACCGAACAATTTTCTTCATCTGGCGAAACCAACTTTTCATATTTCAATTGAGGAACATTAATAAAAAGATCGATTCTATCTATGAGAGGCCCGGAGAGTTTTCTTCGATACATGCGAATTTGGGAATTGGCACAGCTGCAATTTTTTTCCGGATCACCATAATAACCGCAAGGACAGGGGTTGGCAGCGGCCACCAAGGTAAAGCGAGCGGGAAAAGTTAAAGAATATTTTGACCGCAGGACGCGGATTTCCCCTTCTTCTATCGGCTGGCGCAGGGACTCTAAGGCATCGCGGTGAAATTCAGGAAATTCGTCCAAAAAAAGAACTCCCCGGTGAGAAAGAGTAATCTCGCCTGGTCGAGGAGGATTTCCTCCCCCGATCAAGGCCACTTCGGAAGAGGCGTGATGAGGGGAGCGGAACGGTCTTAAATTAATTAAAGGCTGGTCTTTCGGCAAAAGCCCGGCAATACTGTAGATTTTGGTCACTTCTAAAGATTCTTCAAAATTTAAAGGAGGCAGAATTGTTGGGATGGCTTTGGCCAAAAGGGTTTTTCCTGCTCCTGGTGGCCCCATCATTAAAAGGTGGTGACCGCCGGCTGCAGCAATCTCTAAGGCTCTTTTAGAAAATTCCTGTCCTTTGATATAGCCCAAGTCAATTGAATAATCTTTCTGCCTGGCCTTAAAAGTTGAATAAGGGGCAGGTAAAATTTCTTTTCTGCCCTCCAGATAATCTATGGCCTCCTTCAGAGTTTCTACCCCAATTATCTTTATTCCCTTAATTAAGCTGGCTTCGGGGGTATTTTCTTTTGGTAAAATTATTTCGCTGATTTTCTTTTCACGGCAGGCGACAGCAAAAGAAACCGTTCCTTTTATCGGCCTTAATCTGCCGTCTAAGGCCAGTTCGCCTAGAAAAATTTTATTTTCTGGTTTAAATTTAATTTTCTCAGCTGCCAATAAATAACCTAAAGCAATGGGCAGATCGTAGACCGAACCTTCTTTTTTTAAGTCAGCTGGAGCCAGAGAAACTAAAACCCTGACCGGCTGATGGTGAGGAGATTGAAAACCTGAACTTTCGATGGCTGACCCAACTCTTTCTCGAGACTCTTCAACCGCTTTGTCCGGCAATCCCACAATTTCAAAATGCCTCAGTCCATATGAGGCATTTACTTCTACTTCTACAACTTGAGCTTCTAAACCGACAATAGCCGCTGAAAAAACTTTTGATGGCATGCAGTCGTTTTTAAAAATTATTTGCAATCCAAGCAAAAACGAGACTCAGGAGAAGCCTTAAGGCGATTAATTGGAATTTCTTTTTGACATTTTTCACACTTTCCGTAACTTCCTTTTCTAATTTTTTCAAGAGCCGAATCAATATTTTTTAAACGGAGTTCCAAGCTGTACTCAATGGGTAATAAAGTGCTGTATTCTTCGACTTCATCAGCCGCTTTTTCTAAGGCGGCGCCGCCTGACTCTCCGCCATCATATTTTGGAAAGACAGTATCCCAATCACCGGGAAGATTTTCATCCTTTTTGGCAATCTTTTTTAACTGTCCCTCAATGGTCGTCTTCTCTTTTTCTAAGATTTCTTTTAATTCGCCGATTATTTTTTTATCCATATTTAAATAGTTCCGTGTAAATCCGCCACTGTTTTTAACGAATTGTTCCAGACTTTACCGTAGGATCATGAGGCAGGGTAGTGTCTATTGCCTCGCCGTTCGTGGAAATTAAAAGCTCTGTCCACTGATCCTTTGCCGAAATCCTGACTTCGTTAATCAAAGTTGCAATTCTTCCTTTTTGAGCCATTTCTGGGGTAAAAGTAATTTGAAAGGCAGCAGACAGAGGATCTTCCAGCGCTCCTATCCCTGGCTTGACTTTTCCGACTTCCCAGGTTACTTCGGCAAAGGCCGGGGGAGCTACCTTAGCTAATAATTCATTAAGTTTTAACCTAGTTAACTCGTCAGCAGAGCCGCTAGCTGGAAGTCCTTGGGGATCCAAAATTTCTTTTTTGTATTTTTCTTGAAAGCCCTTTAAGGCCTCACGAGTTGTCGGTCCGAAATAGCCAGTGGCTGGGACGTACGCCGGATAGAGACGGGGCACTTCTGTCCTGAGGATGAGTTGAAGATATGTTACCTCTATTCCTTTCACTCCCTCATATAACGGCTTGTCAAACCTGAAAGTCGTTGGGATATCGGGATAAGGGCTTATTACTGGAGTAGGATAGGTTAAAACCGTTATTTCTCCCTGAGCGGGCTTGATGCTTCTGATAGAAACCCCGGAAGGAAGAGAGGCCCTGATTACCGCGTCTTCTAGCCAGTTATAATAGTTTTCAAGTTTCCAAACAACCGTATATTGGGTGGCTTCGGCAACTTTTGGAGGTTGAGGCCCCAAATTTTCAAAAAATCCATATTTATCTCTGGAATAACCTTCTTGAGTAATTTTTATCAAAGAGTTGACTCGGCTTCTAAACTCTCTTTCAAAACCTCCCAAGATTACTCGGTTGCTTATTAAAGCATTGGTTCCGAATATATCCTTTGGTTTATAATCATCTTTTAAGGTAACCCAAAACTCCACTTTTCCTTCTTGACCCGGGGTTAAATATTTAAGTTCCGGGATTTTCCCCCCGTCCCAGGAAATAAAGTCCGTTCCTTTGGTAAATGTTCCCAGAGGGGGCTCAATAGTTTCTAGGTCAAAGAGAGGTCCTTCCAAAACTGCGGTTAAAGATAAATCTCTTAAGGGCTCATCGTGGACGTTTTTAAAATAGATTTCATAATAGAGTTTTTCTCCGGCGTAAGGAAAATATTTTTCTTGATTATTAATTTTTTGGGAAAATAAAAAAACTGGTTCATAAGTTATTGTTCTGACAGATTCTTTTTTCAGAGGAACGTCTGTCCCTCCAAGATTAATGGATAACTGGGCGCTGAATTCTAATTCTTTTCCAATGTCGTACCCTGCGGGGAAGCTCCCCGCTATTTCCACGCTTCCTGCGGCCGATGGCTCCAATATCGGAATAACAATTTCTTGACCTTCGGCCATTGAAGGGATTGATTCTTGAAAATTAAAATCAGGGGGAAAATCTACTGACAATTTTAGGTTGGGAATAGCTTGTTCGATAGAAGAAAAATATCTTATCCTGAAAACAAATTCGGATTTCTCTTTAGGATGTGCCGGAGCTTTCTCGGGAATATCCAGAACTAAGTCTATCGGCACCTCGGAAATAACGGTAGAGAAACGGGCGGTTTTTGACCTAGTGATTTCCGTTTGCCCTTCGGTAGAATAGTTTAACCAGGCTTCAAAGTTTCTCACTTCGTCTTCCATGCCAAAAAGCCGGGCCTTGAAGGTGAACGTTTCTTCTTCTCTTGGGTAAATGTCTTCCAACTGCCTCCTTTCGTATAGAGTTGTTTCTGGTAAAGAAAAAGTGGGGTAGTTAAAAACTAGTTCTGGTTTTTTAAAAACAACGGTACCGGTATTTTTAACAGTTACGGTATAGGTTACCTCTTCTCCAGCTTTTGCCTTTTCCGGATGCGAAATACTGATTTCTACGCCGGTTTTAGGTAGGACAAATTTTACGATTACTAAAAAAACTAGTAAAAGTAAAACGCCAGAGAGTATTGTAATTGCAAGAGCCATTCGTTCGGAAGCTCCCCACGTCCCAAAAGATGATACGGTCGATTGGACCTTCTCTTTAATAGCCTGAATCATTTTTTAATTATATATTTTTTATATAACCTAAACAATGTTTTTCGAATCAGTAAAAGTTTTACAATTCGTCAAGGACGGCAAAATGAATTTTTGCTTTACAAAAATTGCCGTTGAACTTTCCCCTTTCTCCCCTATAACCTCTTTGGTCGGTCTCAAGACGATAAGCCAATAAAAGAAGAGAATTATTATTAAAAGGAGAATGATGATTAACCCTCTGATTAAAATTTTTTCGAAAGACCGTGGCTTTTTAAAAGAAGGCTTGGGTATCAACGTTTCCAGAGAAGGTTCTTCGGCTGCTACACCATCTTTTTTATGAGGTTCTGCAAGAGGAGGACGATATTTTTCTGCCCCTTGGTCGGTAGCAGAAGAAAACGGAGCAGATTTAACCTTTCCTGGTTCTTGGGTTTTTTCTGATTCTTCGATTTCTTCTGGTGGAGACGAGGGCGTGACCGGTTTTATTGAAGCCAATAATTCTCTAACCCTTTTTCTTATTTTTTCAGCCTCTTCTTCTTCTTTCCCCTTTTTTCTTCGCAAAGCTTCTTTTATTTTGTTTTCAGTTTCTTCTCCTATTTCTATTCTGGCCGTTTCTTCTTCGGTTAGCTCCTCTTTTTTGGCTGCTGGCGGGGTTTCTGGTAATTCTTCGCTTGGCGGCTCTTTTTCGGTTGCTTTTTCTAAGGGCGCCTTTCTTTCTTCCGACGGCATCTCTTCAATTTTTTCTATTTTCCCTTGAGGTTTATAAAAGACCCCAGCTAGGACTGTAAGCTCCTCAATTTTCACCCCTCTTTTTTTTAATTCTCCAAGGGAGACATCAATTTCTTTAATTTCTTCTTCTAATTCCTCCCTTTGTTTTTTAAATTTTTCTATTTCAACCCTGAAACCTTCAGTCTGCTGTTCGCTTTCTTCCTTTTCTCGTACTACTTGCCACTTTTCTTCTTCTGTTTTCCTTCTCTCTCCTTCGGCGTCCCCCCTCCTTTTTTCGATTCTTTTTCTTTCGGTTAAGTCGGTTGTCGCTTCCTCTTTCTTCTCAAGTATTTCCACTTCTTCTTCCAGCGCTTTTTCACTCTCCAGGATCTCAGCTAAAACCTTTTCAGTCTCCTTCTTTTTGTCAATTAAAACTTCTGATTTCGCTTCAGCGGTTACTTTTTGGTCCTTGATCAGCTTAAGTTCTTTTTCCAAACTTGCCTTTTTGTGTATTAAATCTATTGCCTCTCTCTCGTTTGTGATATTTTCAATTTCTTTTTTAAGATTACTTTCCTCTCCCGAAAACTGATCAATTTTTAAATCTATCTCTTTTATCTTTTCTTGAAGCTTGACGACCTCTTCTTCTACCTGCCATCTTTCCTTTTCCACCTTCTCTCTCTCTTCTTCAATTTGCCACCTCTTTTCTTCTATTTCTTTTTTCCCCTTGAATGAAGCCTTTTTTTCAGCTTCTTCAATCAGTTTTTTTTCTTTTTTTATTTCTCCCTCCTTTGTTAAAATCGGTGCAAGATTTTCTTTTTTGAATTTCTCAATCTCTAGTAAGAGCCTAGACTTTTCTTCTTCGGGTGGCTTTTTCCTCTCCGAAATTAATAATCCTAATTTTTTCTGCAACCGAAGCTCTTCTTGGTCCAAAGCGCTCCTTCTTTTTTCTAGGGGAGACTTCTTCGCTTCTTCTTCTTGCTTTCTCTTTTCTTCTTCTTGTCTCCTCCCTTCTTCTGTCTGTCTTATTTTTTCTTCTTCCTCCCCTCTCCTTCTCTTTATCTCTTCCTCTTCCTCTTCCTCTTGCTTTCTCTTTCCTTCTTCTGTCTGTCTTATTTTTTCTTCCCTTTCTATTTCTCTTTTTATCTCTTCTTCCTGCCTTTTCTTTTCTTCTTCTCTTTTTCTTTTTGCTTCTTCCTCTTTTTTTCTCTTTTCCTCCTCGCTTTCCTCTGCTGAAGGAGGTGGCGGAGGTGGTGGAGTTGGCGGTATGGGCGGTAACGGCGCTTGGGGCGGCACAGTTCTTCTAATCGGCTCTTTCTCTTTCTTTTCTTTTTGAGTTTCAGCCTCGTCCAATTTACCAACGTCCTCTTGGAGACTAGCCCTCCCTTTCTCTTTTTTTTGGGCCTCGATTGCTTTTAACTTGACAATATCTTCTTGTAGGGCGACCACTCTTTCTTTTTCTTTCTGGACTTCAGTCTCTTTCGTCTTAACAATATCCTTTGCCATTGTTCTTATTTCTACCTCTTCTGGGAACGTCATCTTTTTATTTTTTTCTTCCATAAAGTTTGTCCTTATCGTCCGTGCGTAGGCACGAGGACTTGGCCTCTTTTAAGGATAAGTTTATTCTTCCTTGTTCATCAATCAAGATCACTTTAACTGGAACAACATCGCCAACCTTAACTATGTCTTCCACTTTGTTAACCCTGAAAGGAGCCAATTGAGAGATATGAATTAGTCCTTCTTGCCCCGGCAAGATTTCCGCAAAAGCACCGAAAGCTAAAATTCTTTTTATCTTTCCCTGAAAAATTTCTCCTATCTTAACTTCTCGGGTAATGTTTTTTATCCAAACGAGAGCCTTTTCGGCCGCCTCTTCTTTTTCGGCAGTGATAAAAATTTTTCCAGTTTCTTCGATGTCAATCGAAACCTGACATTCTCCCATTATTTCATGGATTACCCTTCCTCCTGGCCCAATTACTTCCCTGATTTTTTCTGGATTGATTTGTAAAGTTAAAATTCGGGGAGCGAAGGGAGACAATTCTGATCTGGGCTTGGCTAAAACTTTGGCTATCTCGTTTAAAATTTCTAGTCTTACTTTTTTCCCTTGTTCAAGAGTTTCTTTTATAATTTTTTCGGTAATTCCTTTGATTTTAACATCCATCTGGACGGCGGTTATTCCTTTTTCGGTTCCGGCGACTTTGAAATCCATATCGCCGTGATGGTCTTCCGGTCCCTGGATATCAGTTAAGATTTTGTAATTACCTTTTTCGTCAGACATCAGGCCTAGGGCAATGCCAGCGGCTGGTCTTTTGATGGGGACACCGGCATCCATTAAAGCCAAAGAGGAAGAGGAAACCGAAGCCATTGAGGTTGAACCGTTAGAAGATAGAATCTCTGAAACCACCCTGATCGTATAAGGAAATTCCTCAACAGAAGGAATTAGGGGCAGGAGGCTTTTTTCTGCCAGCATCCCATGGCCAATATCTCTTCTTCCGGGTCCCCTCATCGGCTTTACTTCGCCAACTGAATAAGGCGGAAAATTATAATGGTGCATAAACCTTTTTTTGCCTACAGTCTCCATGCCTTCCAATAATTGCTGATCTTCTGGCGCTCCCAGAGTCAAGATAGAAAGAGACTTGGTTTGACCGCGGCAGAAAAGTCCAGATCCATGGGTTCTTGGCAATAAGCCGGCTTGACAATGGAGGGGCCTTAATTCGTCTAATTTCCTATTATCCGGTCTTTTCCCTTCTTTAATTATCTTTTGATGAATAAGTTTGTCGATTTCATTTTCAAGAACACCTTGGGCGTACTCAATTTTTCCTGCATCTTGGTATTTATTATCAACAAAATAGGCCAGCTCTTCTTTGAGGGCATTTACTTCTGCCATTTGCTCGATTCCACTCCCTTGATACAGGGCCTTTTCTAGTCTCCTGCTCAAAAATTCTTTGACCTCTTTCTCTAATTCAGAATCAGGTATTGACGCTGTTAAAGCAATTTTTTTATTAGCTATTTTTTCGAAAATTTCTTTTTGAAAATCAACCAGTTTTTTTAAATGAGGGCTGGCAAAATTTAACGCTTCCATAATTAAATCTTCTTCTGATTCTTCAAAGCTACCCTCAATCATATTGATTAAAAGTCCGTCACCCTCTTTAACTCCGGCTAAAATTAAATCAATTTGACTTCTTCCCCTCTCTTCATAGGTTGGGTTTAAAATCAGCTTATTATCAACATAACCTATTCTGACCGCCGCAGTCGGGCCTGACCAGGGAATATTAGAAATCATCAAAGCCAAAGAAGATGCCATAAGGCCTAAAATATCTGGATCATTTTGGCCGTCCCAAGATAAAATCGTATTAACCACTTGAACTTCTCGGTTAAGATTTTTGGGAAAGAGGGGCCGTATGGCTCGGTCAATCAACCTGGCGTTACAAATTGCTTCGTCAGAAGGACGACTTTCTCTCTTGATATACCTGGGGCCTCTAATTTTGCCAGCAGCATAATATCTTTCTTCGTACTCAACTGTTAAAGGGAAAAACCCCATTCCTTTAGCTTCGTGCTCTGGCATGACGGCAGTGGCCAAAACCAAAGTATCGCCATAGCGTAAAAGACAAGAACCATTGGCTCGTTCGGCCAGATTTTGGAACTCAGCTATCATCTCACGCCCCCCAATTTCAAGTTTAAACTTTTCCATAATTATTTTTTTAACAGATATTTCCCCGGCTCTTTTTCCAGGTCAACAAATTCATCGGCCGCCTCTTTTAATTTGGCTGAGGCCGATCTGCCGAAAGCGACAACCTCGATTCTTTTGCCGCGATTTTTTAAATACTCAACCAATTGTAAAAAATCACCGTCGCCAGAAGCCAAAACAATCGCGTCCACGTCAGGAGCTATTCTGATAGCATCAACAGTAATACCAACATCCCAATCGGCTTTTTTTAGGCCACCATAAAATTCCTGAAGGTCTCTAATTCTGGTTTCAATTCCTAATTTGGTTAAGGCTTCAAAAAATGGCTTTTCCTCGCCAGTTTTGGTTCTGACTACATAGGCGAAAACCCGGATAAGGCTTCTTCCCGAAACCGCCAGCTTTAGGATTTCCCGAAAATTAACCCGCGCTCCATATAAGTTTTTAGCTGAATGATAAAGATTCTGGACGTCAATAAGTATTCCCACACGTTGGCCAACATGTTTTATCGCCATATTATTTCTTTAATCCTATTTGCTTTATAATATCCTTGTATCCCTTGGGGTCTTCTTCTTTGAGGCGGTTAAGGAATTTTCTTCTTTTGGCAACCATTTTCAGCAAGCCTCTCTTTGAATGGAAATCTTTAGGATGAGATTTTAAATGCAGAACCAATTCTTTAATCTCTTCGGTTAACAGAGCAATCTGAACTTCAACAGAGCCGGTATCTGTTTTGTGGCTTTTGTACTTCTCAATAATTTTTGTTTTTTCTTCAGGTGTTAACATAATTCGATTTTATTATACTATTTCTATTAATAAAAAAAAGTCCCTTGTTCGTAGCTTCCCCTATGCTGAATTTTAGTACGGGGGATTGTGCCCCCACCAGGACTCGAACCTGGACTCCTCGGTTTAAGAGACCGGTGCTTTACCAGTTAAGCTATGGGGGCGATTAGGGGCTATATTGGGCAATCAACCGTGAACCAATTTTCTGGGCCGGTAAACGAGAGGGCGAAATCAGACAATCCGATGGCAGTAAAAAATAGACCTATAACAAGCCAGGAAGAAAAAATTACAACTAAACCGATTATTGTCGCAGTCAACAGGGACTTGGCTTGCTCTACTTTCTGAGGATTTTCGGCGTAGAGAAAGAACATTATTCCACCTATTATAATTAGCAGAGTGGCAATCGGAAAAACAAGATAAGCTAAAACAAAATCAATTATTGTCTGGAACATGACAAAAAGATGACAAAAATTACACGGGCAATCAGGTGTTCCGCACGGCACCAATCCGGTAGTAGGGCAGGCTGCCCGAGAGACCAAGGGTAGAAATGTCACCCCTAAAAAAACAATTAAAAATAAAATTGGAAATTTTTTCATAGTGCCCTCGCCAGGATTTGAACCTGGAGTCCTCTGTTCCGAAGACAGATATGTTATCCATTACACCACGAGGGCGTTTGGACTAATTATAATAAAAAAAGGCAAAGAAAACAAGTTTTTTCCTTCATTCTTTACTCCCGTTTGAGCGATTGAAAAATTTGAGAAATCAAGATAAGATTAAGCTGATGGAAATCCCAAAAGAATTAAAATTCGTCATTGAGCAGTTAAAAAAAAATAACTTCGAAGCTTATATTGTCGGCGGCTGTGTCAGAGATTTTTTGAGGAGAGCGGAACCGGAGGATTGGGACGTGGCGACAAACGCTAAACCGAAAGAGATTCAAAAGATATTTCCTCAGAGTTTTTACAGCAATCAATTTTTTACGGTTACTGTCCAGGCTAACAGCGAAACCCCGAGGCTAAAAGAAATAGAAATTACCACCTATCGTTCAGAGGCAAAGTATACTGATAAGCGCCATCCCGATGAAATAAAATTTGCTAAAACCATTCAGGAAGATTTGGCAAGAAGAGATTTTACCGTGAATGCGATGGCCTTGGAAACTCAAGAAGGAAATGCAAGGCGTAAAATTGTTGATCCGTATAATGGGCAGAAAGACTTAAAAGAAAAAATAATTAAGGCAGTTGGCAACGTCGAAGAGCGTTTTGATGAAGATGCCCTACGTATGGCAAGGGCAGTGAGGTTTAGCGTTACGCTCGGCGAGGGTTGGCAAATTGAAAAAAGAACAGCCCAAGCTGTCAAAAAAAATTCTCCTTGGTTGCAGGCAATATCAAAAGAGAGAATTAGGGATGAGTTTCTGAAGATTATCATGTCAGAGAGAGCAGCTTCGGGCATAGATCTTTTAAGGGAGCTCGGTTTGCTGAAATATATTATTCCGGAATTGGAAGAGGGCTACAAAATTACCCAAAACAAGCATCATATCTATGGATGTTACGAGCATTATCTGCGTTCCTTGGATTATGCCGCCAAGCAAAATTTTAACAAATATGTTAGACTGGCTGCTTTATTCCACGATATCGGCAAACCAAAAACAAAATGGGGCGAAGGACCAGACGCCACTTTTTACAACCACGAGGTGGTCAGCGCCAAAATGACGGTTAGGATTTTGAGCCGCTTGAAGTTTTCTAAAAAAGATATTGAAAAAGTAACCAAACTGGTTAGATATCACCTTTTTTACTACAACGTAGATGAAGTGGGCAACTCCTCGGTCAGGAGATTGGTTCGCCAGGCAGGATCGGAAAACATGGAAGAATTACTACAATTGAGAATGTGTGACCGCATCGGTTCTGGGGTGCCGAAAGCCGAGCCTTATAAGCTCAGACATTTAAGATATATAATTGATAAGGTTGCTCAGGATCCGATTTCGGTTAAGACATTAAAGGTTTCCGGTTCAGACGTGATGAAAGCTTTAGGGATTGAGCCGGGTCCTAAAGTGGGGCAGATTTTGGACGTCCTGCTGGGATATGCCTTGGAAGACCCTCAAAAGAATAAAAAAGAGCTTTTAGAAAAAGAAATTTTGAAATTAAGCAAATTGTCAGACGAAAAGTTAAAAAAACTTGCCGAAGAGGCAAGAAAAGAAAGAGAAAAGCTGGAGATTAAAAGAGATGAAATGACTAAGCAGAAATACTGGGTGACGTGATCTGCGGGGTGTAGTATAACGGTAGTATACAGGGTTCGGGACTCTGCGGTCTGGGTTCAATTCCCAGCACCCCGAATGGGCCCATAGTAAAACGGTATTACGTACCCTTCGCATGGGTAAGGTCCGAGTTCGATTCTCGGTGGGTCCACAACGTACAAAATCAAAGATTTTTACGTTGTACGAACGTGAAAATTGCAAAACAATTTTGTACGTTCCATATGAGTACAAAAGAGACCGGCAGTTTCGGCGAGAGGATTGCTGAAAAATATCTCAGAGATAAGGGCTACCAGATTTTAGATAGAAATTATTCCTTTCGTCTGCCTGGTAGTCCTCAAAAAGGTGAGATTGACATTGTGGCTAAAAAAGACGATATAATTATTTTTGTAGAAGTCAAAACCCTCCGGCTCGCTTCGTTCGCCCAGGATATGACCATTTATCCAGAAGAAAAGGTAAATTTTTCAAAACAAAGAAAACTAAAAACAATGGCCGAGAGCTGGCTGATGACAAAAAAGATTCCTTTAAATTCAAAATGGCAAATTGATGTTATTTCGGTTATGATAAAAGAGAGAAAAGCGCAAGTTTCCCATTTTGAAAATGCTGTAGCGTATGCTTAATTCAGCTTTATTAATTATTTTTGGTTATCTCCTGGGTTCCATTCCTTGGGGCTTTCTAATTTCCAAATTCAAAGGTGTTGATATTAAAAAAGTTGGCTCAGGGAATATTGGCGGAACGAACGTTGTGCGGGGCTTAGGTCTAAAATGGGGGTTATTAGTCGGAGTCTTAGATGTTTTGAAAGGAGTAATCCCGATTTTTTTAGCTACAAAGTTTTTATTTCTTGACTGGCAAATAGCTCCGGTAGCTATCGCTTCGGTACTAGGCCATATTTTCCCGGTCTGGCTGAATTTTAAAGGAGGCAAAGGGGTGGCCACCACCGTCGGGGTTTTATTTGTTCTTTTGGGTTGGCAGAAATTCTTGATTTTGATTTTAATTTGGCTTTTGATTTTAGCCCTTTTTCAAATAATGAGTTTTACCAATCTTTTACTGGTTTCTTTCTTGCCTTTGATTCTTTGGTTTAATTCTTTTTCCTTAGCTTATTTTATCCTTGGCCTTGTATTATTTGCTTTAATCTGGTGGACTCACCGAGAAAACATTCAAAGGCTTAGAGAAGGCAGGGAGCCAAAATTTAAACTAAGTAAAACAACATAATGAAGGATTCTAGGGTCAAAATTGCTCTTTTTGATTTCGACGGGACGTTAGTCAGCAGTCATTTTTGGTCTGGGTTGCTGAAGTATTATTTAAAAAAGAGAGAAAGGCTCTTTTCTATTTTTTGTTTTTTAACCAGTAACTTTGCCTTAACTCCTTTTTGGAAAATAGGTCTTATCTCAACTAAAAAATATTACCAAAGATGGGGCGAAGATATGGCCCGGCTAATGAAAGGGATAGACACTAAAAAAGCAAAAGAAATTTTTGACTGGTTAACCGATGATTATCTTTTACCAACTTTAAAAAAGAATGTGCTTGAAAGACTTAAAAGGCATCAAGAAAGTGGCTATTTAATTATTTTAACTTCCGGCAGTTTCCAGGACTTAATTAAAGTTTTTTCAAGTCGCCTCAATATTGATTTTGCCGTTGGTACCGAGCTGGAAATTATTAGAAATAAGTTTTCCGGCAGGATAATTCCTCCTCTTTGTTTTGCCCAGGGAAAAGCCGAAAAAGTAAAGCAATTTTTAACTGACAATAACCTTGTGATGGATTTTAAAGAGAGTTTTGCCTATTCAGATAGCGTCTTTGATTTACCAATACTAGAATTAGTTGGTAACCCGGTGGCTGTTGAGCCGGACAAAAAATTATTAGAAATCGCCAATGCTCGAGACTGGCAAATAATCTAAAACATGAAAAAAATTGGCTTAGTTGTTGATGAGGCGGCAGATTTGCCCAAAGAAATAATTGAAAAATATCAGATTGAAGTTGCTCCTCTCAAGATGGATTGGCCGGATCTTGAGAATTTTCCTGGGGAAAATACGTTTCAAAAGATGAGAGAAGCTGAAAAAGCAGGGATTAAGAGCTTCGGAAAAACTTCTCAACCTTCGCCAAAGGATTTTTTAGAGATTTTTAAAAAACAATTTACCAAGTTTGAAAAAATCATAACCATTACTATTACTTCGGTCCATTCAGGAACCTATAATTCTGCCTGTCAGGCAAAAAATTTTTTAGAACCGGGGGAGAAAGCAAAAATTTTTATTATTGATTCTCTAAGCGGAAGCGCCGGCTTAGGACTTTTAGTTTTAAAGGCAGTAGATTTGGTTGAAGGCGGGAAAGAAATTGAGGAAATTACAAAAGAGCTGGAATCATTCCGGCCAAAAATTTGCTTAGCTGCAATGGTTAAAGACCCAAAATGGATAGAGTCCTCGGGTAGAATTCCCCATTTTTTGGCTGACTGGATAAGGAAAATGGAAAAAATTGGTCTCCGGCCCATACTCGGTATTAAAAACGGAAAAATAAAGGCAGTTGGTATAAGAAAAGGCGCTAGAGATATTCCTAGTGCCCTTTTCCAAGAGTTAAAAGAAAAAACTGAGAAATTGCGGAAACAAGGTAAAAAAATCAGGGTAGCAATTACCCATGGTGATAACTTAGAAGGAGCCCAGAGATTGGAAGAGGCGGTTGAAAAAGAGTTAAGCGGAGCCGAAGTCACCTTCCTTAATTTGATAGACAATATTCTTGGCGTTTTGACTGGACCGGATTCTCTAATTGTTGCTTGGTGTGAGAGCTAAAAAAATCCTTTGGAAAACGGTAATATTTGAAAAAATAGCCAGGAAAACAATCGGATAAATTATCCAGGAAAAATTAAAAATACCAAGAGATATTGCCAGGCTAATTAAAATTATTCTTTCGGCTCGGCCCAAAAGGCCCTTTTTTAATTCTTGGCCTACCAGCTCTTTTTCTTTAGCCGCTGCCTTAGCATAGGTTGTCATCAAAGAACCGAAAAAAGCTAGAAAAATCCAGATTTTTGCCGGTAGAAAAAAATCAGACAACGATAAGAATAAAAAACCTAATAAAATAATACCCTCGACGTAGCGGTCGCAAATGGTGTCCAAATAGGCACCTTTTTTCGTTTCTTTTTGCAAAAATTTTGCCACTGCCCCGTCAATAAAATCTAGAAAGGTAGCCAATAAAAAGAAGATTAGGGCCCAAACCAACCTTTCCTTAAGTAAAAAATAAAAAGCAACTAAAACAAAAACAAAAGAGATTAGAGTATATTGGTTGGGCGTTAAGCCAGACTTAGAAAAAATATTTCCTGTCCAGCTGGAAATTTTTTTAAATTTTTCTCTCTTTTCCTCTAACATAGAATTAAACTGAAAACTCAACGAGAGACAATGTAAATTAAAAGTTCATCGAACGGTCAATTTTAACGAATCGAAGCTTCGTTATATCAAATTTTTAAGTCTGGCGATATTTCTTTTGACATGATCGACAGCTTTTTCCAAACAGTCAGCTTCTCTCCCATGGATTTTAGCAGCGCCTTTTTTTATCTGATTTAAAACTTCTTCTACAGAAAGATTATCGCCCGGAATTTCTAAATAGACCCTGCCGACAAAATTCGGGAAATGGGCGTCGGATCCTGCTGTTACAGAAAGGTTGTATTTTTGGGAGAAAATCAGAGCTTTTTTGTTGCCACGGCCGAATATTGAAGCATTTAAAATCTCAATTGCCAAGGCCCCAGCTGAGGCGGTCGCAGAAAACCTCGTTTTCTTCTCCCTCTTCGCCCAGTTATCACTGGGTTCAGCGCGAGAAGAACGAAGCTCTTCGGACCAGTCTATTTTAGAAATTAAGTCCTCTAAGTTTCCTCTAAAAGAGCAAGACCAGCCAAAAGGATGGGGAATAACTACCAGCCCTCCTAAGCCCTTTATTTTTTTAATTGTCTCACTAGCTGATAATTTGTTCGGAATAACTTCTTTTATGTTTAATCCCAAAATATCTCCTTCCTTACTTTTTATTTCAATTCCCGGTATAATTAAAATAGGCTTATCTTTGGCGTATTCGATTGCTTTCTGAGCGCCTTTAATTTCTCCGTGGTCGCAAATGGCCAGACAGTTTATCCCTTTTTGAAGCGCCGCCTCAATCATCTCTTCTGGCTCAGCTGTGCTATCGTAAGAATAGCCAGTATGGCAGTGTAAATCGCATTTCATATGGGTATTCTAACATATATCTTATCTTGTCTCTACTTTTTCCTGCCCGCTTATTTTACTAATATGGCCCCACCTTTAGCCAGAAAGGCCAACCTTTTTAATTTTTTAGATAAAGATATTGATTTCGGAAAAAATTTTTTAGGCCAGCCGATTCTCGGCAGTCATAAATCCTGGCGGGGAGCAATACTGGGGATGAGTGTCGGTTTTTTGGTGGTCTTGGTCCAGGGTTATCTTTATCAATTTCCAGCAATCCAAAGAATTTCCCTATTAGATTATAAACAGATTAATATTTTTCTTTTCGGCTTTTTGATTTCGCTCGGCGCAATTTTCGGCGACCTACTTTTTGCTTTTATCAAGCGAAGATTGAAGATGCCGCCGGGCGCCAGATTTATCCCATTCGACCAGACAAATTATGTTATAGGTTCGGCTATTTTCTTGACAGCGATTTTAAAAATTGAGATAATAATCTGGATAACCCTTTTTATTTTAACCTTTTTATTACATATAGTTGCTAATAGAATCGGTTATCATTTGAAGCTTAATCGCGCTAAATGGTAGCGTATAAATTATTTATGTGGGAAGAAGTTTATAAATACTTAATACAAATTCCAGCTTCTTATCCGCTTTGTGCCCTTGGAGCCTTTCTGTTTTTCTTGGTTGGCTGGCTTATTTCTCAATGGCTAGGAAAAAGAGCCGCCGATTTTCTGGGCAAAATTAGATTGAATCAAGTTTTAAAGGGCATGGGCATAGAAGAATCTCTGTCTAGAATAGATACACGGCTTAATGCTCCGAAGTTTTTTGGCGAAATAGTAAGATGGTTTTTTGTTATCCTTTTTTTGACGATAGCTGCTGAAATTCTAAGCGCTAGAATCCTGGGCTTGACTTCCTTCAGCCAATTTTTATGGAAAGTGGTTGGTTATTATCCTAATATTTTTATTGCTATTTTAATTTTTCTTGTGGCTGTTTTTTTGGCTGATTTTTCTCAAAAGATTGTGGTTGGTACCCTGAAGAAGGAAAAAATAACTTATTCGCGATTTTCAGGCAAGGCAATCCGTTGGGCAATCTGGCTTTTTGCTATTTTGGCCATTCTCTACCAGCTTAAAATAACACCCTCCTTGATTTTAGTTATTTTCATCGGTGTAGCAATTACCATTTCAGTTGCCTTGGGTCTTTCTTTTGGCTTAGGCGGAAAAGAGTTAGCAGCTAAAATTCTAAAAGAGCTAGAGGAAAAATTTAAATAGTTGGCCATGGAATACCTTAGCCAAGCTGAACTAAAGAAGATGCTCCTTTTGTCCTATGAGAAGATTGAAAAGAACAAAGAGCAGATCAATAAAATAAACGTCTTTCCTGTTCCGGACCAAGATACCGGAAGCAATCTGGCTAAAACCTTATCAGGGATAAAAGAAGCCATTGATAAAAAGGACTTTAAAGATTTAAAAGAAGTTTCTGAGGCAGCCTTGGATGGAGCTTTAACTACTGCCCAGGGCAATGCCGGCGTGATTTACGTCGGTTTTTTAGCCAGTTTTCTGCCTTTACTTGATAAAAACCCGGTTGATGCCAAAAAACTATCTATTGCCTTTGAGGGAGGAGCTGAACGGGCCCGGCGATCTATCCAAAGCCCTAAAGAAGGAACAATTTTAGACGTTATTGACGCAACAGCTTTAACCTTTAAGAAGGAAGCAGAAAAAGAAAAAAATATCACCAAAATCTTAAAAACAGCTACCGAAAAAGCCAGAGAAGCTCTTTTGGCTACCCGGGAGAAGATGGAAATTTTCAGAAAGGCCAACGTGGTTGATGCCGGGGGTTTGGGTTTTTTAATAATTCTGGAAAGTTATTTGGATGCCCTGGAGGGCGAAAGAAAAGAAAGAAAAAAAGAAGAAAGGCCCTCAGAAAAAATCAAGAGGTTTGTTCAGGTTTTATCCCATCGTTACGAAATTATTGCCTTGGTCAAGAACCCTAGGTTTGGAGAAGAAGAGATCAAGGAAAAATTAAAGAAACTAGGTAATTCCATAGATATTGTCCAGATTGGCAGCAAAGCCAAGGTTCATATCCATACGGACTATCCCGATGAAGTAAAAAAGCTAATAAGAAATATGGGGCAAATTCAAGACTTAAGATTTGAAGATATGGCCAAAGAGGTGGCCGGCGAGGAATCAGTCAGAAAAGTTTCCATTGGCGTTGTTACCGAAGGAAATATTGTTTTATTGCCCGAGAAGGTTTTAGAAAGATATCAGGTTGAAACAGTTGATGTCATTGTTAACTGGCCAGAGGGAGAGAATTTGCCCGGAGAAGATATTTTTCAAAAAATGAGAGAAGCTGATAGGCAAAAGATTAAAACTTTTCCGAAGACTTCTCAGCCTGCCCCAAAATTTTATTTGGCGGCTTTTAAAAAACAGTTAGGAAAGTTTGAAAAGGTTTTATGTTTGAGCATAACCTCCAAAGTTTCTGGCTGTTATAATTCGGCCTGCCAGGCGAGGGAAATGCTAGAGAAAGAGGAAAAGGAAAAAGTTTATGTTTTAGATTCTTTACAGGCTGCGGCCAGTCAAACTCTCTTGGTTTTGAAAGCTATTGAGATGATTCAAGGGCAAAGAGAGATTAATGATATTCTAGATGAGTTAAAAAAAATGATTCCTCAGACTCATCTCCACGTCATTTTTGAGGACCCTAAATGGATAGAAGCTGGCGGTAGAGCCAGCAAATCCCAGGCAAATTGGATAAGAAGAATAAAAAGAATAAATCTTCATCCTTTAATAACTATCAAAAATGGGGCAGTAACTGAGGGAGGAATAGCTTTTGCTAAAGATATGGCTGAAGCACTTTTTAAAAAAATCTCAAAAGAAAGCCGAAAGGTCAGATCAGAAGGGAAAAAAATTAGAGTTATAATCCAACATGCCGATAATCCAGAAGGAGCAGAGAAACTAAGACAGATGTTGAAAGAAATAAAAGCTGAGGTGCCCTTTATTGGTTTAGCCTCGCCCGTAATATGTACTCATACGGGCCCCGGGACTTTAATTAGCGGATGGACGTCCTTATAATACTAAGCTATATATATGTATATCAAAGGAGTAGGGATGACAAAATTTGATTATTCTCAAGAACCCTGGTGGCAGTTCGCAACTGTCGCCGCTCTTGAGGCCTTAGAAGGCGCCAAAATGAGGATTTCTCAGATTGAGGCAATTGTTTTAACCAGTATTTCCAGCGCCGAAGGTTTTAGCGAACATCAGACTCATAAGGTTTCCTTTCTGGCTGATTTATTTAAGACAAATGTCCCGATCATTGAAACACCCTCGGTTTGTGCCGGTGGTGGAGTGGCTCTCTGGACGGCTTTACAACTGGAAAAGTTTAATAACATTTTAATTGTTTCCGGTGAAAAGCTAGTTGACAACAAAGGTGAGGTGACTGCTCATTGGATATTATCAGCCACCGAGAGAGTAATTGAGCAGCCAGAAGGTACTCTATTTCCGGTTCAAAATGCCCTAGTCTGGCAGCAATATATGCTGAAATATGGCGCCACTATGGATGATTTGGCCTTGATTGCTTATAAAAACCACCAAAACGCTGCCTTAAACCCTAAGGCTTATTACTATCAAAGGAAAGTTTCTTTAGAAGAAATTAAGAAATCGCCAGTTGTTGCTTCTCCCTTTCGTTTAATGGATTGCTCTTTATCGGTCAACGGAGGGGCCGCAGCAATTTTAACAAAAGAAAAAACTGACATCGAAGTTTTAGGTTCTGGTTTCGCTACTGATTATCTTTTAACCTTTAACAGAAAAGAGCCTTGGCATTTCCAGGCGACTGAGTTGGCGGCCGAGCAGGCGTACAAAGAAGCTAAAATAAAGCCGGAAGATATTCAAGTGGCTGAAATTCACGACGCCTTTACTTCGGTTGAATTATTCTCTTATGAAGACTTGGGTTTTGCCGAAAGCGGGAAAGGAGCAGAATTAATCCGGCAAGGAAAGGTTAATTTGGACGGCCGGTTGCCGGTTAACCCTTCCGGCGGTTTAAAAGC
The DNA here is from genome assembly GCA_035530555.1 of Candidatus Humimicrobiaceae bacterium. Classification (GTDB taxonomy): domain Bacteria; phylum Patescibacteriota; class Minisyncoccia; order Minisyncoccales; family DG-74-1; genus DG-74-1. Next base: position 35,070 of record DATKUR010000013.1, on the reverse strand, counting down.
TAAGGGTCATCCGATCTCTGCCACCGGATTAGCCCAAGTTTACGAGATCGTTAATCAATTAAGGGGAGAATGCGGCAAGCGGCAAGTTAAAGGTAATCCTAAAATCGGCCTCTGCCATAACGTTGGCGGAACCGGCGGAAGCGTCACTTGCCACATTTTAAGGAAAACTTCTTAAGGAGTTCTTTAAAAGTTTTTTTTACGCGGGGCGAAACTTCAATCAAACAAACTCCCTTATCGGGGAAGCCATAGATTACAGCCGTATTTTTTTCTGAAAGCAAGACCGTAGGGATAACCAAAAGATCTTCTTCTCCCTCAATAAAAATATTTTCCTTATTTTGAATCGCTTTTTTAATAATCAGCCAGACTCCCTTTTGAATGGTTCCTGGCGGATTGCTACAATAAAGAGAGAACTTTGGCAGCTTTCTTACTTTCCCCCTCTTTATTTTTCCGTCAAAAATTTTAATATCAGAAGGTAAAGTAAGAGAACAATAATCGCCTACGGTAATTACCTTTTTAAATCTCTTTTTTTGGGCAAACTGCTGAAATTTATTAAGAACCTTTTTTTTCCCATTAAAAAGAGGAATGCCCCAAATTTTTCTTAATTCCGACCTCATCTCCCTTGGCAAAAAATAAGTTTCCATTGTATCCTTAATTTAGAATTTTTATGGGAATTTTTCAAGCCCCGACGAAAAAAAAGATTTTATTTGCAATTTTTGTTATCCTTTTTGGGGTAGTTTTACAAATTTTTCTTAATAAAGTAGTTGGTATCCCCAATCTTGAAGCGGTGACCGCTATTTCTTTGCTTTCGAGCTCTTTTTTGGGCGGTTTTTTTGCTCCCCTTATTCCTCTTTTGATAATTTTTCTTTCGGATTTCTATTTTGGCAACGTCTCGGTTTATTTTTTCACCTGGTCAGTCTTCGTTTTAATTGGCATTTTTGGCATCTTTTTTAAGAGAGACTCAAGGCATTATTTTTTGAAAATTAGCGGCGGAGGAATTCTTTCAGTTTTATTTTTCTATCTTTGGACGAATTTCGGTTGGTGGTTAACCTTCGGAATGTATCCAATGAATTTCCAGGGGCTCATTACTTCTTACATTGCCGGCCTTCCTTTTTTGAAAAATCAGTTAGCGTCGGTTTTAATTTTTACCCCCGCTTTTAGCTTATTTTTTTCATTTATTTTTGATAAACTTTTTATCAAAAAAAAGAAAACATATGAAAATTTTGCTTTTGTATCCAAAATTTCCTAAGAGTTTTTGGAGCTTTAAATATGCTCTCCCTTTTATTGGGAAAAAAGCAGCTTTTCCACCCTTAGGTTTGTTGACAGTAGCGGCTTTATTGCCCAAAGATTGGGGAAAAAAATTAGTTGACCTCAATATCGAAAATTTAAACGATAAAGACCTCCAGTGGGCAGATTTTATCTTTATTTCGGCGATGATTGTTCAAAAAGAATCGGTAGAAGATGTTATTAAAAGATGCAAAAAATTCGGTACTAAAATTGTTGCTGGCGGTCCTCTTTTCACCACTGGGTATGAAGAATTTGAGAAGAAGATTAATCATTTTGTTCTTGGAGAAGCAGAGACTACCCTTCCTCTTTTTCTGAAAGATCTAGAAGCTGGTTTTCCAAAGAAGATTTATGCTTCTAGTCAATATCCAGATATTACCAAGACACCGGTTCCCCTTTGGGAACTTATTGGTCTAAGAAAATATGCCTCAATGAGTGTTCAGCTTTCGAGAGGTTGTCCCTTCAATTGTGAGTTTTGCGACATCGTCTTTTTAAATGGCAGAATCCCTAGAATAAAAGAAAGGCAGCAGATTTTAAATGAATTAAATGTGTTGTACGAGAGAGGCTGGCGGGGAAGTGTATTTTTCGTTGATGATAATTTTATTGGGAATAGAACAAAACTAAAAAAAGAAATTTTACCGGCCATAATTCCCTGGATGGAAGAAAAAAAATACCCCTTTGTTTTTAATACCCAAGTCTCAATTAATCTGGCTGATGATGAAAAATTAATGGAATTGATGGTCAAAGCCGGCTTTAACACTGTCTTTATTGGGATCGAAAGCCCTGATGAGGAAAGCTTGAAAGGATGTGGAAAATTTCAAAATGTAAACCGAAATTTATTAGAGTCAATTAGAACTATTCAAATTCATGGCCTTCAAGTCCAGGGAGGTTTTATTATTGGTTTTGACCAAGACACTTCTTCAATTTTTGGCAGAATGATTCTTTTTATTCAAAAGAGTGGGATAGCGACAGCCATGGTTGGGCTCTTGCAAGCTCCCCCGAAAACAAAATTGTGGGAAAGGCTAAAAAAAGAAAAAAGATTAATTTCTCAACCTACCGGCAGTAACACAGATTGCACCATTAATTTCGTTCCTAAAATGAATTCTAATTCTTTAATCTCTGGCTATAAAATGGTTATAAACCATATCTATTCTCCTAAAAATTATTATCTAAGATTAATGAATTTTTTGAAAGAATATAAACCAAGAGAAAAGAGAAATTATAAATTTGATTTCAGTCAATTCATGGTCCTTTTAAGGTCAGTTTGGATTTTGGGGATAAAAGAGAAAGAAAGATTATATTATTGGAAAATTTTCTTTTGGAGCCTTTTTAAAAAACCAAAACTTTTTCCAATGATAATTGATATGGCCGTTAAAGGATTTCACTTCCGAAAAATTTCAGAGGAATACTCCTCTTAAACTATGTTTTATAAATGTCCAAAATGTCAAAGGGTTTGGCAGCATCCGATTGAAAAATGTCCGGAGTGTTTTTCGGTGTTAGAGAAGATGAAGTCCGAGAAGGTTAAAGTTATTGGAGTTTCCAGGGTAACCATTCCAACGACGTTTCATCCTAAAATTCCCTATTTTGTTTTGGTTTTGGAAGATGAAAACGGGAATAAGTGGGTTTGGAAAAGCACCAGAGAATACCAAATCGGTGAGGAGTTTAAAACTGAAACAACAGCCGATAACAACGCAGTCGCTATTTGGCGAATAAAGTACGATATTTCAGAGGGAATAGAAAAAGCATTTGAATTAATTGACGGAATTGATATTAACCAGAAGCTGAGCCCTATTAAGCAGGGCGAGGCGGGAGATGAGGTTTTGCCTCAGCGACCATCTAAAGTCTTAATTTTACCGACCTTGGTTTCGCCGAGACACCCTTATTTTGCCGAAAACACCAGTCCTCAATTTTTAGAAAGTTTTATTAAATACTTAATGGAACGGGGGACAAAATTAGAAAATATTAAGGTTGTCGGTCAAAGTTTTGATGAAGTGCCTATTGAAGCCGCGGCTCAGAAATCCCAATTACTCAAGGTTTGTCAGGATTATAAGATCTTACCCTTAGATCTAGCTAAAACCAATTTTATTGAAAAAAGAGAAGGGGACTTTGTCTTTGAGATTTCAGAAGAAGTTTTCAAAGCCGGTTTAATTGTTAACTTACCGATTTTAAAAATTGGAAAAACTTCAGCCAGCGAAAATATTTTAAAGTTTTTGAAAAAGGAAAATTACCTTGCCCTAAAGTATTTGCGGTCCGAAGAAGAAATTATCGAAAATTTGAATAAAGTTTTGCCGCGATATTTTACTCTTGCCGAGGCTCGATCGGTTCAAAAACCGGATCAATTTGTCGCTCATCTGAATTTAATTTTCAGCAGCTTCAATTCTTTAAACTTAGATAGAATTTTCGCTGAAGTTTCAATGACAGAAAAATTGCCAGAATGTCTTAAAAAAGTTAAAATTGAGGATATTCCAATTGTCGGCAGAAAAATTGAAGAAGTTCAATACGAAGTTGAAAAACATTAAACATGTTCAATGAATCTCTGATTCATTTCGCATCTCAATAAATAAATTTATTTCGATGTTCAAAGATAAAGTTATTTTGATTACCGGCGCTTCTCAGGGAATTGGCAGAGCCATTGCTTTAAAATTTGCTTCTTTGGGAGGGAAAATTGCCTTAAACGATATTCAAAGCCAGGAAGAGAACTTGAAGAAAGTTAAGGAAGAAATTGAAAAGCAAGCAATAGAAGCAAGGTATTTTTTTGCTGACGTTTCAAAGCTGAAAGAAGTAGAAGAAATGGCCCAGGAAATTCATAAAGAATTTGGTCGGCTGGATGTTTTGGTAAATAATGCCGGAATTTGTGCTGACCGAACTTTAGCCAAAATGACCAAAGAAGAATGGCAAAGAGTGATTGACGTTGATTTAACGGGAGTTTTTAATTGCTCAAAAGCTGCCTTACCCTTACTCATTCAAAACCAGGGGAAGATTATTAGTATTTCTTCTCTGGTAGGCCAAAGAGGTAATTTCGGTCAGACGAATTATGCCGCCGCCAAAGCCGGCGTTATTGGTTTTACCAAATCCTTAGCCAAAGAAGTCGGGAAGTTAGGGGTAAGGGTTAATGCCGTAGCTCCAGGATTTATTGAATCAAAATTGACAGAAACAGTACCTCAAGAGGTTAAGCAGGCGGTTTTAAAATTGACTTCCTTGGGGCGGCTTGGCAAACCGGAAGAGGTTGCCAGTCTGGTTGCCTTTCTAGCTTCAGACGAGGCCGGCTTCATTACTGGCGAAGTGGTTAATATCGACGGCGGCTTAGCTATTTAATGTCAATTAATTTAAAGTCTTTTTTTAAGTATTATCGAATGAAAGACTGGCGAGCTTATTTTGGGCTGGGTATTTTAGGATTTATTCTTGCTCGAGGCTTTTTATTTCCTCTTTTGGACATTTTACTTTTCTCAATCATCGGTGTTTTACTTTTAGCCTTTGGGTTTTCAGTTAATAATTTCTTTGATATCAAGGAAGACGGGGAAAAAAGAGAGGTGAAGAGTCTTTTGGTTCAGAATAAGAAGAATTTTTTTCTTTCGGTCTCGCCAGGCATTTTAGCTTTATTTTTGTCGGGCTATTTTGGAACAGAAATATTTTTGTTCGTTTTGATTGCCGGCTTGATCGGGTTTTTTTATTCCGCCCCTCCTTTGAGAATGAAATCAAGGCCTTTTTTAGACTTGATTTCTCATGGTCTTTTTGCCGGAGCCTTAATTTTTATTTTCCCCTTCTTAATTTTTAGCCCAGAACTGACCCTCCCCCACTATTTAATTGCTTTTTCTATTTTCTATTTATCAACCATGCTGGAAACAAGAAACCACTTAGAAGACTATCAATCAGATTCCCGGGCTGGCCTGCAAACTACCGTCTGCTTTCTTGGCTATAAAAAATCAGAAAACCTTTTAAAATACCTGGCCTTTTTCTACCCTCTTGTTCTTTTTCCAGTCTTTTTTTTCTTTTTCTCAAAGTTTTTACTTCCCTTTCTTATTCTAACTATTTTTTTTCTTTTACTCCTTATGTTTAAAAAGAATTATCGGATTTTTGATGCCTATGCGGTTTTTTCTTATATTGTGATATCTCTCGCAACTATTTATTCGTAATATTGTGTTTTTTATATAAAACTATATGGGAAGTCTTTTTGAAACAATCATTGTTGGAGCCGGTCCTGGCGGTTTGGTCTGCGGAAAATACTTAAACAATGCTTTGATCTTAGATCAGAAAGAGGAGATCGGTAAGCCGGTCCAGTGTGCCGAAGGATTAGCCAGATATTTTTTAGACAGACTTGGGATTAAACCTGATCCAAACTGGATTTCAACTACCGTTGATAAGAGTCAAGCAGTTTTGCCAAACGGTAAAACAGCCAATCTTTCGGCAAAAGAAGGGGGCTATATTTTAGACAGGGTAAATTTTGAAAAATTCTTAGCCAGCCAATGCCAGGCAAGAATTCGTCTTCAAAAAAGAGTAACCGATGTCAAGAAAGAAGGTGAAACTTGGAGGGTTAAGACCCAAGACGGTGAGGAGTTTGAATCAAAATATCTTATTGGCGCAGACGGCCCTGCTTCAATTATTAGAAGAAAGGTTTTTCAAGAAAAAGTAGCGATTTATCCCTGTCTTCAATATTTGGTTGAAGTGGAAAAAGAAATGGATTGTCATACCATGAAACTTTATTTTGACCAAGAAAGATTCCCTTCAGGTTATGCCTGGTTTTTCCCAAAATCAAGAAATACGGCTAATATCGGCTTGGGCTCTGGGAGAAAGATAAATCTTCGGGCACAACTTGAAGATTTTATGGAAAACACCATTAGAAAAGATTTGGGCAATTACCGCTTTTTGAAAAATATCAGCGGCGTAATTCCGCTGGTGAAAAAATCCATAAAATTAGTCAAAGACAATGCGCTGTTGGTTGGCGATGCCGGTGCTATGGTTGATCCGATAACGGGTGGGGGAATTGGCAATGCCATGATCGCCGGAGAGCAGGCGGCCAAGTGTATTCTTTCCAAAGATGTCGATTCTTACCCTTCAAAAATTGAATTCCTTTCTTGTTTTAATGAAAAACTGTTTCTAGCCCAGGAAGTTTTGTATTCACTTGATAATAAAAGCCTGAACGAAGTTGGAGAGGTTCTAGAGAAAGCCGGGGAAGATATTTTTTATCTGAAAAGCCTTTCTGCCCTTCCAGATTTTTTAGCAAAGCCAAATTTAAGAAAAAACATTTTTAAGTTCCTCAAGCTTATTTTGGTTTATAGAAACCATACCTGCAGTAAACGCTAAATCTATGCCCGATCAAGCTAAAATAAAACACCAAGGAATAGAGGAATATCTGGAAAAGAAAAAGTCGGAAATTGACAAACTGATTGAAAAATATCTTCCCCGGAAGGCAAACAAAAAATGGCTAGAATTTGCTTTTGGCAAGCCCCGCTATTTTTATAGTCAAAAAGCGGCCCAAGAAGTTCTTATTAAGCCCATTTATGAATTTTTGGACCGAGGCGGAAAAAGATGGCGGCCAGCTTTATTTTTACTGATTACTGAAGCCGTCGGTGGCGACATTAGAAAAGTTAAAGACTTTTTGATCATTCCCGAGCTGGCGCATGATGGCTCCATTATAACCGACGACGTTGAAGACCAAGGGGAACTGAGAAGAGGAAAACCTTGTTTGCATAGAATTTTTGGCGTTGACGTAGCCGTAAATGCTGGGAATTTTTTATATTTCCTACCCTTGATAATCTTAATAAAAAGTAAAAATAAATTTAAACCTAAAGTTCTAGCTAAGGTTTACAAGGCTTACGCCCAAGACATGATTAATATTCATCTTGGCCAAGGTACAGATATTTATTGGCACCAGGGAAAAGCTAAAACAGTTAACCAAAAAGAGTATTTACAAATGTGTGCTTTCAAGACCGGCTGTCTTTCTCGTTTAGCTGCTAAGCTGGCAGTTGTTCTTTCAGGAGGAAGCGATAAACTGGCCGAAAAGATCGGTAAGATGGCCGAGGCCATCGGAGTTGCCTTTCAGATTCAAGACGATATTTTGGATCTGGCCCTAGAAGGAAAAGAAAGAAAAAAATTTGGCAAGAGCTTTGGCAACGATATTAAGGAAGGCAAAAGAACCTTAATTGTTATTCATGCCTTGAAAAAAGCCAATCGAAAAGACGAGAAAAGACTATTGTCAATTTTGGATAAGCACACCGATAATCCGAAAGAAAGAAAAAAGGCGATAGAAATCATCAAAAAATATGGTAGCATAGATTATGCCAGAAAAGTGGCCCGAAAGATTATTAAAGAGAGCTGGCAGGATGCCGAAAAATTTTTGCCCGAGTCAAAGGCAAAAGCTAAGTTAGAAGAATTCGTTAATTATTTAATTGAAAGAAAGACTTAGAAAAAAAGTGGAAAAAATTGTTTTAGTTAACAAGAAAAACGAAACCATTGGGACAGAAGAAAAAATGGAAGCCCACCTGGCAGGAAAACTGCATCGGGCTTTTTCTATACTCTTGTTTAATAAGAAAGGGGAAACCCTAATTCAGAGAAGAGCCAAATCAAAATATCACTCTCCGGGACTTTGGACAAACACCTGTTGTTCTCACCCCAGACCGAAGGAAGAAGCGAAATTGGCGGCTGAAAGAAGGTTGAAGGAAGAAATGGGGATTAATTGTAAATTAAAAGAAGCTTTTAATTTTATCTATAAAGCAAAGCTCGGCGGTCTTATTGAGCACGAATTTGACCATGTTTTTCTCGGTAAATTTGACGGAAAACCTAGGCCTGACAAAAAAGAAGTAGCTGACTGGCGATGGGTTAAATTAAAGGAGCTAAAGACCGATATTAAGAAAAATCCAAAAAAATACACCCCTTGGTTTAGAATTATTATTAAGAAAATTAAAAGTCGGAGAAAATAAAACCATGACTTCCAAGGTCGGGATTTCGCAAATTGGCATTGCCATTCCAAAACATTTCATTTCAATTAAGGAACTGGCTGAGAAAAGAAAGATCCCTTCAGCTTATGCTGGAGAAGGCTTAGGCGTGGTTGAGGCTAGAGTTCCTTATCAAACTTCTATCACCGAACTGGCTGCAGAAGCTCTTATGAAAATTAGCTTTAGAGATGTGGAAAGATTCTATATTGGCACCGAGTCGGACCCGGATGCTTCCAAGCCCCTGGGCGTTAAAATTTTGAACCATAAATTAGGCCTGAGCAGCGTCCCTTTCCAATATAAATTTGCCTGTCTTGGCGGACTGCAGGCATTAATTTCAGCTTGCGAGTACAGTCAAGCCAATTCCGGGAAACCGGCCGTAGCTTTATCTATTGATCGTTCCATCTATAGCCAGGAAGATCCTAAGGCTGAAGTGACCCAGGGCTGCGCAGCCGTAGCCATGAGAATTGAAGCCAGGCCAAAAATTTTAGCCCTAGATTATCAAAACCTAGGCCAGTATGGGGCTGACATTGATGACTTTAAGGTTCCGTCTTCTTCTTATCCCTTCCCACAGGTTAATGGAGCATTGACCAAGCCGGCTTTTTTAGAGTGTCAAAAAAAGGCCTTGGAAAACTGGAAGAAAAAAAATCTAAAATCTTTGAAAACAGAAAAGAAAGGGCTCTTGGAGATGTTTGACTTCTTTATTATGCACACACCTTTTCCCAAAATTGTTGAGTGGGTGGCGGCTCTTTTTTGGCGGCATGAAAAACTGAAACAAAAAGAGCACCTTACCTTAGCCGAATGTCTTAAGAAGCCGGGTCTTTTCCTTGGGTACAAGAAAGAGCTTGATGGAGTTAGAGAGACTCCGGAATTTAAAAAATTTTTTAGGCAAAAGTTCAGTCCAGGCTTGAAATATAATCCTTACATTGGTAATTCTTACACCTCTTCTATTTTCATTTGCTTAGCCGGAGTTTTGGAAAAAGCTGAAAAAGGTCAGCAGATCGGTATCAACGGTTACGGCGGGGGCGCCAGCTCAATTTGTATTAAAGGAACAGTAGTTTCAAATAAAAAATTTAGAAGCGACCTTGGTTCTCAATTAAAAAAAGGAAAAAAATTAACCATCAAACAATATCTAAAATGGCGAGAAAGCCAATAACTTCCGCTGTCTCCCAGTTTCATCAACTTTCGCTGGCAGAAAAAATAAAAATTATTGCCAGACCTTCTTCTTTAGATAAGAGGGATTTAAAGCTGTTTCACCAATATCAGAAACTGCCCGATTTTGTTGACTTAGAGAACAATTTAGGTCCCTTTAAAATCGCTAATAATTTTTTGGTTAACAACCAACATTATTTTGTGCCCATGGAGATTGAAGAACCATCGGTTGTGGCAGCCGCTTCCCGGGCAGCCAAATTGATTAAGGAGGGTGGCGGTTTTTTCGGAAAATACTTGAGCAACCAAATGATTGGCCAATTGCAATTAATTGGAATAAAAAATTTTGAAAAAACGAAAAAGGAGATTTTAAAAAATAAAAATGAAATCTTGAAAAGAGCCAACAGAACTAATAAATTTCTTTTAAAAATTTCTGGCGGAGCCAAAGATTTTAAAGTTAAAAAAATAAGAAATTTTTTAATTCTTTATTTATTCGTTGATTCCAAAGATGCCATGGGAGCTAACATCGTCAATACTATGCTGGAAAAAATTGCTCCCCTTTTGGCTAAAATTGCCAAAGCAGAGATTGGCCTAAGAATAATTTCTAATTTTGCAGAAAAAAGAATTGTTTTTGTTGAGTGCAAGGTCCCAATTAAAAAATTAGCTCTGGAGAAATTTTCCGGGATCAAGGTCGCTCAGAGAATTTTAGATGGTCAGAAATTGGCCGAAGCAGATATCTACCGGGCCGTCACCCATAACAAGGGCGTGATGAACGGTATTGATGCCGTGGCTCTGGCTACCGGAAATGATTTCAGAGCGATTGAATCAGGCGTTCATAGTTTTGCTGCCAAAGACGGAAAATATAAACCCGTGACTAAATGGCGACTGGAGGAAAATTTTTTAAAAGGAGAAATTAAAATTCCTTTAGCTATTGCCACGGTTGGCGGAGCTACCTCAACAAAAAAAGCCAGATTGGCTCTAAAAATTTTAGGAGTAAAAAACGCCCAGGAATTGGGCATTGTCGCAGCTTCTGTCGGCCTGGCTAATAACTTAGCCGCTCTTTCGGTTTTGGGCACCGAGGGCATTCAAAAAGGTCATATGAAGCTGCATCAAGAATTTTTAGAAAAGACGGCCAAATCATAGAGGTCAAGGTCGATTTTCTTAATATTATAAATACTAAATAACGAAATAAAAAAATGAAAAAAATAAAAGTATCGGCGCCGGGAAAAGTTCATTTGATCGGCGAGTATGCCGTTGTTTATGGTGAGCCAGCCATCATCACTGCTATAGGCAATCGAACATACGTTAATATAAATCCCGCTGAAGATATAACCTATCAAGATGTTGCTTGGCCTGATATATCACATACCTGGAAAGTTGAGCAAGTTTTTGAAATTACCCAAAAAACGCTCGATTTTTGGGACGAGGGCAACGAGAAAAAAGATTTTTCTAAGCTTTTCAGTTTTATTAAAGAAAACGGATATGAGGGTTATCGGGCCTCTGTCCTTGGCCTGGCGATGAAAAGACTAGGAATTAATAAGGGATTTTCGATAACTATTGACAGTAGAATTCCTACCGGCGCAGGGCTTGGCTCTTCAGCTTCGCGGGCAGCCGCTACAACAAAGGCAATTGCCGAATTGTTCCAAAAAAATCTTTCGTTGGAAGAGATAAACGATATCGCTTTTCAGCAAGAAAAGATAATTCATGGCACACCAAGCGGCGGAGATAACTCTGCCTGTTGTTTCGGCGGCTTAGTTTGGTTTAAAAAGGCTCAGCCGAAAAATGAAATAAAGTCCTTGAAGGACGAGGTTCCTTACAGGCTCGAAAATTTTGTTTTTGTTTATACCGACCCACCGCAAAAAACAACCGGTGAACTAGTCCAATTGGTCAGGGAACTGGACGAAAAATACAGGACAGAAAGAATAAAAAAAATCGGGGAGATGAGCTATGAAATGCTAGATGTTTTAAAAATAAAAAACTTTCAAAGAATGAAAGAAATCATAAACCAAACTCAAAAAAATCTGGCTGAGCTGAAAGTTTCAACCAAAAAAATAGATGAGATCGCTAGGTCTGTTCAAGAGATCGGCGGAGCAGCCAAATTATGCGGCGCCGGTGGCGGAGGAATAGTTTTATGCTACCACGAGGACAAAAATAAATTGATTGATTTGATAAAGAATATCGGCTATGACCCTTGGGAAAGTGAGCTGGCAGTCGAAGGAGTGAAAACTGAAAAAAACTGAAGAAGAAGACGGAGAGAATGAGGAATACCCGATTTTAGGATTATTACAAATAAATAAAGGGCGTTCGGAGATGAACGCTCTTTTGTTTTCAAAATCTGCGTTTTACAAATCCTTGACAATTTAAGAATAAAAAGTTATAATAAGCATTACAGTTCTTTCAAAAGTTTAAATATCTATCATGTTGTGACAGCTGTTTGGCTGCTCTAATTGAGAAGTTTCTAAACAGCTGTCACAATGGCAGTAAATAAAAATACGATAAAGGAGGCGCTAGATGGCCAATAATTATGTCCGGCACAACGAGACGCTAATGCCCATGCCGATGGGATCCCCTGCACGAACTCCTGAATATGCACGCAGTGCCTGGGGATTGCCATCTTCTATTGACGAAGAGAGGGTAGTTGAACTGTATAGCGATGAATGGGAAGGAGGTAACCAAGGGCAACTTGCTTTGGTAAGCGAGGCCGCGAAAAAAGCAGGGTTTGGCGATAACCCGGCTTTACTCCGGCAAAAAACTGCCGAAGTGGTAAAGGCAATAATGGGAAGATATCCTATCGGTGACGAATTTTTGATATTAGATGTAGGTGCGGGGCCCGGCCTGTCAGCGCTTACAATATGGAAGGAGTTGCCGACCGCTGTCCAGTCAAAATCTCGATTTTTGCTTCTGGACCCTTCCAGAGCAAGTCTTGAGGCGGCTAAGAAGATGATGGAGGAAAACGAAATAAAGCATAGAATCATCTGTGATACTGACTTGATTATGAGTCAGTATATCGCAGATGAGAGCGTCGATATTTTAATCGGCGTAGCCTCAATCCACCATCATAGCCAAATTCCTTTCGGTCTCTATTATAGAGTACTTAAACCTGGAGGGATTGCCGTGTTTGCAGACTGGCATAACTCAATCTGGGAGCATCCTTTTCGGGTATACCGTTTTCTCCAAACGTTTGATTGGCCCGAAAAGGAAGCAGGCCTGAGGAATTGGCTCAAGTACTATCCAAGTGGCTCCGTACCCGAATCAATTGGGTTCGATGAGCAGGCGAACAAGGATATTACTAGCTTTTGGCTCGGATATCATCAGATCCTCAGGGAGAGTGGTACGGGGCTGGGGCCGAACTCAATTTGGCCCCTGGAAGGTCACCGTCCGGTTGAAAGATATATTGAGGAGATGAAAGAGGCAGGATTTGATGTAAATTCTACCCTGCTTGAAAGGCTAGTAGAACAAGGGGTTATCACTAGTAACCCTCATCAGCTTTTACCCGATTCCCGATTACTAATGGTAACAGTCGGGGAAAAAACAAAAAAGGAGGAGATATGAAAAACTGGAAAGAGGAGATTGCTCGGTTAGGAGAAGCAGAGCTCAAGAGGAGACGGCAGATGGGTCTCGGGGTTTCTGAGGCTCATAGTGCTTCTCATTTGGGGAACGTGGCCGAATTAACTCAGAAGGTGGGGTCGATTTATGGCTTCACTGAACGAGAAAACGAACTGGACTATGGGGCCGGCCGTTTCCACGATGTGGTTCGTTCGTCTACAGAAGATCCGACAGTTGGAGACGAGAAAACTAGTGCCAACGAGACGCGCCGGATACTCGGAGAAGCCGGTCTCGTAAACGAGGAAGAAGGAGCGGCTATTGCCTACGCGATTGCAAGGCAAGGTCGTTATCCTGAATGGTGGAGTGACTCGGAGACTAGAGAGATAGTGCCGGAGGAACTAGGGAAAAAGCTTCATTTTGCTCTGTTCGTCGCCGACAAAATGGAGGCCAACGGAGTAAGAGTGATTGCCCGGCGCTCCCAGTTCGTTGCTGGTGATCGGCTCCGCAGCGAGAAAGGCGACTGGCGCAAATTCGGGTTTCAACCCGACAAGGACGAGGCTCTAGTCGTCGCTATAGAAAGCCTTCTGCGACTGGCCTTTATTAACCCCGAGGAGATTTATCCTCTGAGATTAAAACCGGTTGTCGGACCTCTCTATGAGGTTCAGCGAGATTTTGTTCTCGGTGTTCTTCATGGATTACATCTAACCGTGGAAGATATCGCCCGACTGCTTCTGGAGACAAAAACCGGTGAAGGTGAAAACATCCTTCAGGTAAGGAAAATATCCGCACTGGAGAATATCTCTGGTTTAGCCAAGCTGATTACTGTGAAGAGCGGGATTGTCGATGAGGCAGTAGCTCGTACTTCAGAAGACATAGCATCGTCGGCTCTAGAGACGGTGGAATACTTCAGTCACCGCTACCAGGAAGATCTTGACCGCCTAGCGCTGAAATGGATTCCTGCGGGTGAAAAAGCCCGCGAGTGGCGTCAAGGTATGATAGACTATATGGAGGGCAAGTTCTAAATAAAGCTAAACTGAATGTTTGGCTAAGAACATAATAGGTGGTGTTCGCTTGCGGACACCACCTGTTTATTTTTTAATTTGCTATTTAATTAGAAGTTATTAAAATAAAATAGAACATGTTAAATCTTTTTGTTTTTGATGTTGGCGGCGTTTTTAGGGATTCTTCGCTGGCAATAAATGAAGGTTTTAGAAGAGGATTTGGTTCTTGCGGGCTTGGTTATAGTTTTAAAGCAGACGACGTCTGGCATTTGCGGGGAATTGGTAAATATAACGACAGTCACGAGGCAATAAAAGCCCTTTTGGCCGTATCAAAAACTGGATTAAAGTTAAATAGCATCATTAATAAAGACGAACCAGAAAAGTTTTTAGATGAGTTAATAAAAAGAAAAGTTTCTAAGAAGGAGCTAGAAATTAGTGAAAAAATAGAAGAAGGATATGAAGAGTTTTTTAATTCCTCCGGGGCTAAAAAATTGATAAGGATTTACCCTTGGGTTAGTAAGGCAGTAGATTTATTGTCCAGAAAATTCAGACTAGCGATATTTACTAATGCAAGTGCGAGGTCTGTTTCAAGAGACTTGTCCGACATAGGCCTGAAAAGATTTTCAATGATTCTTTCAGAAGCAGATGTTAAAAAGAAGAAACCTTCCGGAGAGGGAATTATTAAAATAATTAAAAAATTGAATATACCATCAAAGGAAACAATCTATGTGGGCGATTCGGTTGTTGATGTATTGGCAGTCAAGGATGCTCAGTGTAAAGTGGTAGCTGTGACCTGCGGAATGGGCCTGAAAATACATTTAAAAAAAGAAAAGCCAGATTTTATTTTTGAAAATATCTTGGAGATGGCAAAATATTTTTTTAATAAGCCATAACGATAATTTTACTATGGGAGATGAGTGGGAAAAAAAGATTGCCCGGCTGGCAGTACAGTATCTGGCAAGCTTAGAAGTGACCGAAGCTCACAGTGCCCTTCACCTTAGGAAAGTTGCTGAGCTAACTCAGAAGATCGGAGAAATTTATGGGCTCACTCAGCGTGAAAAAGAGTTAGCTTACGCTGCCGGCTGGTTTCATGATATTATCCGTTCACCCAGCGGGCCCGGAGTGGGCGATGAAGGAGCCAGCGCCAAAGAAACCCGTCGGATTCTCGAGGGGGCCGGCCTCATAACTAGAGAAGAAGGGGCGGCTATTACCTACGCTATTGAAAAGCATGGTCATTATCCTAAATGGTTGACGGACCCAGAAACTAGGGAGAAGTTTCCGGAGGCATTAGCGGAAAAAGTCCGCTTTGTTCTCTTTGTTGCCGATAAGATGGAGCAGAATGGAGTTCGAGCAATTGCCCGACGTTGTAGTTTTGCGGCTGGGGATCGTCTCCGCGATGAAAAAGGTGATTGGCGGACTTTTGAATTTGAACCCGACAAAGACGAAGGCCTAGTGGTTGCTATCGCAAGTATCTATCGCTTAGCCCTTATTAATCCTGAAGAAATCTATCCTCTTAGGTTGCATTCCCTTGTTCATCCACTCTACGAAGTTCAACGAGAGTTCGTCCGTGGCGTTTTACGCGGCTTCGATCTTAAGATAAAAGATATTGTCCACCTGCTCCTAGAGAAGAAAGATGAGAAAGGTAGAAATATTTTGCAGACGATGGAGATTAAGGCGCCGCTAGACCCTAAGGAATCAATAGAATTGATCACTTCAAGAATCAAGATAACCGACGAAGAAATAGCTTCTGTCTCAGATGATTTAGCTTCTTCAGCTATTGAAACGGTTGACTATTTTAGTAGCCATTATCGGGAAGATTTTAGGCAATTAGTGATGGGCTGGAGACCTACAGGTAAAAAAGCCTGGGAATGGCAGAAAGCCATGAAGAAGTACGAGGAAGGGAAATAAGACGTAGTACGTTGAGTGTGATAAGTGGTGTTCATTTCGGCTGCCACCTATTTATTTTCAAATTACTCGCTTATTTTTTGAGTTTGACATTCGATCAAAAGGTATTAAGATTAAAACAAGAGATTTTAATCGGCTAGTTAAATAATTATATTTAACGAATTAAAAATGATAAAAGTTTCCGCGTCGGGGAAATTAATGTTATTTGGAGAGCATGCCGTTGTTTACAACCGGCCTTGTTTGGTTGCCGCGGTTTCCCAGCGGTTGTTTGTTGAAATAGAAAAAATTTCTGAAGATAAAATTCTAATTGAGGCGCCGGAGATGAAGATTTCTGGCCTTACCGTTTCTTTAACTGATTTAAATAAGGAGCAACCGAAGGAGATTAGATTTGTTTTGGAAGCGGTTAAGAATTTTTTTAGAAAATATAATATTGAATCGGGGTTTAAAATAAAAACCGAAAGTCAGTTTTCGGCCAAATACGGTTTTGGTTCAAGTTCGGCGGTAACCGTGTGTACGATTAAAGCTCTTTCTGAACTTTTTGGAGTCAAAATGGAAAAGAAAGAAATTTTCGATTTGGCCTATAAAACGGTTTTAGATATTCAGAGCGTGGGTTCAGGTTTTGATATTGCCGCGGCCATTTACGGCGGAGTGATTTATTTCTTAACCGGCGGGAAAAAAATTGAGCCGTTGGAAATTAAAAACATTCCTTTAATAGTCGGCTATACCGGCGTTAAGGCCAGTACTTCGGAAATTGTCAAGGCAGTTAAAGTAGAAATGGAGAAAAACCCCGAGTATTATGAAAAACTTTACGATGATATTTTGCAGATCGTAGAAAAAGCAAAAACAGCCATGGAGAATTCTAACTGGCCAGAAGTTGGCCGGTTGATGACCGAAAACCAGGAAATTTTAAGAAAATTTAAAGCTCCCTCTGTAGAATACGGCGTTTCTTCAGAAATCATTGAAAAACTAATCGAGGCCTGTCAAAAAGTCGGTGCCTCCGGCGCCAAATTATCCGGCGCCGGAGTCGGTGACTGTATTATCGCCCTAGGAGAGAAGAAAGAAGAGATAGAAAAAGCGATAAAAGAAGCCGGAGGTACGCCGGTTTTGGTTGATGTTGATTACCAAGGTTTAAAAATAGAAAATAAATCATGATGAAAGCCACGGCTGTTGCCAATGCCAATATCGCCTTGGTCAAATATTGGGGCAAGCGTGATAAGGAATTAATCCTTCCTCAAAACGGTAATATTTCAATGACTTGTGATGGTATGACCACCACCACCACGGTTGAATTCTCTGATAAATATAAAGAGCATACCGTTATTATAAATGATGAAGAGTTTCAAAAAGACGAGAAAGATATCCACGGCCACATTGACAGAATTAGCCGCTTGGCCGGTATAAAACAACGAGCCAGAGTTATTTCTGAAAGCAATTTTCCGGTGGCGGCAGGTTTAGCCAGTAGCGCTAGCGGCTTTGCCGCACTGACGGTTGCTGCGACTGCCGCAGCAGGACTAAAATTATCACCCAAAGAATTGTCGATTCTTACCAGACAGGGGTCTGGTTCTGCTTGTCGCAGTATTTTTGGGGGCTTCGTAGAATGGCATCGTGGAGAAATGCCCGACGGCTTGGACAGCTACGCCGAAAGCATCGTTGATAGAGATTACTGGCCGGATTTTCGGATGATTGCCACAATTGTTCAAAAAGGGAAAAAGCCGGTGACAAGCCGCGCTGGAATGGCCCAAACCGTTGGAACATGTCCTTATTACGAAGGATGGCTCAAAACAGTAGTCGATGACTTAAAATCAATCAAAGAAGGGATAAAAGAAAGAGATTTTGAAAAAGTCGCTCAAACAGCAGAACACAATTGCCTTAAGATGCACGCCCTGATGATAACGACCAAGCCGGCAATTATCTACTGGATTCCAGCAACAATGGAAATCATCCAAAATGTCTTAGCTTGGCGGGAGGAAGGGCTAAAATGTTATTTCACAATTGACGCTGGGCCCAATGTTAAGGTTTTATGTCTGGAAAAAGACGAAAAAGAAATCAATAAAAGACTCTTGAGTCTAGAAGGCGTGATAGAAACAATAGTTTGTCGGCCGGGTGAGGGCGCGAAATTGCTTGATAAACATTTATTTTAAAGCAGATGCTTGACTTGAAATTGGGGGAGATTTCCGATATAATAGGGCATCATGCTTAACAAGGCAGAGATTAAAAAGATTATTCCTTATCAGGAACCTTTTTTATTTGTGGACGAAGTAGAGGAAATTACTGACAATACCATCTCCGGATTTTACCAAACCTCAAAAGACGACTATTATTTCAAGGGCCATTTTGTTGATTTCAAGATTATGCCCGGTGTTTTGGTTGTTGAAGCCTTAGCTCAACTTTCGACGATTTTACTAAGAAGAAAGTTCGAAGAACTTCGTTTTTCTCTCGCCTCAGCTAAAGCTTCGGCAATAGAAAACCACGAAAATTATCATTTCTTGGCTTATGACGTTAAGAGCTGTCAATTTCTCAAGCCAATTTTCCCCGGAGACAAAATAATTTTGAAGGCTGAAGTTTTAGGAGTTTATCCAATTCCAGATTCAAAGACAAAAATAGCAAGAGTCAAGGCTCAAGCTTTCGCTGGAAATGAATTAAAGACCGAAACTCGTTTTTCAGTGGCCATTATTGAGAAAAAAGAGTTTGAGGAGAAAAACAGAAAATGAATAATTAGAAATTTTTGTTTATGCTTATTTTGACCCGAAAAGAAGTTGAAAAATTAATTCCCCCAAAAGAGATTAAGAAAGTTATTGATGTTGTTGAAAAGGCCTTTTTTGATTATGGCCGGGGCGAGGTTCAAATGCCCTCCAAGCTTTATTTAAATTTCAAAAAATTCAACGGCGATCTGAGAATAATGCCTTCTTTTTCAGAAACTTTAGAGATGACCGGGACAAAACTGGTTAACGTTCATCCGGGAAATTCCCACCTTCATCGGGCATTCGGCGGTCAGGAAAAAATAAGACTGGAAACAGTAATGGCCGTGATTATCTTGAATGATCCAAAAACTGGCCTGCCCTTAGCTTTAATGGATGGAACTTATATTACTGCCTTAAGAACGGGAGGCGGAGGAGCGGTAGCGGCAAAATATTTGGCGAAAAAAGAAGCCAAATCCTTAGGAGTAGTCGGGGCCGGTGTTCAGGCGTTATTTCAAATTTTGGCAATATCAAAGGTAAGAAAGTTAAAAGAAATTGCTATTTACGATATTAGAGAGGAAGCAATCAAAAGCTTGGGAAAAATTTTAGCCAAAGAAAAAATCAGGATTAAAAAGGGAAAGCTGAAAGAAGTCTGCCAGAAAGATATTTTGGTTACCGTTACCCCAACCAGGAAGCCGATTATTAAAAGCCAATGGATTTTACCTGGAACCCATATTAACGCTATCGGGGGCTGATGCGGCCGGCAAAGAAGAATTAGAACCTGATATTTTGAAAAGGGCGAAAATTGTTGTTGACTGCTGGGATCAAGCAAGCCATTCAGGAGAAATAAATGTTCCCGTAGCAAAGGGGATTATAACTAGAAAAGATATCGTTGCTTCCTTGGGAGAGATTGTTTACGGCAAGAAAGCGGGGAGAGAAAACGATAAAGAAATCACCATTTTTGATTCAACCGGCTTGGCGATTCAAGACCTCTATACGGCTAATTTAATCTATAAACTAGCTAAAAGAAAAAAGTCAGGTAAAGAAATTAATATTTTTAACTGACCTTAATGCTTAAAAAAAATTCATTAATTAAGCTTTTAGGAATAAAATACCCGATAATTCAAGGCGGGATGGCCGGGATTTCAGAAAGCAAATTGGTTTCGGCTGTTTCTAATGCCGGCGGTTTGGGTACTATTGGGTCTGGCTTGATGCCGGCCAGTTGGCTGGAAGCGGAAATTAAAAAAACAAAAGAACTGACAAAAAACCCTTTTGCCGTCAACCTCTTTTTGCAGAACCCAAAAACAGAAGAGTTGGTCAAATTAGTAATAAGAGAGCAGGTCCCCGTTGTTTTTACCGGTGGTGGCAACCCTCTTCCGCTTTTTTCCTATTTTCAGGCAGCCGGAGTCAAGATAATTCCGGTTGTTCCCTCGCCTCGTTTGGCTAAAAAAATGGAAGATGCCGGAGCTGATGCGGTGGTGGTTGAAGGGCTGGAATCGGGCGGCCATATCGGTGAAAACACCACTTTTTGCTTGATTTCCCAGGTAAAGAAAATGTTAAAAAACCTTCCCTTAATCGGCGCCGGCGGTATTTATGATGGTAAAACCGCTAAAGCCGCTTTTTTATTAGGCGCTGACGGAATCCAGATGGGAACGAGATTTTTAGCCTCAAAAGAATGCTTGGCTTCTGAAGGCTACAAACAAAAAATAGTTGAAGCAACAGCTGATGAAATTACAGTTGCCTTAAGATTTACCGGTCATCCCATTAGGGTGATAAAAAATAAATGGTCAGAGCAGATGAAAAAATTGGAAGAAAAAGGCGCTTTTCCAGAAGAAATCAAAGCAGAAAAAATCGCCGGCTCCCTGGGCGGGAAAGAGGTTGAGGAAATACCCCTTTTAGCCGGTTTATCGGCCGCCGGCATTTCGGAAATAAAAAGTTCTCAGGAAATAATAGACGAGATTGTCAAAGAAATTTTATGAATCCGGTCATTTCTTGGTTTTGTAAAATTTTCTTGAAACCGATCGTTGGCCGACTCTTAATAAAAGAAGTTAGAGGATTGGGAAATATTCCTATGGCTCCTTTTATCCTGGTTTCCAATCATGTCAGCTATCTTGATATAATAATAGATAGCTACCTTTGCGTTCCCAGAAAGTTCCATTTCATCGGGCAAATTGACGGATTTAAAGGAGTAATAAAATGGTTGATTCGGGCTATCTATTTTATTTCCGGAGTCATTCCTTTAGATAGGAAAAATGATCGGTCTCGGGAGAACGTCCTGAAACAAGCAATTCAAGTTTTAAAAAAGGGCAATATTTTGGTGCTTTATCCCGAGGGCAGGAGGTCAACCAACGGCGAGATTCAAAAGGGAAGATTCGGGACGGCCAAAATTTTTTTGAAGACCGGAGTGTCAGTAATAGCAGCCGGAATTAAAGGAACTTTTGAATCGATGCCTCCTAAGGGAAAACTGAAAATAAAGAAAATCATTGAAGTCAGTGTCAGCAAGCCTTTGTTTTTTAATGAAGAATTTAATTTGGCACAAAATTTAGCAGAAGATTCGTTGGAATATCAGCAAGTTTTAGAAAAAATCACTGACAAAATAATAGGAGAATTAAAGCAATTAGCTACTTAAATATGTTTAATAAAATATTAATTGCCAATCGGGGAGAAATTGCCATTAGGATTATTAGGACGTGCAAGGAATTAGGCATAAAAACGGTTGCGCTGTGTCCCCAAAAAGGCGAAGAAGATAATTTCCTGGAAACAGAACTGGCTAATGAATTTTATTATTTAGACGAAGCAGGAGCGACTGGCTACCTTAACCAGAGAAAAATAATTGAGATTGCCAAAAGGGCCGGAGCCGAAGCCGTTCATCCCGGTTACGGATTTTTAGCCCAAAATGGTGATTTTGCTGAACTTTGCCGGCTCAACGGAATAAAATTTATCGGGCCTACCCCCGAAACGCTAAGAAAAATCGGCGACAAGGTTGAAGCAAAAAAAATCGCTTGGAAAGTAGGTATTCCCTTATTGCCCGGGCCCCAACGAGCGATCGATGAAAAGGAATGCTTCAAGGTGGCAAAAAAAACAAAGCCGCCCTTTCTTTTAAAGGCGGTTGACGGCGGAGGTGGAATTGGCATGACCGAAATCCATCGGATAAACAAAGAAGAAATAATGGAAAGCTTCCAGAGACTGAAAAGAACGTCAGAGAGTGCCTTTAACAGTAAAAAAATTTTTATTGAAAAGTTATTAATCAGCCCGCGCCATATTGAATTTCAGATCTTGGGCGACGGTCGAGGTAAAGTCTTGCATCTTGGGGAAAGGGAATGTTCCATCCAGAGAAGACACCAAAAGCTGGTAGAAGAAGCACCTTCGCCATTTTTGGATTCAAAACTAAGGGAAAGAATGGGAAGTTTGGCAGTAAAACTGGGTCAACATTTAAACTATGAGGGCGCCGGGACAGTAGAATTTTTAGTTGATCGAGACAGAAATTTTTATTTCTTAGAAGTTAATCCTCGTTTACAGGTCGAGCATCCGGTAACCGAGTTGATTACTAATTTCGACTTGGTTGAACTGCAAATTAGAGTGGCCAGTGGAGAAAAATTAGATTTTAAACAAAAGCATATCAAGTTTTTTGGCTGGGCGATGGAATTCAGGATTTATGCCGAAGACGCCTTGGCTGATTTTCACCCCCTAGCCGGTCAGATTAACAAATATTTACCGCCCGGAGGCAAGGGAATTGAAATTCACAGTTTTTGCCGAGCAGGCCAAAAGGTCTTGCCTTATTTTGATCCCCTCTTGGCAAAACTGGTTGTTTTTGCTAAAGACAGAAGATCAGTCATTAGGAGAGCAAGAAGGGCCTTCCAGGAATATATCATTGAAGGAGTGCCGACCTTGATTCCTTTCTACAAAACCTTATTGGGGAACCAGAGTTTTTTGGAAGGAAGGCTATCAACCGACTTTATTGAAAGAGAAAAAATTCTTGAAATCTTGAAAGAAAAAAACATTCCGCAAAAAATTATTGTTTTTGAAAAAATCTTGGCCTCTCCAGAAGGACGAAAAGCTGAAAAAGAAAAAGCCATAAGTGATGAAGAAGTAGCCCGGCTGGCCGCCAAGTTTTATCAAAATTTCAGGGGAGAAAAAACAGAGCCAGAACCCTCTATGATTAATAAGTGGAAATTAGCCGAAAGGATGAGTATCTTTGAGGAATAAAAAATATCAGCGTAAACCGGCGGTAATATGCAAACGACAATTAAAATCGATAATAAAGTCTATCGGATCGAAATATCGGAGACAGAAGATGACTCATTGAAAGTAAAAGTGAACGATAAAGATTTTTTCTTTACTAAAAACGAATTAGGTAAGTCACGCTTTACTGATTCTTACGCTAAAAACCTGAATGGGGAAACAAAAGGAAATGGAATTATTGTCAGAGAAAGAATTGATAAAGAAATTAAAAGTCCCTTGGCCGGAACAATTTCCAGTATCGCGGTTAAAATTGGCGAAACGCTAAAACCTGGCAAAAAAGTCGCCACCTTGATTGCGATGAAAATGGAAAATGAAATTATTTCCGAAGGATACGGCAAAATTAAGGAGATTAAAGTTAAAGAAAATCAATCCGTGAATAGCGGAGACACTTTAATAATATTAGAATAACCCAAGCTTTACTATGATTATAAAAAATTACAAAATCCTTAAATCTACTAATTTGAAAGCCAAAGAGCTGGCTAAAAAAGGAGCAGATCCCTGGACAATAGTTGTCGCTAAAGAACAGACAAGCGGTTATGGTCGAAAGAAAACAGCCTGGTCTTCTCCTAAAGGCGGGCTTTATTTTTCTGCTATTCTTCCCAAAAGTAATATCGATGACCTGCAAACCTTGACTATCTTAGCTGCCTTTATTTGTGCGAAAACGATAAAAGAAAATTTTAACCTGGAGACATTTATTAAATTACCAAACGATGTTTGGATAAACGGGAAAAAAGTAGCTGGGATTTTAACTGAAAATATTATCGGCAGGGAAGTTAAGTTGTCAGTGATGGGGATCGGCTTGAACACCAATATTAAAAAATTCCCTAAGGACTTGGAAAATATCGCCACTTCGCTTAGAATAGAACTAGGCAAAGAAGTTGATAACGGGAAGCTTCTAAAACAAATTATTGAAGGGTTGAAAGAACAACTACGAACTATTAGTGAATAATATGGCTCTCGAAAATGAGATTGAAAAACTAAATAAGAAACGGGAGGAGCTGGAGAGTTCGGAATTAATTGAAAAACAGCACCAAAAAGGAAAGTTGACTGCTCGAGAAAGAATTAACCTGCTTTTGGATCCGGAAACTTTCGTTGAGTTAGATTCTTTTGTTGAGAGTCGTTTTTATCAATTGGGCATGGCAGAGAAAAAAGTTCCCGGAGATGCGGTTGTTTCCGGCTTTGGCAAGATTTCCGGCCGCCAGGTTTATCTTTTCAGTCAGGATTTTTCTAAAATGGGCGGTTCTCTAGGAGAAATGCACGGTCAAAAAATTACCAAAGTAATTGAGTTAGCCGCCAAAACCGGTTGTCCTTGTATTGGTATTATCGATTCGGGGGGAGCCAGAATCCAAGAGGGAATATCTAGCTTAGACGGTTACGCTTCCATTTTTAGAACAATGATTCGGGCTTCAGGAGTTATCCCCCAAATTTCTATCATTGCTGGCCCGTCAGCCGGCGGTGCCTCTTACGCTCCCGGGCTTTCCGACTTTGTTTTTATGGTAGAGGGTATTTCGCAGATGTATATTACCGGACCGGAAGTGATTCGAGCTGTTTCCGGAGAAAAAGTTTCTTTTGAGGACCTGGGAGGAGCTGCAATTCACAGCCAAAAATCCGGTTGCAATCATTTTATTTATAAGTCAGAAAAAGATTGTTTTTTAGGGGTAAAAAAACTCCTCTCTTATTTACCGCAAAACAATTTAGCAGATTTGCCGAGGCAAAGAGGTCTTTTGGCTGAATTTTTTGAAGGAGAAAGTATGCGGCTTTTGGAAATAGTGCCCGAAGACAAGAAGAAAGGCTATGATATGAAAGAAGTGATTGAAGAAATTTTTGATAAAAATTCTTTTTTTGAGATCCAAGCAGGCTTTGCCGCCAATTGCTTGGTGGGTCTGGCCAGATTATCCGGCTATTCAGTTGGCTTGGTAGCTAATCAGACAAAATTTATGGCTGGTACTTTAGATATTGATTCTTCAGACAAGGTGGCCAGGTTTGTCAGGTTTTGTGATTGTTTTAATATCCCTTTGATTAATTTAGTTGACACTTCTGGCTACCTTCCTGGCAAAGACCAGGAGCATCGGGGGATAATCAGGCACGGAGCCAAGGTTTTATACGCCTATAGCGAAGCAACCGTTCCGAAAATCAGCTTAATATTGAGGAAAGCTTTTGGCGGAGCTTATATCGCTTTATGTTCCCGGCAGTTAGGTTATGACAAGGTTATTGCCTGGCCGTCTGCTCAAATTGCCGTGATGGGGCCTGAGCAGGCAGTAAAAATTATTTATAAAAAAGAAATTGCTGAAAGCCGAGAGCCGAAGAAGCTGGAAAAAGAAAAAATTGAAGAGCTAGAAAAGATTTTCTTAAATCCTTATCAGGCTGCCAGATTAGGCCAGGTTGATTTGATAATTCATCCCAAAGACACCAGAAACACCTTGGTCAAATGCCTGGAGTCTTTACTAAACAAGAGAGAAAGTAAAATAGCCAGGAAGCATGGCAATATACCTTTGTAAAAATTTCTAATTTTCAATGGTTAATTTCTTTTTAATTTCTCTCGTTGCTTATCTCGTTGGTTCTTTTCCGACGGCTTATTTTTTTGTTAAAAAGTTTACCGGTCAGGATGTTAGAAAGATTGGCTCGGGAAATGTTGGTGCAATGAATACTGTCCGGGCCTTAAAAGAAAAATCAAAGAAGCTGGCCGTCGTCGGGTTTTTAGTTGTTTTGATAGTTGATATGGCTAAGGGCGCTTTTTCTATTTTTCTTGCCCAATTTTTTTTACCTTTTAATTCTTTAGCCTTGATAATGGCCGGTTTTTTTGTTGTTTTGGGTCATAATTACTCTATTTTTCTGAAATTTGCCGGCGGTCGGGGCGCGGCCTGTCTCATTGGGATTTTGCTTTATTTAGATATTTTCTCTCTTATAGTATGGGGCTTACCAGTAGTATTTTGCACAATCTTGGCTCAGATCATCTTAGAAAAAACCGGCTTTGAAACAAAAATAAACTGGAAAAAAATATCGGTCATTATTTCAATTTTTGGTAAGCAAATGGCTGGCAGGTTCGCCGGACTCTTTTTCGGTCTGGTGGCTCTTTATTTTTATGACCCTCAAATCTTTCTGCCAATAGCTGCTGGAACAATTTTATTGCTAATAAAAAATATCCCCAGATTCAAAGGCTATTTTTTGGGCGAGAAAATTAACGGCGACTGAAAGAAAAATCATGCCTCAAAAATTTCAGTCTAACCTTGGGGGCGTTCGACCGAGCTCAGCCGAGGGCCAAAGCCGAAGGATCGGCCTTATTGTTGATGATGTTTGCGCTCTGTCGGAAAAAATAATTAATGATTTTCAAATCGAGATTGTTAGAATAAAATTATATTTTCCCGAATGGGATAAATTTCCCGAGAAGAACTTATATCAGATAATGAGAGAAACCAAAGCCGGGCCAAAAACTTCGGCGCCTTCGCCAGGAGACTATTTAAAAGCTTATAAAAAAACTTTAGATAAATTCGAAAAAGTACTGGTGATTACTTTGTCTTCTAAATTATCAGCCACTTACAGCTCAGCTATGCAGGCAAAAGAATTTATGCCCGATCCTTCAAAAATTGAAATTTTTGATTCTCTGGCTGCGGCTACCCCCGAAGGACTTTTAACCCTTAGAGCGGCTGAGCTTATTCAAGAAGGCAAGAACTTAGAGGAAATTTTAAAAACCTTAAATAGCCTCAAGGAGAAAATCAAATTTTTTGGCTTTTTGAAAACAACTTATTGGGTAGAAAAAATTGGCCGAATGTCTTCCCGACAGGCGGCCGCCTTTAAGATTTTAAAAACCTTAGGAGTTCAGCCCATGCTTGGCTTAAAGAGGGGAAGGGTTGGTCTGACTGGCTTTAATTTCTGGACCAAGGACACTTTTAAAGCCATTTTCCATCAATTAAAGCATCAAAGCAAAAAATCCGGCAAATTAAGAATAGGAATAAATTACACTGACAACATTGATTTAGCTTACCAACTAAAAGAGAGAGTGGAAAAAGAGCTGGCCTCAGAGGTGGCTTTTATTTCTTTGGTCCCGCCGATTATCGGCACTAATTCTGGTCCCGGCACCCTTATTGCCGGCTGCTTGCCCATCTAATCAGATGTCATTGTCAATAGCCATTATCATTATTAGTTATCTTTTGGGCTCGATTCCTTTCGGCTTTATTTTTTCTAAGATTTCAGGAAAGGAAATTTTTAAAATTGGCTGGCGGAAAAGTTCAGGCTCCAATGTTTTTAGATATGTTGGCGTCTGGCAAGGGATAGCTACCGGTTTTTGTGATATTGGCAAGGGTTTTTTGGCTGTTTTCTTGGCTCAGAATTTTGGCCTATCTCTTCCTTTCCAGGCTCTTTGTGGGGCAGCCGCGGTTATGGGTAATAATTGGTCTTGTTTTATGAAGTTTGCCGGAGGCCGGGGGGTCGGCGCTTTTTTAGGCGCCTTTTTAGCTCTTAGTCCAAAACTAGCTGGTTTTTCAGTTATTCCTTTTATATTAATATCTCTAGTTTGGAACTCCTCAATCGGAACATTTTTTTTCTTAGCTGTCTCTTTTTTTCTTTCGGTTTATTTCGGCCAGTTTCAAACCGTTAGCATTTTGATCTTGGCGTCTTTGGCGCCAATTTTTGTTAAGAGACTGAGTCCGGTCAGAGAAATTTTTCTAGCAAAAGAGAAATCGACCCTTATTAGCAACCGACTGATTTTTGATAATGATAAGCCCTGTTCGGGGTTAAGAATAACAAGAATAATAAACAAATTGACCTGGTGGTAAAGATTTGATAAGCTAAAATAGTCCGTGGCAAACGGACAGATTTATTAATATGGACATAAAGTCATTTGCCTCGGCGATTGCTCAAATTGCTGAAGAAAAGGGAATTTCCCCAGAAAAGATTTGGGAAACCATTGAATCAGCCATCGCCGCGGCCTACAAAAAAGAATACGGGGGAAAAGGCCAGGTAATTAAATGCAAACTTGATCATCGGTCAGGCGAACTTCAATTTTGGCAGATAAAATCAGTGGTTACGAAATCGATGATTTATACCGAAGAAGAACTGGAGAAGCTGAAGGAGAAGAGAGAAAAAAACATTGAAGAAGGGCCTTCCTTAGCTAAGACTGGAGAGGACGAAGAAAAGATCCGGTTTAATCCGGAAAAGCATATTTTGTTAGAGGAAGCGAAAAAAATAAAGCCGAAAATAAAAACCGGAGAAGAGTTGGAAATTCTTTTAGAGCCAAAGGGCGACTACGGCCGTATTGCCGCTCAGACCGCCAAACAGGTTATCCTGCAAAAAATCAGAGAGGCAGAAAGGGAAAGCATTTTGACGGAATACAAAACAAAAGAGGGCGAGATTATTTCCGGGATTGTTCAAAGGATAGAAGGAAAAAACATTTTTCTTGATATCGGCAAGACCTTAGGGATATTGATCAAAGAGGAGCAGGTGCCGGGCGAGTTTTATCGGCCAGGACAGAGATTAAGACTCTTCCTTTTAAAAGTTGAAGAAGGACCTAAGGGCCCGGTTATTTTCCTTTCCCGAGCTTACCCTCGATTAGTTTCCAAACTTTTTGAATTAGAGGTTCCGGAGATTTCTGCCGGCCAGGTAGAAATTAAATCGATCGCCCGAGAGTCGGGTTCTAGGACGAAAATCGCTGTCGCCTCAAAGGTTGAAGGAGTTGACCCTATCGGTAGCGCGGTCGGTCAAAGAGGCACCAGAGTTCAAGCAGTGATTAACGAATTAGGCGGAGAAAAAATTGATATTATTGAATATTCCGAAGAGCCGGAAACTTATATTGCCAATTCTTTAAGTCCGGCCAAGGTGTTAGAGGTCAGAATTAGACCTAAAAATAAAGCTTTAGCTGTTGTCGCAGAAGATCAACTGTCTTTAGCTATTGGCAAGAACGGCCAAAATGTCAGATTGGCTGCCAAGCTTACCGGCTGGAAGATAGACGTCAGAAGCCCCGAAGGAGCAGATGAAGAACAGTACAAAGCAGAAACCGAAGAGGAAGAAAAAAAAGAAAAGAAAAAGACCAAGAAGAAGAAACCAAAAGAATAAAAATTAAAAAATTCGTAAATTATTATGTTATTTTTTCCAACCATTGTTTCAGTCTTTAGTTTATTTTTTGCTTGTTTCTTGATTAGAAAAGTCAAAAAAGCTTCTTCCGGCTCGGGTAAGCAGATTGAAATCGCTCAAGCAATCAGAGAAGGGGCAATCGCTTTTTTGAAGAGGCAATATAAGACATGTAGTATTGTCGGGATCTTTTTATTTCTTCTTCTCTGGTTGATTTTAGGCTGGAAGATGGCTTTTGGCTTTTTGATTGGCGCGTCCGCCTCTGGTTTAGCTGGTTTAATTGGTATGATGATATCTACTCAGGCCAATCTTAAGGTGACTGAGGCTGCCAAATCCGGCTTGAAGCCGGCTTTTGATTTATCTTTCAAGGGTGGTTCGGTCACCGGATTTTTGGTCGTTGGCCTGGGACTTTTAGTTATTTCCGGCCTTTATTTTCTTTTTAACGATTTAGAAGTTTTAATCGCTTTGGGCTTTGGCGGTTCTTTAATTTCGGTTTTTGCCAGATTAGCCGGCGGTATTTATACCAAAGCAGCTGATGTTGGGGCTGATTTGGTGGGAAAGATTGAAGAAGGAATCCCTGAGGATGACCCCAGAAACCCGGCGGTTATTGCTGATCAGGTAGGCGATAATGTTGGTGATTGTGCTGGTATGGCGGCTGATTTGTTTGAAACCTACGTGGTGACGATAGTGGCGGCTATGGTTTTAGCTGCTTTAATGTTTCCCGGTCCCAACCAGTTTACGGCAGTCATTTTACCTATTTATTTGGCTGCTATAGCCATTTTAGCTTCAATTATTTCAACTTATTTTGTTAAGCTTAAAGAAACTGGAAACCCAATCCAGGCTCTTTTCCGTGGCCTTATTATTGCCGGGGTTTTATCAGCTATTGGCTTTTATCCAATAATTTCTCAGACTGCTCAAAGCTTGGAAATAGCCTCGGTTAATCTCTATTTGCCGGTTGTCATCGGTCTTTTAATTGCCGGCGGAATGTTTTTGATTACTGATTTTTTCACTTCAAAAAAATATTGGCCGGTCAGATCCATTGCCCAAGCTTCCCAATTCGGTCACGGCCCAAATATCATTAGCGGTCTGGCCGTAGGGATGAAATCGACTATCTGGCCGGTAATTTTAATTTCTCTTGGTATTTTAATCAGTTTTAATTTAGCTGGTATGTATGGGCTGGCCATTGCTGCCGTGGCTATGCTTTCTCTGGCCGGTTTAATTATTGCTATAGATTCCTACGGTCCGATTACTGACAATGCCTCGGGAATTGCCGAAATGGCTGGCCTTCCAGAGGAAGTAAGAAAAAACACTGATGCCTTAGACGCGATCGGTAATACTACCAAAGCTACTACTAAAGGGTATGCTATAGCTTCTGCCGGCTTGGCTGCCTTGGTTTTATTCTCAGCCTATACCCAGGAATTACTGAAGACCGGAAAAGAAGTTCAGTTCCTCTTGGACGATCCGAAGGTTCTGGTTGGTTTATTCTTTGGCGGAATAATTACCTATTATTTCGCCTCCCTGGCCCTGACCGCAGTGGGCAAGACGGCCGGTAAAGTAGTTGAAGAAGTCAGGAGACAGTTCAGAGAGATTCCGGGACTAATGGAGGGTCAGGCCAGGCCGGAATATTCAAAATGCGTTGATATTGTTACTAAAGCAGCTTTGAAAGAAATGATTCTGCCAGCTTTTCTGCCTTTAATTTTCCCGGTTTTGATTTATTTCACCTTGGGACCGGAAGCCCTGGGAGGTCTTTTGATTGGTTCAATCATTGTTGGTATTTTCTTAGCCATTAAAATGACCTCTGGCGGAGCGGCTTGGGATAATGCCAAAAAATATATCGAAGAGGGAAATTTAGGAGGCAAGGGTTCTTTTGCTCACAAAGCAGCTGTTACCGGAGACACCGTCGGAGATCCTTACAAGGACACCGCAGGTCCGGCATTAAATCCGATGATAAAAGTTCTTAATATAGTGGCGTTGTTAATTATTAGTTTTTTGGTAAAATAAACATATGAACTTAATTCCCACGGTAATTGAAAAAACCCAATACGGAGAGCGTGCTTACGATATCTATTCCCGCTTGTTGAAAGACAGGATAGTTTTTTTGGGGGGTCCCGTCGCTGACGCCGTGGCCAATTCTATTATTGCCCAGTTTTTATTTTTGGCATCCCGAGACCCGGAAAAGGACATCCAGTTTTACATCAACTCTCCGGGCGGCGTGGTCACGGCTGGCTTGGCCATTTACGACACGATGCAATATATTAAATGCCCGGTTTCCACGGTCTGCGTTGGTCTGGCCGGCTCTATGGCGGCCACTCTTTTGGCTTCCGGCGCCAAAGGAAAAAGATTCGCCTTGCCCAATGCCGAGGTTTTGCTCCATCAGGTTATGGGCGGAATTACCGGCGAAGCAGTGGAAGTGGAGATTACGGCCAAACAGATTATCAAAATCAAAGACAAATTAAATAAAATCTTGGCCAAGCATACTGGCCAGCCCTTAGAGAGAATCGAAAAAGATACCGACCGCGACTTCTATTTGTCAGCTCTGGAAGCTAAAGAATACGGGTTGATCGATGAGGTGATAAAAACGAAAGAATAAAGCAGCCCCGCAGCCGCGGGGCTTTTTTGTTTGTTTTGAATTGTGATATTATGAAACCAGCATGAAAAGAAGCTACCTCATTATAGTTATAGCGATAGCTACTTTAATTTTAGCTGGCATTATCGTTGAGTTTTTCTTACAAAAGCAGGAGATTCTTCCGCCCCTAGAAGTTTTTCTACCTGAACAAAAATTCCATTCATACTTGGAACTGCCCTCTCTTAGCGGAAAGTTTTTAGAGTTTGACGAAGCTAAATCAGAAATAACTATTCTATATTTCAACACAGAGACAATGAAGGTTAACCAAAAAACCTTCAAAACAGACAAAGAGACTATTTTTTCGAAAGCAACCTTTAACCTCTACCAGCCCGATCTTTTCCTTGAAGAAGAGCTTAAAAAAGTTAAACAAGAAACCCAGACCACGGTTTTCTACCTTTCGGCAGAAAATGGAATTCTTTTAGCTAGATTAATCCAAGTGGAAACTTCATTTTAAATATTATGACAACATCAAATCAAAAAAAGCTTTTAGTTTTTTTCGGTGTTTTATTGTTTGCCGGGTTTTTATTTTTTATTCCGCAAGAAGCTTATGCTATTAATTTCACTGCAGGATGGTATCAGGACCAAGGAACTACAGGTGATGCTTCTTGTAGCGCGGGATACTGGCGGGCCTACGTTGAACTGAAAGATTATGAAGGAAACGCTCTTGTGGCAGACACTCTTAGAATCAAAGCCATTTATTATCCGGAGCCGGTAGGGGGCGACCTAGGAATAGGGTATGTTATTTACGATAGCGGGACATTGAACGATCTCGCCTCTTTTGAAACACCCTGTGAAATAGAAACAGGAGAAGACGCTGGTCAGATGGTCTTAGATATTGAAGCGAGTAAAGATGACTACTATACCATAAAGGCGACTAATAATGTCAGGTTTGGCGGAGGAGGACTTAATCAAAAGAAATGGTCAAAAACGCTTTATCTCACTCTCCTTATAACAGAGCCAAATCTTGTCTATCTTTTTCCGGATAATAACCAATGGATTAGTGCGTCTTCTACGGGAATAAAAATTTTTGTTAATAAAGAGCCGCGTCCTGAGAATATTACCGAGATAAAAATGGAAATTATACATGCCGAAACCGCACAAAAGTTCTCAATCAGCAAAACAGTAGACATTAGCGAAGGAGAAATTGTTTTTCCTCTCCCAACCTTGACTGGACAAGGACAATATGTTTGGAGAATTAGTTTAATGAGGAATACCCCATCCACTTTTTATAATGAGAAGGCAAGTAGCATATTCTATTTTGATTCCCTTCCGCCACTTCTTGATTATAGAGGTGGCGCTCCAAGGCAGGAAGGAGAAGAACAGGCACCCTACATATATGCGAGATTCTATGATGATACTGCTGGCCTTGCTAGTGGTATAGATAAAATCGATTTTTATCTTGATGATGGTTACGGTGGCAGTCTGGAACTAGTACACACCTGCTCTTATACGGATTGGCCGCGTCCGGTTTTTCCCGGCTCGTGTGGCTATACTGGAGAATACGAAGTATACCTTGAGCCAAGAACATATAAATATTATGCCATTGCATATGATTATGTGGGAAATGAAAAAAAGCTTCCAGTGTGGCCTTTTACCATAGAGCCGGTAGAGCCCTCTACGTTGAACATTCGCAGTAATGTTGCCTTAAATTCAGTTACCGGGGTTCCCTTTAAGATAACCGAAGTAACTCCCGATAACCCTGGGGGCCCAGAAGTTCCTGAAGCCGGAGATTACGAAACCAACGAAACCTTTTATGGTTATCAAGATTATAATTATACTCTCGAAGCTCCTGATAGTTATAACGAAGAACCTTTTAGTTTTTGGCTGTCGGGATCAGCTGCTTATAACGCAAAAATACTGAATAGGACAATATGGTTGAATAATAGTTTTACATATACAATGTATTTTGGGGTTAGTAGATTAAACATTGGGACCAGACAACTGACGAATACCGGTGCAATGTCTTCTGATTTGAAAGATGCTATTAATAAAATAATAACAAGAATAGAACAAATAGAGGGAACTCCCAGCGATTTACTGGGCCCAGATGGCTATCGTGATGTCACATACAACAATAGTATGTATTCGAAAATCGTGGCGGGAGAAATCAGAGATATTGTTTTAAGGATTAATGCTTCTGAGGATGGTATTTTGCAACCTGCTGGCCTCAGATTTAGTAATTTTTGTAAACCGGATCCAGTGGGTAGTCAAGAACAATGCAAGGGATCAATAATTTATACTTCTGGTTCTGTTACGTCCTATTATAGTATCCAGAGAAAAGTTAAGGTCGAAGCTTATTTGGGAAGTGACCCTATAGCAGGAGTAAATATTATCGGCAAGGGGGCGATGCTAACAGGGGAAACACCCTATACGTTTTCCAATACAAATGATCCTGATGAATTTATTGGAACTCTCTGGGCAACATCAAGTATTATTGATCCTGAGGACAATGAAGTGTTATTTGGTGGCTGGAGTGGTTGTCAGTCTGTATCTCCTGATGGGTTAGGTTGCTATATAGGAGAAGGAACGTGGTATGACTATGTTACTACTACAGTCAAAGCTTATTATGCAAGCGAACCGGACCCGGGAACACCAGAGCTTACCCTTAACATAATAGGCAATGGTACGGCCGCTAGTAGTCCACCAGGCATTAATTGCGTTGGACCTGCCACTTGCTCTCGTTATTTTGACGAAGGCACGACGATTACCCTTACTGCAAATCCTGCTGCCGACTCATATTTCGTTGGTTGGACAGGCGCCTGCTCTGGCATTAACCCAACATGTATTCTATCCATGGATTCTGATAAGCAGGTCCAGGCAGAATTTGCCCTTCTTACCTACGACCTGACCACAAGCAGTTCAGCCGACGGCTCGGTCACTGTACCTGGCGAAGGAATCTTTCCCTACAACGCTGGCACGGTGGTTAGCCTGGTAGCAACTGCTGATAGCGGCTATCGGTTTGTCAACTGGACCGGAGATGTAGGCACTATTGCTGACGTCAATGATCCCTCGACTACCATCACTATGAATGGTGATTATACTATTGTAGCTAACTTTGAAGAAATCCCCACTCCTGTAATTTCCGATTTTGACTGGGATTTCCCTAACCCCTGTATCCAATCTCGGATCCCAAGGTTCTTTTGGAATATTAATACCACAGAACCCTATGATTATGAGATCCAAATCTGTAGCGATCTGGCTTGTGCAGGTGGCCCTTTAGTTTCTTATCCAGACTGCAGTACCTGTTTGACTGAGGATACTGGCACTACGAAATGGGTGCCGCCGTGTTCTTACTGCTGTTCGTCTTCACCATATAATAATATTAATTTTGGTGGAGGCACTTATTATGCCCAGGTGAGAGCAAGGTATCCAGGAACCGGTGCGGCTGGATGGTCAAGTTGGCAAAGCGTAGCCTTCTCAACTTACGATCACTGCTATCCTTGGACCGATTTTGACTGGGCGCCAAAACCACCCAGTATAGACCAAGGAGTGCAATTTACCGATATGTCTACCTGCTACGACGTTGACCCTGATGGTGATTTTTGTGACCCCTCAGCTAGTTTCTTGTGGGAATTTCCAGGAAGCGGGGGAACGGATTATTCCTGTATAGACCCGGCGATAAATTGTGGAGACGCTCAGAATCCCAAAAT
>DATKUR010000012.1:0-4453 GCA_035530555.1 Candidatus Humimicrobiaceae bacterium | reverse complement strand
CAGGCTCACTTCCTCGATTTTCGCTCCCATTTGTTCGTACTTTTTTATTGCACTCCTAATTATCTTTTCCACCTCGGCGTCTATTCCTTTAATAAAGTACTCCTTCGGTACTCCGATTTTTAAGTTTGAAATTTGAAGTTTGAAGTTTGAAGTTTTAGTTTCAACCGAAGTCGAGTCCAGCTCATCTTTTCCTCTAATCGTCTCAAAAACAATTTTAGCGTCTTCAA
Source organism: Candidatus Humimicrobiaceae bacterium (assembly GCA_035530555.1). Classification (GTDB taxonomy): domain Bacteria; phylum Patescibacteriota; class Minisyncoccia; order Minisyncoccales; family DG-74-1; genus DG-74-1. Next base: position 4,226 of record DATKUR010000012.1, on the reverse strand, counting down.
CCGTTTTTGTTATCGGCCCAATTTGATCAAGAGAAGAAGCCATGGCAATCAACCCATAGCGAGATACTGCTCCGTAAGTTGGTTTCAAGCCAACTACGCCGCAGAAGGCAGCCGGTTCCCTGATTGAACCGCCAGTGTCAGAGCCTAAACTGAAGACTGATAAATCAGCGGCTACGGTGGCAGCCGAACCGCCCGACGACCCTCCCGAAACACGAGTTAAATCGTGCGGATTTCTGGTGGGCCCGAAGGCCGAATTCTCAGTAGAACTCCCCATAGCAAATTCATCCAGATTAGTTTTCCCCAAGATTACTGCTCCCTGATCTTTGAGTCTTTTTATTACCGTAGCATCGTAAGGAGCGACGTAATTTTCCAGAATCTTAGAGCCGGCAGTACAAGGAATTCCTTCAACCAAAATATTATCTTTTATAGCACAGGGAACTCCGGCTAAAAGAGGGATTTTCTTTTTCTGAGAAACTAAAGCGTCAATTTCTTTAGCTTGAGAAAGAGCTAATTCTTCGGAGACATCTAAAAATGCATTAATTCTTTTATTTTCCTTTTTTATCTCAACCAGATAGTTTCTGCAAAGTTCAAGAGCGGAGAACTCTTTTCTTATTAAACTCTGATGGATTTCTTTTACCGTCATGCAAGATTATTTCAAAATCGATTTGACTTTTAAATGTCCGTCTTTTGTCTGCGGTGCCAATTTCATTAACTCTTGGCTCTTGGCTTCTGGCTTTTGGCTTTCATCGCTTCGCATCACATTTTCAACTAAAATTGAATGTGAAGTTGGCTCAACTCCCGAAGTATCTACCTCTTTTAACTTTTCGATATAATCCAAAATCGAAGAAAGCTCTTTCTGATGCTTTTCAGTCTCCTTTTCTGTCAGCCCCAACCTAGCTAGTTTAGCAATATGTTGGACTTCCTGCCTTGAGATCATATTGATAGGTAGATTATTTTGGAGGCTCCAACTCCTCTGTTTCCACCAATACTTCTTCTAATTCATCCAAGTTTTCTAAAACCTGGCCCGCTCCCCTAACAACCGCTGTCATCGGATCTTCAATAATCCTGGTTGGAATTTTCGTCTCCTTTTCAACCAGAACATCCAATCCCCTCAGGAGCGAACATCCTCCGGAAAGATGAATTCCGTTAGTCATGACATCGGCTAATAATTCCGGCGGGGTTTCCTCAACCGCAGTCTTAATTTCGGTAACAATTTGCTTAATTGACTTTTCCATTGCTCTTCTGATGTCTTCATCAGAAACCAAAATCTCTTCGGGAAGACCCGTCACCAGGTTTCTCCCCCGCATCGGTATTTCTCTTTTTTCTTTTAGAGGATAAGCAGAGCCGATGCCAATTTTCAGGGCCTCAGCCGTTCTTTCGCCAATTAAAAGCTTATATTCGTTTTGGGCAAATTCAATTATATCCTCGTTAAGCTTATCCCCGGCTACCCTCAAGCTTTTAGCCAGAACAATTCCACCAAGAGAGATTATTGCTACCTCACAAGTCCCACCGCCAATATCAACAACAAAGTTTCCGCCGGCTTCTTGAACCGGAAGTCTGGCGCCAAGAGCCGATGCCATAGGTTCCTCAATCAAAAAAACTTCTCTGGCTCCGGCCGATTTTCCAGCATCAATAACTGCCTTCCTTTCTACTTCAGTTACTCCGCAAGGAATTCCCACAATAATTCTTGGCCTGGAATTCAAAACAAACCTTTTTTTCTGAGCCCGTTCAATAAAATATTTAAGCATTTGCTCTGTCACTTCAAAATCAGAAATCACTCCCGATCTTAAGGGCCTAGTGGCGACAATGTGGGCTGGAGTCCTACCAACCATTTTTTTGGCTTCCAGGCCGATGGCTAAAATCTGGCCAGTTTTCTGGTTAATAGCCACTACCGAAGGCTCTTGAATAACAATCCCCTTATTCCTAACATATACCTCAGAATTAGCAGTGCCTAAGTCGATGGCGATGTCCTCAGAAAACAGATGTAAAAGCCTGTTTAACATAATCTTAAAACTTACTAATATGCGAATTTAATAACTTTGTTTTTATTAGCTTTATTTCTCTCCCGCCTCGTCTTTTTAACTCCACCAGATTTCGTTTTAAAGTCCTCTCGCTTACTACTATCCTTATTGGGATTCCGATTAAGTCGGCATCGGCAAATTTCTCACCCGGCCTTTTGTCTTCTCTATCGTCATATAATACTTCAATCCCTGACTTTTGTAAATATTGGTATATTTTTTCTGCCGCTTTCTTAATTTTTGACGTATCTCCAATCGTTGAGGCATTAGCCGAGGCACGAGAAGCTCGCTGAAACAAGTTTCTTCTCCCGTCTCGTCTTTGACTCGACGAGCGAAGCTCTGCGAGTTGAATTAAATGAACCTGGAAAGGAGATACTTCTTTTGGCCAGCGAATTCCTTTTTCATCATGATGAACTTCAACGATTGCCCCCATTAATCTCGATAATCCAATACCATAGCAGCCCATTAAAATACTTTTTTCCTTACCTTGCTTGTCTCTCAACCTAAAATCGAAAGCTTTGGTATATTTGTCTTGAAGTTTAAAGATATTACCCATCTCAATCGCTCGGCGTAGCTCAAGATTTTTACTGTGGCATTGAGGACAAAACGGATGTTCGCGAATAATTTCCCGGTTGACAGCTACTCGGCATTTAGTACACACATAAATTTCATCTTCTCCATAAGGGGTGATAGCTTGGAATTCGTGGGAATATTTTGAAAAAGTTCCACCTGAAGCCAGTGTTAAAAAAGTTTGTTTTTCCAAATCACATCTTTTTAAAATTTGGAAATAGCTTTTTTTAACTTTCTCATAATATCTATCTAAATCTTTTTCATCTTTATGAAAAGAATAAAGGTCTTTCATTATAAACTCCACTCCTCTCAGTAACCCTGATTTGGCCCGAAGTTCGTCTCGGAATTTGTCTTGAATCTGATAGACGGCTAAAGGCAAATCTTTGTAGGACTTAACAAATTTTCTGACCAGCGGAGTAATAACTTCTTCATGAGTCCAGCCCAGGCTGAAATCTTTTCCCGCCCGGCTTTTTATTTTGAACATTTCGGGGTATTGCCATCTACCAGTTCTCTGCCAATTCTCTTTGGGATGGAGAGCCGGGAACAAGGCCTCTTGCCCGCCGATTTTATTCATTTCTTCCCGGATAATGTTCTCAATTTTTTTGAGAACCCTCAAGCCAAAGGGTAGGTAGGAATAAACCCCGGCCATCAATTTATCAACAAAACCGGCTCTAATTAAAAGTTGAGCATTAATGCTTCTTTCATCTTTGGGCGCCTCTTTTGAAGTTTTAGTAAAAATTTGTGACTGCCTCATTATTTCTAAAATAACCTGGCGACATCATTTATTGTCACCCAAATTAGCAAGACAATTAATAAAGTAAAGAAAACCGTGGTAATTCTTTGTTCTATTTTTGGGGAAACCGGCTTTTTTTTCACCGCTTCAATCCCTAAAAAAATAAGTTTTCCTCCATCTAATGCCGGAATGGGCAAAATATTAAAAATGGCAAGATAAATTGAAATTACAGCAATAAAATGCAGATAATAATTTATTCCCAGTTCGGCAAATTGAATCATTAATGACCCTATACCAACCGGACCCGTTAATTGAACGCCCGGAGGCAGCCCCTTGCCCGTAACTAAACCCCCTAAGGATTCTGCCAAGGTTATTACTATTGTCCCTGTAAGCGTAATAGTAGCTTCGATTCCCTTAATTGGTGCCTGGTACCAGGGATAAGATTTTATTACTGTTCTGGCTAAAGCTACGCCCATGGCTCCTTCGTCTTCTGGAGTATCTATCCTAGGGACTAAACTAACTTCAAAAACTTTCTTTCCTCTTTCAATGGTTAAAGTAACTTCCTCGCCTTTGTGTTCCTCGGTGAATTCTTGAACCTCTTTAGCTTTATTAAACTGTTTAAGAGTATCGCCGACTTTTATTCCGGCAATCTCTGCCGGCGAATCAGGTGCCACGGCAAGAACTTGAACTTTTGGATCTGCCAAGCTTCCATTTTCTTCATCGGAAACTCCCACCGACACACCCAGACCCATAACGATACTTAATAGAATGATTGCAACTATCCAAAAAGTTACTACTCCGCCGACAATAATCAAAACTCTCTGCCAGATTGGTTTTTCAGAAAAACTTCTAATGTCTTCGACACCACCTTCCTCGCCATAAAGTTTGACAAAAGCTCCAAAGGG
>DATKUR010000011.1:0-28849 GCA_035530555.1 Candidatus Humimicrobiaceae bacterium | reverse complement strand
AAAAAATTAGCGTGGGCAATATCTATATGATGAAATTAATTCATATGGTGGAAGATAAAATTCATATGAGGAGTATTGGCCCTTACTCTTTGATTACTCAGCAGCCTTTGGGGGGTAAAGCCCAGTTTGGCGGTCAGCGGTTCGGCGAAATGGAGGTTTGGGCCCTGGAAGGATATGGCGCCGCTCACATTTTACAGGAGATGTTGACCATAAAATCCGACGATGTTCAGGGCAGGGCAGCCACTTACGAAGCAATCTTGAAAGGAGAAGAGATAAAGCCGCCCAACGTACCGGCATCATTTAATTTGCTGGTAGCAGAATTGAAATCCCTTGGGTTGTCAGTAGAGGTAAAAGAGAAGACAAAAGAGGAAAAAGAAACAAAGTAAATCCCCAATTTTTAAATTAAATTTTTTAAATAAATTTTAATAACCTAATTTTTAAAAATTAAAGATTAGAAATTAAAAATTAATTTTATGCGTGTACAAGATTTAGATGCCATTCGTATAAAAATTGCCTCACCTGAGGAAATTTTGAATTGGTCGAGAGGCGAAGTGACGAAACCAGAAACCATTAATTACCGGACTCAGCGCGCGGAAAAAGATGGTCTTTTTTGTGAAAAGATTTTTGGGCCGGAAAAAGACTATGAATGTTATTGCGGAAAATATAAAAGAATTCGCTACAAAGGAATTGTTTGTGACAGGTGTGGGGTAGAAGTAACCAAAGCTCAAGTTCGGAGAGAAAGAATGGGCCATATTAAATTAGCCACTTCGGTAAGCCATATTTGGTTTTTAAGGGGGGTTCCTTCAAGAATGGGAATGGTTTTGGATTTGCCCATGCAGCAACTGGAAAAAGTGATTTATTTTGCTTCTTATGTCATTACCAGCGTGAATGAAGAAGCAAAGAAAAAAGCCTTAGAAGAGATAGAAAAAGAATACAAACAAAAACAGAAAACAAGAAATAAAGAGCAGAAAATGAAGAAAGGAGAAAAAACTAAGTTGTCTGGACTGAAGGCGGCCAGAGATGAGACGTTGAAAGAGCGTCGTTCTTCTCTCGCTGCAGCTAGAGCCATGGCGATAGAGGAAGTTTCAACAATTAAACCTTTAAAAGTTTTATCCGAGATAGAATATCATGGATTGGCTTTAAAATATGGCGAAGTTTTTGAGGCGGGAACTGGAGCTGAAACTTTGAGAAAAATTTTTGAGAAAATTGATTTGAAAAAGCAAACCGTAAGCCTCAATAAAGAAATGGAAACATTGACTCCTGAAGCGAAAAGGAAGACCTTAAGAAGGTTGAAATTATTTCAGGGAATGCTATGTTCGGGAGTTCGGCCGGAATGGATGTTTTTAACTTTTTTGCCGATATTACCGCCGGATTTAAGGCCAATGGTTCAGTTGGACGGCGGTAGGTACGCCTCTTCGGATTTAAATGATTTGTATCGCCGGGTAATTAACAGAAATAATCGACTGAAATATTTATTGGAAATTAATGCTCCTGAAGTGATTGTCAGAAATGAAAAAAGGATGTTGCAGGAAGCGGTGGACGCTTTGATTGACAATAGTATGAGAAAAGGAACCTTGACTCAGGCCACCACCGGCGGGAGGAGACTGCTTAAATCCTTGTCCGATATGCTCAAAGGCAAGCAGGGAAGATTTCGCCAAAATCTTTTGGGTAAAAGAGTTGATTATTCCGGTCGGTCAGTGATTGTGGTTGGCCCGGAATTGAAGATCAACCAGGTAGGAATTCCCAAGAGAATGGCGTTGGAGCTTTTTAAGCCTTTTGTTATCAAAAAGATTTTAGAAAAAGAGCTGGCTTTCAATGTTCGGGCCGCTTCTCGGCTGATTGATGAAGAAACAGACGAGGTTTGGGCAAGCTTAGAAGAGGTAGTTAAAGAAAAGCTGGTTTTGCTTAATCGAGCGCCGACTCTGCATCGATTAGGTATTCAGTCATTTTATCCGATATTGATTGAAGGCGAGTCAATTCGAGTTCATCCCATGGTCTGCAGGGCTTTTAATGCTGATTTTGACGGTGATCAAATGGCCGTACATTTGCCATTATCCGGAATGGCTCAAAAAGAAGCCAAAGAGAGAATGTTAGCCAGTTTAAACTTATTGAAGCCGGCTACCGGTATGCCAGTAGTTACTCTTTATCAAGATATTGTCCTTGGTTGCTATTGGATGACCAAAATGCTCGGAGAGGATAAACCCTCTTCTCCCGCCCTTACCGATGCTCGGGCTATTGAAGGTAAAACGGGAGTTAAAGGCGAAGGAAAAGCTTTTGCCAACCCGGGAGAAGCAATTTTGGCTTATGAATTCGGCGATATTGACTTACGAGCTAAAATAAAATGTGCAAAAATCAAGTCTATAGGCAACTCTTTATACGAAACAAATGTAGGAAGAATCTTATTTAATCAGGCCCTGCCAAGCGATTTCCCTTTTCAGAATAAACAAATTCGGGTTCGGGACATAGAAAAAATTATAGCTGAGATTATTGAAAAATACGATCCCCGGTTCGTAGAAGAAACCTTAGATAAGATTAAAGACCTGGGGTTTGAGTATGCGACGATTTCCGGTATATCTTGGGGGATAGACGACCTGATGATCCCGGCTGGAAAAGAAGGAATCATAAAAGAAGCAGAAAAAGAAGTCGAAAAAATTGAAGAGCATTTCAAGAAAGGACTGCTGTCCAGAGAAGAAAAACAAGCTAAAGTTATCAGCGTTTGGACAAAAGCCAAGGGTGAGATTGAGATCCAGGTTCCTGAAACCCTACCTAAGGATGGTCCGGTTTTCCAAATTGTTGACGCCGGAGCACGAGGTAGCTGGGGCCAACCGGTTCAGATGACCGGAATGAAAGGATTGGTAATTAATCCTTTAGGTCAAATTATTGAGTTGCCGGTCAAGAGTTCCTATAAAGAAGGATTTGGTGTTTTGGAATACTTTATCTCAACCCACGGCGCCAGAAAAGGAACGGCCGACACTGCCCTGCGAACTTCCACGGCTGGTTACTTAACCAGAAGATTAGTTGACGTTGCTCACGAGATAGTTATTTCAGAAGAAGACTGTAAGACAGAAAACGGAATTGAGATTTTTAGACAGGACATAGACGAAATCGGCCAGAACTTTTTATCAAAAATAATTGGCCGAGTTTCTTTGGAAGATATTCGAGGTATTTTAAAAAAGGGAGAAATTATTGACCGGGAAAAGGGAGAAAAAATAATTAAAAAAGGGTTGGAAAAAATAAAGGTTCGCTCGGTTTTAAATTGCCAATCTTTAAGGGGAGTTTGTCAGAAATGTTACGGCTGGGACTTAGGATATAATAAATTAGCTGAGATCGGTGAGGCAGTCGGAATTGTCGCCGCTCAGGCAATCGGCGAACCGGGAACTCAGTTGACTATGAGAACTTTTCACACCGGCGGAGTGGCTGGCGGAGGTGATATTACTTTCGGCTTGCCCAGGGTTCAGGAAATTTTTGAAACCAGGACGCCCTCAGGTAAGGCGGAGATAGCCGGAGCTGAAGGAACGATAGTTGAAATTACTCCTCAAAAGATAGTGAAAATAAGGCCCAAGAAATCCGACTCATCGGTAAAGACGTCAAAAAAGCGCAAAACCGAAATTCTTGAATATCAAATTCCCGCTCCCTGTGCCATCTGGGTTAAAGAAGGTCAAAAAGTAAAAGCGGGCCAACCACTTTGCGAAGGGAGCATAGATTTAAAAGAACTTTTTAAGTTAGCAGGCATGGAAGAAAGCTGGCGATATATGATCAAAGAAATCCAGAATATTTACGCTTCTCAAGGAGCTCAAATCAACGATAAACACTTAGAAGTGATAATCCGCCAGATGTTTTCCCGAATCAGGGTTAAAGAGCCCGGTGACTCTTTATTCACGTCCAGCGAGATTATTGAGAGGGCAAAATTTTTAGAAGAAAACGCCAGGTTAAAAAAAGAAAAGAAAAAGCCTGTCAAAGGAGTCCCGGTTTTACTTGGGATTTCCCGAGTGGCTTTGACTACCGACTCCTTTTTATCAGCCGCTTCTTTTCAGGAAACCTCGCGAGTTTTAATTAAGGCAGCCATTGAAGGCAAGGAAGATAAATTGAGAGGATTGAAAGAAAACGTGATTATTGGAAAGCTAATTCCGGCAGGAACAGGTTTTTTAAAAACGTAAAGCACAAATCGTAAAGCTCAAAACTATAACTTAAATCGTAAAGCTTTGAGTTTTATGCCTTGAGTTCGTTTTGTGTTAGAATAAAAGAGAAATGGGGAGAAAGAATAAAAAGAAAATTATTGAAAAATCGAAAAAGTTCGGCCGTTTCGCTTTGCCCGAAGAAATTAAAAAGAAAATTGGCGGAGTGGTAACTTTTTTACTGGCTATAATTGTTACCTTGAGTTTTATTGAACAAGCCGGATGGGTAGGCGGCAAAATTTTTGCTGGTCTTAATTTTTTAGTGGGCAGGGCGGTTTTTCTTTTACCTTTAGTTTTAGTGCTGGCTGGTTTGACTTTCTTTTTAGCGAGGTATAAAAAATTTCTTTTTGCCTTAATTTTAGCCGTTTTGCTTTTTATTTTGGGAACCAGCGGCATTTTTGGCATTTTGAACTTAGAGTTTAAAGACGGCGGCTGGCTGGGCTATTTGACAGCCCAATTTCTTTTCCGATTTTTTGGTTTTTGGGTCAGCCTGATTGTTTTTGCCGGAGTAATTTTGATTTCCGGTCTAATTTTCTGGCACTTATTAAAGCGGCCGGCCAGTTTTTCCGCCGAAGACCAGAAAGCGAAAACAGAAGCATCGGCCAAGCCGAGTTTAATCAAAAGATTTTTTACTCCCTCTTTCAAGATAAAAGAGGTTGAACCTCCTACCACTTTCGAAGTCAGAAGAGAAACGGAATCTGTAAAGGAACCTTCTCTGGAATTAAAAACCCAGCTAATTAGTTCGCTTACCAAGGGCGTTGGAGGAGAATATCAGCGCCCGCCTTTGGAATTGTTAGATTCGGAAAAAGAGAAACCAACCGCCGGCGACATCAGAGTCAACTCGGCTATCATTAAGAAAACCTTGGAGAATTTTGAGATTCCGGTAGAGATGTCAGGAATCAATGTCGGGCCAACCGTTACCCAGTATACCCTCAAGCCGGCCGACGGCATAAAATTGTCAAAAATTACCACACTTTCCAACGATTTATCCCTGGCTTTAGCCAGCCATCCCATCCGGATAGAGGCGCCGATTCCTGGTAAACCTCTGGTTGGTATTGAAATTCCCAACCGAGTCCGGGCCCAGGTCAGATTAAGAGAACTGATTGCCGCTTCTCAATTTCAAAACTCTCTTTCTGATTTGGCTTTGGTGTTGGGCAGGGATGTTTCGGGTAATCCGGTTTATGCCGACTTGGGCCGAATGCCTCATTTACTAGTAGCTGGTAGCACGGGTACGGGCAAGACAATATTTTTAAATAGCCTGATTCTTTCTTTGCTTTATCGCAATTCTCCGGAAACCCTGAGATTTATTTTAATTGACCCTAAAAGAGTGGAATTCTCAATCTATAAAGAATTACCTCATCTTCTGTCTCCGGTTATTTTTGACGCCCAAAAAACAGTTAATGCTTTGAAATGGCTGATATCTGAAATGGAAAGAAGGTTTGACGTGCTCTCTGGCAACGGCTCCCGAGACATTACTAGTTACAACGAAAAAGTTTCAAAAGAAGGCGAACCTTCTGTCCCTTTCATTGTTTTAATTATTGACGAGCTGGCTGATTTAATGGCCGCCCGCGGAAGAGAAGTGGAGGCGGGAATTGTTAGATTAGCCCAGATGTCTAGGGCTGTCGGCATCCATTTAGTGGTCGCCACTCAAAGACCGTCCGTAGAGGTTATTACCGGCTTAATTAAGGCGAATATTACTTCCCGAATCACCTTTCAGGTTGCCAGCCAGATCGATTCAAGAACGGTTTTGGATATGGCTGGAGCTGAAAAACTTTTAGGCGCAGGAGATCTTCTTTTCATTTCAGCTGAAATTGCCAAGCCAAAAAGAATTCAAGGAGCCTATGTTTCAGAAAGAGAAGTTAAAAAGGTAGTCAATTGGCTAGAAACAAAAATTGTCACCTCTTTAGATTCTTCTTGTCCGTCTTTGACCGAAGAAATCCTGGAAGAAGGAATCGCCTCATCTTTTTTCCAAGGAAAGGAAGGAGCTGAATTTGAAACCGGTGAAGATCTTTTGTATGAAGAAGCGAAAAGGGTGGTTAGTGAAGCCAAAAAGGCCTCAGCCTCTCTTTTACAAAGAAGGCTAAGAATTGGTTATGCCAGAGCAGCCAGATTGATTGATATTTTGGAAGAAAGGGGAGTGGTCGGACCAGGTGAGGGCGCCAAACCGAGAGAAGTATATATTAAAACCGACGAAGAGGACAAAGAATGGGAGAAGGTGTAGTTAAAAATTTATTGCGAATTGAAAATTAAAATGATATTATCAAGCTATGGCAAAACAAAAAGAAAAAAATCCGCCCGCTAACGGAGAAAAAACTGATCTGGCAGAAGCGGTAGACGAAATCAAGCAGCGTTTTGGCGAAGGAGCCATAATGAAACTAAGAGAAGTCAGGCCGGTTGACGTTGATGTTATCCCGACAGGCTCCATTTCTCTTGACATGGCTTTGGGAGTAGGCGGCGTGCCGCGAGGCCGAGTAATTGAAATTTACGGCCCGGAGAGTTCCGGTAAAAGCACATTAGCCCTTCATATTTGCGCCGAAGCTCAGAAAAAATCTGGGGTAGCTGCTTTTGTTGACGCCGAGCATGCTCTAGACCCGGATTACGCCAAAAAAATCGGAGTTAATATTAATGATTTATTAATCTCTCAGCCCGATTCGGGCGAGCAGGCCTTGCAAATTGTTGAAACTCTGGTCAAGTCAGGCGAGGTTGATGTTATTGTCATTGATTCGGTAGCGGCTTTAGTCCCTCAGGCGGAAATTGCCGGTGAAATGGGCGAATTCCAAATCGGTCTTCAGGCGCGTTTAATGTCACAAGCGCTACGTAAGCTTTCCGGAGTTATTTCTAAAACAAAGACCGTAGTCGTCTTTCTTAATCAAACAAGAATGAAAATCGGAATTTTGTTCGGTAATCCGGAAACCACATCGGGAGGATTAGCTCTGAAATTTTACGCTTCGGTAAGAATTGACTTGAGGCGGGCTGCCCAGATAAAGAAAGGAGAGGAGATTGTCGGCAACAGGGTAAGAGCTAAAATTGTCAAAAATAAAGTGGCCGCCCCTTTCAAGACGACCGAATTTGATATTTATTATAATGAGGGGATTTCCCAGCTGGCCGATCTTATCAATACCGGTCTGAAATTGGAGATAATAAAAAAAGCCGGCAGCTGGCTTCAGTTTGAAAATACTAAACTGGGACAAGGAATGGAGGCAAGCAAAACCTTCTTAAAAGAAAATCCGGAAATTGCAAAAAAAATAAAGAAGACTCTATTTAGCAGTATGCCCGGAAGTGAAAATTCGACTGATTCGCCTTCGGCGAATCAAAAATGAACGAAGTTTAGTCGAATTTCTACTTCCGGGTATGAGACAGTAGTCCTAGATTTCGGGCTCGTTTTATTGCCCGGGCTAATTTCCTCTGATGGCTGGAGCAAACTCCAGTTCTTTTTTTTGCCCTAATTTTAGCCGAACCGGAAAGAAACTTTTTTAAAAGCTCGGTATCTTTGAAGTCAATTTCTTTGATGTTTCTTTGACAAAAAAAACAGGACATAACTAAAAAGGGATATCTTTTACGTTAATTTCTTCTCCTCCTCCTCCTTCTTCAATAATTGGGATTTCTTCTGCCGGCGGCATTTCCTTTTTTGGTTCGGTCGGCGGTATAACTCTGCCTGCTGCCCGGGGACCCAATTGCATTCGTTCGGTTACGATCTCGGTGCGCGAACGTTGGTTTCCCTGGCTGTCCTGCCAATTCCTGGTCCTGATTCTTCCTTCGATCATCGTTAGGGCTCCTTTTTTTAAATACTGGCCGGCAATTTCCGCCAGTCTTCCGAAAAGAACAATATTGTGAAATTCAACTTGTTCTTGCTTCTGGCCGTCCTTACTAACAAAAACCCGGTTAGTGGCTAATCCGAAAGAAGCTACTGGCTGACCAGAAGGTAAGGAGCGCATTTCCGGGTCGCGAGTTAATCTTCCGATTAAAATAACTTTATTAAGATTCATTTGAAGCTTTTTTATTTTTTCCGACCTTTAAGTTTCTTCTAATATCTCTTCTAATTTTTTTTCTATTTCCTTCAATTCTGCTTTAGGCTTGATGGTTTTTCCTAGTTTTCTTATTGGTTTAACGGCGGTTTTTTTTACCGACTCTTTGGCTAAAATTATATACCTTAAGGAGTCTTCTTTGAGCTTTTTTTCCAGTTCTTGGATTTTTTCCGGTTCCGTATAAAACTCCAAGGTCAGAAAGGAGGTTTGTTTTTGCTGCTGGGCGGGCGGGCCCGGAAGGTAAGAAACCACCCTTTCTAAAAGGGAATCTGCCTCTTTAGTATTGATGGTTAATTCATAATATCTCATGATTATATTTTAAACTCTATTACATCGCCGTCTTTAACTATATAATCTCGGCCGACTGTCTGAATCCAGCCCCGCTCTCTGGCTTCTTTCCAGCCGTTAGCTGTTACCAATTCTTGCCAGTTAGCTACCTCGGCCCGGATAAATCCTTCTTTAAAATCTGTATGGACCACTCCGCCGGCATCAGGGGCGGTAAGACCGTTTTTCAGCGTCCAAGCGCGCGTTTCCTTGCCGCCGGTTATCGTGTAAAAAGTAATTAAATCAAGGATATTGTAGCAACCGAGAATTAATTGGTCAAGCTGAGACTTCAGGCCTAATTCTTTCTTTTCTGCTTCTGATAATTCAAACATTTCTACTTCGTCCTTGAGATTTACGGCTAAGTGTTCAGCTTTCGGCGCCTGATAGGAAGTTTTGCCATTGATATTCAAAAGATAAATAACCGGTTTTTTACTCAAAAGATTTTCTTTTGTCGAGCCTCGCGGAGCGAGGCGAGACGGGAGATGAGACGAAGTCTCAGCGACCTCTTTGCCTTCCCGAGCTTTAGCTCTTTCCTCAATCTCCACGTCTTTCAGTTCCAGCTCAATTTTTATTGTTTCAATGTCGCTGGCCGGATCAATCTTGCCGGTGGTATTTTCTACCCTCGGGTCTTCAAAAGCCCTGACCACTTCCAAAATAGCATCACAATTTCTAATTTGGGCCAAAAACTGATTTCCCAAACCTTCACCTTTATGAGAGCCCTTGACCAAGCCGGCAATATCAATAAACTCGATAATGGTGGGGGTGGCTTTCTCTGGTTTTATTGTTTCGGCGATTTTTTCCAGTCTTTCGTCAGGAACTTGGACTATTCCGAAATTTGGATGAATAGTGGTGAAGGGATAAGGACCGATATCAACCGGTTTTTTGGTCAAAGCCTTAAATAAGGTGGATTTACCGGCATTAGGTAGTCCTACGATACCAACAGAAAAGCTCATATAATTGAGTTTATCAGAATTTTTTTAAATATCAATAAGAAAAGCAAAAGAGGCTCCGCGATTAAAATCGAAGCCTCTCGTCTGACTACCTGTCCTCTTTCCTGTTAATTTACAAGATTAGCGGTCAATTCAATCGGGTGCCGAAACTTCCACTCGCAGATAACGCGATCAGCGCAGGTTCTAACGAATCTGTTCCGAGATAAATAAGCGATACAATCAATCGTTCCCAAAGTTGTTGGGAACAGTGACACATAGCCACTCCGTTTTTTGACTAACTCCTTGGTTTCTGGAGTAGCGTTGGCCGGGCACATTGGTAAAGCCACTGTTTTCAAAACTGGCCAATCACCACGGCTGTCGCCGATAGCAGCTAATTCTTCTACTTTTATCCCTTGTTCATTACACCAAAATTCAAGACCAGTTTGCTTATTGATGCCTTTAATAGTGATATCAACTGCACTCTGAGAAAAAGTTATTTCGGTGGCATCCCAGATGACTTCCCCGAGTTTATTTTCAACCCCCGATTTTATTTGGTGAAAATAGTCTTCTATTGTCATCCCCGGTGGCGGATTAGTGGAAAAGCTAAATTCTTTGCCAAATTCTTTTAAACCGTCTAGTTTTACCACTAACTCATCCAATTGATCTTTTATCTTGGCAAAAGCAGTTTTCTTTTCGTGTGTGATAGCTGGATTTATCTTGAGATCGCCAGTTTTGGGATAATAAAGTATCGCTCCATTTTCTGCAATGCTCGGTATGTTTATCACGGTACCCAACGCTTGTAAGGCCGCCTCAGCATAGGGTGCTGGCCTTCCTGTATTTAGAAAAGAAGAAATGCCTTTGATTTCCCAAAATATCCGCAAAATATGGGATAAGTCGCCCAACTTATGCGTTGGCCAGGGTAAATTTTTACCGCTACTACAGGTATTTTCCCAATCAATACTAATTGCTTTTATCACTTTTCCTTTCTCCTTTCATAATTAAATTTTTAAAAAGGCTTTGAATCGCCTCTGCTAGCTTATATTATTACACATCGTAGTAATTTTGTCAATAGGGATTATTTGAATGATTTTTTCCAACGTTGGATTATTTTTTTACTAAGGTTTTGAATGGAACTATTCTCTGACAAAAAAGCGATACAATCAATTGTTCCAAAGATAGTTGGAAAAGGAGAAATATATCCTCCTCGTCTTTTTACAATGTTTTTTGTTTCTTCTGTTGAATTGGCCGGGCACATTGGTAAAGCCACTGTTTTCAAAACTGGCCAATCACCACGGCTGTCGCCGATAGCAGCTAATTCTTCTACTTTTATCCCTTGTTCATTACACCAAAATTCAAGACCAGTTTTTTTGTTAACATCAAAGATAGTTATATCCACCGCCGACTGGGAGTGCGTGATTTCAATATGTTTTCCAATTATATTCCCAAATTTCTTTTTGATTTGTTGTCGAATAACATCATAATAATTTTCAATTTTCATACCTTTTGGTGGGTTAGTAGAAAAAGAATATTCTTTTCCTAATTCATAGATACCTCTTAGATTTCTCACTAAGGATATCAAGTCCGTTTTTATTATAGATAACTTGGCAATTTTTTGTGATGTAATTTTTGGATTGAACTTATATTTCCCGTTAGTTGACCAATAAAGCCCAACGCCGTTTTCAAAGAGGCTAGGCATATCAGTTACAATGCCTAATACCTGAGTTATTGCTTCGATATAAGGTGCCGGCCTACCGGTGGCGAAAAAAAATCGTATTTTCTTAATCTGCCAGAGCAGTTTCAATATGGTAGATAAATCTGCAATTTCCTGGTTTGACCAAGGCACAAAACGGCCCCCTACCTCCGTAATAGTTTGGTCTATGTCCAACGAAATTGCTTTTATTTTCTTCTTCATTGTCGTCCGCTTTATCTGTTTATTTTGCTATTGTATAATTAGATTATATGAAAATCAACCCTAATATTTTCCGAGCTTACGACATTAGAGGAATTTATCCCAACGATTTAAATGAAGAGGTAGCCTCGCGGATTGCCAAGGCTTTTGGGGAATTATATTCTCAGGCCAAAAAAATAGTTGTTGCCAGGGACCCCAGATTAAGTTCTCCTTCTTTGGCTAAAGCTGTCAAAGAATCTTTAGTAGAGGTCGGTAAAGAGGTGATTGATATTAATATCGCCCCAGACCCCTTATTTTATTTCTCAATTTTCCACTATCATTTCGACGGCGGGATTATGGTAAGCGGTTCTCATAACCCGAAAGAACATAATGGTTTAACTCTCCATATTAAAAAACCGGGTAAAGAAATTTCCGAAGACGTTATTGGTAGAGACTTGGAGAAAATAAAAGGGTTAATCCTCGGGAATAAAGAATCAGAAACGTTTCCCCAGAAAGACAAAATTACCGCCTTCAACCCCTCTCAGGATTATATAGATTATGTCACTAGTAAAATTACCTTGAAGAGGCCACTAAAGATTATTATTGATTCTGGTAATGGGGCGGTTGGATTTTTACCCGAAAAAGTTTTTCAAAAACTTGGTTGTCAGGTGAAAACTCTTTATGGCGATTTTGATGGTACTTTCCCTCATCATTTACCTGATCCGTATAAAGAAGAAAACCTTAAAGATGTCAGAGAGGAAGTTTTAAGGCAAAAAGCAGATATAGGCTTTGTTTATGATTGTGACGGGGATAGGATAGGGGTATTAGATAGCCAGGGCCACGTTGTTAGCGGCGACTTCTGTCTTTTAATGCTAGCCAGGCAGGCTCTCCAAAAGAAAAAAGGCCCAATTATTCATGACATGAGGGTCTCTAAAGCCTTTTTAGATGAGATGAGAAAACAAGGAGTTGAAACCCATTTTTCTGTTTCTCATCATAACGCAATTATCAATAAAATCATTGAAACCGATGCCGTTTTTGGGGGAGAAATTACATTGCATTTTCTTTTCCCCCTTGATTATTATCTTTGCGACGATGCCTTGTTCGCCTCCTTAAAGTTAGCTGAGATTATTTCTGATAAAGAAGATTTCGCCAGATATGTTGATAGTTTGCCTTGTTATTGTGCCAGCCCCGAGGTTTTTATAGACACTACTGATGAGGTGAAGTTTGAAATTATCGAAAATTTACAAAAATATCTAAGAGAAAATAATTATAATTTTATTGACGTTGACGGGGCGAGAATTAATTTCTCAAATGGCTGGGCTTTAGCTCGAGCGGCTAACACCTCCCCATATATAAAATGTCGCTTTGAAGGCGACACTAAAGAAGACTTAATCGAGATAGAAAAAAAGGCCTTAGAAATTTTTGAAAAAGTAGGGATTCCGGTAACAAAAAAGACTCGCCAAGAATTAGGTTTATAATATTATGACAATTTACGACTTGCCAAAATTTAATACTTCGAAAACAGGCAGATTAGGCTCTTGGGTTTTGATAATTTTGGTAGCCGCGACTTCCGGTTTTTTAGGAGCCAGCGCTTCCAATTTTTATTTCGCGAAATATTTTGCTCCTTTAACTCCGGAAGGAGAGATAGTTAGGACTGAAACAGAAAAGATTATTGAGAAAGAATCGGTCTATCTTCCCCAGACCACCCAGGAAGAGGCAATTATCAAAGCGGTTAATGAGGTTTCCGAGGCAGTGGTGAGTATTACCATCACTGAATATGTTGAACAATATTATTTTACTCCTTTTGAAGATGTTCCTCTCCAAAAAAGAACTGAAAAACAGGAAGTTGGCGGAGGCTCAGGCTTTATTGTTTCTGGAGACGGGATGATTTTGACTAATAAGCACGTTGTGCTGAGCGACGATGCTGATTATACTGTTTTGACCAATGACGGAAGAACTTTTCCGGCTAAGATTTTAGCCCGGGATCCGGTTCAGGATTTGGCCGTAATAAAGATTGAATCGGGAGAGCCCTTTCCAATCGTCAAACTCGGCGACTCGGATGTTTTGCAGATCGGCCAGACGGTCATTGCCATTGGTAATGTTCTGGGAGAATTCCAGAACTCGGTTTCGGTCGGAGTAATCTCCGGGCTGGGTAGAAATATTATAGCGACGGGCGGCGGCTTGGTTGAAACCCTGGAAGATGTTATTCAAACTGACGCCGCTATCAACCAGGGGAATTCCGGGGGTCCGCTTTTGAACCTAGAAGGAGAAGTTATTGGAATCAATAGCGCCACGGTGGTTGGCGGAGAAAATATCGGTTTTGCCATCCCGGTTAACAAAGCCAAAAAGGGCGTAGAGCAGGTAAAAACCCTGGGTAAAATCGTTTACCCGTTTTTGGGAGTAAGATATGTTATGATTAACGAAGCAATCCAGGAAGGAAATAATTTACCGGTAAATTACGGCGCCTGGGTCCAGAAAGGAGCATCGGGTGAGCCGGCCATTTTTCAGAATTCAGCCGCAGAAAAAGCAGGATTAAGAGAAGGAGACATTATTTTAGAATTCAATAAAGAAAAAATCACTACCGAGAACACTTTGGCTAAAATCATTGTCAAATATGACCCTGGCGATCGAGTAGTTTTAAAAATTCTTCGTGACAAACAGGAAATAAATATCGAAGTAATTTTGGACGAAAGGAGCGAATAAAAAAGCCTATTAACCTCCGAAACCGATAAGTCCCAAGGCGGGGTTGCCTTTCTCAGAGATTCTATAGTAAAATAATAATGAAATAGGTTCAAAAAATTTTTAACTATGAACGGAGGACAATTTACGCATAAAGCCCAGGAAGCCATACTCTACGCTCAGGATTTGGCCCGGGAAAGAGGTCAACAGCAGATTGACGCCTTGCACTTGACTTACGCCTTGCTTTCACAGGAAGAAAGCGTGGTTTTGAATTTGCTTCAGCGCCTGGGTGCTGATATTGAAGGAATAAAAAGAAAAGCCAAATTGGCCCTGGAGCATCTGCCGGTCATTGCCCAGCCTCAGGCCTTCGGACAATTTTATTTGACTCAGGATATGGCCAAAGTTCTTGAGGGAGCCAGACAGGAAGCAATGAAGATGCAAGACGACTTTATTTCTGTTGAACACTTGTTTTTATCTCTTTTAGCTTCAGAAACCAAAGCCAAGGAAATCTTAGACAAGGCCGCTTTTTTGCAGCCGAATGGTGGAACCACCACTTTGGAATTCGGCAAGTTAGATTATGAAACCTTTTTAAAGCAATTGGCTCAGATTCGGGGCGGAGCCAGAATCACTGACCCAGAGCCGGAAACAAAATACCAAGTCATTGAAAGATACGCCAGAAATTTAACCAACCAGGCCAAGCAGGGAAAGCTGGACCCGGTTATTGGCAGAGAAAATGAAATCAGAAGATTGATGCAGGTCTTATCAAGGCGAACGAAAAATAACCCGGTTTTGGTAGGTGAAGCCGGGGTCGGAAAAACAGCTATTGTTGAAGGTTTGGCGCAAAGAATTGTTTCTGGGCAGGTACCCGAATCCCTGAAAGAAAAAGAAATTGTCGGCTTGGATTTAGGAGCTCTGGTAGCCGGCACAAAATATCGGGGCGAGTTTGAAGACAGGATTAAGGCTCTGCTTAGAGAAATCAATCGGGCCGCCGGCCGATATGTTTTGTTTATTGATGAATTACATACTTTGGTGGGAGCGGGAGCTGCCGAGGGCGCTATTGATGCCTCAAACCTTTTGAAACCTGCTTTAGCCCGGGGTGAGTTGAGAGCAATTGGCGCCACCACTTTAAAAGAATATCAAAAGTATTTAGAAAGAGATCCGGCCTTGGAGAGGAGATTCCAGCCAATTCTAGTTCAAGAACCCTCGATTGACGATACTATTTCCATTTTGCGGGGAATCAAAGACAAATACGAGCTGCATCACGGAGTAAAAATTAAAGATGCAGCTATTGTGGCTTGCTC
Source organism: Candidatus Humimicrobiaceae bacterium (assembly GCA_035530555.1). Taxonomy (GTDB): domain Bacteria; phylum Patescibacteriota; class Minisyncoccia; order Minisyncoccales; family DG-74-1; genus DG-74-1. The sequence continues at coordinate 13,528 of DATKUR010000011.1, read as the reverse complement.
TCAGCTGGCTGGCCGTTATATTACCGACAGGTTTTTGCCTGATAAAGCCGTTGACCTGATGGACGAAGCCATGTCGGCTTTAAGATTAGAAATTGAGTCAGAGCCTATGGAATTGGAGAATCTTAAGAAAGAAATTCAAAAATTGGAGATAGAGCAGGTGGCAACAAAAAAAGAAAAATCTTCCAGTCGCAAAAAAGCGCTTTCCCGCCAGTTAGCCGATCTAAAAGAAAAGGCAAAAGAGATTGAAGCCAGATGGCAGTCAGAAAGAGAGACCATTACTAAAATAAAAAACCTTAAAAAGGAAATAGAAACAACTCGTTTTCAGGCAGAAAGAGGGGAGACTGAAGCTAATTTGCAAAAAGTGGCCGAATTAAAGTACGGAAAGATTCCTCAGCTTTTGAAAGACCTGAAAGCGGCCGAAAGAAAATTGGTCCAGTTCCAAAAAAACCGGCCCATTTTGAAGGAAGAAGTTACCGAAGAAGAAGTGGCTAATGTGGTTTCCCGCTGGACGGGCATTCCAGTCACCCGATTACTAGAAGAGGAGGTTAAAAAACTGGAAAAAATGGAGGAAATTTTACAAAAAAGAGTTATTGGCCAGCCCGAGCCCATAGAGGCTATTGCTCACGCTATCAGGCGTTCCCGGGCTGGCATTTCCGAAGAAAATCGGCCCATGGGCTCCTTTATGTTTTTGGGCCCGACCGGCGTGGGAAAAACTGAGACCGCCCGGGCTTTAGCCGAGTTTTTATTCAATGATGAGAACGCCCTGGTTCGCTTAGATATGTCAGAATACATGGAAGAACATACTGTTTCCAAAATGATAGGTTCCCCTCCCGGCTACGTCGGCTATGAAGAAGGCGGTCAATTGACAGAAAAAATCAGACGCCGGCCTTACAGCGTTGTCCTGCTGGACGAGATAGAGAAAGCCCATCCTAAAGTCTTCAATATTTTACTTCAGATCTTAGAAGACGGCCGATTAACCGATGCCAAAGGAAGAACCGCTTCCTTCAAAAACACTATTTTTATTATGACTTCAAATGTCGGCTCAAACATTATCTCTCAGGAGGCTGCCCTGGGCTTTATTGGCGGCGATGAAAAAATCAGTCAAAAAGAAAGCTTAAAAACAAAGGTTCTGGCTTCCCTGAAAGAGAGTTTTCGGCCAGAATTTTTGAACCGGGTTGACGAAATTATCATTTTTAATTTTCTAGGCAAGCCGGAAATTAAAAAAATCGTTGACCTGGAGATGGCCAAAGTGGCTGGAAGATTGGCCAAAAAGAAGATTGAAATTAAGGTTTCCGAATCGGTCAAAGAATTTCTGGCTGAAAAGGGTTTTGACCAAAATCTGGGCGCCCGACCTTTAAAAAGAGTCATTCAGAAGCAGGTGCTGGATCCGTTTTCTTTGAAAATTGTTTCTGGCGAAATCAAAGAGGGGGAGCGGGTGGTAATTGATTTGGAGGCCGGCCAAATTATTTTTCGAACAGCTAAAGACCTGATGAAAGCCCCCCGTAAGAGAGAGAAATCTTTAGTACGATAGATATCCAGCTTTTTTAATGACATGCGGATTTTATGTTAAAAAATATTTTTAAAATTTTAGCTTTCTTTGTTATCGGAGTAGTGGGCGGGATTTTTGCCGATCAAATTCTCTGGCCTTACTTTATTGAAAGGCCGCTTTTTTATCAATATAGATTAGAACAGACTCCGGTCAATGTCACCGAAGTGAAAGAAATTTATATTCAGGAAAATATTGCTCTTAAAAATGCCATTGAAAAGGCAGAAAAAGCGATAGTCAGGGTAGAAACAGAAACCAAGACGGGAAAAATTTTAGAGGGCTCAGCTTTGATTCTGACTACCGACGGCTTGGTTGTCACTTTGGCCGAATTGGTTCCTCAGAGTTCAGTTTTCAATTTTTTTGTTGACGAGGAACGAGTGCCTTTCCAAGTTTTAAAAAGGGATTTAGAAAATAATTTAGCCCTGATAAAACTTGAAAAAACCAAATTGCCAACCCTTGGCTTTGCTGATTTGGAAAAATTGAAATTAGGCGAAAGAGTTTTTCTGCTTGGCGCGACATCTCAGGGCGTTGCGGCCAATGAGGGGATTGTCACGATTTTTGACGAAAATGCAATTCAAACGAACATTTTTGAGAAAAGTAATATGGCCGGTAGCGCCTTGTTTGATATTGAAGCAAGGATTTTAGGGCTGAATACCGTTGATAAAGACGGAAGAGTTGTTGCTATCCCTGTTTCCCTAATCCACACCCTCTCCGGTCTTTAAAATTTTCATTGTCTGGAAAGATCAATAGCGACTTTTCCACAAGAGGGGGGTTGCTTTTTGTTTTGGGGTTTGTAAAATTAAAAAAATATGACAAAAAAGATTTTTGTTATTTTTGTTATTGTTTTAATCTTCGGAGCTGGAGGATTTTTTTATTGGTGGCAAAATCCGGAACTAATTCAGCTTGGCAAGGCGCAAGTCAGTCTTACGCTTGAAGAAAAACCGAAAGAAGAAGTAGAACAAGGGCTGTTGAGGGAAGAAATTGAAACTATTAAAGAAGAATCAGATATTGAGCCGGGTCCGGCGGAACCAGAGCCGGTGCAAACTTTAACCTTAGAAGAGCTTCAGGCAATGCTTGACGATATCGCCAGGCAAATAGATATACTTGCTCAAGAAGTTGCCGAATTGATTGAAGAAGAGGAAGAAGAAAAAGAATTTGAAGGGTGCCAAGAAAACCAGCTCAATATAAATATAGCTTTCCCGGAAGGGCTTGAAGAACTTTACAGGGTCGGGCCCGTTCTTGCTCAAAGAATTATAGAAGAGCGTCAAAAGGAATTATTTTATACTCTTGATGATCTCGCTCGCGTCCAGGGTATTGGAGAGAAAACCGTAGCTGGTATAAAAGGACAGGGGATTGCTTGTGCTGGCGTATTGGAAGAAGGTGTGGCTTCTTTAGCCTTGGAACAAGATAACGAGGAGGAAGAAGAGATTAAAGAGAAAGATATTTGTTGGGTTAATATTAATACCGCCTCGGCAAGCGAACTGCAAAAAATAACCGGGGTAGGCCCGGTTATTGCCCAAAGGATAATTGAGGTAAGGCCGTTTTATTCCCTTTCTGACTTAATCAGAGTGAGCGGAATTGGCGAAACAACTTTGCAAAAAATAATAGCTCAGGGCTGCGCTTATGCTTTGGGTTATACTGGTAACACCGGCGGCGCGCCGCCGCCGGTGCCAGTTTCCTACCCGGAAATTATTATTTCTGAAGTTCAAATTGAAGGAAATGACACAAATCACGACTTTATTGAGTTATATAATTCAGAGAATTCCGATACTGACATTTCCGGTTATAAATTAAGAAAAAGAACTTCTACCGGAAGCGAATCTTCAATCCGGGTTTTCCCTTCCGGGAGCTTGATTTCTGCCAAAGGATATTATTTATGGGCCAGTTCAAAAGATGAAAATTATCCGTCTTTAATCAATGCCGATGCTTCAACAACCCAAACCTTGGCTTCAAAAAATAGTATAGCTCTTTTAGCGCCCGATAATACTATTATTAGCGCTTTGGCTTGGGCGAGCAGTACAAATCCTTTCATGGAAATCTCTCCTTTTCCCGAAAATCCCGGCGTGAATGAGTCATTAGGAAGAATTTGGCTTGGAGAAACAGAAGAATATAAAAATACCGGCGATAATTCAGTCGATTTTGAGATTCAATCGCCAACCCCCAAAGCTCAAAATCAAAGCCCGGAGACAGAACCGGTTGTTGAATACAGTCTGACAATAGAGATTATCGGCGGAGGAACCACCACCCCCGCTTTTGGCACCAGCACTTATGGAGAGAACGAGGAAGTTATTGTTACGGCTTTTCCTGAGGAAGGATGGAGATTTATCGGCTGGACAGGCGACCTGGCGTCCGAGGAAACTGTGATGAAAATAGTGATGGATGAAGATAAAAGCATTATTGCAAACTTTGGAAAAGAGGAAGAACCCGAGCCGCCAACGAATTTTTTATTGAACAAATTTTTTGAGGAGTGGCAGAGCGGAACCTCAACGGCCCCGCCTGATAATTGGCTGTGGTCAGGAACATTAGCCAGAATTAACCAGTCTTCCGATGGACTTATTGGAAACTACTCGGCCGAATTAACTTTGACTTCGGCAGATTGGTGGGGTTTCTATCAATATGGCAAAACAATGAATTCAAGCACGGCCTATTATGCTCAATGCTGGGTGAAAGGAATTGGCGTTCTCAGGCTGGGGATAAAATATCCTGGGAGTGCTTATGTATATTATGGCGATGTGATAGCTTTAAATACTGACGAGTGGACTTTTATTAGCGTTTCTCGCATACCGGCAAATGAAGGCGGCGATGGGGGACTAAGATTGAATGTTAAATATGACGAGGACCAGGGCATTCCCTCTGGTTCAAAATTATTCATCGGCGCTGCCTGGCTGAGCAATGCGCCGCCGCCGGACGACTGGCTGGACTAAAATTAAAAATTGTTCTATATTAAAAAAAATGTTTTTTGATTCGTGTTATGAATAAGGATTTTTTAATTCAGCTGACAAATGATCTTTACAAGCTGACTTTGCTTTTTCCAAAAAAAGAGCCCCTGCGCTATAAAATGCGCGAGGTGGCTGATGAGATTTTAGACAGATGTTTAAGGCAGAACCTTGGGCAAAATCCAGTTATGGACGATTTAGAAGTATTGGATAGTTTTTTTGAGGTAGCGAAAGCCCAAAACTGGGTGGCAGCTGCTGAGCTCTTGAGAATTCAGGAAGAATATAATAAGATAAAAGCCGAAATTAAAAAAAACGTTGAATCTCCCCCGGAACCGCCGAAACTTCTGGAAAAGCCGGAAGAGAAAAAAACCGAGAGTCGCCCGGCGCAAACCCCCACCACTGGTGGCGGGGGTTTGCGACAAGGGAAGATACTGGAGTTTTTAAAAGAAAACGGTCGGGCACAGGTTTGGCAGGTAAAGCAGGTTTTTCCGGAAGTAACCAAAAGAACTCTAAGAAGAGACTTTGAAAGCATGTTAAAACAAGGTATAATTGAGAGAGTGGGCGAGCGAAACGATACCTTTTACGAGTTGAAAGAGAGTTAAAAGTTAGGACAGGAGTCGGACATAAATACATATATATAAGTAGCATGTCAGATCTTAGAAAAACATTTAGTAAAATTTACGATCAAAATATTGATAAAATCTACCGGTTTATTTTTTTAAAGGTTAATTCTCAAGAAATTGCCCAGGATTTGTGTTCGGAAACTTTTTTAAGAACCTGGGAGAAGTTTAAACAAGGGAAAGAAAATCCGATTCAAAATCCTAGTGCCTTTTTATATCGGACCGCCCGCAACCTAGTTATTGACCATTATCGGGAAAAAGGCAGGACTCAAGTTGTCTCGGCTGAATTAGTGCCGATCATTGACCCTCGGGAGGATTTAGAAAAAGAGGCTATTTTGAGATCTGATCTTCACGCGGTTAAAGCAGCTTTAACTGGGCTGAAAGACGATTATCAGGATGTAATTATTTGGCATTATCTTGATGACCTACCTATTCCCGAAGTGTCCGAACTCTTTGGTAGGTCAGAAGAGGCTACTCGTGTCCTACTGCACCGCGCCCTAAAAGCGCTGAAAGCAGAAATTAACAAACAAGAAGTAAAAGAAGTGTAATCGGGTAGTGAAATCTTGACCGGACTTCGTCCATTTTGCTGTTTTTAGCAGAAGTCAAAATTCTACTACCAGGTGTAATAAAACCCTCGAAATTTCGTCATATATTTAGAATGGAAGAAAAAGAGCTCATTGCGAAACTTCGGGAACTTCGCCAGATTAAACCCAGTCAGGACTGGGCTGTTTTGCTTAAAAACCGGATTCTTGACCAAGAACAAAAAGCAAAATATGAGAATCCGGCTGCGATAGTTCTCTCCGTCTTTCAAATGATTTTTGCCAAACCGGCTTATGCCGGGCTGGCGGCTTTTTTCGTTTTTTCCGGGCTTTTTGGAGCTTTTACTTTTGCCCAAAAATCTCTGCCCGGTGAAAGACTTTATTCAATAAAAAGAATTACTGAAAGAGTCCAGTCAGTTTTCGTTTCTGAAGAAGAGATGCCCATGGTACAATTGGAATTGACCAATAAAAGATTAGAAGAACTGGCTCAGGTGGCCCAAGAGAACCGAGTTAAAAATCTACCCTCAGCTATTGACGAAACCCGAGCTAGTATTTCCGAGGCGAATAAAAATTTAGCCAAAGCTTCAAGTCCGGCCGAAGTCAAAAAAATCGTTGACGGGATTGAAGAAAAAGCCCAGACAATCAGCCAGACCTTGGGAGTGGCTTTCGGAGAAGAAGAGCTTGAAGAATTAAAACAAAGCTCAGATAAGCTTTACACCGAAGATTTGATTTCTGTTTTAGAAAGCAGCACCTTGACTGAAGAACAAGAGGGAGTTTTAAGCCGGATGAAAGAACTGGCTCAAGAAGAAGAATATTCCCAAGCTCTAATTTTATTCCAGAACGAGTTTAATAAACCGGTTAATCAGGAACCAGTAGAGGAAGAAACATTAGAAGAAGGAAAAGAGTTGATAGAAGAGAAAACGGAAGAAGAACCGGTGGAACTGGAAGGATTGGAGGTAGGAGAGGAAACAGAAGAAGAATAAAAAAAATAAGACGTTTCTATTTTTAACAATTGAGAGTCGCGACCCTGATACCAGAAAATTCCTTTCGGTACGGGGTGAAGTTCGTGACTGATACATAAACCTCGCAGAAGAATTTCGAATGGGCTGTGCCCGATTCAATAATTATTGTTCAAAATTTCTCTACGGGGTGAAGTAAGTCACGAACGAAATGAAATGGTCGACGCGACAGAAATAGATTAAAAATTAAAAAGTAAAAAATAAAATGAATATGACAAAAAAGATTGTAGCGAGTTTTCTTGGATTAACTATGGCGTTGATGATGGTTCCGGGTATGGCTCAAGGTGCAACAGCCGAAGAGCTTTTAGCTTCAATACAAGACCTGCAGAATCAGTTAAATGTATTAATGGCTCAATACCAGACTTTGACCGGTACTCCGGCAACTGGTATCCCGACTGCTTGCGTTGGCATTACCTTTACCATGGACTTAAGTCAAGGTTCCACTGGTAATGATGTCAAATGCTTGCAGGCACTGCTCAACACCGATCCCGTAACTCAGCTTGGTACAACCGGCGTCGGTTCTCTTGGAAATGAGACAACCTACTTTGGTCCTTTGACCCACGCAGCTGTTGTCAAGTTCCAGAACCAAAACGCGGCTGAAATTCTAACCCCAATAGGGTTAACAGCTGGAACCGGTTATGTTGGTCCAGCTACCAGGCCCGTGTTAAACGCAATGCTGACCGCAGCTCCACCAGATGGTGATGTTCCACCAGGTCCTGACGGAGAGGCAGCTGAAGGAATTTTGACAGTAGCAATTAATCCAGTACCAGCCAGCGGTGCAAAGGTTTATGAAAACGACAGTGATGTAGCTGTCATGGGGATTTTGCTCAAAGCAAAACTCTCTGACATTGATGTTCAGAGAATGACCTTTTACTTCGCCGCATTCAGGATGTTCGACTTCCTCACTCATCTTTCTATTTACGATGGTGATACCCTCGTGGCTGAAACGGATTTAAATTCCAGCACTGTTTACAAGTCAGGAAGCTATTATTATCTTCAGGTAACCGGACTTGATGTCACCGTTCCTAAAGACGGTTCTAAAGTTTTGACCGTGAAGGTAAATGCCCCGACTGCTTATCCGTCTTGGTTGACTCTCGGCACCAAAACAATTGCTCTTGATACCAATGGTATTAGAGGAGTAGACACAGCCGGAATTATTCAGTATGCGGGCACTCAAAGCATCACGAGAAGCTTCAGTATTAACACAACCTTAGCTGCCAGTGCAACTCTTACCATTTCCCGAAACACTGCTTCTCCTCTGCCTTCCAACATTGGTACAGGCAGTCTGGGAGCTATCTATGGAGTGGAGGTATTGAGGCTTAATGCTAAGGCAGAATACGACAGTGTCAAGATTACTGACATAAATAACATCGCTGTGGCAATGGGAGGTTCAGGCGGAGCCACCTCTGGTGTAGTTTATCTTTATGACGGTGATACCGTGGTAAACTCAGCAGCAGTTGTAGGCGGAGTCGCCAGCTTTGCTGATATGGCTGTAATGATTGCCAAGGATGCCACCAAGACCCTGACTATTAAGGCTGATTACTCTTCAGCTTCCACGACCGAAACCACTTCTACGATAACGGTAGCAAGTGGAGCAGATATTGTTGCTGAGAATTCCTCGGGTATGACTTTGACTGACGCTGCCAAAACCGGTAGCGCAGTCAGCTATCCTGCTTACATTTACACGATTGCTCCAGCTTTGGCTTTATCTGGTACTCCGACCATTACCAAGACAGCGGCTTCAGTAGTCGCTTCTAGTACAGCTGACGCAGTGATTAAATTCACCATGACAGCTGTAGGTGGCGATGTGACAGTAACAAGTACCGGAGCAGTTACGGCTGGTTATACTACCACCACGTATGCTGATGCTACAACCACGCCGGGAGTTGCCGTGGACTATGATGTAACGGGTGCTGGCGCTGCTTCTGGTGGCGTCTACACGATTGCTAAAGACACGACAGCTACTATTACGGTTAATGTGAATATTAACGCTGCAACCTTGGCCGCTTCATATCAAGGCGCTCATGGTTATGTAACACTACTTACTGCTGTCTGGAATGATACTAAAACCACAAACTGGTTTGTTGACATCTTTAAGACTGGTAAAGTCCTCCTACCATAGGAGTGAGTTGAGTTGATTCTTTTTTGCCTTTCCTTGTGAGGCACATTAGCTCCCGGAGAGATCCGGGAGCTTTTATTTTTTATAAAACATTGCTATAATAAAAAAACATCACTTGTTTTGTAATTTTTAAATTAGAAATTAGGAATCTAATGTCTAAACTTCTTAAAATAAAACTTATTCTGACGGCAATCCTGTTTTTGGCAGCCCCGTTTATTGTTTCCGCCGATAACTTGGGCCAGGAAGTCGCTTTTAACATCGACTCTTCTTACGATTCACAAATCAGATACGAATTAACAGCCACTTTAGTAAAGATCACTGACAAATTATATTTTTACGCTGATAAAGCGTGGTGGCAAAAACTCAGTCAGTCAGAAAAACAAAGCCTGGATGTGGCTTTCTATGATTTAGCCGTTGAGTTTGAGAGAAAAATCTACCCCACTTTAACCAGTACTTTCGGCTCAGAACAAAAGTCGGGTATTGACGGTTCAGAAAAAATAACTGTTTTGCTTCACCCGATGATTTCAGATGCCGGCGGTTATTTTAATTCCGGCGATGCCTATTCCCGGTTTCAATACCCGAGATCAAACGAAAGAAAAATCCTTTATTTAAACAGCCGACACATCGATAAACCGGAAGCCAAAGCTCTTTTGGCTCATGAATTTATGCACCTGGTCACAGTTAACCAGAAGGAGTTGTTGAGAAATATTAGAGAAGAAACTTGGCTCAACGAAGCCAGGGCAGAATATACCACTACACTTTTGGGTTACGACGACGTTTACGAAGGTAGCCGACTTGAAAAAAGGGTAAATAATTTTTTGAAAGATTCCTCGGCTTCTCTAACCGAATGGCTTAATGAAAATTCTGACTACGGAATAGTTGCTCTTTTTGCTCAATATCTGGTCGATCATTACAGTATAAAAATTCTTGTTGACTCTCTTCAATCAGACAAAATAGGAATTGATTCCATAAATTTTGTTTTGGAGCAAAACGGAATCCAAGAAAATTTTTCTCAAATTTTTACTAATTGGACAATTGCCATTTTGGTTGCAGATTGTCAGCTGGACTCAAGATACTGCTACCTGAACAAAAATTTAAAGGATTTAAAGATTGCCCCAGTCTTTTATTATCTTCCTTTTGGTTCGGAAAGCGCCCTTTCGGTGCTTAACAGCTCCAAAGAATGGACTGGCAACTGGCAGAGAATTTTCGGCGGTAAAGGAACTTTGACTTTAGAATTTGAAGGACAAACAGGACTCATTTTCAAAGTTCCTTATCTGCTTTGCGACCATCAGAAAAAGTGTCAGGTTGAGTTTTTATCTTTAGATGAAAATCAAACAGGGAAACTGGTTATTCCCGAATTTAATATCCGGTATTCTTCTTTAATAATTATTACTTCAATTCAAACCAAGACCTCAGGTTTTGATGGTCGGGAACCTTTCTATTCTTTTTCTTGGAGAGTAGCTGTTTCCGGAAAAAGCGAAGAGGAACAAGAATCCGAATTAATCGGCCAGCTTTTAGCCCGGATTGAAGAATTGAAAAGACAAATCGCCGAATATAAGACAAAGATCGCCGCCCTTACAGGAAAAAATTTGGTTTCCTGCGCTAAATTTAACAACGACCTTTATTTTGGAATAAGAGATTCTGCAGAAGTTAGCTGTCTTCAGGAATTTTTGAAAAGCCAAGGAGCTGATATTTATCCCGAAGGCCTGGTTACCGGCAATTTCCTTTCTTTAACTCAAGCTGCTGTCATTCGCTTTCAAGAAAAATACGCCTCGGAAATTCTCCATCCTCTTAATTTACAAGGTGGCACCGGCTATGTTGGTGAAATGACCAGAGCAAAAATCAACCAACTCCTTCGATAATTTTTAATCAAGGAAGCGTTAATATTTTGAGCTAGGCAAAGATTCTTGAGAATTAAATTTATATTTGAAGCCGAGTTGTGTTATTTTTTTGCCATCAATATTAATCGGATAGAGATAGCTTTTAAAGGCACGATAACCGGTTGGAATCTTACCCAGAGAGACGAGCCAACCAAAATAAAAAAGAAATCTTAGCACTGCCGGCGGAAGATAGACAACCCTCTTTTTTAAAATTTCAGCGATTTCGTCGATTGTCAGATAGTCAGGCGGAGCTAAATTAAAGACTTCATAATCAGAATCAAGTTGCTTGCTGATCAAAAATTCGCAGGCGCGGGCGACATCATTTTCGTGAATAAATTGACGACTGAATTTATTGGAGGATTTTAAAATGAAAGGAAGCTTTTGGAAAAAACCTAAAAGGCTGATTTTTTTACTTTCTTCTTTTTTCCAAGAATCACCGACGGCCGAAGCTAATCTCAACACAATAACCCTCGTTCTTTTATTTGATTTGCCGTAGAGACCGGAAAGCAGATTTTCGCTTAATGCCTTTTGCCAGCCGTAAGCTGACTCTTCTTCTCTTTGCGGGTCAGATTCTTTGAAAAAATAATCAAGCTGGTTTTTCGGATAAGCTCCGTAGATTGCTGCGCTACTGAAATAAATTAATTTTGGGATATTGCTTTCAAAACAAAGTTTAAAAACATTTTCACAGAGAGACAAGTTTCCCTTCAGGGTTTTATTTGGATTCATTCTTGTCCGGAGTAAAAACGCGGCGTGAATAAAAACATCCACCGGAAGCAATTTTTTTAATTCAGGGAAATTCTGGGCAGATCTTAAATCAATTTGACAAAATTTAAAATTTGAGCTTTCTTGAGTAATAGAAGAGTTTTTATCTATGCCGATAACCTTCTGTCCTTTATCTAAGAAAAATTTTATTAAAACTCTTCCCAGATAACCGTTAGAACCAGTAATAAGAATTTTCATTTTAATGAAGCTTTTTTCAAAACAATCTTATATTCTTTTAGCCGACCTTCTTATTTTATTTTTTTCTCTTATTTTGGTTTTGTTTTTGCGATATCCAAACAATGTCTCATCTCAGCTTTCTGCTCACCTTCTTTCTTTCGGCCCTTTCTTTTTTATTGTGGTTTTAATTTTCTTTGGCTTTGATCTTTATGAACCAATATATTTTAGGTTTGATAAAGATTTTTTAGCCTCTGCTTTTTCAGCTTTGATTTTATCATTTTTTATAGGCATTGGCTATTTCTATCTTGGCAAACCATTGGGATTGCTTATTTCTCCTTATACTAATTTTATAATCTTCTATATTATTTTTTCGGCTTTGTTTTTATGGTCGCGCCAGTTTTTATTTAGAAAAATCAAACCGAAACGATTGATTTCTTTTGTGGGAAAACAAGACCCTCTTTTGGAAGAAATCAAAACTTTTTTCGCAAATAACCGCCATTTAGGCTTTGAATTAAAAAATTTTGACAATTTTAAAAGTTTTAACCAGAGAATAAAATCAGATTTTCTTGTTACTAATCTTTCTGCTTCGGAAATCACTTTAACAAACTTCTACTCCTTAACCAATTTCAGCGCTTTAGAAAATTTTTATATTTATCTGTTTAGAAAAATTCCCATAAAATTTCTGGATAAGGGAAAAATTTTAGAGCTTGTTTTTAAAGAGCCGCCCGCTTATTATTTTTTAATAAAGAGGATTGTTGATATTATAATCGTCGTACCCGCCCTTGTTTTTACGGCCATTTTGACCCCTTTTATTGTTATAGGCATAAAACTCAGCAGTTCCGGGCCGGTTTTTATAAGACAAAAAAGAGTAGGCCGGTTTGAGAATATTATTACGATTTACAAATTTCGGACGATGCATCAAGCTGAAGAAATTGAAGATTTTTGGACAGAGACCGATAACCCGAGAATTTTTGCTTTCGGCAAATTTCTGCGGAGAACGCATCTTGATGAGCTTCCTCAGGCGGTCAATATTCTCAGGGGAGAAATAACCCTTATTGGGCCAAGAGCAGAAAATATTAACGTTATTGAAGATTTAAAGAATAAAGTACCTTATATTCAGCTGAGACACTTGGCAAGACCCGGTATTACCGGTTTGGCCCAACTATCTTACGGTTACGGTGCTTCAGTTGAAGATTATATCCACAAGATAAGTTATGATCTTTATTATGTGGCAAATAGAAGTTTAATTTTTGACTTGCTTATCCTTCTCAAAACGATCAAAGAAATCATCCAGATGCGGGGAAGGTGATAATATTAAATAAAAAAAAAGAACCTTACTTGGCGACCAAAATATAATTTATATAATTTAGAATAGAGATTCAAGGGAATAACAGAACGGTTAAAAGAAAATGTCGATTAAAAACACTATTAAAAGTATTTTTTTGAACCCAAGATCTTTTTTTCTTGAAAATTTAGGAATAAGGCAGACCATCTTTAAAAATACTTTGTGGTTAGCCGTAGCTGAAGGGGTGACGAGATTTTTGAAACTGATTTTAATTATCTATGTTGCTCGGATCTTAGGTGCGACCGAATACGGTAAATTCACTTTTGCTTTAGCTTTTGTTACCTTATTTGCGATTTTTTATGATTTAGGCCTGTCTCAGATTACTACCCGGGAGCTTTCTCAAAAACAAGACAAGGAGAAAGAAGAATATCCGGCAGTCGTTTCTCTAAAGATTCTTTTCGGATTAATTACTCTGGTTTTAATATTCGGGGGCTCTTTTTTTATTACTACCGATCCAATTATTCAAAAAACGATTTGGATTTTAGCGTTTTATATTTTATTCGTTAATTTTTCTGATATTGTTTATGCATTTTTTAGGGCTCGCCAAAGAATGGAGTATGAGTCTCTTTCTAAAATTATACAAGC
>DATKUR010000010.1:0-62762 GCA_035530555.1 Candidatus Humimicrobiaceae bacterium | reverse complement strand
CTCCTGACTGAACTTCTCCGGTTTTAGTTCTGGCTTGATAATTAAATTTCACGTAATTTATCCGTTAAAATCATCTTATAAGTATTTTCAGTTCAGCAGGGCTAAGAGAATAATTCAGGGCGTTTTCTAAGGCAACCTCTTTTTTCTTGACCAAGTTCGCTAAAGCCCTGTTTAAAGAAACCATTCCCACTTCGGCCGAGGTTTCAATAACCAAGGGAATTTCGTGGATTTTATTTTCCCTTATTAAGTTAGCCGTGGCCGGATTATTAACCAAAATCTCACAGGCTGGAATTAATCCCCCCTTAGTTCTGGGAATCAATCTCTGAGAAATTACTCCTACAAGAGATCCCGATAACTGGGCTCTAATCTGGCCTTGCTGGGCTGAAGAGAAAGAATCAACAATTCTGTGAATGGTTTGAGCAGCCGAATTGGTATGAAGCGTGGCAAAAACCAAATGTCCAGTTTCAGCCGCCGTAATGGCCGAAGCCATGGTTTCCGGATCTCTCATTTCGCCGACCATAATGACATCAGGATCCTGGCGGAAGGTAGCACGAAGGGCTCGCTCAAAAGAAAGGGCGTCTTGATAAACTTCCCGCTGGTCAATGATTGATAAGTCGTCTTTAAAAACATACTCAATCGGGTCCTCGATAGTGATAATGTGATCGGTCCGGCTATGATTTATTTCATCAATCATGGAAGCTAAGGTAGTTGACTTTCCATGGGAAGATGGTCCGGTAATTAAAATAAATCCCTGAGAAAGACTGGTGAATTTATGTAAGAACGGCGGAAGGTTTAATTCTTCAATGGTGGGAATTTTGGACGGAATCAGTCTTAAAGCACAAGAAATCTCACCGCTTTGAAAAAAAACGTTAACCCTAAATCTGGCCGCTTGTTCGGTAAGGCTATAGGAAAAATCAACCTCTTTTTTTTCTAAAAGCCTTGCCTTTTGTTCTTCAGTCATCAAGACTGCGGCTAAATTTACGACATCCTCTGAAGATAATTTTTTCTGTTTTACTAGAGGGACAAGCCGGCCCGCTAGTCTTAAAACCGGAGGATGTCCGACGGATAAATGCAAGTCGGAGGCCTGTCCTTCAACAGTAATAGATAGCAATTCTTTAAGTTGAGCAGAATAGTCTGGCATATTTTTTAATATTATTTTAATGTTTGTCTAATTTCTTCGACTACTTCAGTAGCTGCTCTATCTCCGCAACTACTTCGCTCGGTGTTCAAAGAAACAAGTTTCTTTTCGCCTTCGCTTCGCTTAGTGTTCAAAGAGATAGGCTTCTTTTCTAACCTCGCTTCAGTAGTTGTTCTATTTCCGCAACTACTTCGCTCGGTGTATAATGGGCTTTTATAAAATATCTAATCGCCCCCATTTCTATGCCTCTTTCCACTTCCTCTTTCTGGCCAAGATTAGATAAGATAATAATTTTCAAATTCTCTAAATGCTTAATATTGACCTTCAAGGCTTTAATCTTTTCCAATACCTCCCAGCCGTCAACTTGAGGCAAAACAATATCTAAAAGTAAAAGGTCGAAATTTTTCTCAGATAATTCCCTTAAGCCCTGCTCTCCGTCAGTGGCCACTTCAATATCAAAACCGGATTCTTTAAACTTGGTAGTATAGATATCAACAAGAAAAGGGTCATCTTCGATTAATAAAATGCGTTTCATATACAATTAATTTATGAGCACCCTGCCCTCTGAGCAGTAATTATTCCCTCGAAGACAAGTTAGTGCTTCTTTAATATTTTAATTGTCTTTTTCCATAATTTACGGCGTAGAGGACGGGGTTTCGCTTCGCTCACCTCTCTTCGGCTACCCTGAGCACCTCCTCAATAGTCGTAATGCCCCTGAGGGCTTTCAGGATGCCGTCTTGGAACATGGTAACCATTCCCTGACGACCGGCTTCTTGCTGGAGACTCTCAATGGTTGGTTCCTTTAAAATTATTTCCGCTAGTTGGTCGGTCATTTCAACGACCTCAAAAACAGCAATCCTTCCGGAAAAACCCTCTTTGTTACATTTTTTACAACCCGATGACTCAAAAACAGTTAAGGGTTTTTTAATCTTGACTGTCTTTTTGGTCTCCGGAGGCAGATTCTCAATTTCTTTTAAAATTAAATCGTTGATTTCTTTCTTGGGTTTCACCTCTTTTTTGCAAGATTGACAAAGCTTTCTGATCAACCTTTGGGCAAGAATGCAGCTTAAAGCCGCTGGAACCAGATACGGCTTTATACCTAAATCAATTAATCTGGGAATTCCGCCTAAGGCATCGTTGGTGTGCAGGGTTGATAAAACTATGTGGCCGGTTAGGGCGGCATGGCTAACCAAAAAAGCGGTTTCCTCGTCTCTGATCTCGCCAACCATAATAATGTCGGGGTCTTGTCTTAAAACATGTCTTAGCCCTCGGGCAAAATCGTAATTAATTTCCGGCTTAATCTGGGACTGATTAATCCCTTCAACCAGATATTCCACTGGATCTTCCAACGTAATAATATTTACCCCTTCTTTATTAAGAATCTGCAGAAGAGCGTACAGGGTGGTACTTTTCCCGCAACCCGTCGGGCCGGTGGCTAAAATCAAACCATAGGGCCTTTGGATCGCTCTCTTTACTACCTCAAAATTTCTCTTTTCCAAGCCTAAGTCTTCAAATTTTTTTAAACCAATCGTTGGGTCTAAAATTCTAATAGCCACTTTCTCTCCCAAGGCGGTCGGGAAAGTGGAAACCCGAAAATCAATATCACGATCGTCAATCTTGGCTGAGAAACGACCATCCTGAGGAACCCTGGTTTCGTCAATTTTTAAATTGGAAAGAATTTTAATCCTGGCAATGATCGCCGGATGGACTCTTGGAGGCAGAAAGATTGAAGAATGCAAGTTACCTAATAGACGGAAACGGACTCTCGTTTTTTCTCTACAGGGCTCAATATGGACGTCCGAGGCTTCTCCGTCAACGGCATGTTTTAATATCACGGTGACAATCTTAGTAATCGGCGCTTCTTCGGCCAATCTTTCAAACTCCTCAGCGGTCGTAGGCATTTTTTCTTCTCTTAACTCAACCTTCAGTTCCTCTAAGGCCCTTCCCACCTCCCCTTTTAAGGTTCGGTATTGCTTTAAAAGCTCATTAAAATTTGTCGGGGTAACAAGAAATATTCGGTAATTGAATCTTCCCTGGTGAGCCAAGAACTTCAGGGCTTCTTGGGCCTTTGAATCTTCGGGGTAGATCATCCCTACTTCTAAAAAGTCATCTTTTTTAGAAAGGGGAATCATTCGATAGTGCTTGACCGTCTCTTCGGGAATCAATCCCAGAGTCTCTAAGGGAACCTCTTTTGGTTCTATTTTTTTCAGAGGTATTTTTAAGTTTTCACTCCGGAGAGAAAATAAAAAATCCTCGGCCACCACCCGCTTTTCAATCAATAATTCCTCTTCCTTTTTTCTACTCTCTTTAACTTCAAATTCTAGAGAACTAGCCTGTTCTTTATCTATAAGCCCTTTTTTGAGCAACTGCTGAATTAAGGTAGCCATAATCCGAATACTCTGAAATAAATTGGAATTGCTTTTTTAGTAAAAGATAAACGGATTTTCTCTGCCAACTTCTTCTGTAAAAAGTTCGATTTCTGGAAAAAGCCGAATTTTTTCTAAAAGAGGGTGTTTGAAAACCTCAAAATCTATTTCTACTTTTTCTTCTGTTATTTCAAGCGGAGGCAAAACCAACGGCTTTACTCCCAGAAAAAAACCAGAAATATTTGGCCAAAGGACAATTATAATAATAGCGGCCAGGATCGCCAATAACACAAAAACCAAATATCTTAATTTCTTTCTTTTTTCAACAAATGTTATAGCCATAATTTTTTATTGATAACTCCGCTCTCATTTTATGCCGAACCTTATGATAATAAGATTGGGGAGAAAGAAGAGAATAAAATTCTCTCCGGTCGCCTCATTCAGCATAAGAATATACTTTGATTGTTAAGTTAAAATCTCGAGGCCCTTCTTCAAGATCAGAAGAAAAGGAAACCGATTCCGTTTCAATCAACCGAGAAGTTACTTCCAGATAATTCGAGATGAACTCTTTTAATGAAAGGTAAGATCCGGAAAGTTCCAGAGAAACACTAGTTTCTTCAAGTTCCTCAATTTCGGAAGAAGATTGGGTAGCCGAGTGAGAAATTGATTTTAAATACAGACCAGATTGAGAAGCGGCTTTTTGGAGGAAGTCAAAGAGAGCTGGCAAATCCGGACCAGCAGGCAATGCAGAATTAATTTTGGCAATCTGATCTTGATAATTTTTAAGCTCTTCAGCAGTATTTCTAAGATCCTGAAGGTATTCTTTTCTCTTCGCGAGACTTTCTTCTTCTCTCTCAATCCTTTGCCATAAAAGGTCTAACTCTTGGTATTTTGGTAAAACAAAAATCGCTCCAAAAATCAGGGCTAGAGAAATAAAAACAATAATGATGACTGATTTATTCATTTAACTTAAATAGGCCTAGGTCAAAGATAAGGTTAAGGTCGAAAGCAATTCTACCCTCTTTCCCAATGGCAATTCCTGCTAAATTAAGATCTTTTACCGAAGGATTGGTTTCAAAAATCTGAATTTGTTGGTGCAAGGTGACAAAGTTCTCGGTATCGCCCGAAAGAGCAACCCCTCCTTTCTTCGGATCTAAGTTAAAGGTGGAAAACCAAACTTCAGGATGAGTATTTTTTTCAATAAATTCAAAGGTCTTTGAAGAGAAAAGGTGCCGGTTGATTAATACTGAAAAACTCTGAATTTTTTTCTCATAACTAGAAAGTTCTTGTTCCAGGCTAATTTCTTCTGCGGTTTTTGTTTGGTCCATTTTTTGTTTTAGAGCTTCCAGCTGAGCTTCTGCCTTACCCAGATAAATATCCGCAACAAAATAGCTAAAAACGGCCAGCAAGATAAGGCCAAACGAAAGATAAAAAAGAATATTTTGCCAAGATGATAATTTTGGAGCCGGTTTAGGAATAATCTCAACCATAATAATATTTAAGACCGGAGGTTAAAGTTAAAATATTTTTTTCGGCTTTATTATTTTAAAACTTGCAGATTCAGGTCTATTCGAGACCGCGGAGAGCCATTCCCAGAGCTATGGCATAAGCAGGGCCCATTTCTTTTAATGTTTTCTCTAAAACTGGCGGGTAAAAAATCCTAGAAAAGGGGTCGGCAATCTCTGTTTCTTTTTTTAGATAATTTTCAAAATATTCCTTCAGCCCTGGCATGAGACTAGTGCCGCCCGCTATTATAAATTTTTGAACCTCTCTATTTTCTGTTTGATAAAAATTAAGACTAGTTTTTCCTACTTCCTTCAAAATAGCATCGACCAGAGGAAGTAAGGCTTCTTTGATGTTTTTTACTGATATGGATTCAACATCGCTAGGAGATGGAGAAACCTCTTTTAACCCGTATTCTTCTTTAAGCCTTTGGGCTGTCGGATAATCAACGGTTAAACTTTTAATCAATCTTTCCGTCAAATCGTCTCCAGAAAGGTTAAAACTATTGGATGATATAAGAAGTTTTTTATCTATTATACTACAAGTAGTGGTCTGGTCGCCAATGTCAACAATAGCAACAGTTCTATTTTCATTAACCGGGATCAAGGAACGCACTAAGCCGAAAACCTCGGCTTCCAAGGCAAGAACCTTGAGATTGCACAATTTAGCAATCGTTTGATATTGATTAATCGTCTCATTAGGAACAGCCACTAACAGGATTTTTAATTTACTCTTTCCCTTATCTAAAACCCTGCCCTCAATTACCTCCCAATCTAAGGTTACCTCTGATAAAGGTAGGGGGATATGTTGCCTGGCCTCATAATACACTGCTTTACCGATTTCTTCCTTGGCCATAGAGGGTAATTCAAAATCGGTAAAAAAACTGGAAAAATCAGGGATGGAAAAGATACAGTTGCGCGTCTTAATCTTCGCCTCTTTCGTCATTGCTTTTATTGCCTGGGCGATATCCTGAGTTGAAAGTAAAAGGGCATTTTTTTCAAAAGTCCGGAATGGATTTTTATGAGCGACTTCGGCTTTCATTTCAGCATAATTCTCCAGTTTTTTTCTCTCCCCTCCGCCCGACAATTCAATCAGTTTGACGCCGGCGGTGCCGATATCTATTCCTAAAAATCTTTTTGACGAGAATATATTTGAGAAAATCATAAAGTTATTATATCATACAAATAAAAACAATGGTATTCAAGAAATTCACAGGACTTATTCTTGAACTTCTTTTCCCGAAATTCTGTTTCGGCTGCCAGAGAGAAGGGTCTTACCTCTGCGAAGATTGCCGGTCTACTTTGGAAATTTCTGAATTCCACAAGCAACATTCCGGTCAATATCTTAAAGACCTTTATTTTGCTCTCCCCTACCAAAATCCCCTGATCAAAAGTCTAATTCAGAAATTTAAATACCAACCCCTTGTCAAAGAACTGGCTGAATCTCTCTCTTTACTGATTATAGAACACTTCCAGTTGCTAGACAATAAACTAAACTTTACAGATTTTACTATTATACCAATCCCTCTTGAAAAAAGAAGGCTCAAAAGCCGAGGATTCAATCAAGCCGAAGAAATTGCCAAAGAGCTAAGCCATTTTCTGGAAATTCCCCTATTTTCCGGTTGTTTGATAAAAACCAAGGAAACGACTCCTCAGGTTGAGTTATCCGGAGATGAGAGAAAAGAAAATATTAGAGGGGCATTTTCAGTCAAAAATAGCCAAGAAATAAAAAATAAAAAAATCTTGCTGGTTGACGACGTTTTCACCACCGGCTCAACTATGGAGGAAGCAGCCAGAATATTAAAGGCAGCTGGCGCTAAAGAAATCATCGGCATTGTAATCGCCAGGGCCAGCCCCGGCGAAGACCGTCCTTAGCCAAAAAAACCGACCTAGCCGGTTTTTTTATGGCGGGGGGGGTAAGCCCCGAAGGAGAATCTTCGATTCCCTACGGGGTAAAATTCAAACTAAATATAATCATAAACTCAAAGGTTTTTCCGTAGACCCCGTCAGAAAGCGGAGGGTGGAGGATTTGAACCTCCGAGGGGATTGCTCCCCAACTGGTTTTCAAGACCAGCGCTTTAAACCACTCAGCCAACCCTCCGCTTTCGTACGTAGCAAGACCGTCCGGATAAACCGCTCCCGCACTCCTCCCTGAAAAGAATTTATTTTTGATTGACGGAGTCAGGTAGTAGAAATTTGACTTGTTCGTCGTAGACGAACAAATTCGGGCAAGCCCGGTCAAACTTTCACTACCTGGCGGGACATTCGGGTTAAGTACCCCGGATATCGCTCTTTATAGAGGTATTATTGCACTTTTTGGCGAATTTTTCCAGAGCCAGATTGAGGCACGTGGGTCGGGGGTCAATTTTTACAATTGGGACAAATGGGACACTTTTGCGGGTATGTCACTCTGTGTCTCATTTCAAATACTCCTCGATATTTCGCAAGTGCTCTTCGTAAGTTTTTGCAAGATGAATTTGACCTTCGCTGTCGTGCAAATAATAAAGATATTCGCTGTCTTCTGAGTTGATCACCGCATTAATCGCCGCTAATCCTGGATTGCAAATCGGAGAGGGCGGCCGTCCCTTGTGAATATAGGTATTATAAGAAGAATCAATCTTATAGTCTTCCGGTTTTATAATCGGCCACCAGTTTCCTGGCCCTCCTAAGTCGTATTGGATAGTGGCATCTATTTGAAAGGGCATGTCCTTTAACCACCTGTTCCAAATCACTCCGGCAATAAGGGGCATCTCTTCTTCGCTGGCGGCTTCTCTCTGCACCAACGAAGCCAAAACCACCAAGGTGTCGTTTCTGATATTTTTTTCCGTAGCTTCTTTAAATAGATCGGCCGTTTTCTCGTCAAACTGACTTTTCATCCTTTTTGCAATCTCTATACCAGTATAATCCAAATTAAGAAGATAGGTGTCGGGAAACAAATAACCCTCATGAGCCTCAACAAGAAATTCTCCTTTTGCCAAATTACCCAAGTTTAATTCCTTTTGCAGTTTTTCGGCGATTTCTGTCGCTCTTAATCCTTCAGGTATTACAATCCATTTCTGATATGGATAGTTAACCAGTATATCTACCAACTGCCAGGCGTTCATTCCTTTTGAAATCGTGTATCCGCCCGGCTCAATTTTGCCCTGCCACCCTTTATTTTTTAACACATAACTGAACGCCCACTCACTTCTGATATATCCCTGATCTCTTAACTTTGGGATAAGCTCTGATTCCGTGGTGTTAATATTAATGACGATTCTTTCTTTCTCCGTTGTATTTTGCGGCGCTCCAAACTGACGTTGATAAATAAAAAAGGTAACACCTGTTGCCACCGCGATTATTATTATGGAAATAATTGCAATTATTTTATTTCTGCCCATAAAAATCACCAATTGATCTATTTCAATTTTAACAAAAATAAATTAAATGAAACAATATAAAGGGGTTGAAGATATCTTATTTTTACTCTTGATTATAAACTTCCACGATTTGATCCAAGAAAGAAATGGGATCTTGAAATTCAAACATCATTCTAAAAATCATGCCCCACCCCATAGTGATTTTATGTTTATCCTCTTTATGCCTTTTGAATTTAATGTCTGTGGAATCATGAGTGATTTTACCCACTCTTTCCATTTCTAGAAAACTAATCCCCATTGAATTTACAAATTCTATAAATTTATCTGAGTCAAAATGAATAAATATACTTTTTCTTTCAAATAATAGATCGAAAATTAAGTTTTCATCGAAAGAAAATAAATAAGGAGGCCTTAATGAACCGTCGCGCAGAATTTGCTCCGCCCAGTTTATTACAAATAAGTCCTTATAAATTAATAATTCTTTTTCGTATGCATCTTTCCAGTCTTTTTCTGTTTTCGCGGTAACGTACTTACAATCATTTTTATTTATAGCGTGAAATAATAAATGTTGAGCATTTTTATTTCTTACCCACCTACTATTCTTTATATTAAAAACCGTGCCCCTTTGATTATCTGAAAGTAAAAAATATAAAAATTCTTCAAAATTTATAATATGAAAATCTGACTTAATTGTTGATAAATATTGAAACTCTTTTTCAATAATATTAAAAAAGTATTCGTCTGCAGTTTTAGCCTCAGACATAATTTTCATTCTGCCAGTTTCTTGTCCACTTTTAGTTTTTCTGATATCAAAGCCAATGCCTCTTTTATGATAATCCAAAACGTTCCCCATTCTTTCCCATTGTCTATAAATCCGTTCAAATTGTTCACGTTTTTTCTTATTATCAAATATCGAGGCGGATTTATTTATAAAGTTTCCGTGATTTGGTCGATTCTTAAATAAATTCTCTACATCTTTTTTGTCTTGAATTTCGATATTTTTTTCTTTCATATAATTCCCTGTTTGTTTAACATAATCAAAAATTTCTTTATTTACAATTCCGTCCTTTACTTCACAGAAAACAAAACCACCCCTTCTCACGCGGGTTAAATCTCCCGCCCCGCTTCCTAAACATAACGTTATATCATTGATCAGCATAAACTCATCTAAATTTTTTGTTTTGTTAATAACGTCTATAAGTGATTCGATATTTTTATCTAATAGATAGCCATGAAAATCTTCTCCCGTTTGAGTGCTTCTGATCAAAATTTTATCCATTTTTAATATTGTCCAAGCCATAACATCGGCTAATCGCCTAAAAAGCAAGACTTCTTTACTTAGCATATCTTCCTCATCTAATAATTTATCGTAACTTTCTTCCGCAACAAATTTTTCCGTTTCCTTTCCTGATTTACATTCTTTTATTTGTTTTTTTAATTTCTTTAATTCTTCTTCAATTTCTAATAAATTAGAAATAATCCTATCTTGAGCTAAATAAAAACCTTCATGACATTTATGCCGAAAAAGATTTTTATCTATCCTTTGGATATCTCTAATATCTTTTGCGCCAAAAAAATCGACCGCATAAGAGGTTACTAATTTAAAAATACCTTTAACTTCTTCTTCCAGCTTTTCTTTCATTTAAATATTAAAATGGTTATAACTAACTTTTAAAATCGGACGCTTTAGTAGTATTCTCAATCTTTAAAAATTGGTTCGGAATCATGGAAATAAAACCAGAAAGACTGTCTATCCGTCGACGAATTTTCTTATTAAATCTATTAACAGAAAGTAGGTTTAATGACTTTCTCGCTCTCGTAAGCAAGACGAGTAGCTGGCAAACTTCATCATCAGAAATATTATTCGGATCTTTTGGGAAGATACCGTTTTCCAATCCTAAAACAAAAACGTGGTTAGCGGATAAGCCTTTAGCACCAAGATAAGTTGTTAATTTAATTTTTATTTTTTTATTTATAATCTCATCGGGATCTTTAATTTCTTCCGGAGAAATGTTATTAGCTTTTTCCCTATGTTTATTAATATAATCTTCTGGCAAGAGATCTATAAGTAATTTACCATTTGAACTCTCGCGGATTATTTCTTTATCTTTTTCCAGAGAAGAGCTAACGGGATCTTTATACATAACTATTCTCCAACCAAGATTTGATTTTGCATCTCCTTTGATAAATTTATAGCCATCATCCGTTGACAACCTTTTAGATTCTTTTTTAAATTCAATTTCAAAAATATTACGATCTAATCTTTTATCATTAATTAGGCTATCATTCACATCTCGTAAATAATGAGATATTCTTGGCGGGCCAATGATTAAAAATTCTGGCTCATTTTTTTCACTAGGTTCGATTTTTTCTTCCTCAATAATTGAGAATATTTTTTCTTTAATATATTTTGTAGCAACAGAATCGGCAAAAAATTTCCCAAGAGATATAAATGGGTATTTTTTACTATCTAAAAACTTATCTGGCCAATAACATTTGAATTCTTTTTCTATCCTATTATTTAATAATCCTTTTTTCTTGGCATTAGAAATAAAAGCATTAGCAGCTTCTACTAAAACTGAAGTACATCTTCTACAAAAAGGCAAAAAGAATTTTTCAAATTGCTGATCCTGATAAAGTTTACGAATAAAATCAGGGGAAGCAAATTTAAAACGATACAGCGCCTGGTCGTCGTCACCTGCGATTATTGTATTATTTCTTTGGGCAAGCAATTCAATTAAACTTGATTCTAGAAGATTAAAATCCTGATACTCATCAACTATAACCTGGAAATATTGAGGTATTGTTTCTTTATTCTCGTTAAGGTGACAAAAAACCCTATAAACAGCGTCGTCGTGGCCGACGGCGAAATAATACTCTGATCTGTGCAGGTAAAACTTCGTTTCTTTACTTTCTTTTTGTAGATTTATGAATGCCCGGCCAAAGTCTTTCTCTTTAAAACTTAATCCAGACAAAAAAGCGTCCTGTTCAATAATTTTCGGCAACTCGGGAAAATATTCATATTGGCGTATCTCACTAAGAAGAAAATTCTTAGAAAATCCATGAAGAGTTCTCGTTTCAATATCGCGATCAGATATTTTGATAAGTTGTTTCTCTAAATCGTCTACTAAATTATTTATAAATGTTATTACGAGAACACGATTGCCTTTTGGAAGGTTTCTCATAACGCTTCCAAATAAAAAAGTTTTACCCGTTCCTGGTCCTCCTAAAATTAACTTATTTTTTTGTTTTGATAATAATATCTTTTCAATACTTTCTTTGCTACCTTCTAGACACTCTTTACATTGCTGGCAAACAGAAATATTTCCATCTGTTCTTTTCTCGCAATTTTTAGAAAAATCACCGGCTTTCGACAGGAAACATTTTGTAGACTTTACACCACAATTTTGGCAATAAGAATAAAGCATAGAAAAATAATTTATTTTTTTAACTAATTTAATTAAATCTTCTTCGGTTTCGTATTAAACTTGGCTTAATTTCATTGAAAACGGTATAATAAGAGTAGAAATATGCAAACCGTAATAGACAATGTCACAAAATCTTTCGTTAATCTAAGGCCAAATAAAGACTGGTCTTTTGCTGATTCGCTAAGAACTGAAACTAATTACATAACCCACGGCTATCATAGGTATCCTGCAAAGTTCATCCCTCAAATCGTCCAAAAACTTATTAATGAATATACTTCACAGGGGGATATAGTAGTTGACCCCTTCGGAGGTTGTGGGACAACGCTCGTAGAAGCAAAATTGGCTGGTAGAAAGAGTTATGGTTTTGACATCAACCCAGTGGCTAAATTCATTACGCAAGCTAAAATTACACCAATTAAGCCCAAAACGCTAGAAAATTCGGTAAATAAATTTATTAATACCTATAAACTCTCACCGTCTATAGCCCCCACAATTAATATAGATAGGCTCAATTACTGGTTTGATACCTCCACAATTACTGAGCTTAATCGAGTTTATATTACTATAAAGGCCATCAAAAACTATAAGGTACGACGACTTTATCTCTGTGCTTTTTCTCATATTTTAAAAAATTGTTCCCGGTGGCTTATGAAAAGTACAAAACCTCAAGTAGATCCAAATAAAGCAATTCCCGTACCAATTGATATTTTTTTACCCCACTTGCGTTCCATAATAAATAGAAATAATCAATTTTATTCTTTATTAGAAAAAAGAGGAACAATTGGAGCAAAGACAACCATGCGAATCAGTGACTCAACTAAAGAATTACCGATCTTATCGAATTCTGTAGACTTGATTATCACCTCCCCACCCTACGTAACTTCTTACGAGTATGCGGACTTGCATCAACTTTCATTATTATGGTTTGGGAACGATCACAAATATTTCAAAAAGTGGAAAAATTATGCAAAAAACTTTAATAATTTCAGAAAAAAATTTATAGGTACAAGTTTAAAGAAAAATCATCGATCGGAAAATCTGAATAGTTCTGTTGCTGAAAGGATCGTTACGCAACTCTCAAAACGAGATATCGGCGTCTATAATAATGTCGCTCATTATTTTTCCGATATGAATAAATCATTCGCCGAAATGTTCAGGATATTAAAACCAGACCACAAAGCTTGCATAATTATTGGAGATACAAACCTTCAAGGTTGCCATATCACCAATTCTCAAGTTGCTGCTGAGCAAATGAAAAATATTGGATTTAAATCAGTGAAATTTATTAAACGCGAAGTTTCAAACAAATTAATTACTCCTTGGAGAAATACCGAGAATGGCAGATTCACCAATATCGATAATCCAAACAAGAAAAGAGTATATCAATACGAATATATTTTAGTAATGGAAAAACCTTAACGTAGAAGTTTTTTAATATTCTGGAGAGAATTTTTTGTTGCTGCACGAATTCCCATTTCAAAGATCTCCTCCCTCGGGTCGAGATCTTTTATTTTCCCATTGGTACCAGCTGATGTAACTTGTAAATCTTTAAACTCTAAAAACATCCATACTGAATTTATATAAATCTGTCTTATTAAGAGATCACGCGCAGAATCTCGGTCTGCTATAATCATCTTTTTCAACTCATCGAACGGTTTCGCATCTATATTAATTTTAATTGTTTTTAATTCTTTCCAGGAAGGAATACGAGCAACACAATTTTCATCCCATTGAGGTGTATCGTTACTCCAATTCTTCTTCTCAATAGTGATAGGTTTTGGCAATTTAAGCTGTGGCTCGCTTTCGGGTGGAGTAATCTCAACAGGCATAATTAACTCAAAATGATTCCGCATGTTGTCATCGATCGCTATTTTGATATTATTAATTTTTTGTATTTTTTCTCCAGTATATCCGACTCTTATCTCCAAAATTCCATCTTTTAATTTTGGATTTCCGAAGTTAAGAAAATCGTGTTTTTCAATAATTAGTTTACCCGGGCTAGTCTGTCTGTCAAAATAATTATTTACGACGTCTGTAGCGAAATGTAATTTTCTTTCCGAACCTAAGGGAATATGTAACAATTCCTTCGTCTTTTTGAAAAACGAGGGAAATTCTTTACCAATATATCGTACTTTCTCTTTCACTATAATTGTTACCGGCTTACTGAATTCTATGTTTTTTGAAGGCACGCGTAAATGAAACAGAATAGCTTCTTCTACGGGCGCCCCTGTATCGCGGTTGGGATCAACCCGAAAGGTTAGCTTACCCCTTTTATATGAGCTAAAAGCAATCTGAAATTTCTCTGATTTTCCCCAATCATACTCTCCTCGATCGTCTCGTCTTTCAAGTAATCTTTCATCTGCTTCCGTATTAAAAGTAATTTTACAATAAGAGCCTTCTTCTACTTCTCGGGGATCTAATCCTAATAATTCAAATTTTTCTGGAAGATAAGTGCCTTCGTAGGGTGGTAGCGGTTTCTCTCCCTCGCCTTCTTTTGTAGGTATATCTTCTCCTAATTCAAAAAATTCTCTCAATTCCGGTTGGGCTTCAAAATCTTTCATTAATTGTTTGCGTAAAGTATCGTCTTTGAAGGAGCTTTCCGATCCAACGGAAAGACGCCCGTATTCAGCATCTAGTTCTTTAAATGTTTCATTACTAAGGAAAATCTTAAGCCTTTCAAGAGCTAAACGAGTTGTCGCGTTATTTTTAAATTTTTCCCGACCCGAATGAAGCATTTGAGCGACAGGGGGATCGATATTTGAGATGTCTATAAAAGCGAAGAGGTAGGGGGAAAGATCAACAAGATCGCATTCGTTTCTTAACCAAGACGTGTTCTCTGTATGGAGGACGAGTCCGTCTTTTATGAAAAATATCTTTTCCGATATTGTTTGCTCAATGTAGGGGCTCAAATCTTCCCTGGCCTGAGTTTTGTGTTGGAGAATAAAAACTTCTATCTCTCTTTTCCCAATCTCACCAAGATCAATAGGCAATTTTTGCGGGTATCCCTCTCTCAAAATATCTTCTTTTCTAAGCAATTTTTCACGGAGGCCAAAGATAGTATAATCAATACCCCCCTTATAATCTCTTAATTCTTTAAGGTAAATGGGTAATGGGGCATCCGGTAATTTCTTTTCAATAAATTCATTTAAACCTCTAAAAACAATATTACCCCTCTGGGGGAGTTGATAATCATATAGTTTGACTAGACACCCTTCCAAAAAATCATAATCATCAATTTTAATAGGTTTATCAAAGGGGAACGAAAATATATCTTTTGAATCTTTTTCAACGAAATATTCGTAAGTAAATTTCTGTGCGGTGTAGTCAAACTTTTTTCTGACAAGAGAAAAACCGTAGTAATCGTAATTCTTGGCGCGAATTTTATCCTTAATTGTTGTGGCGCGTCGGCATAATATCAATTGTAAATAATTAAAATCGTATGACGTGGAATTACCAGCATAACCTAACGGGCTAGAGCCACCTTGATTATATGTGCCGTAAACAAAAGATATTTTTTCTTTTATATCTTTGTTTAAACTAAGTATCGTTTCTTTAATTTCGTTTGGCTGTTGACCCTCTCCTTTATCGATAACCGTAATTGTAGGCCTGTCTTTTTTTCCCTCGGCCGTAACCCGCAACCATTCTTTTGCAAATTCCGATCTTTTTTCTCTTATTTTTTCTTTTCCGCCAAAAAATCTTTCTAGAGCTTCCGCCATCGATTTCGGTGCTTTCGTTTTATCTCTCGGATCAATGCCCTCTTCATAACAACGCCTCATTAAAATTGCGTCAATTGAATTTGTAATTTTTTCTATCAACGCGTTATCCGCATCTCGCATCTGACCCTCGATTGTACCGACATTATTTGATCTCCCACCGTAAGGAATCCATTCACAATTTTTAAAAAATGGCTCCGTATTAACTATTTTTTCAATCTCATCAGAAGTCTGAGATAATAGTAGTTTTAATAATATTTCTTTATTATTGTTGTAGTCCATAATTAAAGGTTAATATTTATAAGCTAAATTTTTGGCGACGAGAAGAACGAAACTTCATTTTTGTTATACGTAATTGTTCTTCTATCGCCCTAAAAATTTTTACTACGTCTTCATCGGTATATTGATATGAACTTTTATTTGAGCAATTACCCAAAACCCGAAGGGAATTAAGAATATTCTCGGTTCTTCTCTGCGCAACCCTTTTAAAACGAGTGGCGCGATCCTCTTTTTTAGTATCTTGCACCATATTTTTAATATTTAGTGTAAATTATATCACTACTTATATAAGTATCAAAATATTATAGGGATGTCAAGATACAAATTTCTTTATTTTATTTCCTGTCCGCATAGGTTAATAATAGTGTAAAGCACAATTAATTAAAAAAGTAAGAGAAAAGCGCAACTTATACTGCGCTTTTGTTTATCATTAAGAATATGTTATTTACTTTTCTATAGTTACCGTCAGCGGATATTTACCCCAGTTATTAGATGCTATTTTGCCGTCTGTCGTTATACGGAAAATACAATCATTAATTTTTAAATCTCCCAAATCTTCACAAACACATTCCCCCGAACTGTTATAAATACATTTAAAATTACCATCGATTAAATCATTTGGATAAACGCCTTCCTTTGCACAGGCTATTTCTCCTTCTTGAATAAAAGAAGTTCCCAGCCTTTGTCTGGCGATATCAATCGCTATTTCTTCCCCGGGAAGCAATGCCTTTTTAAGCTTAATTTCGCTTGTGAAAGCCGCGAGATATTTTTGTCCTTTTGAATCAGTAATATTACAGCTGTCCGTTCCCAAATTTGTAATAAATGGTTCTACATTCAAATTCTTTAATTTAATTCTGAACGTTGCTTCTCTTCTTTGTATGCTTGGGCTAGTTTCCAAGGTTATACTGTAAAATCCTTCTCCGGAAATTTCTGTTGGTCCTTCAGGCATAACAACATCGCCCTGTAGTTCTTGCTGTTTCTCTTCGTTATTGTTTTTATTTTGATTATTTTGATGTTGTTTTATGCCAAAATAGCCGACTCCGCCGACAATTAAAAGTCCTGTAATTATTGCTATAAGTACTGGTATTTGAATGAAACCTTTTTGATTTATTTTTGAATGATTATTTGCCATACATTTCTATCTAAAACTATTGAGGCAATTAAAATAAAGAGATTTAACATCTTTAAAATCGGCGCGAGGATCAATCTGTTTTATACATTCTCGGTAGGGTCTGTCGTTTTGATACGGCCTCAAAAAGAAATAATAAAAAATAGAAAAGCCAATCGTTAATAAAACGATGGCACTGATAGCTTTAAACCAATTATTATTAAGCCAGTCTTTAATTTTTTCCGCCATATTCAGATACATCTCAGTTAGTTATTCTGGCGGAAAACACAAAGCTCGCCGCCAGCGATAGCCTTTCGGCTACCCATACCCCTTTCGGGATATGACCCGTCAAAGGTGCTCTGACGACGAGCTTAGTACCTTTGACGGGTTTTTTGCACCATGCCTGCCGAAATGGCAAGTTTAGGTGACTGATATTAAATTATATTTAAATTTTACTTCTTTTTGACACTTTCGTCCACTGTACCCTAGCTCAACCACCAGAATTGTAAAGCGAGTTACCAACAGGGCTTGTTGACATGCTTTAACTATGCTATAATGCAATTGTCAGAACATTAAAAACAGGGTAAGCCTTAACTTTAAGGGTTTCAGGATTTATACCTGGATATAAATTGCCAGCAAAGAATCCGGAAATGAAATTGCCAAACATTGCATTTAACACCGCAATGCTTTCTTGGTAATTTGATTTTCGGACTTTTTCATTTTAAACCACCGGGGAACGCATTGCGTTCCCTGTTTTTTGTTCTACCGATTGATGCGGCTCCTTATGCCGTGGTCGATATCAATCAACGCAGACAAAATTAAGAATTAACACAATCGCCGAAAATAGTTATGACAAATAATAATTTAAAAATCGTTTATGTTCCGATAAATCAGCTTCGTCCATCGGAATACAACCCGCGCAAGTGGAACAAAGAAGCAATAAAACATCTTAAGGCCAGCATCAAAAAATACGGCTTTGTTGATCCAATTATTGCAAATTTTTCACCGGAACGCAGAGGAGTTGTGATCGGCGGACATTTCCGTCTGTCGATTGCCAAAGAAATCGGAATTACTGAGATACCGGTCGTGTATCTCAATATCCCCGATATTGAAAAGGAGAAGGAATTGAATCTGAGGCTCAATAAGAATACCGGCGAGTTTGACTGGGATTTACTAACAAACTTCAAAGAATCGTTTCTGGCAGATATCGGTTTCTCTTCGGAAGAACTGGATGACATATTCGCGGTTGAAGATCTACCGGATGAATTTGATTTGGAGAAAGAACTGGCAAAACTGGATATCAAGAACATCACAGTTAAAAACGGCGACGTATATCAGCTGGGAACACATCGCCTCATGTGCGGCGATTCAACTATTCAGACAAATATTGTAAAGCTTATGAATGGCAAAAAAGCTGATATGTGCTTTACCGACCCTCCATATATTTTGGATTATTTGCATACCAAATATAAGGGCAAGGGATCAGGATTCGGATTCAAGCGCAACAGAAAATATCTTGGCACCGATGTTCTTCCGCCAGACTTTACCGAAAAGTGGATGGCAAATATCGCAAAGATTGCCAAACCGGACTTCCATATTATTGTTTACGAAAATTGGAAGAATATTAGAACTATTTGGGGCGAGCTTGAGAAATACTGGAAGATAAAAAACATGCTGGTCTGGCATCTTCCTAATCGCACGCAGGGATTTGCCGCAAAATACAGATTCTTTTCGAAGCACGACATTGCCATGGTCGGAACCTCAAAGAAAATGCGGCTCAATCTTGAACCGGAAGCAGAAGAACTTCAGAGCGAATACGAAACTGCCCTGTATGCCATTGCAGGTAGGCCGCAATGGGAAGGCTACGAAAAAGGCAAAAGAATCTGTCCGACTGATTTCATCGAATATAAAGCGGGTGACGAGAAAAATTCTGGACAGGGAGTTGTGTTCGGCACAAAGCCGATCGAGATTCTTATTCCCTACATCAAGGTACTCACCAAACGCGGCGACTTGATTGTCGAACCGTTTGGCGGATCGGGAAGTACTTTGATTGCGGCCGAGAAAATGAAGCGACGCTGTTATGTCATAGAGAAATCGCCAGTATACACAGAGGTGATAATTCACCGCTGGATAAAATTAACTGGCATAAAGCCAAAGAAAATTTATGAATAACGCTAAAAAACGTAAAACAATTAAAATACGGCAGGCAAAAGAAAAAGAAATTTTGCTTGAACAGTTGAAGAAATATCCGATTCAGCTGTTGGCCTGCGAAAAAGCAGGCATAGGAAAGGCCACTTATTACCGCTGGAGAAGCGAGGATCCGGGATTCGCCAAAGCGGTCGAAGAAGCCATGGCCGAAGGTGATGAATTCTTCAATGATATGAGCGAACATCAGCTGTTATCATTGGTAAAAGAAAAATTCTGGCCGGCAATTCATTACCGGCTTGAAAAACGTCACCCTAAATACAATAAAACAAAGATTGAAATCACTACGCCTATAGACGTTGAATTCAATCATAATCAGAAAAATTAAAATTATGGACAAATTTCCAAGTTTATACAGTCCGCGAAAATGGGCTATCCCATTTCACGAAACTGACAAGCGCTGGATGGTGCTTGTGGTGCATCGCCGTGCCGGAAAAACAACTGCGGCGTTGAATTATCTGGTATACGACGCGGTTAAAAAACCCGGCACAAAGTATGCATATATTGCCCCAACCTACAAAATGGCCAAAAGCGTTGCCTGGGGCATACTAAAAAGATACACGAAATTTCCAGGTGTGATATGTAAAGAATCCGAACTGTCGGTAAATTTTCCGGGTGGGTCAAAAATAACACTGTTTGGCGCAGAAAACCCGGATCGGCTGAGAGGTATAGGGTTAAGCGGTGTCGTGTTTGATGAATACGGCATGCAACCGAATAATATCTTTACCGAAGTAATCCGCCCGACGCTTCTGGAAAATGGCGGATACGGAATCTGGATCGGAACACCAAAAGGCAGAAACGAATTCTATTTTCTGTACGAAATACATAAAAATGACAGCGAATGGTTTACCTGCCACCTGACAGTGGATGACACCGGGGTAATTGATCCGAAAGAAATAGAAAATTCGAGAAAAACGATGTCTCAAGAGGAATTTATGCAGGAACTTTACTGTTCATTTAATTCTTCGGCAAAGGGTGCGGTTTACGCGCAAGAACTGGCAAGGGCAAGAAGTGATAACCGGATAACCGCTGTTCCGTGGCAACGTGAGTGCAAAGTGCATACGGTTTGGGATATTGGAGTCGGACCGGCGATGGCTATCGGATTTTATCAGCGTATCGGGGCGAGAATACACATGATCGATTATTGGCAGGGAACAGAAAATGACGGAATCGATCAAGCGGTTTCTGCTGTAAGACGAAAAGAGTATAACTACGGAACTCACTTTGCGCCGCACGATATAAACGCTCGGGAAGCAAGCACCGGAAAGGCAAGAATAGATTTTGCCAAAAACCTTGGATTACCATTCAGTGTTATTGATCCGAAAACCAATGTGGATGATGGAATTCAAATAGGTAAATTTATGTTTGACAGACTAATGATAGACAAAGAAAAATGCGCGCTGTGGGTTGACGCAATTTCAGAATACAAACGTGAGTGGGATGATAAGAGAAATATGTTCAGAGAGATTCCGTATCACAATTGGACTTCGCACGCCGCTGATGTCCATCGCTATGCGGCTCTTGTTGAGAATAAAATGGATAATGATTACGGCTTTTACGACAATGCGGCACCAGAAAAAGAGATTTTCTTCGATCCCTACGATAACCCGATAATGTGATGGCGTTTTTGCGGAAATAAGTTATCAACTGTCTGCCAACTGGGACGCTCTGGACTCCTTTTGAGGATTGCGTCATCCATTGTGTTGTATGAATAATACAACATTTACGGCTGGCTTGGGGAGTATCAAGGGGCAGACTGCTCAAATACAGCCGACCAAAATCAAATACTGCCTCTACGCAAGGAAATCGACCGAAAGTGAAGAACGGCAAATCCTCTCCATTGATTCTCAGGTCAAAGAGATGATGCAGCTCGCTGAGCGAGAGGGTCTTGATATCGCCGAGATCAAGCGCGAATCGCACTCGGCAAAAGAAACCGGCCAGCGACCGATCTTCAATGAAATAGTCGAAGAAATAAAACAGGGAAAGTTTAACGGCATTCTGACCTGGGCACCGGATCGTATTTCAAGGAATGCCGGGGATCTCGGCAAGATAGTGGATTTAATGGATGCAAAGCTGCTTTTGGAAATCCGCACCTACGGTCAAAGATTCAGCAATAATCCGAATGAAAAATTCCTTTTAATGATTCTCGGATCGCAGGCAAAACTTGAAAACGACAATAGGGGTATTAACGTCAAACGCGGACTGCGGACAAGAGTCGAAATGGGATTATGGCCGGGAGTAGCACCGCTCGGGTATCTTAATCAGAAACTGATGGATAAGAAATGCCAGATTATGGTTGATCCCGCACGGTCTCCAATGGTAAAGAAAATGTTTGAGAAAGTGGCTTATGAACATTATTCGGGCAGAAAAATTTATAACTGGCTCAAGTTTGAGCTTAATTTTCATACACGAGGAAATAAGCCGCTCACGCTTTCGGGGGTTTACCGCATACTTGATAACACGTTTTATTATGGGCCATTCGAATATCCAAGAGAAAGCGGTAATTGGTATCAAGGTAAACATCAGCCGTTGATTACGCAGGAATTGTTTGAAAAAGCCCAAGCACAACTGAAACGCGATCAAATAGTCAGAGAAAATAAAGAATTTGCTTTTACAAAATTATTTACCTGCGGTTACTGCGGATCCGGTATATCAGCCGAAGAAAAATGGAAACCGCTTAAAGACGGCACTTCTGCGCATTACATCTATTACGGCTGTAGTCGGGCAAGGGATCGGAACTGCAAAAACAAATACATTCGCGAAGAAGAACTGATCGATGAACTTTTAAAAATTATGGACAAGGTTAATATCAATGAATTAGGCATGAGGCAGAAACTTGAGGATGAGATCAGAAGATTTAATAAACTGCAGAAAATCGTTAATGGAAAATCGGGCAACGCGCTTGTTGAGGAAGACGATGTAAATATCCGGCAATATGCCAAGTACTTATTAAAAGAAGGCAGTGTATCGGACAAGCGCGAACTGCTGGCAAACTTGCGAAGCCGGCTGAATTATAAAGACAAGAAAATTACTTTAATCGAGGAATAGAAAAACAAAAAAGAGCGACGCGAATCGTTCTTTTTTGTTTTGATTTATATGAGAACTATTTAATTATTTTTATCGCTTTACCTTCAATTAGAGATTCAGCAACTTTTTTATGGGCTGAGGTTAAAATTCGCTGAAAGGTACTCTGGGAAATCTTCATCTTCTTTGCGGCTTCGGTTTGTTCCAAATTTTTATAATCGCAAAGGCGTAAAGCTTCCAGCTCGTCTATACCCAAATCTACTTCTTCTAACATAGAAAGAGGAACTGCTCTTGGTTTGAAATATATCACATTTGGATCAAATAATACTTTTCTTGGTTTTAATGGTCTTACCATATTATTTTCTAATTAATTTAATTTTACAATTTGGACACTCAAGAGTCGAGCAAGGAACACCGCGTTCATGAGGAATCTTATAGTCACATTCAGGACAAACACAATATCCGCCCGGTCCTTCTCCAGCAGCTTTCTCAAGCTCCCCTTTGAATCTGCCTCTCCTCTGCCAGCCGAATCCTTGTCCGAAAGAGGGC
The DNA here is from genome assembly GCA_035530555.1 of Candidatus Humimicrobiaceae bacterium. Classification (GTDB taxonomy): domain Bacteria; phylum Patescibacteriota; class Minisyncoccia; order Minisyncoccales; family DG-74-1; genus DG-74-1. The sequence goes on along the minus strand of DATKUR010000010.1, from coordinate 40,091 downwards.
TTATAAAATCCTGTTTCCACTTCATGGCTGGTGATCTGAATGGCAACATACTGAAGGCTTTCTATCTCCTTCATAAGTTTTTCTCTTAAATTATTTGAAATTTTAGTTGCTTCTTCCACTTTTAAATTATTTGGAAGTTTTATTTCTAAATTGGCGGTAACGGCTGATCCTTTTTTCTGGGTTTTTAAAGAGGAGATTTCAATGTTTTCTTTTTTGGAAATTGTTCTTATTTTTTCCTCAATTTTTTCTCCGGCAGAAACATCAAGCAAAGAATCAACTGCTTCTTTACCTAATGCAAAAGATTGTTTAACAATATAAAGACCAATTAAAAAAGCTAAAACTGAGTCAGTATAAATCCAGTACCTTGTTAAAAACAAGCCGGCAAAAACTGCTAAAGAAGTAAAAACATCAACCCTTGAATGAAAACCATCTGAAAGCAAAGCCATTGAATTTTCCTTTTTACCAAAATGGATTTTCAGACGCGCCATTATTTCGTTAATCAACGCTGAAAAAATCATTACACTAAAGGCTAAAACCGGTATTTTTATAGAAGAAGGGTTTAAAAATTTCTGATATGCCTCATAAATAATTCCTACGCCTGTTCCGAGCAGGATTAATGTTATAAAAAAACCAGCCAGAACCTCAAATTTATAATGGCCGTAGGGATGTTTTTGATCGCTAGGTTTTTTAGATATTTTAATCCCGATGTATCCGATAGCTGAAGAAAAAATATCCATAAAAGAATGGATGCCTTCAGCCAAAATAGCGGAAGAACCAGAAAAAACACCAACAATGATTTTTCCTCCCGCCAGAACCATATTCGCTAATATTGAAATAATTGCTATTTTTTCTTTCATTTTATTACCAGCTTTATTTGATCAATGATTTTTTGAAATAATTTCCGGTACTTTGGATTTATTTCAGCCACCGGCTTCATTTTTATCATCGAATCAACAAAATCCTTTCTATAAGGAATCCTACCAAGAATTGGGATTTTATTTATTTTAGCAAACTTCTCTATTTTTTTATAAAAATTTTCCGCAAGGTCAAATTTATTGATAACAATTCCGTGTTTAATCCCAAAATGATTAGCAAGATATAAAACTCTTTTAAGATCAAAAAGAGCTGCAGGAGTCGGTTCGGTTACAGCTACAATATAATCAGTGCCAACCAACGAAGCAATTACTGGACATCCGATTCCAGGCGAAGAGTCTATAACCATTATATCAGCTTTTACTTTCTCACTAATTTTATCGGAGTATTTTCTTACTTCAGCCACAACTTCGCCAGAAGCAAGCTCTCCTAATTTAAGCTCGCTTGAAACCAAATTAACATTATATTTCTTCCCCGTATAAATTGTACCAATTTCTTTTTTAGTTTCCGTTATCGCGCCAGTTGGACACGCAATAATGCAAGCCTTACAACCAATACAAACATCTTTCACGAAGGCGGGAAATTTCCCTTTAACAAAAACAATGGCATTTTGTTTACAAATAGAAGCACACTTGCCACATTTTGTGCATTTATTAAAATCCCATTTGGGAATCGGTTGATAAACGGTTGTGTATTTTTTTCTTTTTATAGAAAGTAAAAGGTGGTCATTAGGGCATTCAGCGTCTGCGTCCACCAACATAATTTTAGTTTTTCTTGAAAATTCTACCGCCAGTGAAGTCGCGACCATTGACTTGCCCACCCCACCCTTTCCGCCAGTTACTGCGATTTTCATATTAAATTATTTTATTCAGGCAAAACGCCTAAAGTATTATTAAATCTATTAATATAATTAAAAAGACCCATTACTGAAATTATCTCCACAATTTGAGCCTCGTTAAATTTTCCCTTCAGTTTTTCAAACAATTCTGGCTGATCAAGATGGCCATCCAAGGTTATATCCTTCACTAATTCTAAAATTTCTTTGTCTTCCGTAGATAGATTTTTTATTTTTTCTATCATCTCTTCATTCGCTCCTAAGAGCTTCAACATTTTTTGCGTGACACTAACGCAGAAGGAACATTTCAGGGTTTCAGAAATCACTAAGGCTATCTTCCATTTTAGCAAGGGTTCTATTTTATTTTCGCCCATGATTGCCTTAAAAAGCTCAGTAAATTCCTTTAAAACCTTAGGGCTATGAGCCATTACCTTAACCCACTCGGGCACCTTGCCAGTTTCTTTTTCAAATTTTTCATAAACCTCTTTGGAAATTTCTTCAACTTGATTTTTTTCTAAAGAAGGAATTAAAGCCATAAATTTATTAAATTAAAATTAATAATCAAACTTATAATTTATGTTGTTCACAGACATCTCCCACACCCGCCTTTTTAATTTTATTATTTTTCCACATTTCAAAAATCTCTTTTACCGTTTCTGCTTGATTAACATAAACATTGATTCCTAACTGACCACACAAAGCTAAAGCTCTTGGACCAAGATCTTTACATAAAAGAATATCTGCCCCATGTTTTTTCATAAGCTCTGGGGGCAATCCTTTACCACCCATATGTTCGCTGGTATTCTCTATGATTTCTTCAACATCACCCTTTTCATTTAGAAAAGTATAAGTCAAACAACGCCCAAAATGATCGGCTATCGTATCGGACAAACCCTTTCTGTTATTTGTCGGAATTACTATTTTCATTTTTCAATTTTCTTAAGCTTGCCGTCAATGAATGCCTGCAAAACAGTCTTAACTATTCCATCACAGTAATAAATCTCAATGTTAAATTGTCTTAACACATCCAAAGCTCTCGGGCCGACATTGCCTGTTATTACGGCGTTGACGTTTTTATCGGCTATCAATTGGGCCGCAGAAATACCCGCTCCGCTCATCTGGTCAGTACTTTCGTTTTTCACCGCCTCTGTTTCTTTTATCTTTTCGCCTTCTATCTCGGCGATGATAAAATACGGACACCTGCCGAAAACATCGGAAACACTGCTCTCGATATCTTTGTCTGTTGCGCTTACTGCTATTTTCATAACATTATTTCAAAATTGATTATTCATCTTACTCGCAGATATTACCAACTTTATCCTCTTCCTCGTAGGGAGCTAGGGGCCTGATTTTTTCTTCCGTATAAGGATTATTTTTATTTATTGGAATTTGCCATAATGGGATCGTCCAATCCGGTTCTGCCATAAACTCATCTAAACTTACCCATTTAACATTGGCAGTATCCCAAAAGTTAAGCCACATATCATTCCATTGCTTTAGATATCCTCCAATATAAGTATGCGATACAGGAGTTACCCTGGAATATTCTCCAGACCATGCTTTTTCTTTAGATGTTAAAGGTTCTATCGCTCGCATTAATTCTGCTTTCATGTCGTTGGGGGTTCCAGCTCTTTCGTAAAATGAGTAATCGCAAAGGCTTCCATATTCAAAAGTAACCAAAGGAATATTTGAAACGGATAAAATTTTCACGTTATATTCTTCGGGCTGATAAACCGTGGCTTTGTCTCCGGTTGTCCCTCTTGCGGTGATATAAGGTATTCCTAGCTCTTCGGCGACTTTTATCGTATTCATATCAGATGCCATATATCTTGAAGAAATAATTCTTGGCCGCACTCCCGTGCAAGACTCAATGCCGTCCAGCATTTCTATAATTCTTGTTTTTTGCTCATCATAAAGAACGTCCCAAAAAGGTACGCCAACATTAGAAGCAACAATCTCTATATTTCCATAACTTAAAGCTTTCTTGACATCCTCGCAATTCGCATTAACAAATTCGGGAGTTATCATTAGGAGGCCGTAAATATTTCTTTCTTTCATTTGGCTAACCATCTCAAGCAATCCCGTTGGCTTATCAGTAGACTCAATAAGAATCATAATTCCTTCAGGTTTTATTCCGGTTGCCTCATTCGTTTTTGATTTTTCTATCCCAAATTTTAAATAGCAAAAACTTATTAAAATTACCGCCACACAAACTAAAAATATGATTAAAAAGATAGTATTGAAATTTATCTTCATATTATTTTTTACTATATATAGATTATTTTTACCCCTTAAGTTCGGTTAAACGGGCTTTAATGGCTTTTAGTTCTTCTTCTAAAATTGCAGCTTCCTCTGATAAATTTCCAACTTCTTCTTTCTTAGTCGGAGTAGGACCGGGATAATAACCCCAGAACCTTCTCCAGCCGAAACCCCTGCCGCGCCCGCCACCTCTTCTCCAGCCCATTCCGGCTCCGCAAGGGCCTAAACCCCAGCCGGTGCCCGCACCTTGGCCCATGGGGCCTGTTCCGTTATATCTTGGCATATTTTTATTATCTAAGATTTATTATTATTTGAGAGGCCGGACCTTTATAAATGCCCCTCTATTATGATTATATATTCATAACAATACCGTGTCAAGTTTTTATATTCATAACTAAAAACCGCCCGCGCTAAAGCGCAGGCGATTTTTTGAATTTTATTTACTCAGTGGCTTTTCCGTCGAATTCTGCTTCATTTCTCTCAGCTTCTTCTTTAGTGACACGGACGATGCCGTCTTTATGATGAGCCGGCGAATAAATGGTATATAATTTTAGCTCTTCCGTATCAGAGGTATTAATAATATTATGCTGAGCGCCGGCCGGCACAACAACCGCTACCCCATCACCAAGATCATATTCGTTGCCGTCAATAATGCATTTCCCTTGTCCTCTTTCAAAACGGAAAAATTGGTCATTTTCCTCGTGAACCTCCATGCCAATTTCTTCTTTTGGCGCAAGCGACATCAACACCAACTGGCTATGCTTTCCCGTATATAATACTTTACGAAAGTTATTGTTTCCTAGGGTATCTTTTTCAATGTTTGTCGTATATCCTTTCATAATTTTAATAATTTAATTTTTATTTTAACTTGACGACCATTTTTAATTACACCTTTCTTCTATTGTTTTTTAAAAATTAATGAAATTAGAAATATCGATGTAGCTGATAAAATAACGAAGGGGCCAGCTGGCAACGAAAACACTTTAAATAGCAAAATGCCCAAAACACAAGAAATAACGCCAATTATTAAAGCTCCGAAAGAATATTGAAACAAATTGGAAGCCATGTTCCTAGCGGCAGCTGCAGGAGTAATTACCAAAGCTCCCATCAATAGGGAACCGGTCACTTTTATGCCCAAAGCCACAACGATAGCGATGCAAACCAAATAAATAAAGTTATACTTTTTTGTATCAATATGTTCAACTCTGGCCACATCCTCTGAGATGCTTGTCAAAATCATCTTAGAGAAGATTTTTTTTAGAATCAGAAAAACAATTATAGATAAAATTACCGAAAAAATTGTGTCAGAAAGACTTATTTTGGAAATATCGCCGATCAAAGCATTGGAAACTTGGCTTTCCGGTAAGAATAAAAAAGCAATGGCAACACTGGCCGTAAAAACGATACCGGTTAACGCTTCCATGGGCAGTTTAGTGTGCATTTCAAAAAACCAAATAACCAAAATTCCTAAAAATAAAGCAGGGATAGCTCCCCATGAAGGATTAAATCCGTAAATCAGGGCTAGTGCTATCCCAGGCAAGGCTGCATGACCCAATGCATCGCCGACCAAAGCCATTCTTTTGGTAATCATTAAAGAACCGAGGTAACCCGCTACCCCGCCGATGAAAATACCGACTATTAAACTATAGAGAAATTGGAGATCCATAAATTTTAGCTAAATTTTGAGGAGTGATGATTTCTTTCGGCGGCCCATAAAACAGCTTTATTTTATTCAAGGCCAGAACTTTGTCTGCTTTCTTGCAGACCTCTCCTACCTCGTGACTGACCAGAATAATGCTCTGATTTTTTTCCTCCCAAAGCCTGGTCAAAGAATCATATATCGTTTCTCTGCCATGGATATCAATAAACAGCATCGGCTCATCTAAAAATATGATGTCTGGGTCATCAGACATTGCCCAGGCAATTAATGTTCTTCTCAACTGGCCGGAAGAAAGGGCATACAATTTCTTCTCTAGAATTTTATCCGAAGATTTTATTCCAACCCATTCAAGAGCTTTATAAATTTTTTCAGGAGAATCTTTTTTAAACTGGAAAAATTCCCTGAGATTCAGGGGAAGATTATCAGGGATTATAAATTCATTAGGCACATACCCAATATGGACGCTATTTTTCCACTGTATTTTTCCCTCATAAGGTATTAATCCTAATAGAGTTTTCAAAAGAGTGCTTTTTCCGGCTCCGTTCGGCCCCAAAATCACTAAAAGCTCTTTTTCCTTCAAATCGAAACTTAAGTCTTCAATAACTTTCTCTTCACCAAAAGCCACATTCAGATTTTCAACTTTTAATACAATATCTTTATCCATGTTGATTTAACTATTTTTCCTTTTTAGATTTTATAATCGGCTCAAGAAAAAATAATAGAAATGCAAAGAATGCATAATATGGCGGGTCGGTTAATCCCAAAAAACCCAGAAGTCCCAGAAAACCCCAATACCAATTTAATTTTAGTTTCATAATTTTTATAATAATTTATCTTAAGATTTTTCCCTTACTCTATCAAAAAATCGCTTGATTGACGATTCTTTGAATAAGCACTCGGGTCGCTGACCGCTCTCGATTACTCGGGTCATGCCGATAAAAAATTGTCTTGGCGGAGGAGGTGGGACTCGAACCCACAAGAACGCTTTTTAGGCGCTCTACGGTTTAGCAAACCGCTTCCTTACCAATTCGGAGCACTCCTCCAAGTATTTTTATTTTACTTATAAAAAGAAATCAAGTCAATTGATTTATGAAAAATTTTATGATAGATTTAAAAAAGCGTAGTACGCGCCCGTAGTTCAATGGATAGAACGCCAGGTTGCGGACCTGGAGATTAGAGGTTCGACTCCTCTCGGGCGCACCGACAAATTATGGATTTATCCGCGTCTCTTGAAAAAATCCCACGGGTTGGCCCTCAATACCAAAAAAGATTAAAGAGGCTGGGCATCAAAACCGTCGGGCAACTTCTTTTTCATTTTCCTCACCGGTATGAGGATTTTTCAAATGTAATACCGATAGCCGAAGTTAAAAAGGGGGAAACCGTTTCAGTTCAGGGAAAGATCTTAGATATTAAAAATATCAGAACCTTCAGAAAAAGAATGGTTTTAACTCAGGCCTTGGTTGACGACGACAGCGGAAAATTACAAGTAATCTGGTTTAACCAGCCCTATTTAATAAATAATTTTAAAAAGGGTGATTTTCTTTTTTTGGCGGGAAAAATGAACCAGTCAAAAAACGGAAGATATCTCTCTTCGCCCGCTTACGAGAAAGTCTCGGACGAGCTCCGATTCAAGAATTCCGATTTAATCCATACAGGCAGACTGGTCCCGGTCTATCCCGAAACCGAAGGGCTTTCTTCAAGATGGCTAAGGTTTATAATAAAACCGCTACTGGGTCAGTTAAAAGATGAAATTCACGACCCCCTGCCCGACTATCTGATAAAAAAATATAATTTTCTTGCTTTCAACGAAGCTATCTGGCAAATTCATTTTCCCGATTCTTTGAAATTAGCCCAGGAAAGCAAAAAAAGATTTGTCTTTGAGGAATTATTCTCTCTTTCTCTTTTCGTTTTGAGAGAAAGAGTAAAATTGGCAAAAGAGAAATCAGCAAATGTACCCTTAAGTCTTAGCCTTATCAAGCAGCTTGTGAAAAATTTACCCTTTCAGTTGACAGACGACCAAAAGAAAGCTTCCTGGCAAATATTAAATGATTTGGAGAGGTCCTTCCCTATGAACCGACTCTTGCAAGGAGATGTCGGATCGGGAAAAACTGTGGTGGCCGCTATGGCTGCCCTAAACACGGCCAAGGCAGGCTATCAAACGGCTCTTCTTGCCCCGACTGAAATTTTAACCCAGCAGCACTACCAAACGTTCAATTCGCTCTTGAAAAAATATAAAATAAGCATCGGTCTAATCACCGGCAAAGAAAACAAGTTTAAAAATAAAAAGATAAAAAGAAAGGAACTGCTGGAAAAGGCAAAGACTGGAGAGGTTGATATTTTAATAGGAACCCACGCTCTGGTCCAAAAAGAAGTTAAGTTCGGAAAGCTGGCTTTGGTTATTGTAGACGAACAACACCGTTTCGGAGTAGAACAAAGAGCGGGTCTCTGCCAGCAAAAAGAGCTAATCCCCCATTTCCTTTCAATGACGGCCACTCCTATTCCCCGGACTCTTTCTCTGACAATTTACGGCGACCTTGATCTCTCTCTAATCAAAGAATTACCCAAAGGAAGAAAAAAAGTAATTACGGAAATTATCTCTCCGGAAAAAAGAAATAAGGCTTACGATTTTGTCAGGGAACAAATAAAAGAAGGCAGGCAGGTTTTTGTTATTTGCCCAAGGATAGAACCCCCCGCCACTTTTCAAGAGAATGATTTTAATCAAATTAATTTAGAAAAAAGTAATAGGGGGTGGGCCGAAGTAAAAGCGGTAAAGGAAGAACACGAAAAACTTGCCAAAAAGATATTCCCCGAATTCAAGGTGGCTCTTCTTCATGGAAGAATGAAAAACGAAGAAAAAGAAAAAACAATGAAGAAATTTAAAGAAGGTAAAATAGATATTCTGGTTTCAACTTCGGTGATTGAGGTTGGAATTGACATAGCTAACGCCACGGTCATGCTGATTGAAGGAGCCAATAAGTTTGGCCTAGCCCAGCTTCATCAATTTAGAGGAAGAGTCGGCCGGGGCAAAAAGCAATCTTTCTGCTTTCTTATGACCGACTTTCCTTCTCAAAAAACGAATCAAAGATTGAGGGCCTTGATTAAATGCGAAAACGGGTTTGAGTTAGCAGAAAAAGACTTAGAAATCAGGGGGCCGGGCGACTTTATCGGTCAACGACAATGGGGCATACCAAATATTGCCATGGATGCCTTAAAAGACATCTCCTTGGTGGAAGAAACTCGTAAAGAAGCAAAGGAAGTTTTAGAAAAAGATTCCCAGCTTAAAAAATATCCTCTCTTAAGAGAAAAACTAAAGGAATTTAGAGAGAACATACATCTTGAATAATTATTTTCTCTCTTTACCTCACCTTCTCTGTCACCCAAAATCCTAAAGGTTTTCCTAATATTAATCTGGCTTGAGCTTCTAAAGCCGGGAAGGCACCGAAAAAAATTAAAGTGGCTGGTAGCAACAACCACTGAAGGATCATTGAAAGACTTTTTAATTTAGAATAATTTTGGGGCCGCGGAGGCAGGAGTAAAAAAGAAATTGCCGCAGAGGCCAGCATGCCAACCATAGATAAGGTCATTAAAGTAGCAACCAGCCTCGGCAGATTATAAGCCAAGAGAGTAACACTAAAAGCTTCTCCACCTAAAACTAAGGGTAGCCAACCTAGAAAAAAAACTAAAAGAGCGGCTGTCGCCCAAGACCAGAATCCTTCAAAAAGAATAAAAACTTGGCGAAATTTCTCAAAAAGAGGAATTTTTTTATTTTTTAAAAAACCATAAAGCAAATAAGGAATATTTTCTACTCCCCAGGCCCAACGTCTTTGTTGTTTGTATTGGTTAACTACTGTTTTAATCAAGTTTCTAGCCATCACGGCATCCATAGAAACCGGGTAATACAAGGGAATCACCCGATAGTCGCCGTCATAAGCCAAATAAGATTTCCAAAATACTCTGGAGTCATCAGAAACCAGATTAAATGGATAACCAACTTCTGAAAGGGTTTTAAAAGGAACCGAGTGAGAAGAATAAGTGACCAGTTGCTCGGGTCTGACCTGCTGCATCATCTGCCAAAAGGTGCCGGAAGTGGCAATGACGCGAGAAAAAGCCGGAGCCTGCCAAATATTATTATTGTAGACCGGAATTGGCTGATAAGAAGACCTTAAAGGATTTTCAGCGGTTAAGTAATGATAGGTCAAGCAGGCGAAATATTGAGAGTAAGGCCGGGTATCAATATCAAAATTAGAAACAATAACCTTTTCCGGCGGTATTTTAAATTTATCTAAAATTTTTTCTTTTGTTTCCTTTATTGCCCAAGCAACGTTAGAACCTTTGCCGGCTATCTCGCCCAAAACATCTTGAGGATGAATTGTGATTAAAAAATGAGGGAAAATTTGAGAGAACTCTTTTTTAGTCTCTTGGGCTATTTTTTGGGCTTCCTCCCCTGCCCTCTCTTCGATAGCTAAAACAACAATTAAATTATTCCTTGGATATTTCGAATCAGCCAAAGCCTGAAAAGTAGTTCTTACTATTTCAAAACCCTCTTTACACGTTGGCAGAATTATCAGATGATAAATACCTTTCCAATCGGGTAAATTATTCAATTTCTCCAGCCAGTTTATTTTTAGGACTTTTCTCATTTGCCGAAAGCCAGCTATTTGATGGAAAGATAAATAAGTGACTTTCAATAACCAGTAGAGGGCGAAAATAATAACAAACAAAGCTACCACAACAGGCGCCAGCCAGCATAAAATGATAACTCCGACCAGAGCTCCCCACGAAAAGAGGCCGGGAAGCGTTTCAAAGAACCGATAGAGAATCCTCTCCTTTTTATTTTCGAGATCTTGAGCTCGAGAAAGGTTAAGATAATCCATGCGGCCCCAACCGGATTTGAACCGGTGTTACCAGGATGAAAACCTGACGTCCTAAGCCAGACTAGACGATAGGGCCAGTGGTAGCACTAAATTAAGTCGCGGCTCGTTCCACTTCGCCGCTCTTTAAAAACTGAGTGAAAAGAAGCACGAAAAGAAATTTATTTTTTTGAGTACGCTCGGTTTTTCCCTACACGGGATGTTCGAAGAAACTGTTGTTTCTTCTCTCGCCTCATTGCTGCGCAACTCAGCAACCGGAAGGTTCTCCCGGTCCCTCTCCGATATGGCCTGTTGTAATATTAAGATAATATTTGAAAAAAATCAAGGAAAAGCTTAAAATAAATGTATATGGAGCTGCCGAAAGTTTACGACCCCAAAAAAGTTGAGGATAAAATTTATAATCTCTGGCAAAAGAGCGGTTTTTTTAATCCTGATAAACTGCCGGGAACAAGAAGTAGGAAACAAAAAACAAAGAATTATTGCATTGTTATTCCGCCGCCAAATATTACCGGCTCCCTTCATATGGGCCACGCCCTGAATGCCACGATTCAGGATGTTTTAATTCGCTGGCGGCGGCTCCAGGGCTATAAAACCCTGTGGCTGCCGGGCACTGACCACGCCAGTATTGCCACCCAGAACGTAGTTGAAAAGGAATTGAAAAAAGAAGGTAAAACACGTTTTGGTTTGGGTAAGGAAAAATTTTTGGAAAGGGTCTGGCAGTGGAAAATTAAATACGGAAATATTATTCTAGAGCAATTTAAAAAACTGGGTTGTTCTTTAGATTGGTCGCGAACCAGGTTCACCCTAGACAGAGATTACGCTAAAGCGGTTGAGACCGCTTTTTTGCATTATTACAAGAAGGGTTGGATTTATAAGGGCAAGCGGGTGGTAAACTGGTGCCCAAGATGCCAAACAAGTCTATCAGATTTGGAAATTGAATATAAAGAGGAGAATGGGAAATTATGGTATATAAAATATCCGTTTAAAAAAGAGGTGGCTCTCCGACAAGCTCAAGACCACAATAATTTCATTACTGTCGCAACGACCAGACCGGAAACCATGCTTGGTGATACGGCAGTAGCCGTAAATCCTAACGACAAAAGATATAAAAATTTGGTTGGCAAAGAAATTATTTTGCCGCTGACAAGCCGACAGATTCCCATTGTCGCCGACAAAGCGGTCGATCAAAAATTCGGCACGGGAGCGGTTAAAGTAACGCCGGCCCACGATGCCACAGATTACCAAATCAGCCGGCGCCACAACCTGCAAATTCTCCAAGTAATTGACGAAATGGGAGAAATAATAAATGTTGAAAAATATCAAGGCCTCAAAACCCTTGAAGTAAGGGGAAGAATTGTTGAAGAATTGACCAACCTGGGCTTGATTGAGAAAATTGAAGATTATGACCATCAAGTACCTATGTGTTACAGATGTGGAACCGCTATTGAATTAATTCCTTCGGAGCAGTGGTTCCTGAAAATGGACCAATTGGCGAAAACGGCCATTAAAACCGTTAAGTCAAGAAAGGTCCGATTTTTCCCAAAGCGCTGGGAAAAAGTATATTTTGACTGGTTAAGAAACATCGAGGACTGGTGTGTTTCAAGGCAATTATGGTGGGGACACAAAGTTCCTATTAAAGGAGAAACCGATGTGCTTGACACTTGGTTCTCGGCCGCCCTCTGGCCATTTGCAACATTAGGCTGGCCGAAAAAAGATAAAAATGACTTAAATAGGTTTTACCCGACTGATGTTTTGAGTACTGACAGAGGAATTATTAATTTATGGGTGGCCAGAATGATTTTTTCGGGAATGGAATTCATGAAAAAGCCACCCTTTAAAGATGTTTATGTTCATGCCACGGTTTTGACGCGAGAAGGAAAAAGGATGTCAAAGTCCCTGGGCACGGGAATTGATCCGGTTTTATTGATTGAAAAGTATGGAGCTGACGCCACGCGATTCGGCATTGCCTGGCAGATTATGGGAGGACAAGACATCAGGTTTGTGGAAGATAATATTGTTATGGGAAGGAAGTTTTGTAATAAATTATGGAACGCTTCACGGTTTGTTCTAATGGGCAAATCTGCGCGGATTTATAATGACTTAGGTTCTCTTGACTCACGACGCGAATTTACGCAGACGAAAAATTTAACTACGGCTGACAGAAAAATCCTGAAGGCACTAAAAAAAATAATAAAATTAGTTAATAAGGACTTGGAAGGTTTTCGATTCGGACCAGCCTCTCGCAGGCTTTATAATTTCTTTTGGCACGATTTTTGCGATGTTTATATCGAAAAAAGTAAATTTCAAAAAGACAAAAAAAATACCCAGAAAATATTATTATATGTGTTGCTAACTTCATTAAAACTTTTACATCCTTTTGTGCCGTTTATTACCGAAGAAATTTATCAAAAACTGCCAATTAAAAATAAAAAAAAGTGCCTGATGGTCGAAGAGTTTTAACTCTTCTTTCGCCTCAGCTAAGGTTTCAGCGGTCGAAGAGTTTTAATTAATTTATGTATTATTTTTTCTTAATTATTTTTGCTCTATTGCCCAGCTTCATCTGGCTTTTGTTTTTCTTAAGAAAAGACGCTCACCCTGAATCTAACCAAATGATCTTGCGGGTCTTCTTATACGGAATGCTGGTAACTATTCCGGCTGCCATTCTTTCGTTAGGGTTTCTTGAGGTCACTGAAAAATTATCCTGCTCGCCCTTCCTAATTTTAATTCTAAATATATTTGTGGGAGTAGCGCTGATAGAAGAATTTTCAAAATATTTAGTTGTTAAAGCCAGTGTCTTACGAAGTTCCGAACTTGACGAACCCTTGGACGTGATGCTCTATATGATTATTGCTGCTTTGGGATTTGCTGCGTTGGAAAATATCTTATATCTGTTTCGGATATATTTTTTCCCGCCAACAGATATTGTTTGCCCTGTTTTTTTAACCAACGTCATTCATTTTCTTAGCGTAGTATTTGGAGGTACTTTTTCGGGAGATATTTTCTATGCCGTTTTTTTAACTAATATTTTTCGTTTTCTCGGTGCGGTATTTGGACACGCTCTCTGGTCAGGAATCTTGGGATATTTTCTGGCTCTGTCGTTTTACGATCCCAAGCAAAGGTTAAGATTGCTAATTCAGGGGCTCGTCTCAGCTGCGGCTTTACACGCAGCCTTTAATTATGTTATTATGCAAGCAGCAGAGACGGAAAATCTAATATGGTTTCTATTGATAATAATTATGTTGGCAGGCTTGGCTATTTTTATTACGCTTGGCTTCAAAAGGTTGAAAAAAATGAAAAGTATTTGTAAAATCAGGTAGTGAAAATTGGGCTGCCTCGGGCATATCGGTGTTTCGCAAGACAAAACACTTGTCCAATCTCTACTACCTGATAAAATTAAGTACTATGGCGTCTTTTTTTGAAAAACTTAAAAAAGGAATGGGGATTGAAGAATCCGGAGAAATAGAAGAATCCTCCTTTGCCGAAGATCCAGAGAGTAAGACAGAAGAGGCCGAAAAAACTACGGCTTCTTCTTCCGTCTCCTTTCGAGGAAAGTCGGCAAGCGAGGAAAAACCAGTAAGAAAGAAAAGAGCTCGAAAACCCAAAAAAATAGAGGTCGAAGAAGCTGTGACTTCTTCTCCCGCCTCCTTAAAGGGTAAGTCAGCAGTTGGAGAAGCTGCGGCTATTTCTCTTGCCTCCCCGCAGGGCAGGTCGGCAGTGGAAGAACAGCTCATGAAAGTGAAAGCAGAGCAAAAAAAATCATCTTTCGCTCCCGTTGAGACTGAAACCCCGGCAAGCAAAAAAAATATAGAGGTCGAGGAAAAATGGCTTGAAGCCGAAGGAGAATTGGCAATTGATGTTTATCAAATCGAGAACGAAGTGGTAATCCAGTCAGCCATTGCCGGAGTGAAGCCAGAGAACCTAGATATTGCGATAGAAAGAGATATCCTTACTATTCGGGGAAACCGGGAAAAGCCATTTGAAGAAAGCGGCGATTATTTTACCCAGGAATGTTATTGGGGTCCTTTTTCCCGGGAAGTAGTTATGCCGGTTGAAGTCGACCCCGAACGGGTCGAAGCAACGATGAAAGACGGAATCCTAACCATCAAAATCCCCAAAATGCTAAGAGAAAAATTGCGCAAAATCAAAGTAAGAATTTAAGATAGAAATTTTCAATTATCAATCTTTAATATACAATACAAAAACCGCCCCAAGGCGGTTTTTGTATTGATGGAGAGATTTTAATTATCACAAGACTTCTCACCTCGCACTTTTAATGTGTCCCCGGCAGGACTCGAACCTGCAACCCTTTCGGGATAGCGTCCTAAGCGCTACGCGTATTCCAGTTCCGCCACGGGGACAAAATCGGACGATGTATTTCACCTCAGCTTTTAAAATTTTATCTCTTTAGATATAAAAAATCAATTCTTTATTAAAGACTCCAGCTAGGAAGCCACATTCTGAGCTGGAACTCTTCTCCGTTTAAAGGGAAGCCATAGGTTAGGGGAGAAAAAAAGAGAAAGCTAATAAAAATTAGAAGTAAAAGAACAAAAAAAATAAAATTATTTTTTTTCTTTGAAAAAAAGGTTTCTAAGATACTATTTAAAAAAACCGAGAATATAATTATCGAAAAAACCAAGGCCGGCAAATAATGATAGATTAACATAAATCGTTTGATTGCTAAAAAAGGAATCAAATAAATAAAGTAACCCAAGAATAAAATTCCTAAATTATCAGAGTAAAAAAGAGTGGGTATTTTCAGTTTGAAAGAGTAGAAATAATTTTTTATCAATAAATATAAAATTCCGATAACTCCAATAACCCCCAGCCACCAAGTAATCGGATTTCCTAAAAGAAAAATATAAGAGGTCTTGTCGTTTTGAGCTTCTATAAAATAATGAACCGGCCTAATCATAAAGGGCCAACTATACCAATCGGACTGATAATTAAAAATCATTGTTGAGCTCAGATTACCAAGAAGCATCAGTCTATTTGTCTCAACGAATTTTTTAAACAAATTCCCCTCTGGCGGCTGATTAAAATTTGAATAAAGAGGGCTTGAGGTATTTTCTAAGTAATGATCGAGGACGACCCCACAGTCTGAAGTACAAGCTAGAGGTAAAAGAGAAAAATGAATAACAAAAATTAAAAAATAGACAGCTAAAGGTAAAACAAGGAAAGAAAAAATTTTTATCAAATTTGCCTTCTTGAAACTTTCTTTTAAAACAATCTCGCTAAAAGCCAAGAGCCAGATAATTGCCAGAACGCCAACTCCTGTCCATTTTATAGAAATAGCTACTCCTAAGCTTAAACCTGTTAGAAAATTAAAAAGATACCACTTAGCAGAAAAAACTGGAAACCTTTTGCACAAAAAGAAAAGGTAAAAACTTAAAAAAATAAAAAAAATTAAAATAATATCAAGTAAAATGAACCTTGATTGAACTATCAGAGCATTCTCAAATAGGACTAAAAAACCTGACAAAAAAGCAATTCTTTTGGAAAAGCCCATTTCTTTGACCAAAAAATAAATAAGTAATACTAAAAGGGAGCCAAAAAGAGCTGGTAAAAAGCGAAGGGCTAAAAAATTTAAATCGCCGTAATCACTATCGACGGCGAAATCAAATCCGGCCTGAACTCTTCCAAAAAAACCGGAAAGAGCCAGCAAGATTTTTCCCAAAGGAGGATGAATATCAAAATAATATTGCTGAGAGAGATATTTGGTAGCATAAAGCCCGAAATGGGCTTCGTCAAAAACAACTTTCGGAGGGAAACTAAGGTTAAAAAATCTGGTAAAGAAACTGAAAATTCCCAGGAGAAATATCTCCCAGGAATTTAAAATCCTAAACAAAAAACTCTCTTTTCTTAATTTCATTAGGAGAAATTTATCTTTGTGTCTTTAAAGATAAGCTGTATTCTTACGGTGTCATCTGCAGCAGGAATGCACGAATCCCGTAGGCAAGAAAGGCAACAATAATTCCGACTATAGCATAGAGAATTATGCCCCTGGCTTTTTCTACTTGTTCGGCACTACCAGACGCCGTGACGAACAAAATACCGGCATAAACTATAACAACTATCGAGATAGCTAATAAAATCCAGAAAAGGTAGTTAGCAATCTGGGCAATCATGTCGAGTAAGTCTACATTTGTCGGTAACAATGGCGTTGTCACCTGAGCTACTGTCACTATGGGTAACACCAAGGTTATTAGAACCAAAATCGGTAAAAATTTTTTCATCTTTTTAAATTTTATTGTCTTATTTTTTTAAAAACTTTGGGGTCGACCTTTTATTTAGTTTATAAGATTGTCTGTAAAAGTTCAACGAAACCTCGAGCCAAAAGAATAATGAAAAAACCGATAACAGTATAAAGAATTATGCCCTTGGCTTTTTCAACTTTGGCCGGGTCTCCGGCCGCCGTCACAAAATAAAATCCAGCAATAACAATCATCAGAGGAACTAAAGCTACAGCAACCCACCAAAGAAAAGTTAAAAGACCATCAACTAATTCCCCAAAACTGGTTGCTGTTATCGGGTTTGTGATAACAATGTCAGTAGCGGCTGGAGCTAATAACGGTAAAGCTAAGCCAAGAAAAATTAAAATTAGCAGTCTTTTTTTCATTAAATTATTGTATATTATTATTTTGTCAATATCAAGCCCTGGTGATAAAGACCGGCTTCAAACTCCTTTTCCGATTCCAAGCCAAGATCTTTGGCTATTTCTTTTATTTCGTTAAAATCAAGCCATTCTATTTCCGAAGTTAGAGGATTGTCCTTTATCCAATCAACCACTAAAATCTTACCGCTTTTTTTCAAAACCCTCTTGCCTTCTTCCAAGACCTGCTTTTTGTTTTCGCACTCAAACAATAAATTGGTCATCAAAACTACGTCACAAGAATTAGACAATAATGTGACCCCTTTTTCCACGTCAGCTTTTCTGGCTTCAACATTAAAAAGTTTTTCTATCTTCACCCTGGCCCTCAAAGCAGACAAGGGTTCTTCCAAAATATCTATAGCATAGACCTTGCCTTCTTCCAGGATTTTCGCCAGCGGTATTGCCCAGCCGCCCGACCCCGAACCGAAGTCAGCCGCCACCATACCCTTGCGCAGTTTTAGATGTTTTAATATTTCTAATGGATTTAGAAAGTTTTGCATCATTATATTTATATGCAGGTTGCTGATGCAACCTTATCTCCTGCCTCCAGCTTCATTATCCTCACTCCCTGAGTAGCCCGATTTAATGCAGGAATTGACTTAATTTCAGTTCTGATAACCTGACCTTTTTGAGAAATAACGATCAAATCTTCTTCCTCGCCAGTTAAAATTTTGGCTGCCGCCAAATTCCCGGTTTTTGGGGTAATATTGGCTGCCTTGATTCCGGATCCGCCTCTCCCCTGGGTTTTATATTCTTTAGTATCAGTTCTTTTCCCGTAACCATTTTCTGTAACCACCAGGAGACAGTTTTTAGTTTCTAGTTTCTCTTTTCCGGCCCGAAGAACGTCAATAGTCACCACTTCATCTCCTTTCTTTAACCTGATCCCTCTAATACCCGAGGCGGTCCTGCCCATGTCCCTAATCTCTTTTTCTTTAAACCTGATAGCTTGCCCTTTTTTGGTTATGAGAATTATGTCGTCCTGGCCACTAGTTTTTTGCACATTCTTGAGTGCGTCTCCTTTTTTCAGCGTAATGGCGATCAGCCCTGATCTTCTGATGTTTTCGAAATCTTTCAGGGGAGTTTTTTTAATTATACCATTTTTTGTTGCCATGACCAGATATTTCACTCCCTCTTCTTCATTTTTCTTGCTTGCTCGAGCGTTAGCGAGAGAGGAAGAAGAGAATTTATCCTCTTTGCCCAAAGTCCGGAGGCATAAAATTTTATCTTCGGAAGAAATTTCCAAAAAGTTCAAAAGTCCCCGGCCCCTAGTCACTCTTTGACCTTCGGGAATCTCATAAACGAGAGTTCTAAAAACTTTTCCCGAATCAGTAAAGAAAAGCAATGAATCATGAGTTTGGGCTGAAAGAAAATGCTCAACTACGTCGTCCTGCAAGGTTTTCATTCCTAAGATTCCTCTGCCCCCTCTTTTTTGGATTTTATAGGTCCTAGGGTTAATCCTTTTAATATAACCGCCCTGAGTCAGAGTAATAATTGTTTCTTCTTGAGGAACTAAGTCCTCTTCGGCAATCTCGCCAACTTTCTGGGAAAAAACCTTCGTTCTTCTGGCATCGCCAAAATTTTCTTTCAAAGAAGAAAGTTCTTTTTTAACCACTTCTTTAATTTTTTGCGGGCTTTTTAAAATAGCTGTTAATGTCCTAATCTTCTCTCGTATCTCTTTTAATTCATCTTCAATCTTTTTTCTTTCTAATCTGGCTAAGGCCGATAACTTCGTTTCCAAAATGGCATTGGCCTGAATCTCTGTCAGCTTAAATCTTTTAATTAAATTGGTCTTGGCGTCTTCTCGGCTCTCTGATTTTTTTATAGTCTGAATGACTTCGTCAATTCTGGCAAGACATTTATGAAGCCCTTCTAAAATATGGGCTCTTTCCTTGGCTTTTTCTAAATCAAATTTAGTCCTTCGGAAAACGATTTCTTTTCGGTGGGAAATAAAATAATTTAATAGCTCCGGTAAATTTAAGACCCGGGGCTGAATACCATCCACCAGAGCCAGAAGATTTAAATGAAAAGTTTTTTGCAAATCGGAAAACTTATAAAGCCGGTTTAAAATCTTTTGAGGGTAAGCCTCTCTCTGCAAATCAATAACAATTCTCATCCCTTCCTTATCCGATTCATCCCTGATGTCCTTGATACCTTCTACCTTTTTTTCTGAAACCAAATTGGCCAATTGCTCAACTAGGACTGATTTCTGAACTTGAAAGGGAATTTCAGAAATAACAAGCTGCTGTCGGCCGGTTTTCTTATGCTCCACCACTTCTGCTTTCCCGCGGGTTAAAATCGGTCCTTTTCCCTGAGAATATGCCTCAATGATTGCTTTTTGGTCAAAGATATGACCGGCAGTGGGAAAATCAGGGCCTTTGATAAAATTAAATAAATCCTCGGTTTCGGCTTTGGGGTGGTCAATTAAATGAATTAAGGCATCCGTTACTTCGGAAAGATTATGGGAAGGAATGTTGGTAGCCATCCCAACGGCAATTCCCAGAGAACCGTTTAGTAAAAGCTGGGGCAGTGGCGAGGGTAAAACAACAGGCTCTTTTCTTGTTCCATCGTAATTATCAGTAAAATCAACCGTATTTCTTTCAATATCCCTGAGCATCTCCTCGCCAATTTTGGAAAGCCGCATCTCTGTATAACGCATGGCGGCAAACTCTGAGGGATCGTCAACTGAACCCATATTGCCCTGTCCTTGGATCAAGGGATATCTCAAAGAAAAATCCTGAGCCATCCTTATTGCCGAATCATAAACCGCCTGGTCGCCATGAGGATGATAGCGACCAAGACAGCTCCCCACTACAGTAGCTGATTTTCTAAATCTAGTGTCATGTCTTAAGCCTTCTTCTAGCATTGTATATAAAATCCGGCGATGGACCGGTTTCAAACCGTCTCTGACATCAGGCAGGGCCCGGGAGATAATCACCGACATAGCATAATCAATATAACTTTCTCTCATTTCCTCGGTAATTTCCCGCGGTTTGACATGGCCGACAGTATTATTGATTTTTTGCAGATTTTTTGGCATTTAAAAATCAGGGTTTAAGAATTACTATTTTCGCTTCTTCGGTTGAAATGTCTTTCTGTTTTATGGTCAATTTCGACTCAGGTGTAATTGATTTTATTCCTAGCGGTTTCAAAAACTTTTCTAATCCATCAAGTTTGACCTTTAATTTAGGCAAGGCATAATACATGGGGATAGTAATCTTCGGTTCTATTTGAGCCATTATTTTCAGAGCTTCTTTGGCCGAAACGGTATAAGCGCCGCCGATAGGAATCATTAAAATGTCAATATCGCCGATCTCTTCCAGCTGCTCTTCGGTCAGCTCTTTCTGGTCTAAACCGCCCAAATGGCAAAGTTTCAAGTCTTCGGTCTCAATAGTATAAACAGTGTTTTCGTTCCCCTCTTTTTCTTTTTTATCATCAGAGAAAGAAGCGATCCCCTGTATAAAAACGTTCTTTATTTCATACTCGCCCGGTCCAGAAATTAAAAAAGGATTGCCCGAAACCGCCTTAACACTGTTATGGATGTAATGATTGTGTGTCAGTAGTATAATATCAGCTTCTAATTTTGGAACTCTCAACCCAACCTCCTCGGGAAAGGGATCGATAACGGTTCTTATCTGGCTATTTTTAGCCGGCGTGGCAATTATCTCAAAACAAGATTGTCCGTGCCAAATAATATTCATAGCTTTAATATAAGGAGCCAAATCTCAAAAACCAAAACGAAAACGTAAAATTAAAATTCTTGAATTATGAACTATCTTTTTGAGATTTGCATTTTTACATTCTAAATTATAACATATTCCTTGCAAAAAAAATAGTAAAATGTTAAACTAACCCATTATGAAAGAACTACTTGAAAAAGAAAATTTACCAAGGCCGCCAAAGACCGGAGAGATTATTGAAGGCAAGGTAATCGCTAAAGAGTCGGGAAAATTATTTTTAGATTTGGGGCCAATTGGCACCGGAATAATTTACGGGAAAGAGTTTTACGAAGCGAGAACAAAAATTAAAGACTTAAAAATTGACGACAGTCTCTTTGCTAAAATAATCAGTTTGGAGAATGAGGAAGGCTATATCGAGTTGTCAATCAGTCAAGCAGGAATAGAACTGTCTTTTGAGGCCTTAAGACTAAAAAAAGAAGGAGGAGAAAAAATTTCAGTTAAAATCGTGGGAGCAAATAAGGGCGGCTTAATAAGCGAGGTAATGGGGATTCCGGCTTTTTTGCCGGCTTCTCAACTGATGCCCGATCATTATCCCCGAGTGGAAAGAGGAGATGCGGCAAAAATTCTAAAAGAGCTTCAAAAGTTTGTCGGGAAAGAACTAGAAGTGAAAATTCTAGATTTGTCTCAAAAAGGCGAGCAAATTATTCTGTCGGAAAAAGCCAAAGAATCAGACAAAATAAAAGAGATCTTAGCTAATTATAAAACAGGGGATGTAGTTGACGGTGAAATTACTGGCATTACCGATTTTGGCGCGTTTATGAAATTTGACAAAGAAGAGCTGGAAGGACTTATCCATATTTCAGAATTGGATTGGAAAATTGTTGAAGACCCGACGGAAATTGTTAAGGTGGGCGAAAAGCTCCAAGCGAAGATTATTGATATTTC
Organism: Candidatus Humimicrobiaceae bacterium; assembly: GCA_035530555.1. Lineage (GTDB taxonomy): Bacteria > Patescibacteriota > Minisyncoccia > Minisyncoccales > DG-74-1 > DG-74-1. The sequence goes on along the minus strand of DATKUR010000010.1, from coordinate 18,322 downwards.
CGGCGACAAAGTTTCCCTTTCTTTAAAAGCTTTGAAAAAAGACCCTTGGTTAGACAGCGAAAAAAAATATAAAAAAGAGGGGGTTATTTCGGGAAAAGTCACTAAGTTCAACCCCTTTGGCGCTTTTGTCCAGGTAAACCCGAAAATCCAGGGCCTTTGCCATATTTCTGAATTCGGTTTAGAGAGCAGAATGAAAGAAAAATTAAAAATCGGCAAGGAATACGATTTCCAAATTTTAGAAATTAGACCCGAAGAGCACAGAATGAGCTTAAAATTAGTGGAAGAATAGAAAAACATTAGCCAAGTTGTCCTTCACGAAGTAATCCCGCAGTGAAAAAAAAGTAAATTGGAATCAGTGACCTCGCAAAGGTTTTTCTTGCGGGGTCGTTCTAATTCTTGACCCTGAAAAATTTTTTTGTTAAATTAAACATATGAAAAGTTTAGTCAAAAACCTTGCCTCTGTTTTGTTGATTTTTTTATTGATTGCGCTGCTTTTTAACTGGGTTTATCAGCCGGAAAAAATAGAAGAAATATCTCTTAGCCAGCTAGTCCAGGAAATAAACCAAGAGAAGGTTAAGAAAATTATTATTGAAGGAGGTAAAATTTCGATTTTTTATCACGGGGATGAGGAGGCTGAGGTCATATCAAGAAAGGAAGAAATGACAGATCTATCTCAGTCTCTGCCCAATTTAGGGACTGATCCTGAAAAATTAGCTAAAGTTAATATCGAAATAAAAGAAAAAAAAGATGCTTGGGGTTGGCTGTTGCCCTTATCATTCTTGTTGCCTCTTTTGATTTTCGGGCTTTTCTTTTTTATGATTTTCCGCCAGGCCAAAGGGGGAGCCATGCAGGCCTTTGATTTTACCAAAGCCCGGGCTAAATTATTCGGGCCCGGAGGCCAATTAAAAGAGAAGGTAACTTTTGATGAGGTAGGCGGACTCAAAGAGGTCAAAGAAGAACTAAGAGAAATTGTTGATTTCCTTAAAAATCCCAAAAAATATTTGCAAATGGGAGCTAAAATCCCCCGGGGAGTGCTTTTAATGGGGCAACCGGGAACGGGCAAGACTTTACTGGCCAAAGCAATCGCCTCTACGGCCAATGTCCCATTTTTTTCTATCTCGGCCTCTGAAGTGATTGAACTTTTCGTCGGAGTCGGCGCCAGCAGAATCCGAAGTCTTTTTGAGCAGGCAAGAAAAGTCCAAAAAGCAATTATTTTTATAGACGAGATTGACAGTATCGGAAAAGTAAGAGGAATGGGGGTAACCGGCGGCCACGAAGAAAGAGAACAAACTTTAAATCAGCTTTTGTCGGAAATGGACGGAATCGGCAGAGAAGAGGGAATTTTGGTTGCCGCGGCCACAAATAGGCCTGAACACTTGGATCCGGCTCTTTTGCGGCCGGGAAGATTTGACAGAAGAATTGTTCTGGATTTGCCGGATATCAACGATCGGGAAGAAATTTTAAGGATTCACGCGCGGGGAAAACCCCTGGCCTTGAATGTTAACTTGAGAGAGGTGGCTGAAAGGACGCCGGGATTTTCCGGAGCGGATTTGGCTAACGTGGTGAATGAAGCAGCTATTTTGGCGGCCAGAAGAAACAAACATCAAATTTTTCAGGAAGAGTTTTTAGAATCAATTGAAAAAGTTCTGCTGGGGCCGGAAAGAAAATCGCATATTTTGTCAAAAAAAGAAAAGGAAATTGCCGCTTTCCACGAAGCAGGCCATGCTCTAGTTTCTACTTCTTTGTCGGAAACCGAACCCATAAGAAAAATTTCTATTGTAGCCAGAGGACTGGCGGCCGGTTATACTTTAAAATCTCCCAAAGAAGAAAGGAGAATTAAAACCAAATCAGAATTTTTAGCTGAAATGGCCACTTTACTTGCAGGTTTCTGCGCCGAAAGATTGAAGTTTGGCGAAATGACTACCGGCGCGGCCAATGATTTAGAAAGGGCTTCCCAATTGGCCAGAAAATTGGTAAAAGAATATGGGATGTCGCCCCTGGGTCCGGTGGCTTTTGGCGAAAAAGAGGAGCTGGCTTTTTTGGGAAGAGAATTCGGAGAATATAAAAATTATTCTGAAAAAGTGGCGGCTTTGATTGACAAAGAAGTGGAAAAATTTATTAAAAGCGCCGAAGAGACGGCTCGGAAAATTTTAATCAAAAGACGGGCTTTATTGGAAAAAATCGCCAAAAGATTAATCGAAAAAGAAACAATTGAAAAGGAAGAGTTTGAAAGTTTGATTAGAAGCAAAAAAGCCCCTGCTCAGAAATTTGGCACGAAGACAAGGGTCTTGCCAAAAAAACGAGAATTGCTAAAAGTAAAAATCAGACACGTGTAATCTAGGGCATGTAGTTCAGTGGTAGAACGCTACTCTTATAAAGTAGAAGTCCCAGGTTCAATCCCTGGCATGCCCATTAGAAGGGGCGGTTGGCGCAATGGCTAGCGCGTTCGCTTGACGTGCGAAAGGTTATAGGTTCGAATCCTATACCGCCCACTTATGCCCGGTAGTGACCCCGCTCTTTCTACTTTGAAGACTACCAGGCATCTTGTGTAAAAATTTTTATAAACATCATTTAACCGCCCGCTTTCAATTCAATGAAAAGAAAGGCGGGGCTACTACTGAGCATGACAACCAAAACAGAAAAATTTTTAAAGCCGTTTTTGAAAGAAGGTTTGCCCGATATCAGGCCGGGTGACACAGTTCGTGTCTATCAAAAAATCAAAGAGGGAGAGAAGGAAAAAGTCCAGGCCTTTGAAGGTCAAGTTTTAGCCAGAAAGCATGGCAAGGAAATTGGAGCAACTATTACGGTTAGAAGGGAAATTTCTGGGATTGGGACAGAAAAAATTTTCCCTCTTCATTCCCCTATTATTGAAAAGATAGAAATTTTAAAAAGGGGCAAAGTAAGAAGGGCAAAACTTTATTATCTGAGAAAGGTTAAGGGAAAAGGGGCAAAGTTAAAATCATCAGATGAAGAAATTAGCCTAGAAGATAGAGAAAAATAAGATTTTTGCCCAGGTGGTGGAACTGGTATACACACACGTTTGAGGGGCGTGGCTCGCAAGAGCGTGCGGGTTCAAATCCCGCCCTGGGCATAAGGTTCGATGAAGCCCTACCTCGTCTTCCTTTTCGCTTTTGCTTCACAAAAGCTCGGTATATGCTGAAGATTCGAAGATTCAAACTTTCTGATTTAAAAGAAGTGATGGAAATAGAAAAAACCTCTTTCTCTCAACCCTGATCAGAGGCTTGCTCTAAAAAACTTTACAGAGAACACCCCTACGATTTTCTAGTGGCTGAGCTTTCTGAAAAAGTAGCAGGTTACATTTTAGGGTACGCCAAGCCGAACAAATCAGGCTCAATTAAAACCTTAACAGTTGACCAAAGATCCCACCGCCAAGGAGTTGGTAAAAAATTGGTTAATCTCATAGTGCAAAGAATGAAGCAGAAAGGCGTAAAGGAGGTCTTTTTACACGCACGAAAGAAAAATCGAGCAGTAAATTCCTTTCATAAAAAACTAGGTTTCCGAACTATAAAGACTATAAAAAAATACTATCCCAGCGGCGACGACGCCTATTTAATGAGAAGGGAATTATAGGGGCATTTGGCGCAGTGGTTAGCGCGCCGCGCTTACATCGCGGAGGTCGTAGGTTCAAATCCTACAATGCCCATATATTGATTAATAACCATCAATCAGTTAAAATTTTTAATAGGCCGCGGTAGCTCATTGGTAGAGCATTTCTCTGAAAAAGAAAGGGTAGGTGGTTCGATTCCACTCCGCGGCACTGCGGGATTAGTATAGTGGTAGTACGTTACCTTGCCAAGGTAAAAGCGCCAGTTCAATCCTGGTATCCCGCTCAGTCAAACGCTTGACAACCTCTTTTGGTTAAGCTATTATAGTACAACCCCCTGATGGGGGTTTTAAGATGCCCTCAAACAAATTAGGGACATACTGAATTCGCTAAAATATGACTAAAAACCTAAAATATATTTCTATTCTCCTGGCAATGTTCAGCTTATTTGGCATTCTTAAAATCGGCTCTCCTGAGGCCGGGATTGATTCTGAGGCAATTTTTACTCAGAATTTAGAGTTCTCCCAGCTTTATACTATTCAAGATAATAGCCTTTTGGCGATTGCCAGCCCTTCTAACCCTGAACCAGAAGTAGCCCAGAAAATAAACGTAGTGGTTACCGCCTATTCTTCTACTCCTTGGGAAACCTGGGGCGACCCTTTTATTACGGCGGCCGGCACCGGAGTAAGAGAAGGGGTTATTGCTAATAACCTTTTGCCTTTCGGGACAAAAGTGCGTCTCCCGGAAATTTACGGAGATAAGGTCTTTGTGGTTGAAGACCGAATGAACAGCAGGATTGGTTACTATCACGTTGATATCTGGCTTCCTTCTTATTGGGAGGCCCTTAACTTCGGCGCCAAAAGAACCTATATCGAGGTATTGGAAAACTAAACGACGAAGTTTTTTTACACTAAAAAATCGCCTTTCGAGGCGCTTTTTTGGTGCCCGGGGAGGGACTCGAACCCTCAAGAGCTTGCGCTCACAAGATTTTAAGTCTTGCGTGTATACCATTCCACCACCCGGGCGAATCTTTTTGAGGCCTGGGCGAGAATTGCACTCGCGTATAACTCTTTTGCAGAGAGTTGCCTTGCTACTTGGCTACCAGGCCAATCTGGCTAGGCTATTTTATATTATTTTCAGCCCTTTTTCAACCACCGAGCCCGCTAAAGGCGGGGGAGGTTAGAGAAGAAATTTATTTCTTGGATTACCGAGCTTTTATAATGTAAAGGCGAAGGGAAAGAAGAAATCTATTTATTAATCTTCAATTACCAAACTTTTACAAGGTAAAAGTGAAGGTGGCGAAGAAATTTATTTCTTCAGTCTTTCTAAAATTTCTTCGATCTGACTAGCTTCTCTGGTTTTTTTCTCTTCTAAAAATTTTATCCTGGGAATCGGTCTCATTTTTAACCTTTGGTTTAATTTTTTCTGCAAAATATAGATATTTTTATTTAAAATTTCTAAAGATCTCTTCAATTTTTCTTCAGGTAAAGCTGAAACCCAGACATTACCCTCCATTAAATTGGACGAAGTCTCAACTCTGGTTATGGTCACTAAAACATTCGAAGGAAAATCAATTTCCTTTAGAATAATTTGGCTTAATTCCCGTTTTATTAAAGCGTTAATTTTTTGAATACGCTTAGACACAAAATTTAGCTCAAAGATTGGCGGTTTTTAATTTTAAGCTGTAGTTTCAGATTCTCTATTCCGTCTTTTAGGTCTACAATTCTTCTTTTCTTCGGCCTTCCGTATAAACCGCCAATATGTCTCCTTCCTCAATTTTTACGTCTCCCTCATATAGTATTCCGCATTCTTCTCCTTTTCCTATTCTTTCGATATCTTTTTTGTTTCTCTGGAGATTGATTACTTTTCCCCGACCGAGAAGCGCCTCTCCTCGGAAAGCCTCGGCTTGCACCCCTTTTCTCATTTCTCCTTCAATTACTTTTCCGCCGACAATCTGACGATTTTTTTCAGTTAAGAAAACGGTTAAGACCTTCAGTTTCCCCAGTCCTTCCCTGACTACTTCCGTCTCAGTAATTCTTTCCATAAATTTTCTAATCTCCTCTACTAAATCATAAATTATTTCAAAGCTCATTATTTTGATTTTTTCTCTTTCGGCCAATTGTCTTGCCGCTGGGCTGGTCTTCACCCGAAAACCTAAAATTACGGCCTGCCCCCTAAATTTCTGAGTCGTTTCCTTCGAATCCTGATTGCTTTTTGCCAACTTGACGTCTGATTCGATTATCTCGCCTACTTCCGATTTCAAAATTCTTAAAATTATTTTTTCTTGTGGAAGGCCCTTAAAGACTTCTCCGATAGCTTCGATTGAGCCCAAAACATCTGTCTTCAAAATCAAATTCAAAATTCGTTGATCAGAACCAACCTCTGCTTTTGTGTCAAGATCCGGCAGTGAAGCTTTTTTTTCAGGTTGGAGATTTTCTTTGGCGCTTTCAATACCAGAAAAGGCTTTAAAATTCTCGCCAACTCTGGGAACCGTCTCAAAGCCAACAACGATTGCCGGCTCTGCCGGCAAAACCTTTTCAACGATTTTTCCCTGAAAGCTTTCTAAGATTCTAATCTTTCCTACGGCCGTCGGCGTTCCAACAATATCGCCTACTTTAAGAATTCCCTGGCTTAAAATCAAAGTGGCGGTCGGCCCTCTCTGAACATCTAGATAAGATTCAATTACTACTCCCTCGCCAGGTTTTTGAATATCAGCTTGCAGATTTTCCATTTCCGCTACCAAGGTAATCAATTCCAAAAGCTCATTAATTCCTTGGCCGGTTTTAGCTGAAGTCAAGACCTGAGGAGTTTTCCCTCCTAAATCCTCAACTAAGATTCCTTCTTTTTGGAGCTCTCTCTTTACTTTCTCTGGATTGGCTTCTGGTTTATCAATCTTATTCAAGGCGATAATAAAAGGAATTTGAGCTTTTTTGATATGAGAAATTGCTTCTTTGGTTTGGGGCCTGATTCCTTCGGTAACATCAATCACTAGAACGGCAATATCAGCCACCTTTGCTCCTCGTGCCCTCATGGCCGAAAACGCCTCATGTCCTGGGGTGTCAATGAAAGTAATTCTTTTACCATCTTTCTCGGCTTGATAGGCGCCGATATGCTGAGTGATTCCACCGGCCTCTTTTTCGGTAATACTGACTCCCAATTCTTTAATACTTTGAAGCAGACTTGACTTACCGTGATCAATGTGTCCCAGAACCACTACTACCGGAGGCTTCGGCGCCAAGGATCGCTGAGACTTCGTCTCATCTTCCCCCTTGTTCATCTTCGCCTCGCTCGGTTTTTGAGTTGTTTTTTTCATATTGCTTTTGAGCTATTTCTATGGCTTTTTTTTCTTCTTCCGACAATGAATATTCTGACTGACTTGCTTTTATCGGTTTTCCGTAAATTCTATTTTCCTCTCTGGTATATAAACTGGTAATTACCACTCCCGAATCATTAGCATCCAAAATAGCGATTGAAAAACTTTGGTCTCCGCCAACCCCTTTAAAGGGATTGAATCTAACCATCCCGATTTTTTGAAGAGAGAATTTGCCTTCTTTTTTTAAATTTTTCAATTCCTGAGAAATTCTTTCAAGATTTTCTTTTAAATCCTTAAATTGAACCAAGACCTCTTTCAAGTTTTCCGGATCCCTTTTTTGTTTTTTGAAAAAGTTAATCATAAAAGAGCCTGGTAGTGAAAATTTGACCGGACCCTGTTCGAATTTGTTCGCCTACGGCGAACAAATCAAATTTCTACTACCTAGCGGAGGAGGTGGGACTCGAACCCACAAGTCCTTGCGGACACCGCGTTTCGAGTGCGGCGGAATACCAGTTATCCGACTCCTCCTTCTATCCAAATATATTTTGTGGACCCGCGGGGACTCGAACCCCGGACTCATCCATGCCATGGACGCGTGTTACCACTATACCACGGGCCCGATGCCCTCGAGAGGAATCGAACCTCTATCTGCTCGTTAGGAGTGAGCGGCTCTGTCCGTTGAGCTACGAGGGCAAAAATTAATTCTCAATTTCAACGTTATTAATATAGCAAAAATATTGCTTGCCCTGTTACAAAAATCATATTATCACAACCGAGAAAGAAATTCAAATTTTTTGTAACGGGGATTGCTGGCAATAATCTTTAATGTTAGAATAAATTATATGCTGGAAAAATCGCCTATTATTGAAGTAGCAAAAAAAGCTTGCCCGGCCGTCATTACCATTGTCATCTCTAAAGACCTGCCAAAAGTTGATGGTTTTTATTTTTTTCCTTACGGCCCGGGCCAGGAATTTATATTCCCTAAATTAAAAAAGGGTAAGGAAAAAACTAAGATTGGTGGAGGTTCAGGTTTTATTGTTTCAAGCGAGGGCTATATTGTTACTTGCAGTCATGTAGTTGGCGATCCAGAAGCAGAATATGCCGTTATTTTAGACCCCAAACGTAAATACCCAGCCAAGGTCTTAGCCAAAGATCCTTTAGTTGATCTGGCTATCTTAAAAATCAATGATAGAAACTTGCCCTACCTAGAATTAGCAGATTCTGACAGGATTGAGCTGGGAGAAACGGTGGTCGCCATCGGTAATCCTTTGGGAGAATTTGATGATACTTTGTCGTCGGGAATTGTTTCCGGGTTATCCAGAAAAATTACCGCCTATGGCGGCTTATCTCTTAAAGCAACAAGCTTACGAGGATTAATCCAGACTGACGCCGCCATTAACCCGGGGAATTCCGGCGGTCCCTTGGTTAATATGGACGGAATGGTAATCGGAGCGAATACGGCTCAGGTTTTAGGAGCTCAAAATATTGGCTTTGCCATACCGATAAACTACGCCAAAAATATTTTAGAAGAAGTAAAAAAATATGGAAAAATCAAAAGGCCGTTTTTAGGGGTGAGATATGTGATTTTAAATCCGGAAATTGCCAAGGCCAATAAGCTTCCAGTAGATTACGGGGCTTTAATTGTCAGAGAAACATTAGGGGAAAGCGCTATAGTAAAAGGGTCAGCGGCTGACAGGGCCGGATTGAAAGAATACGACATTATCCTGGAAAGCAACGGAGAAAAAATTACTGAAGAAAGCCCCTTGGCTGATTTTTTAGCCAAACAGAAAATCGGTGGAGAAATTAATTTTAAGGTTCTGCGGGACAAAAAAGAAATAATTCTCAAAGTAAAACTGGAAGAGAAAAAATAAAAGACATTTAAACATAAGAACAGCCTAAAATGGCTGTTTTTAAATTGGGCTTACCCTGAGTTTATTGAAGGGTGGCTAAGCAGATTCGAACTGCCACTGAGAGTTCCACAAACTCTAGTGCTGCCATTACACCATAGCCACCATGGTGCCCCTGGGAAGAATCGAACTTCCATCACCTTCTTAGAAGGGAGGTACTCTATCCATTGAGCTACAGGGGCATAAAAATCTGTGATGATATCGACCAAGCTATTCTATCTAAAATTTTATTCTTGGTCAACATTAGAAGAATCAGGAGATTCTTCTAAGCCAGTTTCTTCTTGAGCAACCCCAGAAGAACCAGAGGGCTCTTCTAAAATAGCTTCTTTAAATTGTTCAACCCTGAAAGGATTGGGATATTCCTTCGAGTCAGCTTCTCTAAATTTTTTTTCTCTTTCTTGCCAAATTCTAAAGACATTCTGATAGGTTTCCTCCTGAAACTGGAGGGGTTCTTTAAGAGCTTGCGATTCTTCTTTTTTAGCTAAGATATTATATTGGTAATAAATAATCACGCCGAAAATCAAGGCTATAGCCAATAACCCCAAAAAAACCAAAAAAGCTCTTTCTCCTAAACTTAAAAGTAATCTTTTTAGCGATCCTTTATTTTTTCTTATTCTGATTCTTGGAAGGTTCATTATTTAGTATAGACTTTTATCAAAATGACGGCCCTGGTATCACCCAAAGAAAATTGTTTAAATTCCGGAGACCTTAGTTCGGCCTCGGTTAATCTGGTAATATTAAAGTCTTGGATCTCAATTAAATAATCACTTGACTGCAATTTTTCCAAAAAATTTAAGAGGTTGGAAAAGGAACCGACTGAGGTAAAGTTGAATACAATAGATGGCCAGGGATCCGTATCAGCCGTCTGAGATAAATTTGCCGGGGACATTTTAAGATAAACTCCGGAATCTTGGGCGGTTTTCTCCCAAAAATGCCTAAAATCAATCGGCACTTTCGGGTCATCAATAAAAAGCTGGTTTATCTTTTTTAAATCGAGTGAGGTTTCCGGCCAAATTTTTTTAAATTTTTGCAAATTTTCCACTTCTTTTTTAAAAGTCGCTAGGTTTTGTTTTTGGGCGGGGAAATTAAGAGAAATTTTTTTAATTTCCGAAAAGAGTGGAGAAACTACAAAAACAATAAGTAAAATACTTAGAATTAAGAAAAACACTGTTGAGACGATAATCTTTCTCTTAAGCGTCATATTTTAAAGCTTACTAAAAAGTTAATATTGGTATCTTGAAACCAAGTATCGGACGGAAAAACAATTTCTTTTAAGCCCTCAGTTTTTTCCAGATTTCCCTTAAACTGGAGCAACATCTCACAAGTAGGAGAAAAACCAGTTAGAGAGACTTGAGAAGTCTGAGATTTAAGATTGAAGCTTGTCAAATAAATCTTCTCAGGAAAAGCTCGGGAAATCTTTTCTAATAGTAATATTAGATCGGATTGGTCCTGATAAAAAGCTTCTAATTTAGAAAGAATTAAATTGTTTTCCTGAATTTTTGCCCTTAACTCTTGCATCTCTGGGATTTTTAGCCTTTCTTGTTCTTGTTCGATATAAGATTCTTGAACATCTAAATCGGCTAAAAGAGAAATTTTTATTGAAAATAAAATCAAAATCAGAGAGACCAAGAAAGCTAAGATAATTATTCCCAAAGTTAAGGCTAGCTTTAGGCTTTCTTCCTCTTTTAATTCCTCCTTATGTTCGGGCGGTAACAAGTTAATCATATTTTTGTAGAAGCGGATTTAGGCTGCTTTTCCCGTTTTTTTCCGCGTAGCTTTCCGTATTGTTCCGTTTTTATCCCTCGTAACGCCAGACCTAATGCTGTTGTATAGCTTAATGACTTCTCGGCTGATAATCCTGGTATCTCTCTTTGGCCTTCAGGCAGAATATTGATCCAAGGATCCGCGATTTCCACCGGAATCCTTAATTCCAGCGCGAGAAGTTCTTTTAGCCCTTTTAAGTTGGCCCCACCTCCGCAAAGCAAAATTTTCGTCACCCCTTTATTATTAAGACATGGCTGCTCATAGACAGTATGGGTTTGATAATATTCCAAGTGTCTTCTAATTTGCTGAATTAAATCAACTAAGGCTGGAACTAAAGCCTCAAAAATTTTCCCCTGTCCTTTCTTTACTTCTGTTTCCCTGTCTTTAATTTTAAATTCAACTCTTTCTTCCAAGCCATATTTCATCTTCAACCCTTCAGCTTCTGTCAAACTTACTCCTAAATTTTTAGCAATAATTTTATTGAAACTTCCGGAAGAGACAGCAATAGAAGAAGTAAACCTTGGGGCATGTTCGGCAAAGACAATAAAAGTGGTTCGGCTTTCTCCCAAATCAATCACAAGAACGGGAGAAGCGGTAACTTCATCTTTTATCAAAGCGCGGACAACAGACAAAGATTCTACTTCTAAGGCCTTAGGTTGCAATCCGGCTTTTTTAAAAGAAAATAAATAAGAATCAACTATTTTCCTGGGCAGAGCAGCCAAAAGAACACTAAACTTGTCCGAATGATCGTAGGCCGGAGGAATAATTTGGGAGTCTAAATAAACTTCTTCAATTGGCAGGGGAATATAATTTTCTGCTTCATAAATAACGGCTGATTTTAAATCCTCTTCTGACATCCTTGGCATCTGGATCATTTGTAAAAAAGACTTTTCCTCGGGCAAAGAAGCAACAACATATTTTGTTTTTAATTTCTCACCTTTTACTTTTTTTATAGCTGTTTTAATAATTTCCGCTAATTTCTCTCTGTCTTTTACCTCTCCTTCTTTGATTATTCCCGGTTTTATTTTTTCCTCGCCAAAAGAAGCTAAATGATAAAATTTCCCTCTCTGTTTGAGCTTGGCAATTTTTAAAGATAAGTCGGAAATATCCAACCCGAACGCCTCTGGTTTTAAATCAAGGAATTCTAACATTATTTTTTATTTTAGCTTTTTATTCAATTTCCCGCCAGCTGGTTACTATCCAGCCCCCGCTCGGCCCCGATGTAAAGAACGCGTTCTCGATTCCAAATTCATAGATGAGTCCGCTATTGTTAGCTACGTTAATACCATAAGCGTTTGCCGACTTCATATTAGTGCTCTGCGATATAGTAATCCATCCAGTATTCGAGTACAAGATATCTGCTTTTGTAGCATTTTCTATAATAATCGCAGGATTTGCAGCAGAGGTAGAAATATACATAAGATAGCTTCCGGGCTCGCCCGAACCATAAGAATCCGAACCCCCCTGCAAGCTAATAAGATTATCCCCTATTATCGCTCCGCTTGCTGACTCATATGAGGAAGCCAGATGTACTCGCGTTAAGGGATTTCTTATCGTAATATTTCCTGTTACCCAAATAGTTCCCGTAATTATTAACTCGGCACCATCAACTTCAAGATCTCCGTCAACCTTGACCGGCCCAAGAGAGTCGCTACCACTAGTTATACTGTAAGCTCCCGTTGGTCCCCCGGCTGCTGCCTCTTGCTTCCAATCTTCAATCTGTAAGTCATCAATAGGAAGAGGTACAGGGTCTATAAGAGGATCAAGATTACTAAGAAAAGCAGAAGTGCAATTAGTAACATCGTTAGCGTAGAGCTCTTCAACAACAGTAATCATATTGCCCGAAGTCTCACCTTCGCAAATATCCGCATAGGCATTTCCTCCAACAGTCCCCTTGCCGTAAAGTTTTTTATCGTCACCGGCAATAACAAGGGTCTCAAGAATTTTTGAGTTCGGCTGCTTAAGGTTTACGTTTCCATTGGAAAAGACATTACCAACCACTTCAGATTCGCCGTCCATAACCAGCCCTCCTTCTCCAATTTGCGCTCCATAATGCAATCCCGGCGCAGAACCAGAAAGCTCGTAAGATACTTGAATCTTACGAAAACGACCGGCGGCATCGCCCGTAGCAGTAACTGTTCTCGCCCAAGAAATAAGATCAGAAATGACAATTTCAACCGTTGCATTTTCCACTGAAAACGAATAAGGACTAGTTCGCTGCATACCGTTTTTCAGGCGCAAAAGCGCATCCTCTATACCGGCTTCGGCAGCAAAATAGGCTTGGTTTGATTTGGTAAGATTTCCAACAATCTTTTGTTGCCCCAAAATCAAAACAATCAGGGGCATGGCAATCAAAAACATTACTCCTAGAATTATAAGAGTGATAACAAGCGCGGCAAATCCTTTTTGATTTGAAGACGAATACAACATTTTAATAATTTCTTAGAGAAACAGCGGATTTTAAATCAACCGAGGCCTGGTATTCGGGCCGGCCACTCAGGTTTTTGTAATCAATTTTTAATTCAATTTGGACTGAGGGAATTTGACCGGTAACAACCCGACTAAACACCAAATTACTTACCTCGACATTGTCCGAGGTTAGGGCGATGGGGTTTTGAAATTCTTTCTTCAGGCAGAGCTGAGTCCCGGTCGCGCAGATATAGAAATCAATATAGGTGATATCTTCTCCTGTTGGTAAATAGTAAAGGGTTTCAAGAGAAAGCTGGGTAGAAGTGGTTGTCGGAGTATAAACAGTTCTTGCTTCCCTTATTTCATAAGTCATAATTTCCATTGCCCGCCTGGCATTATCTGATGTTTCTCTCATAACCTTGGCTTTGGTGCTTGAACGAACAGACCAAACGAGAAATGAAAAAATAACCGTCACGATAATAGCTAAAATTCCAATATAAACTAAAGTCTCTATTAAGGTAAACCCCGCACCAGTTTTTTTGGTTTTCGGCTGATTGAGTTTCATTTCATCGCCAATTGGTTAGATAAGTAATTATTTCAACTTCTTTGTCTTTCCAGGAAATAGTGGTAGTAAGTTTTTTGGTGTTAGGGTCGGATTCGGATGTCCCGCCTGTTTCAACAATATTATCATTATCACTGGCATCTCTATAAACCCCATCAAGAACAACCTTCCTGGTAAAACCGTCTATTATCTCTTCTCCCGAAACTAATTCCCATTTGGGCGGGTTATCGCCTGATTTTTGGGGGTAGTAGCTAATTCCGGCAGTTAAAAATCCCAGACCGTCCGTATCCCAATCTGTGCCGTCGCGAAAATTCCTAACAGCCTCCATTGTTTCCTGGGCCAAATTATTAGCCTGGGCAGTTTCTTTTGTCAAATTAGAAATCCTCAAAGAAAAAGCAATCAAGCCTAAAAGACTGCTTAAAGCAATGACAATAATGGCAATAACTATCAAAATCTCTATTATTGAAATCCCCTTTTTATTGTCTTTCCATTTCATCGAAAACAAAAGAACCTTTTATTATTGTATCATTCGTATCAGCCAAATAACGGGCTATGTCTTTGTCCGTATCGCTATCTACAATATAAATTACGACTTTTTGGTCATTTTTTCCTTGATTCCGATCCCGATGAATACAAAGAGAGGTATTAAGGCCATCAAGAGAGTGGGTATGGATATGAAAGGTCTGGTCAACGCCGCCAACAACAAATGTGCCCTCCCAGTCAAATTCTGTTTTGTCGACGTTAAAGTAATCGGCCATGTCAACCTCTTCTATTTGAGGGATGTCGGAGAAATCAAATTTCACGGTAGTGGCATTCTGGATACTCCAGCCCAAATCAAAATGGACATGCCGAGAATCTTTTATGCGCCCCGTATCCGAAGGAGCTGAAGGAATAGTTAATCCGACTTGGCCGGAGTTTTCAATATAGATAATTTGGTTTTTGGCAGGATCACTTTTCAGTCTTAGGGAAATGTTACCGAATTGGCCAGTTGAGCCAATCAGCCGGTCAAAAATCACTTCCGGCTCTCCGACTAAATTAATATCATAAATCTCAACTGATTCAGGGAGGTCGTAAACTTCGTCAGACGAAGTGACTCGGGAGGCGTAATTTACTCCCTGAAATAAAGTATATTGATGGGGAATAGTAGAAGTTGAAAAATAAATCCCCCACTGGCTGGCCCCCTCTGATGCTAAAGTTTTGCTCTGGGCAAGTCGCAAAGTGTTAATAATTTTGTCGGCTGAATCGTTTAAATCCGATTCGGCTTGAAAAGAACGAAAGGCCGGAAAGGCCATGGCAATCAAAATAGCCAAGACCCCGACAACGATTAGAATTTCTATCAGAGTGAAACTTTTCATATCGCTTAGATTGCGCCGATCATAGTGTACATCGGTTGAATCATGGAGACGGCAAAAAATCCAATTGCCGCACCGATAATAAGCATAATCACCGGTTCAATGACTGTGGCTAAGTTTTCAGTGGCATTGGAAACCTCTTCTTCAAAAAACTCAGCTAATTGGGCTAAAATGCCTGAAGTTTCGCCGGTCTCTTCACCAACAGCCACCATCTGGATAACAATTGAAGGATAGATATTTTCATATGGCTCCAGGGCCTGCGCTATCTTTTCTCCCTTTTTCACTCTCTCGGCTACCGTCGTAATGGCTGATTTATAATAGATATTCCCCAAAGTTCCTGAGGTAATTTCCAAAGACCTGATAATCGGCACGCCGGCCGCTATCAAGGAACTTAAAGTCCTGGTCGTATAGGCGGTATTGATTTTCCGGATAATCGGGGAAATAATCGGAGCCCTCAAAGTCAGTTTATCAATTATTCTTTTCCCAGTTTCGGTCTTGGCTGCTCGCCCGAGAAGAAAAGCTAAAACGAAAATAATGAAAATTACCAAGTACCATTTCTCTTTTAAGAAATTGCCTATACCAATAACGATTTGAGTTGTCAGCGGCAGCTCAATCTCTAGTTCTTCAAACGTTTGGGCCAGCTGAGGAACAACCATTACTAGCATTAAAATACCGATTCCGATCATAGCGCAAATAATTACTGCTGGATAAATCATCGCGCCCTTAATCCTTGACTTCAGCTCATATTCCCTTTCTATTTGCTGGCTTAAAGTCTGTAAAGCACCTTCTAAAGTACCTGATTCCTCGCCCACTCTAACCATATTCTGGAACAATTCGGAAAAAATATCCGGATATTTAGTCAAAGAATCAGAAAAACTTTTCCCTTTGACAATCTCCTCCCGGATATTTAATATTGCATTTTTAAATTTCTTATTTTTGGCTTGCTTGGTTAAGGTTTCCAAGGCTCTGGGTAAAGGAAGGCCGGCAGAAACCATTACACGGAGGTTTCTCGTGAAAAAGAGTTTTTCGGTAAGAGAAACACCGAAAGAGGGCAATGAAATCTCAAAATTTCTCTTAGCTAATTTTCCTCCTGGCTCAGCCCGAATTAAAATCAGGCCCTCCTGCCGGAGAATTCTGGCTAATTGGTGTTCATCCTTAGCTTCCAAGACCCCAGACTTGCTTTCCCCTTGTGATGATTGAGCGGTGTAGGAATACTTTGGCATTATTCGATGATGACGCGAAGTACCTCCTCGATACTTGTTATCCCTTGGGCTGCCTTAACAAAACCATCTTCTATCATTGTCCTCATCCCTTCTTTTTGAGCTTGAGCTTGGATCTGGTCAGAAGTGGCTTGTCTGACTATCAGGTCTTTTATAGTTTCAGTAACTGGTAAAACTTCAAAAATACCAATTCTGCCCTTATAACCCTCGGGGAAGTCCTTGGCCGGTTTTGGCCTATAAAAAGTAACCTTATTGAAAGGCTGTTTTGGTTTGGCCAACTTTTCTTCTCTCAAGATTTCTAAAATTCTATCGAGATCGCAATGTCGGGCCAAATCTTTTATTTCCGATTCTTTCAAATAATATTTTTCTTTATCTTCGCATAATTTTCTAACTAATCTCTGCGCTAAAATGCAATTTAAGGTAGAAGAGATTAAAAATGGCTCAGCTTCCATGTCAATCAAGCGAGGCAGAGCGCCGGCTGCCGAATTGGTATGAAGAGTTGACAAAACCATGTGGCCCGTTAAAGCGGCATTAATGGCTAACCCGGCAGTTTCATTATCTCTAATTTCACCAACCATTAAAATATCAGGATCCTGTCTGACTAGAGATCTAAGCCCCGAGGCAAAAGTCAGTCCGATTTTAGGATTAACTTGGGTCTGATTGATTCTGGGCATGCGGTACTCAACCGGGTCTTCAACGGTGGAAATATTGACTCCGGGAACATTTAAAATTTCCATCATAGCATACAAGGTAGTGGTTTTTCCACAGCCGGTAGGGCCAGTCACTAGAAGCATTCCCACTGGCTTTCTCAAATTATCTTGAATCTTTTCTAAGGACTCGCCCCTTAATCCAATTCCTTCTAAGGTATGACTTTTAGAACTTTCCGATAAAAGACGCATAACAATTTTTTCACCATCAAAGATAGGTAATACTGAAACACGAATTGAATATTTATAATCTTCGGCCTCGATTTTAAAGCGGCCGTCTTGAGGAAGCCGGTGCTCGTCTAATTTTAAACTGGATAAAACTTTTACTCTAGCGACAATTCCCGGAGCGGAAATTTTAGGCAAGGTCATAGCATCTCTTAAAACACCGTCAATTCGATACCTCACCACCACTTCTTTTTCCATTGGTTCAATATGAATATCCGAGGCCCTTTGTAGGATAGCATGCTTAATCAAGGTCTCAACAATTCTAATAATCGGAAGTTCTTCGGCCATCTTTCGCAGCTCGACCTTCTCCTCTGTCGCCTCATCTCCTTTAATTGACGTTATTACTCCGCTTTCTCTCTTAATTATATCCCCGAATTCGGCTTCTAAAGTTTTTTGATATTGATGAAGGATGTTTTTAATGCTTTCTTGGGTAGTCAGCCGGGGCAAAATTCTCAGAGGAGTTGTCTTTTTGACGAATTCAATTGTCCGTAAATCTTCCGGGTCTAGCATGGCAACTTCTAGTTCCTGTCCCTTTTTCCTAAAGGCAATAATATTATTGCTTCTGGCAATTGGCTCGGGGATTATTTTCAAAACTTTAGGGTCAACTTTTTCCTTCTCTAAATTAACAAAAGGAATTCCTAAAATATAGGCCTCCAATTTAACCAGTTCTTCTTGGCTGATTAATCCTTGGGAAATTAAAACATCGCCAATTTTTTGATGGCTAACTTCAGCTTTCTTTAATGCCAAATCAAACTGCTCTCCGTTAATTAAACCGGCATCCAATAAAAAGGCTTTTAGTTGTTGGGGGTCAACCATCATAGTGGTAATATTAAATTATAAGACCTCATTCACCTAAGGCTTTTTTAATTTTTTCTACTACTTCTTCTAAGGTATATTGAGCCTTTATCAAATAAGTCGTCGCTCCTAATTCGACGGCCCTGTTAACCTTTTCTATCTCTCCCAGGTTGGTCAGAACAATAACCGGTATTTCTTTTGTTTCTTTGTCTTCTCTTAACTTTCTTAAAACATCAATGCCGTGAATTTTTGGCAAAATCAGGTCAAGCAGGATCAAATCGGGTTTTTTGTCCTTAGCTAATCTTAATCCAACTTCGCCGTCTAAAGCAGGGGTAACTTCATAGCCTTCCTGTTTTAAAATCTCGCCAAGAGTCTTTTGGAGAGCTGATTCGTCTTCAACAAATAAAATTTTTTTCATATTATTGTAGGAACGGAGAAATCCGCTTCTAAGCTAATAATTTATCGACTGTTTATTGTTTTATTGGCAAGGTGAAGTAAAAAGT
>DATKUR010000009.1:0-4769 GCA_035530555.1 Candidatus Humimicrobiaceae bacterium | reverse complement strand
CGTAATAGTACCGGCTTTGACGACGGTAAAAACTATTAACACCGAGACTAAAACTGTAAGCCCGACCTTAATAAATCTTATAAGACGAGGCTGATGTTGTTTTGATTTTGT
Source organism: Candidatus Humimicrobiaceae bacterium (assembly GCA_035530555.1). Classification (GTDB taxonomy): domain Bacteria; phylum Patescibacteriota; class Minisyncoccia; order Minisyncoccales; family DG-74-1; genus DG-74-1. The sequence continues at coordinate 4,658 of DATKUR010000009.1, read as the reverse complement.
CTTTCTCATATTTTTGAAGGCTTGATTAATTTTATTAATGACCTTGAATTTATTTTATTAGAATTGTATTTTTTTCTCTGAAAACTTATGGTTTTTTGGAGATTTTTATCGTAATCTTGCGAGTAGTTTTGTCAATAAACTGAAATTTTAATATTATAACATTTTTAGGCAATATTTGTCTAATTCGCTTTGCCCATTCAACGGTTATAATATTTTGGGGGTTAGAGAAAGCCTCTTTAAATCCTAAACCTAAGATTTCTCTTGGTTTTTTAATACGGTAACAATCAATATGGCAAAAGTTTTTGAAGTTTAAACCTTTAATCTCAAATCTTCTAAAAATAATAAAGGTCGGGCTTAATATTTTTTCTCTAATCCCTAACCCTTTGGCAAACCCCTGTAAGAAAGTCGTCTTTCCTCCACCCAAATCTCCTTCCAGGCCAATCACTAAAGCTTGTCCTGCGGGAAAATTGCTTTTCCGAAGAATCTTTTTTGCCGATTTAGTCCTTAGAATTTCCTTGGCTAAATTTTCCCCTAACTCCCTAGTTTGAGCTGGGTTTCTTGTTAAATATCTTTTTCTCATTTGACTTTTTCAAAAGATTGGGATAAGTTCAAATAACCAAATGGTCTATTTCAATTTTAACTCTTTATGCCTGAAGTTTCAAAAAAAATTACCGGCGAGGTAGCAATTTCTAAGTCAAGATTTTCTCAGTCCCAGAAAGAGATAAAAAACATCGCTGATTTTAAAGAGAGAATTACGGCCTCTCTCGCAGGAGAGGTGACCGAAATTTTAGAAGTCATCCTAGCAGGAGCAATAGTCTTGGAGGCGTCTGATGTTCATATTGAACCATTGGAAGAAAAAGCGAAAGTTCGCTCTAGGATTGACGGAGTTTTGCAAGACGTTTTATTTATAGAAAAGAAAATTTATGAAGCCCTCCTCTCCAGGATAAAGCTTATCTCTGGACTTAAATTAAACATCGCTGACCGACCTCAAGATGGCCGGTTTTCTATTCTTGTAGAAAAAGCCACTACAGAAATTAGGGCCTCAGCTTTGCCGGCCGAATACGGAGAGTCAATTGTATTACGGATATTAAATCCTAAAAGCTTGATTGACATGGAGGCCTTAGGGCTGAGAGAAGACCTTCTCGAAGTTTTCAAAAGGGAAATAGAAAAACCGAACGGCATGATAGTCGTCACCGGGCCAACTGGCTCGGGAAAAACAACTACCCTTTATGCTTTTTTAAGAAAACTCCAAAAACCAGAAATAAAAATTATTACGATTGAAGACCCAATCGAATATCACCTGGAAGGAGTTTCCCAAACCCAAACGGCTCCCGAAAGAGGTTATGATTTTGCTTCGGGCTTAAAGTCAATAATGAGACAAGACCCAGATGTAATTCTGGTGGGAGAAATTAGAGACCTGGAAACAGCCAGTATCGCTCTCCAGGCCGCCCTAACCGGCCATTTGGTTTTTACTACCTTACACACCAACGACGCAGCTGGGACGATAGCCAGGATTCAGGCCTTAGGAGAAAAACCGGTCAATATCGCGCCGGCCATAAACCTAGCCGTAGCTCAAAGATTAGTCAGGAAAGTCTGCAAAAAATGCGTCAAATTTGGAAAGCCATCGACTGAAGAAGTTAAAAAAATAAAAAAAGAGGTGGGATTGTTAAAAATAAAAATCCCTAAAATTACCACTGTAACAAAAATTCCTAGAGTAACCGGTTGCCGAGATTGTAATTTTACTGGTTATCGCGGAAGAGTAGGAATTTTTGAAGCTTTCTTAGTCGATGACGAAATGGAAAAATTTATTTTAACCTTCCCTTCTATCACTGACCTAAAAGAAAAAGCGATTAAGAAAGGAATGGTGACTATGAGACAAGACGGGTTAATAAAGGTTTTGAAAGGGATTACAACGATTGAAGAAGTGAAGAGGGTAGCGGGGGAGTAAATATTTAGGTTACTTTTTAGCACGGAAACAAAAAACAGCTTCCCAGGACTGGGGGTCAAACTTTAGCATTAGGAACTTAAGTTTAGAATTTTTCCGAGGAGTAGCTTCGCCTAAGCCAAGCTATCCGGCTGAGAGAAACTCCAGACCCCCAGTCCTAGGGCCGTTCCAAGTCTTATTATTATAACAAATTATGAAAAATTTGTCAATAACCGTTGCCTTGGTCCTTTTTTTAGCTTGCTGCGGAACGTCGGCCGCGGAAAAGATAGATATCAATAATTCCCCCTTAGGTGACTTAACCGAAATTATTCATATAGGGGAAAAAAGGGCCCTGGAGCTAATTTCTTTAAGGCCATTCTCTTCGTTAGACGACCTCGCTAGGATAAAGGGTATCGGCCCTGCAAGGATTGAAGATATCAAAAAACAGGGGTTAGCCTATGTTAAACCATCCGACGAGAGAGCGGCTGAGTTGCCTAAAATTGTAAAGTCAATAACAGAAACGGGAGTAAGGGATGAAACGTCTCCTCTGGCGACAGAAGCTGAAACTTTTTCCGGCTCTGAGGCAGACGAGACCCTTAAGGTAGATATCAATACTGCCTCGGCGCAAGAGCTCCAAGTATTAGTCGGTATCGGTGCCGTACTTGCCCAAAGAATAATAGACGTAAGGCCCTTTTACTCCTTAGACGAACTTACTAAAGTAAACGGTATTGGCGTAGGAATACTTGAAAGCATTAAGGATCAGGGCTTAGCCTGGGTTGATTTTAATTTAGCGCCACCAAAAACAGAGAAAGTTGAAATTTTTGACAAAAAATCAGCAGCGGCCTCTGCTTTTTTACAGCAAATTGAAGATAAAAAATTCCTAATCCATTCCTCTCCCTTTCTGATAGCTTTGGTTCTAGCTGTTTTTTCTGGAACAATAATTTTAGCCCTCAAGAGAAAACTAAAAACTTTTTCTTAATTAACAGAAGTTTTTTGGGCTCGACTCTTTGAACGTTTTACTCCTTGATTTACCAGGAGAATTAAAATAAAATATAGAAGTATGAGCGGCCATTCGCACGCCAAAACAATAAAAAGAGTTAAGGAGGCAAGCGACAAAAAAAGAGGGCAAATTTTTTCTAAAATGGCTCGCTTAATTTCGGTTGCCGTAAAAGAAAGCGGATCAAACCCAGGCACTAACCCTAAATTAAGAATAGCTATAGAAACAGCCCGTTCGGTGAATATGCCTAAAGACAATATCGACCGGGCGATAAAACGAGGAGCTGGCGAGGACGTCTCGGCGGAAAACTTGGAAGAAGTAACTTTTGAAGCTTATGGACCTGGCGGTGTAGCTATTATTGTTGAAGGGATTACCGATAATAAAAATCGTACCTTAGGAGAGATCAAGCAGGTTTTAAGCCAGCATGGAGCTAAAATGATCGGTGAGGGTGGGTTACGCTGGATGTTTGAAAGAAAGCTGAAAGAACCCGGGGCTTTGGAGTGGGAGCCAAAACAAGAAATTGAACTTTCCACCAAAGACCGAGAAGCTTGCGAAAGGTTATTTGAAGCCCTAGACGGAAACGAGGCGGTTCAAGAAATATACAGTAATTTGGTCGCTGAGGCTTCGCCCCATCTCCCGCCTCATCCTGCTTCGCAGGGCTCGGCAAAAGGGTAATATGGCAAAAGAAAGTGAAATTAGAAAAAAGGCGGTCCAAATACTGGAAAAGAAAAAATGGCTTATTTGGTGGCCATCGCGAGCAATCTTTAAACAAAATGATATTTTTGGAATCTTTGATCTAATTTGTTTAAAAAAGAAAATTGGCAGCATTAAGTTTGTTCAGCTAACTACTCTCTCCAATTTATCAACGCGCCGAAAAAAAATAAAAAATTTCCTTGAAGAGTACCAACTCTCTAAGCAAAGTTCGGCCGATATTGAAGTTTGGGGGTGGGATAAGCGCAAAAGGGAATTTAAAATAGAGCTGATTTAAAAGGACTTGACAGCCATTTTTGGCAAACTATAATATCCTTAGAATATTTTTATTATACTAAACGAACGCTGTTTTTTATATAAAAAATAAAACTTGTGCCCGCTACTGTATGGAAGCGGGCAACCAAAAGGTCGGGAACATTAGATGAAGAACAATTAAGTTGAACTATGGTTTACGAAGACAAAAACTTCGCTCCAATTACTAGCGAAGAGCCAGGAGAGTCAGTAGAAGAGCCAGAAACTGAAGACAGCGACGAAGAAGAAGCATCAGAATAAATAACTAAAACCCTCAGGACCGCTGAGGGTTTTAGTTTCCCAGTCTAGTAACCCTTCTCCTCCCGACCCGGATAACTTGGTCTTTTTTTATTTCTATTATTTTGCGCCAATCGTCTTCAACTTTTCCATCTATCTCAACCCCTTTCTGCAAGACCAATCTCTTAGCTTCTGACTTTGACGAAGCTAGTTTTGCCCTAACTAACAAATCGAGGATGTTCAATTTCTTTTCTTTGATTTTTGTCTCGGCAATAATTTTGGGTAATTTTTTCCTCTTGAAAACTCTTTCAAACTCTCTTTCGGCAGCTCGAGCTACTTTTCTCCCGTAATAAACGCTGACGATTTCTTCGCCTAGCTTAGCTTTTGCGTCCTTCGGGTTGACCATACCAAGTTTCAAATCTTTCTCTATTTTATTTATTTCTCTCAAAGAAACACTTGTGCAGAGGGTAAAATACCTAATAATAAGATTGTCAGAAA
>DATKUR010000008.1:0-18767 GCA_035530555.1 Candidatus Humimicrobiaceae bacterium | reverse complement strand
ATAACGGAGCCGCTCCCGAGGATCTCCTTTACCAAAATCAACGCCCCGGATTTTTGCCCGGGAGATAACATCATCAATACTTATTAAGTTGTCCTGCTTGTTCTCCATACTGGGTCTAATAGAACTTGACAAAAATTATTTAATTGGGTAATATAAAATAGAAGGCTTGCCCAAGCAAATAAGAACTTATTTACTTGATAAAATAAAAATTGGCTATAATTTTTTCTACCTTGGCCATTTTTCGCAGGCCTTCTTTTTTTAGCCTGTGAATTTTCTGTGAAGAGTACACAGATTACTTTATTATCGGCCCTACCAGAACTACTGTCAAGGCTTACGGGAAATTTCTTACCGCTACGGGAAAACAGAAGATTATTTTATTACCCAATATAAAAGCCCCAATAGGTGGGGCCAAAAAATGCCTGACTAATTAAATCTGGCGCTCAATTTCTATAATCTTAGCCGGAATAATTCCTTCCAGTATCGGCTCAAAAACGCCCAATAGCAGAGAAAAACCAACAATTATTAAAAATATTATCAAAAAGAGGCTTAACCACTTTTTAACAGATCCTCGCCAGTTGAAAGAAACCTCATTAAGCCTTGATTTGAGGTCTTTTTTATACATTTCCAGCCATTCTCTAGTAGTAAACCAGTTTCTACCCATCTTAACAGCCTTCAATTTGCCCTGGCGAGCTCTTAGTTTTAGATAATCCGGCGAGTAAGAACAATATTTGGTTGCCTCTTTGAGGGAGAGGTATTTTTCGGTCATTAATCTATTATCTCAAACCAAAAATAACTGTCAAGATCTACTATTATAGACAAATATCCTCTATCGGATATATATCCATACAGATAATTTGGGTAATTAATTCTTAGTTACAAGCAAAATAAGGCTGAAAGACAAAAATCCCGTTTTAGACAATTGGTTTTCATTTTTTTGATTAAAAATTCATCCATTAAACAGTTAATCATAGTCCGAAAATTTATACTTCTAACATTCTTACTTTGGAGAGTACAGAAGGAGATATAATTAGCGGGAATTAGCTTTGAGTTAGCCTTAAAAAAACTAGAAAAATACTTATTAAATCTTGTTTTCCAATCTCTTAAGTCTTATAATGAATAAATGAATAAGATAAAATTCTTACTTATATTTTTAGGGCTTTTTATTCTTAACGGGCTTATCCTAGCTCAAGAACTTCCGTTGGTCGCCAGGAATTTAGAAGTAGCTGATTCTGAGGCAAGAATTGGAGATATCGTTTCTCAAGCCGAAGAAGGGTTAATCCGAACAAGTTCTCCTTATAACAAAAATATCGTTGGGGTAATAGCTGAAGACCCGATTGTGGTTTTTGGTAAAGAAACTCCCACCACCCTAAAAGTAGTCTCTTTCGGCGAAACCTTAACAAAAGTAACTAATATAAACGGAGAGATAAAAAAGGGGGACTTTATCACCTCTTCTGATAGACCCGGAGTTGGTCAGAAAGCTACCGAGCCAGGTTTTGTTGTTGGTCAAGCAATGCAGGATTCTAATCAAGAAGAAGGGCTGGTGTTGATTTTTGTCCAACCGCAAAAAGTACTATTTCCTTCAAGATCAATTTCTAGCGGAATAATTACTGAGCTCTTTAAAGTTTTACCCCAATCAATGACACCCGAAACAATCTCAGAACTACTCCGTTATATTTTTGCGCTTTTAGTAGGCGGTGGAAGTTTTATAATCGGCTTTCTCTCGTTTATCAAGGCTCTTAAAGAAGGATTAACGGCAATCGGCCGCAATCCCCTAGCTAAAGGAAGTATCCGAACCGCGATGGTATTAAACTTAATCGGAATTTTTATTTTAACCTCAGCTGGACTCGCTCTAGCCATATTTGTTATACTTTATTAATAAATCATAAATTATGGCTTTTAATTTAAGTGGACAAAACATATTTTTTATTGTTTTTTTCATTTTAGCTATTTTAGTTGCCGGAATATCTATAGACATTTTAAGACTTTTTAGAAAAGAAAGAAAAGAACTTTCTCGTCAAGCAAATCTTCAGGCTCAGCAAAACCCAATAAACGGGATTTCTTTAAGGGTTTCAGAAGCCTTTAAAAGACAATTAGAGGAATCGGTCAAAGAAGAAATTAAAAAAAATATCGGAAATCTCAAAAATGATTTTCAAAGAACTTCTGAGGAAATTATAAAAAACTACCAAAGTCAATTCAAAGGTGGGGATCAAGAGATGCAAAAGGTCATTTCAGAAATTTCCCGGCAAGTAACCGAAGAAATTAAAAAAGTATCTCGAACGCTCTCAGGGGAACTTACTCAAAAATTTGACGAAATCTATCAATCAACCAAAGGAGCCTTGAGCAATAAAGTGGCTGAAACGGAAAAAGAAATTGAAAATTATAAAAAACAGAGATTTAAAGAAATAGACAGGGAAATTTATCAGCTAATTAGAGAGGTGGCAAAAAAAACAGTCGGGAAATCAATTGATCTTTCCGACCATGAAAAATTAGTAATGGAAGCTCTGGAGAAAGCTAAAAAAGAAATTTTCTAAAATGGAGAGGGATTTGAAAAATCTATCGGAAACAATAAGAACGAAGGAAGAATTGGTTTTTTTCCTTGAGGAAATTGCTAAAAAAAAATTAAACCTAGGAAAAGAACAATTTTCTGGATTGGAAAAAAAACTCCGTTCTTTAACCGAAATGAAATTAGAGATTGCCTTCTCTCCCGATAATGACTTTCTTAACAGAATCAGCCAATGGCTCGAAAAAGAGCTTGGCCAAAAAGTTATTTTGGATATAACCGTAAACCAGAAAGTGGTTGCTGGAGCAATAATAGAATATCGAGGGAATTGGCGCGATTTCTCATCGGCAAAAAAAATAGACCAACTATTTACCGACAAACTAACTAATCTATAAGTTAGTAAATTAAGATAACGATTAAGAAATATGGAAATATTTAAAAAATACCTAGAAAAAACAGGAGAAATTGGCCGAGTGGTTGGGCAAAATCATTATTTGGCTTATGTTTCTGGTCTTCCTAATTTAAAATTAGAAGAAATGGTAATTACCGAAAACGAAGAAAGGGGTCTGGTCCATGGTTTAGGTAAAGAGACGGCTGAAATTTTGATGTTTGATGAAGGAAAATTAAAGGTCGACCAGGAAATGGTTAGGACTAATAGTTTTTTTCAAGTTCCAGTTTCTCAGGGACTTTTGGGGAGGATAATTAATCCTCTTGGTCGACCGATAGACGGTTTAGGGCCAATCTCAGGAGAAAAAGAATATCTGCCAATTAAAAGAGATGCTCCAGGTATTACTCAAAGAGTGAAAATAAATGAACCCTTAGAAACTGGAGTAATGGTGGTAGATTTGCTGGTACCCATTGGCTACGGCCAAAGAGAGCTGGTTATCGGTGACGCTAGAACAGGAAAAACCATCTTTCTTCTGCAAACCTTGTTCAACCAAGCAAAAAAAGGAGTAGTTTGTATCTATGTCGCGATTGGCAAAGAGACTTCAGCAGTAAAAGCAGTAGAAGATTATTTAAAAGAAGTAAAGGTTTTTAACAAAACCGTGATGATAGTTGCTACTTCGGAAAACCCTTCAACCATAAGCTACCTCTCCCCTTTTTCCGGGATGACTATAGCTGAATACTTTCGCGACAGAGGAGAAAAGGTATTAATTATTCTTGATGACTTAACTAGCCACGCCAAGTTTTACCGGGAAATCTCGCTCTTGCTTAAAAGGCTTCCCGGCAGATCATCCTATCCCGGAGACATCTTCCATATTCAAGCAGCCCTACTTGAAAGAGCCGGGAATATCAAAACCCGAAACAACAAAGAAACAAGCATTACTGCCTTGCCGGTAGCCGAAACTTTAGAGAATGACATCTCTGGCTTTATCCAAACTAACCTGATGGCAATGACCGATGGCCATGTTTTTTTTGATATCAACGACTTCAGAAGAGGAAAGTTACCAGCCGTTAATGCTTTTCTTTCAGTTTCCCGGGTCGGCAACCAGACCAAGGAACCCTTAGATTGTGCCTTGGCTGGTTGGGTAAGAAAGAAAATGATTGAATATCAAAGAGTAAAAGAAATCGCTCAATTTGGCGAAGAATTGTTTCCGGAAACTAAAAAACTCCTGGATTTAGGAAAGAAGATAGAAATTCTTTTCAATCAGGGCTCGAAAACAACAATCCCCCGACCCCTTCAATTATTCATTTTCGGATTATTAATTTACGGCTTTTGGGAAGATAAGCCTCAGAATATAATGAAAATAGAGGTTGACACAATCCTAAAAAGCTACAAAGAAGTTCTCCCGGAGTTAGAAGAAAGAATGGGAGGAATAAAAAATTTGGAAGAACTTAAGAATTTTGCCGAACAACTTATTCCCGGAGTCAAAGAAATTTTATATCATCCTTTATAACCTCGTCATGAAACCAAAAATTCTAATAATTGAAGATGACCGAGCAATTATTGACCTTTACAAAGAAGTTTTGCCGATGGCCGGACTGGAAATTGAAATTTTGGATTTAGGCAAAGATGCTATCAAAAGGTTGGAAGATATCAGACAGGGAAAAAAAGAGAAGCCAGACTTAATCTTGCTAGATTTAATTTTGCCAGACATTAAAGGAATCGAAATTTTGAGAGAAGCCAGAAAATATCCCGAAACGAAAAATCTTAAAATCTATATTTTAACTAATTATTATCAGGAAGGATCTAACGAAGAACTCTCCAAGGAAGGAGCTGATAAAATCTTAATCAAATTTAAATATTCCCTTAATGAACTAATTGAAATATTCAAAGAAGCTACAAAACCATGAGGCCACATTTATTAATTTTCCTTTTCATTATAACCTTGTGGTCGCTCTCTTTATATTTTTATAATAATCCTGCGTTGATGGATAGCTTGGGATGGCTAAAGGCGGCCGTTTCTCTAACGATTATCGTTGTTTTTTCCCTTTTTTGTTTTATTATTCTCGCCTCCAATAAGTCCTTTAGAAAATTTAAAATTCCTTTAGCCATAGCTACAATGCTAAGTTTAGTTATAATCCTGGCCCTTTTTATTGATTATCCTCTGTCAATAAAAACCTATTTAATAAATCTTAGCCCTCAAGCCAATGTTTTCCTTTTGTTTCTTTTTATCTATATTGGCTTGGGAGTAGCAATTTTATTCGAAAGAGCTTTTCCGGGCTCGACCTCGGATCGTTTAAGAGTCAATTATACGTTAATTGCTTTTGCTGTATTTGTAATCGTCACTACTATTATCTATCTCTTTGTCCCTTTAGTTAGAGGACTAGGAGAATATCTCTGGCTAGGTCCTCTATTCACGGCTATTTTTCCTTTGTTTTTTATTTTTGGGTATTATTTAATCAAGAAGTCTGGCAAAGAGTCAAAAAGAGAGAAAGAAGCTGAGAGGTTGACCCAAGAATGGGAAAAATTAAACCGAGCAAAAGAACAATTCTTGCTATCTCTCCAGCACCACCTGAGAACTCCTCTAACTCCCTTTAAAATATATTTGGAAAGAATCTTAGATGGAACTTATGGCCGAGAGGAAAACCCGGTTATTAAAGAAAAACTTATTGAGATGAAACAATTAGCTAACACTCTATACTCTATGATAGAAAGCTTGTTAGATATCCAAGCGTTAAGATTAGGGAAAGAAGTTTTAAATTTGGAAGATTGTCAGGTTGATAACTTGATTAAAAGCGTGATTGAAGAGCTGAAACCTCAGGCAGAGCAAAAAGGTCTTTATTTAGTCTTTGAATCAGCTGAGCCATCCACCACGGCTGACCGGAAGATACCAACTATGAAGATAGATAAAAAGAGAGTAAGAGAGGCTCTATGGAACTTGATTGACAATGCTATTAAATATACTAGAAAAGGAGGAGTCGCAGTAAAATTAAAAATTGAAAATCTAAAATTAAAAATTATTGTGTCCGATACTGGCATCGGTATGACTAAAGAAGAAATAGCAGATTTTTTAAGAGGGGAACTTTTTAAAAGAGGTGAGGAGGCAAAAAAACTTTATGGTCCTGGTCGAGGAATAGGCTTGACTATCGCCACTGAATTTATCAAGGCCCAGGGCGGCAGAATCTGGGCCGAATCCGAAGATCAGGGCAAAGGAACAACATTTTGGATAGAGCTACCTGTTAAAAGATAAAAAAAGAATGACTAATTATGCCGATTCTTAGGGAGATTAAGGAAAATTTAAAAGCTATTGCCAATATTGAAGCAGTCACCAGAACATACCAAGAGATTGCTAATTTAAAAATGAATAAAATCCGCCAAGAAGTATTAGGCAACAGAGAGCTTACCGACGAATTGTCTCGGGTTTATACTTTGGCAAAAAAGGCCTATACTGCTTATTCTAAAAACAAGAAACTAACTGAAAGCGAGGAATCTTTTATAAAACGTAGGAAGCAAAGAGTTGTCGTTTTTCTTTCGTGCAACGAACGCTTCCACGGAACATTAATCTTAGACATCTGGAAAGGACTTTTCAGTTTTTTAAATAAAAATAGAGCTGACCTGGCGGTGGTGGGGAAAATCGGCAAGTATTTGGCCGAAAGGGGCGGATTCGGCCATAAAATATTTTATTTTAACCTGAATGACGACGAACCGGAAAAGGAGAAAACAAAAAGGATCATTGAGTTTATTAAAAATTACAGAGAAATTGTAGTTTTTCACGGTAGATTTCAGACTATTCTGTTCCAGAAGGTGGTTCAAAGCGATATTTCGGGAGGAGTTATCCGGAAGAAAGAATTAAGTGAAATAAAAAACTATTTATTTGAGCCCTCGCCGGAAACGGTTTTGGATTTTTTTGAAACCGAATTGATATCGGCTTTTTTCAACCAGGCTATTCTGGAGCACAGGTTATCAAGGTACGCCACTAGAATGATAGCAATGCATCAAGCTACCGGAAGCGCAAAAGAAAGAAGAACAGAATTGGAAACAGAACAAAAAAAATTAACGCGCCAGTTATTAAACAAGAAACAAATTGAAACATTTTCCGGGTTGCCACTATGGACTTAGGCTATATTCTTTCAATTCGAGGAGAAATTGTCGAAGTTGAGTTCTATAAAAACCCGCCTTTTATCGGAGAGATATTAACATTGGAAGAAGACCCGAATGCTTTATTAGAGGTTTACAGTATTTCGGTCAAAAAAACTTTTTTATGTCTTTCCTTAGTCAAGTCAAACAAACTATTTCGCGGCGCTAGAGTCAAAAGAACGGGTAAAAAATTAGAGGTACCGGTAGGAAAGGAACTTCTGGGTAGGGTAATTGATATTTTCGGCAATCCTCGAGACGGTCTGCCTCCTCTCAAAACTAAAGAAAAAAAACTAGTCTATCATTCGCCACCGCCTTATCAAGAAATTGTCCCCGGAAAGGAATTAGTCGAAACCGGGATAAAAATAATTGACTTTTTTACACCCCTGAGGAAAGGTGAAGAGTTGGGAATTTTTGGGGGAGCCGGCTTAGGTAAGACCGTTCTTCTTTTAGAATTAATGCACAATATTGTTTTCTTTAAAAAGGGGGTTTTAGTTTTTGCCGGATTAGGCGAGAGGGTCAGAGAAGGGCACGAGCTCTATGAAAAATTGAAAAAAAACAATGTTTTGAATTCAGCAGCATTAATTTTTGGGCAAATGAACGAATCGGCAGCCGTAAGATTCAAGGTAGGGTTTGTTGCCGCTACTATCGCCGAATATTTTCGCGATTTTCACCGAGAGAACGTTCTTTTTTTTATTGACAACGTCTATCGTTTCTTGCAGGCGGGCAATGAACTTTCAACCCTACTTTCGGTAATTCCTTCTGAAGACGGATACCAGTCTACCCTTAACAGCGAGGTTGGGAAATTAGAAGGAAGATTGGTTTCAACCAAAAACGGTTCAATAACCAGCGTTCAGGCAATTTATGTACCAGCAGATGATATTACCGATTCGGGAGTCCAAGCGGTGCTTCCTTATTTTGATTCAATGGCCATTTTATCGCGGGACGTTTATCAGGAAGGGAGATATCCGGCAATAGATATTTTAGCTTCTTCTTCCTCGGTAATTGATCCGACTATTTTAGGTCAAGATCATTACGAAGCTCTACTGGAAGCAAAAAAAATCTTGGAAAGACAAAAAGAGCTCCAGCAAATAGTTTCGATTGTCGGCGAAGCCGAGCTCTCGATAGAGAATAGAACTATTTATCATCGGGCAAGGAAAATTCTAAATTTTATGACTCAAAATCTTTTCACTGTCTCTGAACAAACCGGCCTAAGGGGCCAATACGTCAAAAGGGAGGAAACGATAAAAGGGGTAAAAGCAATTCTGGAGGGCAAACTAGACCAAAGCTTGGAAGAATCCTTTTTGTTTATAGGAGGGATAAATGATTTAAAATCATAATGTCAAAAAAACTCCTTCAAGTGAAAGTATTTTGTGCGCCGCTCATTGAAAAAGATCCTTTTAGAGGAGAAGCTGATGCTGTTTCTTCCCAAAATAAGTTAGGCAAATTTGATATCCTTCCTGAGCATACTAATTTTATTACCCTTATTTCTGATGAGTTAACCATCCATACCACTGATAAAAAAAAGGTCGCTTACCAATTTGAAAGAGGAGTACTGGAAGTAAGCGAAAATAAAGTAAATGTTTTTTTGGGACTCTAATCTTGCCACTGGATCTCAGGCGGTATTTCCTCAATCGGCGGCTCATCAGACGTTGCAACAATTCCTTCCAAAGCTGACAACCCCTCTTTAAGATTTTCTAAGATCCTTATTACTTCCTGGTTCTCGGGATTTAACTGAGAAACTTTCTCAAATTGTTCCTCAGCTTTTTCTTTTTCTCCTTTTTTGTCATAAACCAATCCTAACATATATCTGGCATTGGAATAATCGGGGTCTGATTTTATTATTCCCTCAAATTCTCTCTGAGCTTCATCTAATTTTTCTATTCTCCAATATAACATCCCTAATTGAAAAGATATTCCGATGTCTTCAGGAGAAACTTTTTTGAGCTCCTCTAACGTAACAATGGCTTCTTCTTCTCTCCCCTGTTGGTCATAAGCTACGGCTTTTAAGTAATGAGCTGGGGCATAATCTGGTTTGAGTTCAATAGATTTTTCTAAGCTGATGATTGCCGAAGACAGGCATTCTTTTTCCCTGTCTGTCATTTGTCTTTCTCTGAAATCCTGAGCCATTAAAATATAAACTCGACCTATTTCTCCGTAAGGAAAAGGGGAAGCCGGCTCTAATTCTGCTGCCTGAAGATAAGACCTCAGCGCCTCTTCTCCGGCCCCCTCAATGCCGATTAAATTACGGTAGAAAAAACCTGCAACGTTCCAGTTGGCAACATTAAAAGAGAAACGACTGGTTATGTGATTGAGCGCCTCAATTCCATTTCTAATACTCTCTTGCGTCTCCATTCTTTTCTCTTCTGGCGTCAATTCTTGATTTTGGGCAATCAAATTGATTTTAACAAGATAAAGCTGAGCCAGATCCCGCCAATAAATATCAGCTGAAGGATTAAGCGAGGTAGCTCTTTGAATTAAATCTATTGCCCGATTAATGTCACCCTGCTGAGAAAGACTAATTCCTCTGCTGTAACGAATTTCGGCTAAATAGTTTTGACCTTGAAATAGAAACAGGGTTATGCCAATAATTATTGTTATTAAAAGAACAGCGGAAAAAATCGCTCGCCGAAATTGGGAATCTAAATTTACCTCTCTTGTCTTGGAATTATAAAAGAATAATCCAGCCATAACCACCCAGAAGACAACCCATAAGCTAAGGTTGAACGGAGAAAGAAAACCAGCCCCAGCTAAGGCTACGGCCGAAGCCAACAAACCCAATCTCATTCCTAAAGGACTCTCATTTCTAATTAGCCCCTTGAAAGCAAGATAAATGCTCAAGCCAAGGAAAAAGAGCAAAGATATTCCCGTCAAAAGACCTTTGGTTATAAACCAGTCTAAAAATTCCGAACCGCCTGATGAAAACCTTGTTCCCCAAAAAAGGGTCAAGTTAAGAAGGGGAGAGCGATGCTGGGAATAATCAAAAATAAAAGTTCCCGGACCCGTCCCTAAAAAGATATTTTTAACTCCTCCGCTGTAAACGCCACTTAAGATGTCTAGCTCAGTAACGGTCCCCGGAGAAACCTGTAGAGGCAGAGCAGGAAACCAGGCAGGGCGCAACGGGAAAAACATAAAAAAGATAGTCAAAACCAAGAGTAATCCCAAAAACGCCGTCAAGCCGATCCTTATTTTCCCCTGAAAGCCAACCAATCCAAAAACAGCCAAGGTTAACACTCCAAGCAAAAGAACAACCCAGGCATCTCTGAAATCAACTAAAATAACTGAGCTTAATAAAATTAAAAGGATAAACCAAAAAATCGGCTTCTTGATGCGAAAAGCTAAAACTAAAGAGATCGGTAAAAGGACGGCCAAAAATAAAATAGCCTGATAAACATTAGCGATGGTGTTAAACGAGAAAATCCGGGAAATTGCAGAGGGCAAAATAAAAATACCGTAAAGCTGTAAAAGAAGGAAAATTCCGGCCAATGCTCCGGAAACAAGAAATATTAATAAGGCAGAAAAAACTTCCCTCTCTGTCTGAAAAGTATTAACGAAAAGGAAAACCAGCAAAAGAAGACATAAGAAAGTAAGAAGGCCATCGCTGATGATTAAGGGCCATCCCCAGAAAGAAGCTGTTGGCCAAAGAGAAAAAATAGCAGAAAGGGAAAAAATAAAAAAGAGAAAAAGAAGAATGAGATACAATAATTTATTTTCTCTTATAATTATCTTTCTTTGAATAAACTGTTTTCCGAGCCAACCTATCAAACTTAAAAAAACTAAAAATAAAAGCAAGCTTTGTTTCGGATAATCCAAAACGCTCCGAGCGAACGGTAGAAAAAATAGAGGCAACAAAAACAAAAGCAGGTAAAGAGAAGTTTTATTTAATTTGCCAAGGAAAAAATCCAGAATCATTTTATCATTCATTTTAACACCCTGTTAAAAGAGGTCAACTGACTCAAGCTGATTGGGTTTAGTGGCTTTTAATACTCTGTAAAATCCCAAGCCCTAAGAAAGTGGCAATAAGATTTGAACCGCCGTAACTAATTAAAGGCAAGGGAATGCCAATAATCGGCAAAAGGCCGATATTCATGCCGATATTGATGAAAATTTGGGAGATTAGAAGGATATTAAGTGCAGAAGCAAAAATGCGAGCAAAATTAGTCTGGGCCAAAAGAGCGATTTTAGAAACTCGCCAGATTAAAATTGTCAACAAAAAGAAAAGAGCGGCAACTCCAATTAGACCGGTTTCTTCGGCAATAGCTGCGAAAATAAAGTCGGTCTGAGGTTCGGGTAAAAACCCATATTGAGTCTGGGAGCCAGAACCAATACCCTGGCCAAAAACTCCACCTGAACCAATAGCAATCTTGGACTGTCTTTGACTCCAGCCAATCGCCAAAGGATCAGTCAGCTGAGGCTGAATAAAGCTTAAGACTCTGGCTCTTTGATAATCTCTCAAAGCAAAATTCCAAGCCAAAGCAAAAATTAAAATAAAGCAAAAAAATAAGATTAAAAACCTCTTAAAAGAAATTCCGGAAACGACTAAAACCCCCATCCAAAGAGCGGTTAAAATTATTACCTGGCCCAAGTCGGGCTGGAAAAAAACTAAGGCAGCCGGTATCGAAACATAGAAAGCGGAAATTAAAATATGCCTTACCTGATACATCTCAACGTGCCGAGTAGAAAAATATTTAGCTAATAAAATTATTAAAATAAATTTGACAGCTTCTACCGGATCAATAGTCAGGTCGCCTATTTTATACCACCCCTGGACTCCTCTAATTTCCGAAGTGAAAAAAAATAAACCCGCTAAAGCAGCTAAACAAAGAGAATAAAGAATTAAAATCAAGTAGGGATTATCTCTTAAAGTTCGCCAGTCAGAAAAGCTCAAAAGAAACATTAAAAGAAACCCGATTCCAAAAAAAATAAGCTGTTTGTTAAAATTGGAAAAATCCTCCCTGCCTAAAGAAGAGCTATAAAGAGACAAAAGACCGATACCAACCAGTAAAACAACTACCGTGATTAGAATCCAATCAAGTTTTTTTATATGATTAACGCAGGATTTAATCATTTTATCGTTCCTAAAAATTCTCTCTCGCCTATTATTTTTATTCCAAGTTTTTTGGCTTTTTCTAATTTAGTCCCCGGTGCTTTGCCCACGACTAAATAATCGGTCCTTTCAGAAACCGATTCGGAGATTTCGCCGCCGAAGAGACGGACTTTTTCTTTGACCTGTGTTCTGGTCATCGTTTCTAAACTACCGGTCAAAACAAATATTTTTCCTTTTAGTTTTTCGCTTTTGGTTTTCAGCTTTTCGCTTATTATCTTCACTCCGACCTCTTTTATTTTCTCTAAAAATTCCGAGTTTCTTTTCTCCCGAAACCAATCGTAAATATTTTTTGAAACCTGAGGGCCAATGTCGGTAATTTTTTGCAACTCTTCCAGGGAAGCGTCTTTTATTTTATCAACTGAGCCAAAATATTCTGCCAAGTCCTGGGCGGTCTCTTCGCCAACATTCCTGACGCCCAAGGCGTAAATAAACCTTGGCAATAAAATCTGCTTTTTTGATTGGATGGCTCCAATCAAATTCTTGGCAGATTTCTCGGCAAAACGCTCCAATGACAATATATCCCCTTCTTCTAATTTGAAAAGATCGGCGGGATCGGAAACCAATCCTTCGTCAATCAGCCTATCAATAATTTTGGGACCAATGCCTGTAATGTCAAAAGAACTGACGAAGTGATAAAAATACTCTTTTTGACGGGCAAAGCATTTAGTGTTGGGGCAGCGCCAGAGAACCTCGCCTTCTGGCTTAATTAGTTCTGCTTGGCAGGCCGGACATTTTTTAGGAAAACGAAATTCTTTCTCTCGGCCCGTTCTTAATTCCGGCAAAACCTTGACCACATCGGGAATAACGTCTCCGGCCCGGCCGACAACGACCGTGTCGCCGATTTTCACTCCTAATCTTTTGATTTCATCCTCATTATGCAAGGTTGCCCGGGAAATCGTCACGCCGGCAATATCTACTGGCTTTAAATGAGCTACCGGAGTTACCGCGCCTGTCCGGCCAATCTGAACGCGAATATCTTCAACGATAGTGGTTGCTTGCTTCAAAGGAAACTTATAGGCAATAGCTCCTCTAGGTGCTTTGCCGACCACCCCCAGTTTTTGAAAAATTTTGATATCGTTGATAGTCACGACAATTCCGTCAATTTCGTAAGGGAATTTTTCTCTCAATTTCTGGGTATTTTTATGAAAATCAAAAATTTCATTTAAGTCCTTGCAGTATTTTGAGTATTTATTATTGGTTTTGAACCCTAAAGCTGCTAAAATTCGATGTTTATCTTCATGGGTTTTTTGGCCCAAGTTAGTGATTAATTCGTAACAAGTTGAGTCAAGGTGGCGCTGACTGGTTATCTTGGGGTCTAACTGCCTGATGGAGCCGGCTGCCAAATTTCGGGGATTGGCAAAAGGAGACAGGCCTTTCTTTATCTGCCCCTGATTAAGCTTTTCAAATTCCTTTTTGGTAATAATCACCTCTCCTCTGGCTACCATCCCCCCACCACTTTTTTGCCATTTTTCTTGACTAATCAAATCTTTTTCTTCTTCTAAAAAGTGGTGGGGGTTTAATTTGAGCGGTATGGCCTCAATGGTTTTTAAGTTCTGGGTGACATCCTCACCAATTAAGCCATCACCCCGAGTAGAGCCGACCTTTAAAACGCCATTTTTATAAATTAATTCTATAGCTAAGCCGTCCAATTTTGGTTCGCAATAAAAATCAACTTTTTTCCTTTCTTCGGCGGTAAGAAGTTTTGAAATCCTCTCCAGCCAGTCCTCCATATCTTTTTGAGAGAAGGCGTCGTTGAAAGAAAGCATTGGCTCGGGATGTCTGACCTTTACAAATTTCTCCAAGGGCTTTCCGCCAACCCGCTGGGTGGGAGAGTCAAGCGTAATAAGCTCCGGAAACTCTTGCTCTAAATCAAAAAGTTCCTTTTTCAAGGAATCTTCAATGTCAATCGATACTAACTCTTTATCTAAAACATGCCTGGAATAGCGGTATTTATCAATCAGTTCTCTCGACCTTTCAATCCTTTTTTTCGCCTCTTGCCTTTCCATATATTTCATCGTTAGTACGTAATTTCAATGGCCCGGCGGACTCCTTCGTAAATTCCGACCGATGTAATGCAGAAGTTTGGAGCATCATCACAGTCAGAGGCGCTATTATCTCTAATATCAAGGTAATATTTGGCATCACCCAAGAGGCAGGCAGTGGCCTCGTCAATACAACCATCATCAGTCGGGGAACTTCTGCTCATCAAAACTTTTTCTATTCCAGCATCAGCCGCGGAAAGAGCAATTACCGAGTAGCCCATCTCTCGCACCATTTTCATCTGGTCAACTAAAATAGTGGTCAAACCCAGAACAATAGCTAAGAGAATAACCATTACTATAATTGCTAAATATAAAGAAACACCTGATTGCATTTTATTTTTATTAATATTCTTTCTACATATCTAAATTTCTTTGGGAAATACTGGTTTGAATCTGGATGCTGATACTTGACTGCTCTTTGTCTTTGATTTCTAAAAAAATGGCTACTAAAGGCTGTAAAGTGTCACCTTCTTGCCATCCCTTGTCAATAACATTAAATGAAGAAATAGTTAAGTCGGGTGATGTTAAAAAAGTAAATTCTGATTCCGGCGGTGGTTGCGATAGATTAGTTGTTGTCGCAGTCATTAACCTACTGCTTGTTAAGTGTAAACAAAAATATTGGCACTCGTCTTTATAATTTTTGAAGTGAAGACATGTTATATCTCCCCAAGGGGGGTTCCAAGTGTGTGCTTCGTAATTGTAATCCGAGTTGACCGTGCAGGTACCGTCAGCTCTCTTTGCCATCCTGATAGACCGGGACATATATTCCATTACATAAGAGGTCTGATCTAAAAGCTCTTGGTAAGCTAAATTCCGCCTTTGGCTCTGAATAGCCGAAACAAAAAGCGATGAAGCTACGGCAACTACGGAAACAAAAATAGTCACGGCAACCAGTATTTCTACTAATGTAAAACCTCTTTTCATATTATTATGGCTAAAACCAATTATATAATTCGGTTGCGTTGGTAACCGAATGTTCAGTGCCCCTCTCTTGCCATTTGACCTCTACGGAAACTTCCACCTTTTCTGGAGGCCCTACTATTAAGGTAGAGGTACATGTTCTGGTAAATTTCCCAAGAATAAATGTTGGTCCGCATTCTGCTGGCGGGATATTATCGTTCCAAGAGCCAGGCTCTAACAGCCAGTTGGTGTCTCTCTGGTTTCTGACCAGTTCTATTCCTTCTTGAGCCAGATAAGTCGCGGTTAACCTGGAAGAGTTTACTCTAGAAAACATAGTGACATTTTGAACCACATTAAAGACTGATATTACTCCAACAGTAATAACAAAAATAGCCACCATAACTTCTAATATGGTAAATCCCGTAATACAGCTTCCAGCGTGTTTAGCACGAAAACGCCAAAGGCGCTGGAAATTGATATACAGGCTAAAACCGTGTTGGCAAATCTTAATCATAGATCATAACATTCATCAATATAAATTAAACCGGCCTTATTTACATAAACACATTTAAACTTACCGTTCATACTTAATACAAGCCTCTGACGTCCTGATACTGCATTGTTCACACTAGGATCGTCCGTATAAATCGTTCTTTCGGGGTCGGGAGGAAAAAAAAGAATATTAACCTTCTCAGTTCCAAGACCCATTGGAACCCACGGATTTATACCTCCTTGGTAGTATTGAATCTTATAAAACCTTACTTCCGATTCGAATTCCATCTCATACATTACAATATCAGTTCCTAAATCATACTCTCCCTTCTCACCAATATCATCACCACAATTAGCAAATAAAGCATAATATTTTGGCCCTGGATATTGTGCACCTAGTCGACTGAGTCTAATACCGTATTCACCCGAGAAACCAGGACCACATCCCCCTTCTTTTCTTGAGCTCATAGCCATTTCCTGGGCTCTTCTGATATCCTGGGCTAATTTGTTAGCGGACCTGTCAAGGGCCAGCTGTTGTCCGCCGGCCCGATAATTAGCCAAAACGACGGCCGTCATAATGCTGATAATAGTCATAACAACCATAAGCTCAATAAGGGTAAAACTCTTGTCTTTTCTAAAAAGCGCCGAGGTAAAAGCTTTGAACATAAAAATTTATTATTTCTTGGCCCCAAAACAATGCAAGAAATGTGCCTGTTACCAAAAAAGGGCCGAAGGGAACTTCTGATTTAAAAGTTTTTTTGGCCAAGATTATCAGTACTATCCCTATTATAGCACCGATTAAAAAAGCTGAAAACAAAGCTATCGCAATATTGGGCCAGCCCAGAACCAGCCCCATTAAAAAAGCCAGCTTAATATCACCGACCCCCATCCATTTGCCGCGCGAGATTAAAACAATTGCCAAAAAGAAAGCCGCAGCTCCAATCGCGCTTAAAATCAAATAATTAAAAGTTGGAAATTGTTTAGAAATTAAAAGCTGTAAACTATAAATTAAGGCAATACTGATCGCCGGATAAACCACTTTATCGGGAATAATATAGTGCTTTAGGTCATAAACGAAAATAATTATCAGAAGGCAGGAAATAATAAATAGATATAAAGTACTAACAAATTGAGACAAACTAAAGATAGGTTGAAAGTTGAAAATCAAAACAAATACTAAGCCAGTGGCCAATTCAACTAATGGGTATTGAAAAGATATAGGTCTCTGGCAGTAGCGACATTTGCCTCTTAAAATGAAAAAGCTTAAGAGGGGAATTAAATCCTGCCAAGATAAAGTATGCCGGCAATGCGGACAGAAAGAACGGCCCTTGAGAAAGCTTTGGTCAGTTTCCAGGCGATAGATAATGCAATTCAAAAAAGAACCAACGGCTAAGCCAAAAAGAAAAATTGAAAAATAAATTAAAATCTCCATTTTATTATTTTAGCATTTCTTAAGCTAAATAAAAACTGACGGCGAGCTCGCCGCCGGTTTTTCAAACAATCTAGCAATTCAAAAAATCAGAAACTTGCTTTCTCAGGAAAACAAAACTGAATTTATTTTTATTATGGGCAAGTTGTAGTCGTACACTGACCTGTTGTTTCCGTAGAGTGTCCAGCAGAATCTACGCACCAAAAATCTGGATCCGCAGGTAAAGAAGAAGAAAGACAATAGGCCGTAGCGCTCGGCTGGCATACTATAATTCCACTTTGGCTAGCAATATCGGTAAAAAGAGCATCTTTCTCGGTCAAGTATGATCCAGTAGTCGTAGAACATACGCTAAGAAAATTATCATCTACAGTATTGCACATTTCTGCCAAAGCTCTAAACTGAGACAAAGAAGCTTGAATTCTGGCTACTTTTGCCCTGTCTCTGGCACCAGCCAA
Organism: Candidatus Humimicrobiaceae bacterium; assembly: GCA_035530555.1. Lineage (GTDB taxonomy): Bacteria > Patescibacteriota > Minisyncoccia > Minisyncoccales > DG-74-1 > DG-74-1. The sequence goes on along the minus strand of DATKUR010000008.1, from coordinate 1,323 downwards.
GGAAACCAAGACAATAGCAGCTAAAATGCCGATAATGGCAATAACCACCAAAAGTTCAATCAGGGTAAAACCTCTTTTTTTGTTGAAAATTTGCATATTAATTAATAATCTTGTTTATAATTGTTAAACTTCGACCTTTTGTATTTTGATACCAATTATTATATATTAATATTATGCCCAAACCAAGTCAAGTCAAGGCGTCCGGAAACTTACTAAAAAGCGGCCATCTGATAAAGAGGAATAAGAAAGGCAAGTATTAATCCGCCGACCATCGCCCCCAAGATAATAATTAATAAGGGCTCTAAAATTCCTATCAGGCTTTCGGCCGTTCTCTCGGTTTCTTTTTGATAAAAATTGACTAAGTACATCAAAGTTCTGTCCAGAGTTCCGCTTTTTTCACCAACCAGACACATCTGGGAAAAAACCGGCGGAAAGACTTCGGGAAAACGAGCCAAAACAGAAGAAATCTGTTTTCCTTTTCTGATCTCGTCCCGGGTCTTAAAAATAATTCCCTGATAGACAGAGTTTGTGACAATCCTGCCGGAAAGCTCCAAGCATTGAGCAATAGGCAGACCGCCGGCAATCAAAGTGGAAAGATTTTCGGCAAACTGAGAAAGATAAACCAGCTTCAGAAAATTACCAACAAAAGGAATCTTCAAAAAGATTTTATCAAAAGAATCTTTCCCGGCTTTACTTCTATAATAGGCAAAGGCGGAAGTTATTAAGAAAATTAAGATTAAAACAAGAAGCAGAATATATTTCCTCAAAAAGCCGGAGAAAGCTATGGCTATTTTGGTGATAGTCGGCAATTCCTGTCCGGTCTGTTCCATAACCTCGGCCAGCTGGGGAATAATGTAAAAAAGCATTATGCCTAAAACAAACGCAAAAACAACGACTACCAAAGCCGGATAGAACATGGCTCCCCTTATCTTACTAATCAAATTATATTCTCTTTCCAGGTGTTCTGCCAAATAGTTAAGAGATTCGGAAAGTTTTCCCGAGGCTTCACCAGCCCTGACCATGGCGACATAAAACGGGGAAAAAACCTCCGGGTATTTGGAAATGGCTGAAGAAAGAGAGCTTCCTGCTTCAACCTCATCAGAAATATTCGAAATTTTTTCCCGGAAATTAGGGTTCGTGGTTTGATCGGCCAAGGTTCTCAAAGACTCAATCAGAGGCACTCTGGAAGCAAACATTATGGAGAGTTGCCGAGAAAACAGAACCCGTTCTTTCTGGGAAACAGTCCCAAGAAATTTTATTTTTCTGGCATAAAACGGAACTTCCTCAATCGATTCCAGGGCAGTGACATACAGCCCGTATCTC
>DATKUR010000007.1:0-47774 GCA_035530555.1 Candidatus Humimicrobiaceae bacterium | reverse complement strand
AATGTCGCACAAGGTATAAAAACCGTCAAAGTTTAGCCCGAAGTGAAAATCCTTAAATTTTATAAAAATCTTATATCTGAAATACTTTCTGGTCGGAAAACGGCAACTTGGAGATGTTTTGACGATAAAGACTTAAAAGAGGGAGATGAGGTTCTATTTTTAGAGCATGGGGATGAAAAGCCTTTTGCTAAGGCTATGCTTACCGAAGTTAAAGAGAAAACTTTTAGAGAATTAGATGAAGAAGACAAAAAAGGACATGAGAAATTTAAAAACGACGAGGAGATGTATAAAGTTTATTCCGGATATTACAAAAAAGAAATTACTCCCGACACTTCATTAAAAATTATTAGATTCAAAATATTAATCAAAATTTAGCCCGAAGTTGTGAATGTAGAAAAAATAATTGAAGAGTTAAAACAGAAATATCCAGGAAAGAAAATTATCAAGAACAACGAGGAAAATACGACTGAGATTATCTGTGAGATTGAACCTGGCCTTGCTATTGCAGTAATCGATAGAGCAGAACCGCATTACCACAAGAAAACTACGGAATTATACGAAGTGATAAAAGGAGAGATGGTTGTGGGCAAAGACGGACGGGAATATAAACTCAAAGAAGGGGAAAAGTTAGAAATTTTCCCGAACGAGGTTCATTACGTAACTGGGAACGAAACGTGGATTAAAGCTTATTCGGAACCAGCTTGGACCCAAGAAGACCATATTCTTAAATAAAATAACCAAAATTTAGCCCGATATGAATAATATAATTATTACTATTGCAACAGTTATCGTAGTGCTTTTCATGGCGAGATTTATTTATAAGTTAATAGTTGGATTAAGAAAAGGAACTGGAATTTTTCTGCCAGGGTTTAATAAAAAAAGAAAAAATATTTATTTTGGCTCAAAAGTCCAAGAAGAAGCTTTTCTGAGGAGAACTGATGCGGAAAAAAATAAAATAATAAGAGAACACTTAATAAAACAGGGCTATACCTCAGAGCAAATAAAAGAGATTGAGAAGAAAAATCTAGAAATCGCAGAGGATCTTATCGATAAAGTTGAGAAAAATTGGAAATAAAAAAATAAATAATCAAAATTTAACCCGAAGTTGAAGGAAAAGGAAGCATGAAAACTAAGATTTTTGACGGAAAAAAAATAACAATAAGAAAATTTTCGAAGAAAGACCTCAGGAAAGTTAAAAAATTCCAAGCTCTTATCAATTCTTTAATTAAAGAAAAAGCCTTAGTTAATTTTAATAAAAAATTTTCTTTTGAGCAGGAAAAGAAATGGCTAGAAGAGCAATTCAAGAAAATGGAAAGCCATAAGTCAGTTTATTTAATAGCGGAAACTAATAATATGGTAGCTGGGAGTACCCAGATTTACTTGAATGAAGGTAGGGGAGAGCACGTTGGGAATTTTGGAATTATTATTAGGAAAGGCTATCGGGGAATCGGGCTGGGGAGTTATTTAACGGGCGAAGTGATAAAGTTAGCTAAAAAGGAGCTTAAACCTAAACCAAAAATTATCAAGTTAGATGTTTTTCCTATAAATAAACCGGCAATCGCCCTTTATAAAAAATATAACTTTAAAAAAGTGGCCGTTATCCCTAAGCAAAGAGAATATTTAGGTAAATTGTACGATGAGATAATAATGCTTTTATATTTGTGAAATAATCAAAATTTAGCCCGAAGTTAAAAGAAATTAATTAAAATAAAAAATATGCCAGCTTCATACAAAAACTTTTTAGAAGCTTGGGAAAATGGTGCTAATCCTCAGATGGAGGGCCACAAGCTTGGTCCTTATTGGATGCTTTATCTTAAAGATAAAGCTAAAAGAAAATCAATAAAAGAGATAATGGCCTGGAACAAAGAGATATCCGAAAATACTGCCTTCGAAATAAGAGAAGCTCTGAATTACCATATAATCGGGGAAATGGCGGTAGGCCGTTTGGAATTTGCAAAATTTTTGGAAGGGAATGGCTATCAAAATGCCGCTAATCTCTATAGAGAAGCAGGTGATTTATATTTGAAAAAACCCACAGTAGACGAACTATCTTTAATAGCTGACAAAGAAGAAGAAGCTAGGAATTCTTTATGAAAACTAAAACCTTAATTATTCTAGTGGTTCTAGCTATTCTAGGAATAGGAGGATTCTTGGTCTGGAAAAATGGTTCTGGTTCTGAGACAGGAAAGACAGAAAAGCCGACTGAGAAAATAATGGAGGTTGAAAAATTAGAAATGCCTGAAACGGGAAAAACAAAGACAGATGAAGGAAAAACAGAGGAAGAGATTTGTATTTATAAAGGTATTTGGCTGCCCACCTTGACAGTCCAGGATCCCAATCACCTTGCTTCTAATATAGAGAAGCTGAAGGACCTTGGGGTAAATACGGTTTTCTTTCAGGCTTCAGACCCTCTTTCCGAGTCTTGGTTTGAAAACTTTGAAAAAACTTCTCCCCCTGAGCTGGTTAAAAGAGTTAGAGAAGTTCTTCTGATTGAAAAAGAGCTTATAATTGCTAACATCCAAACTGCCCACAGAAACGGTTTGAAAGTCGGATTAACCATGAGCAGTCCTTCAGGTATGGAAGATGTAGACTTGGAGGCATTGAACTCTAAAATCGTTGAATACGCCACACTGGCAGAGGAATACGATGTTGAACTCTTTGCCCCCATGAATGAACCCGAGGTAATTCTCGGCAGTGATACTGGCAGGTGGAGACAGGAAATTCTTCCCAAAATAAAAGCGGTCTATCACGGTGATATTGTTTGGAAAGGAACCGGACCTGGCTTGCCGGATAAAACAAGGACAGCTAACATGGCTAAGCAATCACCAGGTGACTTCGCAGGATATGATTACATAGGGTTTAGCCTCATGTTCATCCCGAAAGAGCGTCTGACGCCAGAAGAACAGTTAAACTATGCTGACATGTTGACGCTGGAAGACTATTCACAACATGTTGAGCTGGCTATAGATTACGGGCTCGCTTTGGCAGAAAGAGATGGGGTAAAAGGACTCATGATTACTGAATTTGGCATATATGATAAAGGGTTCTTGAGTGAAGAAGAAATTGCCAGGACTTATGAAATAGTACTTGAAGAAGGAGAGGGCAGGGTGGTTGGATTTATTGCTTTCGAACTTCTTAGAGTAGAAATCCCAGGAGTGCCTCCACTTGAAGAACACCCAAAAACACAAGAGGTAATTAAAAAATATTTCACAGAAATTTTGGAATAAAATCTTAATTACTTTAAAACAGCCCCGACCGAGGGGCGTTATGAGATACCCTCAAAAGCTCCCGAATTTGTTCCTGAAAGCCAGGTTCGAGACCGATTACGGGATAGATTTACTCCTTATTATACTTTATCGCCAAGGGGGCGTTTTTTGGATAGAAGACCACAAAGCATTGAAGACTTTGACAGAAGTTAATTAGTGTGCTATAATTTAAATATAATAGATTAGTTCTTTTCATTGTTTACTTAGAAATTGGTAGTCATAGCCAAAAGCCACTGATTTTTTTCGGTGTCTACTGGCTATGACTACAGAAGTAGCCCGCTAGCAGAAAGGAGGAAACGCTAATGGCAGCGAAAACCTATGACCGACAGACCGCCAAATTTCTCGCCGTGGTTGGCGAGAACATGCCCGAGCTTTCGGGCGATACGATGCAGAGATGGATTCAAGACCCAAAGGCCGTGCAAAAAGCTCTTTACAACGCATTTTGTTCACCCGAGGCCGCAACTTCTAGATTCAAGATCTGGACAACCATCAAACTCGGTACTGGCATCAAGACCGTTGATGAATTTTATGAAGCTCTAGAGAACAACGGATTTAATATGACCAGTCCAGCCAACGGCATACTCAGAAGACCTGCTTTTACGGTGGCTAATGAAGAAACCGAAGTTGACCTGATCAAAATCACAGTTGCTGAACTTGGCTTCAAGGAGAGTACCCAGTCCGACCAGATATACGAACGCGCTAAAGATCTCGGATTTGATCTCTGTCCACCAGAAGTTGGCCCTCAACTACGCCTACAATACCAGAACCAACCGAAAGGAGAGCAGGTTTATATTGGGATGGAACCGATTATTAATTCCGACGGCTCCCCGAACGTATTCTACATTGATCACACTAATCTTGGATTATGGCTCGGTAGCGCTTGGCATTATAGGGAGGACATCCGTCGTCTCAATAGTCTGTGGGTTTTTGTCCGTCCCCGCAAGTAAAAATATCCTTGGACGCTTGAAGATTTGGTTTCCGTTTGAGAGCTTGATCTCTCAGTCTTTGTAAACTAGGGTTTGGGGTATCCAAGTAGAGAAATAATCTCGCGATTAGGAAACTAATCGTTTGGCTCTACCTCTTACCCGACCATTTTTAACCCTTAGTCGGGTTTTTTTTATTTCTTCAAACTAAAAATCGGAATCTTGTAAAAATGTTTAATTTCTAATAATTTTTCCTTTAACATACCCATATAATCCCTGTTTTCTAAAATTATAATAAGCTTTGAACTGGGGAGTCAAGATTTCCCGCTGCTTTCTCGAGAAGGCGGTTTTTTGGTAGAATAAAGAATATGAGTACAATTTGTGTCTTTGGAGACAGTATCGCTTGGGGCGCTTTTGATTCAGAAAGTGGCGGATGGGCTGAGCGCTTGAAGCTTTATATGCGAAGTAAAAGTGAGATTGACGTATATAATCTTGGAGTTTCCGGTAATAAGACGCCAGGCTTATTGAAAAGATTTGAAGCTGAAATAAAATCTAGGATGGAAGAAAATTTAGAAACAGTTATTATATTCGCTATCGGCATCAATGATTCTTATTTCCTTCACAGTAAAAACGAGAATGTAACAAAATTTGAGGATTTTAAGAAAAATATAGAAAATTTAATTGTTCTTGCTCAAAAATTTTCTTCAAAAGTTATTTTTGTTGGCTTGACTCCCGTTGACGAAACGAAAACGACGCCGATTCCCTGGGATACGAATAAATCTTTCAAAAATGAGAACATTAAGAAATACAATGAAATGATAAAATCCGCTTGCGAAAAAGAAAATATTTATTTTATTCAAATTTTTGACGAATGGATAAAATCTGATTACAAAAAATTATTAGAAGACGGTTTACATCCGAATGCGGCGGGTCATGAAAAAATATTTGAGGTTGTGAAAGATTTTTTAGGAAAATATAAAATAATTAAAATTTAGCCCGAAGTTGAAAAAAATTTAAATCTACGAAAGAAAAAAATTAGGAAAGGTCGGTTAAAAATTTAAAATTAAAGATATGTCATATATTCTTCAGCAATATCTTATTACGTTCGGCTGGGCCATTACTGGTGCTATTTCAATGGCGATTGCCCTTGGATTTTCAGTAAAGATATTCTCTAAAATTACACCGATTAATGAATGGGAAGAAATAAAAAAGGGGAATATCGGCGTGGCTATTATAATTTCAGCGGTTATTATTGGTACAGCATTAGTAGTTGGTTTGACTGTAATGCCATAAAAATAAGTAAGATGCTTAAAAGTTTAAATTTTAAAATTTTTATAATTTCTGTATTAGTTATTTTTCCAATAACTATTTTTGCGCATCCCGGGAGAACCGATGCAAATGGATGTCATACGTGTAGAACTAATTGTGAAAAGTGGAGATTGAGTTACGGAGAATATCATTGCCATAATAAACCAATAGAAGCCATGAAAGAAGTAAAAAATACCGCGAGAACCGAAGCCAGACAATCAGCGAGAGCGAAAGCTAAATAATCAAAATTTAGCCCAAAGTGGACCGCCGACAGGGCGGTTTTTTATTAGCTTGACTTTCTTTTAAAATGGGGCCAATTTGGAGATAGATAATAAAAAATAACAAAGATATTGTTTTTCGTACGCAATTCCAAAAGTACAGCGATGGATGGTATATTTTAAAACAAAGAAATGATTACTATGGAAAATAAAATTTTAGAATACATATGAAAGAAATATTAGACAAAATATCATCTTACAATTTTTTCAATTACCTCTTACCAGGGATACTTTTTGTAGTTATTGTAGAGAAATTTACGTTTTATTCTTTCATTCAAGAAAATATTATCATAGGTATCTTCCTTTATTACTTCATTGGATTAGTAATTAGTAGATTCGGTTCATTAATTATAGAGCCATTTCTAAAAAGAATCTCATTCATAAAGTTTTCTAATTACGCCGATTTTATTTCTGCTTCTGAAAAGGACTCTAAAATAGAAATATTTTCAGAAATAAACAACATGTATAGAACGTTTATTTCAATGTTTTTCCTGATATTACTACTGAAATTGTATGAACTCATCGAATCCATATTTCCAGCGCTAAGTGGATGGAATTTTTATATTTTATTTGCAGCACTTTTAACTATGTTTCTCTATTCTTATAGAAAACAAACTAAATATATCAGTAGCCGCGTTAATAAAGCCTTAAAGAAAGAGTTATGAAAAAAATTGCAATTTTTAATGTTGGCGGAGCACTATCGTCATATGCAGAAATAGATGATAAAAAAATAATAATTGACCTAGGTAAAAGTTCTGATTTTTCTCCTGTAGATAATTTTTTGATTCCATTAGCTAAAAAGAGATCTTTTAGAAACACAGACGTAATTGAAAATACGGATAAGTATTACATAGACCAATTATTTCTTAGCCATTTAGATAACGACCATATATCAGATTATGAAAATTTTAGAGAAAAATTTCATCCGGATTATATGACTTGTCCGAATGATAATGATACACAAGATAGCATATTTAAAATAGTTATTAAATTCTTTACTGGCGTAGATAAGCCAAGAGATTTAGCGATTTCTGATATGAGGAAAAGATTTTCTGATAGGCCTAACCCCTATGGTATGTCCCCATCGAATCCGCTAGTTTCCACTGTTCCAGAGATTAAGTTATTTTATATTAAACCAACAGAATGCGAAGGCAGCGATGACTTAGAGCCTAAATACTCTAATAATATTAGCCTCCTTCTCTTTTTTCATGTAGGGAATAAAACAATTTTAATGCCAGGTGATATTTTAAAAGAGGGTATGGAATATCTGATTAATAAAAATCCAGATTTTAAGAAACAGCTCAATAATTTTGGTATCGATTTCTTAGTTGCCCCACATCATGGCCTTGTGACTGCGTTTTCAGAACAACTATTTCGGGAGATAAGAGGAAATAAAACTAGATTAAATATTATTTCTGAAAAAGTTAGAGAGGATGATTCCGATGAAAATAGATCTGATGTTGATAAAAGATACTATGATTCCGGATATTCGACAGGGGAAAATTCCTTAAAACAAAATGCTGTAAAAACATCTATGGGGCATATCATTATAGATCTTGAGACTGCGGAAGGAGAGATTAAACAAATAGATAATAATGAGGAGCTAATAAATGAATTCTCGTGATGAAAATTTAGCTTAGAAATGTCGCACAAGGTATAAAAACCGTCAAAGTTTAGCCCGAAGTTGAGGGAAAATTTATGAAAAAGAAAGAATTTTCATCAGCGGTAAAAAATGTTTTTGATGCCTGCCGACGACTTTCTAAAAGGTCGGGCGAAATGCGCCTATTTACTCCTGATGGCAGAATGGTTGGTGATATTGGGGAGGCTATAGCTGGAATTTTTTATCAAGTTAATTTACACGACGTTGGTCGCCATGATTGGGATGGTACCTATAACGGTAGGAACGTGCAGATAAAAGCGACTGGTGGCAACAGTACTTATCTTAAAAAGCCACCGAAAGAAGGCTATACCAATGGATTATTGATGGTTTTTTATATTAATAGAGAGAATGGTGAATATGATCTTGTCTATAACGGAGATATCCAAAGGGTTTGGAATGACTTAAGAAATAAAAAATTAGATAAAACCGACGCAAAATCCATTTCGTTGGATCGTTTAAGAGAATTAAAGAAATCCGTGCGTCCAAAAGACATTGTTCCTGGAGTGCTAAAATAATCAAAATTTAGCCCGAAGAATGAGGAAATGAAAATTTTTGTTAAGGTTAAACCAAGGGCGAAAGAAGAAAAAGTACAGAAGATTGACGGCATTAACTTCAAGGTTTGGGTTCGGGAACTGCCGGAAAAAGGGAAAGCCAACCGAGCCGTGATAAAATCATTAGCCGATTATTTTAAGGTTAGCCAGTCAAATATAAAAATCATCTCGGGTTCTGTATCAAAGTTAAAAATAATTGAAATAACAAAATAATGAAAAATCGCCAAGCAGGCGATTTTTTGGTAGAACTAAGATAGGACAAAGAGTAAAGTATAAATATGAAAATATCAAAGGCAGAATTTGTTAAGGGGGTTATTGGCAACGATTACGGCTTGAAAGACAATTTACCGCAGATCGCTTTTTTTGGCCGTTCCAACGTAGGGAAATCAAGCGTAATTAACTCTTTGGTTGGTAAAAAAGATTTTGCAAAAGTAAGCAAGATCCCAGGAAAAACCCGCGAGGCAAATTTTTTTCGCATCAATGATTCTTTTTACTTGGTGGATTTTCCAGGATATGGATATGCCAAGCGTTCAATGAATGAGCGCAACAAAATGATTAAGAGAATTTTTTGGTATGTGGAGCATTCCAGTGTCAGGCCTAAAGCAGTTTTCTTAATTATTGACGTTAAAGTTGGTTTGACTGTTCTTGATCGCGAAATGATAAAAATTCTTGGAGAAAATAAACATCAAGTTGTTATTATCGCGAACAAAATTGATAAATTAGAGAAGATCGCCGCGGAAAAACAGCTTTCATCTATTCAAAAAGAGGTACCGTATGTGTCCATCTTGCCATATTCCGCGGAAACAAAAGAAGGAAAAGACGAATTAATCAAAAAAATTATGGATTTTATGCAGATTTAAATTTATTGAAATAGCCCCGACCGAGACGCGTCGTTAGGGAATAATCAAATTCGCCCAAGAGGCGATTTTTTGGTAGAATAGAATAGTCGAAGAAGACTACTTCTTCTCCGTCTTCGTCCGCCTCGGGCGGACTCGATATATGAAAAAGAAAAAATCTAAAAAAATAACATATGTGACGAGGACGGAACATGAAAAATGGCACAAAAAGAACGGCTCCTGCGGTAGCGGCAAGGAGCACGAGGCTTGCATGAAAAAGTGGGGAATTAGAATCAAAGAATAATCAAAATTTAGCCCGAAGTTAAGAAAAATCTTTGAACGATAAAAAATCACGTTAATTTTGTGCGATATTATAGTGGGATATTGAAATTAAAGAGAAATAGGAGTAAGATTGAGTAGCTAAAAAAATAAGGAGGATTAACAATTGAATAGGGAATGTTTTTGTTAGAGGGAGACAGTAAAACAGAAAAAAAGAAAGAAAGAAAGAAAGGAGGAAAATTGCTTAGCAGGACAGATTTAGATTTAAGTAACAGAAGACATTTTGAGCGTTGGGAGCCGTCTTGTAGACAGCAAATTGGCGGTGGCTTCACATGTGGTGGACCAAGAGTCAGGAGCGCAGGGAGAAAGATACCGAACAAACATCTAAAAAGAGGAAAAAAGTGATAAGAAAATGCACCTGCTGTGGCAAATTTCTGGGCTTCAAGGGATCATTTTTTTCTGTGTTACTGTATCTGATGTTTGGACTTCGGCGACTAGAGGTCACTCATGGTGTATGCCTGAAGTGCTTAAAGAAGCAAGGCGTTGATCCGGGGCCTCCGGAATAGTTCTAGGAAAAGAACGAAACGGAGGCTCTTTTAATTTTGTCGGAAAGCGATTTTTTGGTAGAATTAAAGAGTCGAGCAATAAATTAACAATATTATTACTATGGAGCCTAAAAAAAGTTTCACAACTGAAGAAGCAAAGAAAATCGGGGAGCAATTAGGAATTGATTGGTCAAAATTTGATGTTGAACAATTCAGGATGGGCATGGATGTTGAGTTGGAACATGGATTGATAGATCCTAATACCAACGTGACAGATGACGATCCGTTGACGACAGGCAAAATTGCCTTAGCTCACTTAAATGAATTTCCGGATTACTATACCAGGCTTGAGAAAATGGAAAAAGAAGGGGAGTTGTATTGGGAGAGAGATAAGGAATAACCAGAATAAAGTCGATTAATTAAAAATAATTTTAAAAATATATGGCAGTTAAAAATATTAATGAAAAATATCGATGTAATATTTGCGGAAACGAAGTTGTTGTCACCAAGGTGGGCGGGGGAACATTGGTTTGTTGCGGCCAGGATATGGAGTTAATGAACGAAGAAGGAGAAAAAACTGAAGAATAACCAAAATTTAGACCGAATGAGAAAAATCGTAAAATACAATAAATTAATCAGAGATAGGATCCCAGAAATTATTAAAAAAGCCGGCTGGAAGCCGACAGTAAGAAAATTAAAGAAAGCGGAGTTTTTGAAGGCGTTAAAAAAGAAGGTTTTAGAAGAAGCAAGAGAATTAATCCGAGCGAAAGATAAAAAAGGAGTTATTAATGAAATCGTAGATATTCAGGAACTGATTGATACTTTAACTTCAGAAATCGGATTGTCGAAACCGCAAATTAAAAAATTTCAAGCTGTCAAAAGAAAAAAACGCGGCGGCTTCAAAAAGCGCTTATTTTTAATTAAAGAAGAAAAATAGCCAACCCCTGTACCGTCCGCCGCGGACGGAGGCGCAGGGCAAGAACTTAGATAAAACTAAAGAATTGTCAAAAGGGCAATTTTTTGGTAGAATTGAGGTAATATGGAGAAAGAAAACTATAAAAAACTGTCGATTGAATGCGCGCTTTGTAAAAGCAAGTTTGATATCTGGATTGATATGGCTAACTTTGATTCTGAAGTAGAGACAAAGATCAGGGAGAATTTTTATCGTTACTGCCCTGTCTGCAAAGTCTTGAAAGAATTAGAGGAGCAGAAGAAAAAATAAAATTTCCGTTGCTCGAAAAACACGTTATTTAAACTGAGGCTGGGGAAAAGTCGCCCAAGGGTCGGTTTTTTTATTCTTCTTTGTTCTTGAGAGCCTAGGACGGATATGGTAGTATTAATTAATATGGCATTTCTAACTCAAGGCAAGACCAATTGGCTGTTTCTTCTCGTAGTGGTGGTTTGTGCCGTTGTTGCCGGTGGGTTGATGTTAGGCTGGTAATACTAAACTTTAACCCTGAACCACGATTTCCGTCTATTCATACAGGTCAGGTGATTTTTTGTAAGGCTTGACTTTTTTATGAAAGTGTGTTAGCGTCAAGCAAGAACAAACAAAAAAAATTCCAAAAGGAGGGATAAATAATGGCAACAAAAGACGGCCTGACAGTGAAGACTAGGAATATCTTTGATCAAGAAGTAGAAGTTTATATAGGACTCGCTAAGAAAGAGAACCATGCCTGGGACGAGAAAAAAAAGACTGAAAATTGTTCAGATTGCCCGAGTTGCATAGGCACAGAAGAGGCTAAAAGAATCCTTAAAATAATTAAGAAGAAAAAAACACAAAATGGGTTTATCCCGCCGCCCGAAAATTTCATCTTAGGTCTCTGTATGTGGACGTGTTGGGCAAAAATCTTAATTCTGTCGACAATAGAGGGGTACAGAAAATGCCGCTACTTCAAAAATGAATAGAGCGGTTAAGAGAAAATAGTTTAGGAGGCGCTTCGAGCGCCTCTATCTTTTTTAATAAAACAATCTTTAATTTATTGAGATTGTCTAAAAGAATCTTTCGCGCGGGGCGGTTTTTTGGTATAATAATAAAATATGTATTTTTTAGATTTATTGGGTACCTTTGCTTTTGCCGTAACCGGAGCTTTTAAAGCCAAACAGGCAAAACTGGCTTTTTTTGGCGTTATTTTTTTGGGCATAGTTACGGCAGTCGGCGGCGGAACTGTCAGGGATTTAATTATAAATCGTACTCCATTATTTTACCTGACGGACCCGAATTATTTATTTGTTGCTATTCTGGGAAGTATAATAACGTTTTTCGCCCCGACCTTTTTTAAACAAAAATTCCCCTTCTTCAGGCTTATAGACTCTATTGGTGTGGCCAGTTTTTCCATTATCGGAGTTTCCGTTACCTACAATTATATTTTCGCCGATACGAAACTTGGTATAACCTCATTCTTACCTTGTGTTTTGCTGGGTATGATAACCGCTTTTGTCGGGGGAGTGATCCGCGATGCCGTGACTGGCGACACCCCTTTCGCTTTCAGACTGGGCTCCAACTATGCCCTGAGTTCCTTTCTCGGCGCTTTTATATTTTACGTATTGATGTCTTCTAACCTTAATTTAGCTATAATCGTTTCAATCATTATGGTGCTTTTCATGCGGGAGGTTATATCGAAATACGGAATGTTTAAAAATCTTTTAAAGAAGTAAAAGTTTTTTGGTAGAATATATAAAGTCGAAAAAAAAATAATAATAATTTGAAATAAACATATGCCATTATTAATTACTATACTTTTGTCAGGTTTTTTGGGCGGAGTAATGAGAGGGCTTGTCGGGTACATCAAATACCGCAACTCTTACAAAAACGTTGAATTCAAGGCCGGCTACTTTGCTTTCAGCGTGGGGGTTTCGGGAGTCGTCGGACTTCTGGCTGCCTGGGTAACCAAGGACCTGGGAATTAATTTTTTAGGACTGGCAGTCCTCACTCCGGCAATTGCCGTGATTATCGGATATGCCGGTGGCGATTTTATTGAAAATCTTTTCAAAATTTTAACCGGTAAAACCTCCATTTACGAGTTGCCGGCAGTAGTAAAACAATAATCGTCCCGGGCCGCCCGCGGGCGGAGACGTCAGGGAAAAAATTTAAACTATTGCTTTATGAAAAAATATTCTTCCAATCGCGCCCAAAAAGGAAAAACCGCTTACCGGACGCCCAGTCGCTTTATTTATAAGATGGCGCTTGAGTCTGTTAAAAATAAGCGCAAAATTAAAAAAATTACAAAGTGAGGAAAAGTAAAAAATACTGGTCGGGCTATGTGATAAAGCACAGTTTTGCTCTTGATCTGGAGCCGAGAGTTTTTACCTGGAAAGATCCAAAGCGCATCGCAAAATCATTGAAAATGTCGGCGGAAACCAGCGTTAACCGCAAGGCAGGGCCTTTCCAATCGGCCATGTCGATGCTAAATTTCTACATCAACCGCGCCGGAAAAAATTTGCCCTCATCTCAAAAGAAAATTCTCGAGAAGGCAAAGGTTGAACTAAGAAAAATATTTAAAAAATAACCAACCCCCGGGACTGGAGCTAAAGTTGAGTTATAAAAAATTATTCTTCCAATTGCGCTCAAATAGAATAAATTAATCATGAGTATTAAGACGAACTGGTATATTATTACCGGCGCACCCTGTGCCGGTAAAACAAAGGTGGTTAAACGTTTAGCTTCTTTAGGATATAAAACAACTCCCGAAGTACCCAGGATTTTAATAAACAGAGAAATAAATAAAGGAAAAACGATAAAAGAAATCAGAAAAAATGAAGCTAGATTTCAAAGAAAGGTATTGCAAATGAAAATTAAAATTGAAAATAAAATACCGGTTAGCCAAATTACCTTTCTTGATGACGGAGGGATTCCAGGCAGTATTGCTTATTATCGACTAACTGGATTGAATCTAGGCCTGGCTATTAAAGAAGCCAAGAAAAGAAAATATAAGGGCGTTTTTTTCTTAAAACGGCTGTCCTACAAAAAAGATTATGCCAGAATAGAGGACAAAAAAACAGCCCGTAAATTAAACAAGCTGCTTTACGAAACTTATCGAAATCTAAAATATAAAGTTGTTATGGTGCCAGTGAAACCAGTCAAGGAAAGGGTTGAATTTATTTTAGAAAGAACAGGTCTTTAGCTGGATTTTAATTTTAAGAGGTCGCCAAGGAGGCGGTTTTTTGATATGGCTTTCTAAAAATTTGATCTTTTAATAAATTTATGCTATAATCTTATAGGATGAGAATAAAAAGACAAGAAACATATGACAAAATTATCTGAAGAAAATTTAATAAACGTAAGAAAGGTAGAATTAGCGATTAATAGAAATCTATTTTTAATTTGTGCTGTTATTACTGTAGCAGTAATGATTATGATTACGATAGAATTCTTTAGCAGGGGGAACTTCTTTCCTACCCGGATAGATTTTTTTTACATCGGAGTTTTGTTTATTTATACTGTCCATAAAGAGATGTTAAGATGGTTAGAGGAGAAGGGGATAGAAAGGCAGGGAGAAATTTTTCTCTATCCCTGGATTGGCCTGACTACCTTGTTTTACACTATTAATTTCTTCGCAAAAGATTACTACTATATGTCTTTAGAGGGTAAGCCCTTAGGGTGCATGTCAGATGTTGCCGTTATTACTTTGGAGGTAGCCGCTATATTCCTTTTGGCGAGATTATCCAAAACTATTAAAATCATATTAATGAAAAGACGAAAATAATCCAGATATAGGGAGCAAAAAATCGCCTCCGCCAGCTGGCGGATTGGCGATTTTTGTTTACACTGAGCTAGTCGAAGTGATAAAATTAATTAATATGGCTTCTTTATTCGTTATCAATGCTAGAGGGGAAAAAGAGCCTTTTTCTTTCCAAAAGGTGTACCGATCAGCTAAGAGGGCCGGGGCTTTCAGTAAGATAGCCAGAAAGATAGCCGAAACAATAGAGAAAGAGGCGTATCCTGGGATGAAGACCTTAGAGATATTCGGAAGAATAAAAAAAATGCTTGGTAGGGAGGCTCCCGGGGTTGCCCTGAAGTTTAATATCAAAGAGGGGATGAGAAAACTCGGGCCTACCGGCTTTCCTTTCGAGAAATATGTGGGAGAAATTTTAAAAAACCTCGGGTACGAAGTGAAGATAAACCGGTTTCTGCCTGCAAAGTGCGTGCGTAGCTACGAGATTGATTTTGTGGCCGAAAAAGGAAAAACAATATATGTCGGGGAATGCAAGTACCGGCAGGATTTCGGAGACATAATTAATTCTCAGGATGCCCTGGCAAACTACGCCCGCTTTTTGGATATTTCCCGAGGCAACTACTTTAAATCCCCAAAATATAAAAACCGTGAGATAAAAACGATGCTGGTCACCAATACCAAGTTCAGCGGCAAGAGTATTGCTTACTGCCGTTGTGTGGGGGTAGAACTTTTGGGGTGGAATTATCCCGAAAACAGAGGGCTGGAATACCTTATAGGCCGGGAAAAGCTTTATCCCGTGACAATACTGCCGGCCCTAAAAAAATATATAAAAAAAGCGTTTGTCGAAGAAAAAACAATATTGGCTAAAGACGTTTTAGAGATTGATCCTGAAAAATTCGCCAGAAAACACAAAATACAATTAAGACAACTTCAGTCCTTAATCAGTCAGGCGAAAATTTTACTAACATAAAGGTCTGAAAAAATAAAGTTAAAAATAAAATCATGCACAAAGAAATAATTGAAAAAATGGCTGTCTTGATCACAACTGCCTTCGGTTTGGTGGCCGCACTGGCCTGGAATGGCGCTATTCAGGCGATTTTTGTAAAACTTTTCGGTACCGCAGAAGGAGTAGGCCCGATGCTGACTTATGCGATTGTTGTTACGGCAATTGCGGTAGTTGCGACAATGTGGATAGCAAAAGTTGCTGAGAGTAAGAAAACTGAATAAGGTTTTATCTTATTAGACGCTTTTTTTATTGGTGATATTGACGAGTAAATGAAATTATTCTATTATTATCTTGGGGACGAAAGAGATTGAGAAATGGGGGCTATAATATAGCCACGTCACGCAATATTAAAGGGACCATCTAATCCTTAAATAATAAGGGGAGCTTGATGCCTTTCCTGCCTAAAAACAGGGATTGTGTCCACCCTTCTGGGAGAAAGACGGTCTTACGCTTTCGTTCCCTCATTTCTGTTCAAATGTCTTGGTTTAAATACCAAGACTTTTGTTTTCTTGTTCTTCTTCCGAGGAGATTTTTTTGCTTGACTTTTTTTATTAATATACTATAATTTAAGAACATCGAAACAGAAAAGGAGGAAAATATGAAAAAAGTAAAGGAATGGTTTGTGAACCTTCTCCCCGTTGGTGCTCTCATCGCGGTCTCATTTCTTTTCTATGTCCGCAAGTTGGCCACCGGAGAAAACGCGCTATCTGGGTTAGCTTATCTCATGGAGCCGAAAAAAGAAGACTGGATCGCCGGGGTTTCTGAAGCTGTGACAGCTATGAAGGTATAAGAAAAATGGAGGCGATGATTATCTGATAATTAGCACATTCAATAAGAAGGAGGTAAGCGCTTTGGCTAAAGTCAAGGAGTCGATTCAGGCTTTGAGCAAAGTTAGGAAGTCGATTTGGGCTTCGACCAAAATACAGATAACTAAGAGAGAAGGATTGTTGTTTTCTCTGCTGGGTATGGTGCTCTGTATTATTGTTTTCGGAGTCTCCTTGGTTTGGTGGTTAAACGATTCTTTCTCAGATATAAGAAGCCTAATTCACTTCCGCTACAATAGTAGCAAGCTCACGATAATGGATCGATTACGTCCTATGGATGAGAGGCATCATTATGAATGATGCCTCTCATCCTTGTCCCCTTTGCTTTTGATAAAGAGCAGGGGATTGTTTTTTTATAGCTTGATGTCTTCCGATTTCCTAAGCCGATAGATTGCGTTTACAGGTCGATCAAGTGTATCGCCGCCTCGCACAAAGGGCGGTTTTTTGGTAGGATGAGAAAAGATGAACGAGTATATTCTTTTGGGAATAATTCAGGGGATATTTGAATGGATTCCAATTTCCAGCGAAGGAGTGGTTGCCTTGTCCAGCCAGTTTTTAGTAGAAGATTTCCGTCCTGTTGATTTGTCCCTATTTCTGCATTTAGGCACTCTTTTCGCTGTTTTGGTCTATTTCAAGAAGGATTGGCAGGAAATTCTAACGTTGAAAAATTTAAAGTTGCTGAAATTTTTGTTGATAACCACCTTGATATCTTTAATCGTTGGTTATCCTCTTTATAAAATGATTGAAGATGTAGTCGTAGGGAGTGCTCTTTTAATGGTGATGGGTTTTGGGCTTTTAATAACAGCTTATTTCAACAAAACAAAAAGAACTTTTAAGGTGAGTCCTAAGAATTTGGCAATAGTTGCCGGCTTTTTACAGGGCCTTTCGATTATTCCCGGGTTATCTCGTTCCGGGGCGACTATTTTCGGTCTCTCTTTAGGGAAAACTGAGCCTCAAGAAGTTTTGAAAGTTTCTTATCTTATGTCAGCTCCGGTTGTCTTTGTATCAAGCGTTTATTTGTTTTTGAAAGAACCAACTATAGTTTTTGAAGCCTGGCCAGCCCTAATTTTTAGTTTCGTATTGGGAATTTTGACTTTAGGGCTTTTGCTGAAAATTGCCCAAAGGATTGAGTTTTTTAAATTCGCTTTAATTTTCAGTTTTCTTTGTTTTTTGGGAGCAGCAATCAGTTTTCTAATTTAGGGAAGTGTTAACCAGGTTTGAGAGGTGTTTAGTCGCGGGGGCTAACAAAAACCGCCTCGTGCTAAAAAATTCGGAGATTACCGGGTAGAAAAACGAGAAAGAGTTAATAATACCACTTATGTCTTTATCGCAGGTGGATTATTTATTATTGGCTTCTTACGCCTTTTTTTGACAATTACAAAAATTAAAATCGATAAAACCAATAAGCCCAAGAGAATAATAATTATCGCCCCCTTGATTTTATTAAGAAAGTAAAATATTCTTGGAAAAGATGCGTCTGTATATTCTATTCTGGCGTTGCCTGCCTTGTCTGTTGCTCTTATTAAGACCCTTATTTGTTCAGAGCTAATTGGTAATTGATAAGGGCTTTGCGATTCGATAAAAACAGGTGATTTTAAAGAAAGTTCCCCTTTGTTTAATATGGCAACCTCATAATGATCTGTTCCTGACAATGCGTCTGTTGTGAAAAATGAAACATACACTCTGCCTATAATTTCAGCTAATGGCAAAAATTCTAACTCTGGCCTAAACTCGGCTGGCGGCGTTGTATCAATCCTTACAATAAAATGCGAAGGTGATCCCCAGACGCTTCCCTTTTTTGCTTTAATATGAAAATACCATAATCCGTCGCTTAAATTTTCATAAAACATAGACGTCTGCCCACCCTCACCGGTGTTATCCGGGTTGGCTTGAGGATATTCATCTAAAATAAAACTAAAATCTGTTGCACCATCGTCTTTCTCCCAGGAAATAATTGGGTTGTTGTTATTGTACCAAATAGTTTCATCCGGATGGGTTTCAGAAAAAACCAAAGGGCCTTGGGGCGGCTTAGGTTTTAGAGCATATCTTCCTTCCAACGTTTGCCCAAGAACTTCTGTGCCCTTTCCGTCATCCGCCAAGACGCTAGATGTTGGTAAAAACTTTATTACCGCTTCCCCGGATTCTATTACCCTGAAGGTAATTATTGTTACAATTCCACTTGAAGTTTTTATCCCCTCAAGAGCAACACCGCTGAAATTAATAAATCCTTCTGTATTAGAGAAAGAAGGCTGTTCAACCCATAAGGTGACGAAAGAACTGCCGGAAGAAGGAGAAGTAATCTGAAGTTTATCAGCCGGAAAAATTAGTTCAGCAGATACGGCATTTATGGCAGTATCACCCGTATCCAAAGTTACCGCTACATCGAAAGTAGAACCAACAAAAAAACTCCCGGCAGCAGGAGAGAGGAAAAGTTTAACCCTGGACTGAGTCTGAGCGTTAGCTCCGTTCTGGTTAGATAAATCTGAGAAAATAAAAAACAGTGCAAAAATTAGAATAAATGCTGAAATTCTCCTGAGGTTATTCAATTTTAACCCCGCTTTTTTGTTCATTTTCAGGAAAATTTTTCTTATTTCTATCCTTGCTTTCTTATGTTATTTTGCAGTAAAATTTATATAAAGTCAAGTCCTTTTTAGATTAAAAACAAGACTATTTCCCATTTTTTGTATCGCCAATCAGGCGGCCTGTCCCGTAGTGAAAGCGTAGCTTTCTACTACCGGGGTTTTTTGGTAAAATAAAGTAATGAATAAAAATATTCCCACTCCGTTAGCGATTTTAATTATATTTTTGGTAATTGTTACTATTGTTGTTGTGGCTTTTTTGCTTTGCCCAGAAGGAAAGAAAGTATTATTTCAAGATGAAGCCAGCGAGATAGAATTCGATATAGCTTCAACCACCACGAGGACAGAAACAGACTATGGCCAAAGCACATCAACAGGAGACTGGCAGACTTACAGGAACGAGGAGTGTGGATTTGAGATAAAGTATCCGAGTAATTTTTGTATTGAAAATAATATAGAAACAACAAATTATATGATAATTCAGGATTGTGAATTAAAAAAAGAACTTCTTCATAACCCAGAGATAGTAATTAAGATAATTAACAGTGATTTATCTCTACGAAACTATTTAAACAAAACAGGAAATTCAGGAAGTTTGTTAGATGAGTTTGCTTCACCTGGTTACACCTATTACAATGTGAAAGACATAAAAGATATAACATTAAATAATATTACTGCTTTGCAGTTTTTTTCTGCGGCCGTTAGCGATAGCAGTATTAATACTCTTATAAAAATTCCTCAAGAGAATATTATAATTAATATTATCAAGATCAATAGTGGATTAGGAAATTTTCCAGATGATATTTACAAGCAAATACTTTCCACCTTCAGATTTACTGAGTCGGTTGAGACATGTGTAGATAACTGCGGTAATGGGATATGCGAAGAAGTGGTTTGTTTGGCAATTGGCTGTCCCTGTGCTGAAACTCCAGAAAGTTGTCCCGAGGATTGTGGGGCGAAAACTGAGCCCGAGAACCTTCAGTTAGAAATAAAAGATTTTAATACAGATAAAGAAACATATACTTCTAACGAGGAATTGAAAGTCTCTTTAACGATTTTAAGCTTAGGAGACGTTGAAAGGGCTGTGGTTAGATTGGTAGGAATTAAGCCATACAGTTATGCCTATATTAATAGTGCTCAGACAGTTGATTTAATTACAGGAGAAAATGAAATAATTTTCGCAGCAACAACCCCTAATTGCACTTCCGGTTGCGGCGGAGTTTATCCCGGTCCCTATGATTTGAATGCAGAAGTATTTATAGAAGAAAATTTGATTACCAGCTCAACCATTTCGATAACTTTAACTAATAATTAAATTTGGTAAAATATATTAATCCATAAAATGGTTAAGGTTGTAAAAAATAATTTTGGGAATTTTTTGGTGGTTTTGGTGATTTTTACCTTAGTGACAGGTTGGGTTTTTTCCGGCTGGCCCCAGATTTGGCGAAATCCGCCGATTCCGCCAGAGGTTCAAGTGGCGAAGGCTGCAGTACAGGAATATTTCAGCTCTAGTGGTAATTTTACAGCTCAGGTTACGGGCAATCATACAATTACTTTGGTTGGCGGCGGCGGCGGCGGAGGCGGGTCGGGCGGTTCATTCTACTATGGTGGTGGCGGAGGAGGCGGTGGCGGCCTTTGTCAGGTAACAGTTTCTTTTACAAAAGGTCAGCAATATTCCTGGGTTGTTGGCGTAGCTGGTGCGGCGGGGGGAGCAGGAGATGGTGGCACTGGAGGAAATACTACTTTTACCGTTGGCGGAACTACTTATATAGCTTATAGTGGGACGGGTGGACTAGCCTATGATACTGGTGCTACCGGTGGTCCAGGGGGAGCAACTTCCTTGAACTGCGACTTAAATCGTACGGGGGGGACAGGTGGCACTGGGACTACGCTTGGTTCAAGTGGGGGTGGTAGCGGCGCTGGAACTTCAAATAATGGCAATCCAGGCTCTGTACCAAATGGTGGTGCGGCAGTATCTGATTACGGCGGAAAAGGTGGTGATGGTACTCTTGTTAAAAACGCAAACGGTGTAGCAGGTGAAGCATATGGCGGCGGCGGTGGAGGAGGAGCAGGAAAAGCCGGTACAGGTGCTGCTGGCTATGCTGGGTATATAAGAATAACCTACAATACTCCGCCTACTTTTACGGCTGGCCCAGATGATGATCCTGACCCGGTTAGTCCAGGTAATGATGTTACTTTTCTTGGGACCGCCACTGATGGTGAAAACAATAACTGGTATTTGGCGGTCTGTAAAACAGATTCCGTGGCTACCGGGATTCCGCCAACTTGTGATATTGACCAGACCTATTGTATTTCTTCCTCGACGGTTGCCTCAAACTCGCAAAATACCTGCACGTGGAATGCCACTGGAACAGGGGCACAGACTTATTACGCTTTCGCTTGCGATAACGATGTCACATACGGGCCCCAGTGTTCTCCAAGTAGTAGTAGTACTGTAACGATTGGGGTTCCGGAGGTTTCTTGTAGCGTCAGCGCGACTTCAACCGCGTTTGGTCTTCTTACGGCTAGCGAGGTTTCCACTTCAACTCCCAATATCAATGTTTCAATGTCTTGCACCGATACAGCTTCGGGCTGTACACTCTCGGTGCAGGGAACAGGTTCCAGTACCGAGCCTGGCTTGTGGAATTCGGGCGCTTCGCATTTGATTGCTTCGTCTGACACCACTCTTTCACTCGGCACCGAAGGTTACGGTATCCAGGCAACGAGCAGTGACGGTGGCTGGACTTTAAGCCCAAAGTATCTGGTTACTGGAAATCAAGTCGGCGGCCTGACAATAGCCATGACTACTCTGGCTTCCTCGACGGAAGATATTAGTACTTCCACTGTCACTGTTACCCATAAAGCGGCCAGAAGCGCCAGCACGCCAACAGGCAGCTATCAAGACAGTATTGTTTATAGCTGCACGCCGAATTAACAGACATCTTAACCCTGTGGAAAACTTTATCTTTACTTGCTATTGAAGATTCATTATTATATAATTATAAAAAGCGAGGATTTATAAAATCTTTTGAAAGGTCGAAGTCGTAATAAATTAGAATATTAATCTTTAAATAACTAAAGAGGAAATGATTAATTATAAAAAAGTTTTGTTTGCCGGGATTCTGGGATTAACAGCTGTTCTTCTAGCTGGTTGGTTTTTGAGCGCTGACCTGGTGGAAGGGGGATGGAGCGGTGACGGTTACCGCTACAGTAGGGGAGGTGAGTTGCAGTGTAGACGCAACCTCTACAACTTTTGGGAACTTAGACCTGGGTCTGGTTAATGACTCCACCCCTGATATACTTACAACCATGGCTTGTGCTGCCGTACCCGGTGGCTGTACGCTGTATGTCGAGGATGAGGGAGACACTTCTAACCCTGGTTTGTGGAATAGTTCCGCTTCCTATCTGGTTACCTCAACCGATGCCACTCTTTCACCCGGTACCGACGGTTATGGTATTCAGGCGACGACCAGTGATGGTGGTTGGACAATTAATCCAACGTATGTGGTCACCGGAACCGACGTTGGCGGGCTAACATTAGGTGGCAGTACTACCTATGCTTCTTCTTCGTCAGGTCTTTCCACCTCGACTGCTACCACTACCCACAAGACAGCCATAAGCACCGACACGGCAGCCGGAAGCTATACAGACACTATTACTTATAGTTGTACGGCAAACTAAAACGAGAAAAAATGACCAAGAAACTTGGGTTATTATTTGTTTTATTGTGGATAACCCTCAGTTTACCTTTTAGCGCAGACGCCATAACAATTGGGCCGGCTAAACTTGAACTTGAAGCTAATCCGGGCGATATTCTGACGGGCGAGATGTCGTTATTAAACGAAACCGACAAAGCCGGTACTTTTTATATTTCTTTTGAAAAGTTTATTGAAAAGGATGGTCAAAGAGTTTTTCTTCCGGACGAAGAGTCTCTGATAGACGAATGGGCAGAAATGCCGGAGTCGGTTTTTTTGGCTGCCGGCGAACGCCAAAAGGTTCCTTTTATTCTTAGAGTTCCCGAGAATGCTCCGCCCGGCGGTCATTTTGCCGTTGCCTGGTGGAGTACGATGCCACCAGACATGGAAACGGGAGTAGGTATTGCTGTACGGGCCGGTATTTTAATATTTCTCCGGGTTTCCGGCGAAGTTAGAGAAGAAACTGAAATTTTATATTCTCCGAAACAAAGTATTGTTGGCTCTTTACCCTTGAGTTTTAATGTAACTTTTAAGAACTTGGGGAATGTTCACTTAAAACCCTTGGGAAATATAATTATTAGAGATTTATTCGGCCGGACAAAAGCCCAGATTTCTATTAATCCTCAGCGTTTTAATGTTTTGCCAGAGAGCCAGAGAACTTTTACTTCGGAATGGAAAGAGGAAGGAATTTTCTTCGGGCCTTATCGAGCAACACTTGAGCTTAGCTATGGCCTTGAGGAACCTTGGGAATTTAAAAAAACAGCTTTGGTTTGGGTTTTGCCTTGGACCTTGGTCTTGCTGATTGTTTTAGCTTTGGTTGTCGTAATCTTAGTAATTATCAAGGGAATCCCGAAATATAACCGGTGGGTGATAGAAAAAGCCAAACAAAAATTAAAAGAAGAACAAAATAGAAGAACAAAATAAATGAATGCGAAACAAATGGTTGCTTTCATTTTTAATATTTACAATTGGTAGCGGTTTGGTTTCCGTTGTATTTTTTAATTTGAACTCCGCTCAAGCCAGCGGAGTTTATGTTATTGCCTATATTTCGGTTTGTGGGGACGGTATTGCTCATGGAGCGGAGGTATGCGATGGCAATGATTTGAAGGGACAAGCCTGCCAAGATTTCGGTTTTAGCGAAGGTACTTTAGCTTGCAATTTAACTTGCGATGCTTTTGATACTTCAGCTTGTTATACTCCGCCCTCGCCACCGCCGGGCGGTGGCGGCGGAGTTGCTCCGTCAGCTGAAACGAGGGTAAATTTTTCCGGCCGGGCCTATCCAAAAAGTGCAGTCACTCTTTTAAAAAATGCGCAAATTGCCGCGACTACTGTGGCTGGCGCTGATAGTAACTTTCAGATTAGTCTTGCCGGGCTTTCGGGCGGCAATTATATTTTCTCTGTTTGCAGCGAAGACAGGACCGGCAATCGCTCTTCTCTCCTTACTTTTCCTGTCAGCGTGACTGCGGGCGTTACCACTAATGTGAGCGGTATTTTTATTGCGCCAACGATTGCCGTTGACAAAAGCGAGGTCAAAAGAGGGGACAATATCGCCATTTTTGGACAGTCCGCACCGCAGAGCGAAATTACCATTACTATAAACTCTGATGAAGAATTTTTTACTAAAACCGACGCTGATAAAGACGGTATTTATCTCTATAATTTCGACACCACCCCTTTGGCGATGGAACAGCATTTTACAAAATCAAAAGCAGCCCTTAATGGAGAAATTAGTTCTTTTGGTAAAACCGTGAGTTTTTTCGTTGGCACGAAAACGGTCTTTGCCAAACCCTCGGGTGAATGCACGGGAAAAGCGGATTTAAATAGTGACTGTCGGGTAAACCTGGTTGATTTTTCTATTGCCGCTTATTGGTATAAAAGGTCTATCAGTTCAGAATTTAAAGTTATAGATCAGGATAAGCTTAACGGTGATGGTAAAATTGATTTAGTGGACTTTAGTATCATGGCTTATTATTGGACGGGGTAGTGAAAACTCGGCTTAATTTTTAATTTCCAAATAAATTCTAATGAAAAAAATCCCAAGATTTAAAATTATCCTCTCATTCCTTTTTCTCTATTTCTTGTTTTCTTATCCTTTTCCTGCTTGGGCAGCGATTTTATACTTGGATCCTTCTCAGGGGGAACTTTTCCAGGAAGATACTTTTTTAGTAGAAATAAGAATTGACGTCGAGGAAGAATGTATCAATGCCATTGGGGCAAAGATAAACTTTCCTCAGGATGTCTTGGAAGCGGTTGATTTTACCCAAGGTAATTCAATCATATTACTTTGGGTTGAACCACCTGTGGTTGAGCAGGAATCGGGCCTGATTTATTTTAGCGGGGTTGTTCCCGGAGGTTATTGCGGAAGGCTGCCTGGCGACCCGGGATTAAGTAATCTGATTGGCAGAATTGTTTTTCGGGTAAAAGACAGGCCTGAATTAGAGCCAACTGAGGAAATTGCTAAAGTTTATTTTTCAGGAGACACAGAGGTCTTATTAAACGATGGTTTAGGAACTGTCGCACCTTTAACTGTTAGAGGAGCGTCCTTTAAGATTTTTTCTGAAAGGGCAGAAATTCTAAGAGATGAGTGGGAAAGAGAAATCAAAGAAGATAATATCCCGCCCGAGTCATTTAAAATAGAAGTCCAGAAAGACCCCACTCTATTTGATGGTGAATATTTTATCACTTTTCTTACTGACGACAAGCAAACTGGTGTTGATCACTATGAAGTGCGCGAGGAGTTGCAGGGATTAATAAAGAGAGGGGGAGAGTGGGTTAGAGCTGAGAGTCCTTATTGGTTGAGAAACCAGGGTTTAAGAAGTAATATTTTCGTAAAGGCAGTTGATAAGGCTGGTAATGAAAGATTAGAAATATTGCCTCCGAAAAATCCCTTAGCTTGGTATGAAGATATGCTTATCTGGGTTATAATAATATTAGGTGTAATTATTATCTATTTTATCTGGAGGTTTATGAAAAAGAAAAAACCAGGAGTCAGTTTGAGTTCTTTTATTATTCTTCTTTTGATTATTACCAGTTTAGCCCTGCCTGCTTTTGCTTTGGCAGCAAGTTTATATTTTTCTCCTGACTCAGGTTCTTATAAAAATAATCAGACTTTTGCTGTCAATGTTTATGTTTCCAGCGTTGACCAGGTAATGAATGCCGCCTCGGCAAATATTTCTTTTCCTAAAGACATACTGAATGTTATTTCTGTTTCAAAGACTGGCTCTATTTTTAACCTTTATCCGCAAGAGCCAAATTTCTCCAATATTACCGGTATAGTGAACTTTGAAGGAATTGTTTTAAACCCCGGGTTTAAAGGATTAAATGGTAAACTGATTACCATAAACTTCCAGGGCAAAGGAGCTGGTAAGCCGTCTTTAACTTTCTCATCTGCTTCAGTTTTGGCAAATGACGGAAAGGGTACACAAATCTTGAGCAATCTCGGATCAGCGAATTTTACCATCCAGCCAGAGACAGCTAAAGAAGAGGAAGAAGAATATACTGCTCCGCTTAATACGCCAAAAGCTCCGGTTATTTCTTGCCCTTCCCACCCCGATTCTCAAGAATGGTACTCTAATAATGACCCTGAATTCTTTTGGGAATTGCCGCCAAATGTAAGCGGCGTCAGCTTATTACTTAATAAAAAACCCACTAGTGACCCGGGTGCGATTTCAGACGGTTTACTGACAACCAAAAATTTTGAAGACATCGAGGACGGCATTTGGTATCTTCATATAAAATTTAAAAATCAATATGGCTGGGGGCAGATAACTCATTATAAGATTCAAATTGACACTACTCCTCCTGAATTTTTTGAAGTTCAGGTTAAAGAAGGCAAAGAAACCAACAACCCAGAACCTACTTTAATCTTAGAGACAGAGGATAAAACTTCGGGAATAGATTTTTACGAGGTGAAGATTGATAAGGAATCTTTAATAGTGGTTAAAGAGAGAGAATTTAAAATTCCGAACCAACCCTTGGGAAGACATACCATGATAGTGAGGGCGGTGGATAAGGCGGGCAATGAGAGATTGGGAGTCACCGAAATCGATATCTTACCAATTGAGGCACCGGTCATTACCGACTATCCCGAAATCTTATCGCCTGACTCGATTCTGACGATAAAAGGAACATCGGTGCCAGAAGCTACAATTCATGTTTATTTTCAGAAAGACAGGGGAGATATAAGATTAGTGGGAGAAACAAAAAGTGATAAAGAGGGGAGATGGTCTTATGTTGAACCTAATCCCGTAGAAAGAGGAGTTTATGAAATTTGGGTTGAAGCTGTAAACCTTTTGGGCGGGAAAAGTCAGCCCTCTAATAAAATTACTGTTCCAGTTACGCACCCTGCTTTTATCAGAATAGGAGGATTAATAATAGATTATCTCAGTACTACCATCACTTTGCTTGTTTTACTTCTGGCGCTAATTTTAGGTATAATTTGGATTTGGGGCAAAATAAAGGAAAGAAGAAGGATATTGAGAAAAGAAACTAGCGAAGCTGAAAAGGCTTTATATCAAGCTTTCGAAGCTCTGAAAGAAGAAACAGAAGAACAGATAGCAAGGCTGGATGGAAAACCTGGTTTGAATGAAAGAGAAAAAAAGATATGTGATGAGTTGAAAAAGGCTTTGAAAATTTCTGAAAAATTTATCGGCAAAGAAATCAAAGATATAGAAAAAGAATTAAAATAATATGGAGAAAAGCAAGGTTATAATTATCGGCATAATTATATTATCTTTCCTCGTCGGTGTTTACTTTTATTCCCAAATGCCCGAGAGAATGGCTTCGCATTGGAACGCCCAGGGTGAAGTGGACGGTTATATGTCAAAAGGTCGGGGCTTATTTTTTATGCCGCTAATGTCAGCAGGATTGCTTTTACTATTTTTAATAATTCCTAAAATAGATCCCCTGAAAGAAAATATCAAGAAATTCAGAAAGTATTTCGATGGATTTATAGTGCTGCTGATGTTATTTTTGTTTTATGTTTATCTTCTAACAATTTTTTGGAATATCGGGGCAAGATTTAATATGAGTCAGCTTATGATACCGGCTATGGGAATACTGTTTTATTATTGCGGAATCTTGGTAGAAAACGCTAAAAGAAACTGGTTTATTGGTATCAGAACGCCTTGGACCTTAAGTAGTGAAGCGGTTTGGGATAAGACCCACAAAATTGGCGGAAGGTTATTTAAGATAGCCGGAGTAGTTGCCTTTCTGGGAATTTTCTTCCCTAAACAGTCAATTTTATTCGTACTTATTCCCGTACTTTTAGTTACGGCCTATACCTTGATTTACTCTTATTTTGAATACCAGAAGGAGATAAAGAAATCCAATAAATTATAACTTTAACTAGACTACTTGAAGTGATATAATAAAAAAATGGAAGAAGAAGAAAAAGAAAAATTATTAATCCACGCTTCTCTATTCGAAAAAAAAGCAGCGGTTGAGAAGCTAATAGAAGAGAGCGCCACGACCAAAGAGTTTTATCTTCTTTTGTTATCCTCAGCCAGTATTATCACCCTGGGGTTAATTCTTGACAATTCAAGTATAGTAATCGGCGGAATGCTCTTGACTCCTTTATTTTCCCCTCTCTTGACGATCGGCTTGGGGATCGTTCTTTCAAATAGAAATATTATTATTAAAAGTTTTGTAAATTTTTTAAAGCTTACGGCGGCCATTATTATAGTTTCTTTGATTATTTCTTTTATTGTTAATGTAAAAGAGCCTACTATAGAAATTTTATTGCGGACCACCCCTAAGTTTGAATACTTTTTGGTTGCACTTATTGCCGGTTTCATGGGAACTTATTTTTGGGTAAAACCTCATTTGCAGAATCTTGTTTCGGGCATAATCGTTGCCGTAGCCTTGGTTCCTCCCGTTTCCTGCTTGGGAATAGGGCTAGGCTTATTTAATAAAGATATTATTTCGGGCTCTTTAATGTTTTTTATTTTGAACTTTACGGGCATACTTTTTGGAAGCGTTTTAACATTTAGTCTTTGCGGCTTTGGCAGGGAAAACAAAGTATTTGAAAAAGCAATAGAAAAAAAAACGGACGATGCTTACAAAAAAGAATAGGTTTTTGAATTTCGCCTAAGATCCAAGCTAAAGAATTAGCAGAATCCACCTTTTAATCAGGATGGTTTTTTGATAGTATGGGATAAGAAAAAGGGAAAAAGGTATGAAAAAGACTATGATAGAAATAAATCTTACCGATCAAAATTTCGATCAATTTATTCAAAGTACAGAGAAACCTGTATTGGTTGATTTTTGGGCACAATGGTGCACGCCCTGCCTTGTATTAGGTCCGACTTTAGAGAAGATAGCCCGGGAATATAGCGAAAAACTTACTCTTGTTAAAGTTAATTTAGATACCGCTCCTCAAGTTTCCCAGAAATACGGAATTGAACGGATTCCCACGGTTATTTTGTTTAAAGACGAAAAGCCGGTTAGCGGATTTATTGGGCTAAGGCCCGAGCCGATAATAAAAGAATTTTTAGATGAAGCGCTGGAAAAAAAGTTGCCAGCAGAGATTCCAGACAACATAGAGGAAATAATAAAAAATTACCAGACATATGCCGAGAAGAATGGGCTTAAATTAAATCCGGATAGGGAAGCGGTAGAGAGATTGGTGAAAGGCTTGTTGGCTAACGAGAAAAAACACGGAGCCAGGTATTGTCCGTGTCGTAGGGTGAGTGGTAATCCGGAAGAGGACAAGCCCAAAATTTGTCCCTGCCAATGGCATAAAGAAGAAATCGTAAGAGACGGACATTGCCTCTGCGGATTATTTGTAAAGAATTCTTGATAAAAAAACAATAATTACAATGCTATGAAGGGAGAAGCGGAGGAGGAACTCAGAGAGGTTAAAGAAGAGGTTTTAAGTTGTCAAGAATGCCCTTTATGTATAGAAAGAGCTAAAAGCAAATTTTACCCGGTGATTGGAGAAGGTAGTCATCGGGCGAAAATAATGTTTGTGGGAGAGGCGCCGGGACTGAATGAAGCTAAGACAGGCAGGCCTTTTTGCGGAGCAGCCGGAAAGATTTTAGACGAGCTTTTAGGGTCTGTTGGTATAAAAAGAGAAGATGTTTATATTACCAATATTCTGAAAGATAGGCCTCCTGAAAACCGGGACCCGCAGCCAGAAGAAATCAAAGCCTGTACTCTTTACCTGGAAAGACAGATTGAAATAATTAAACCCAAAGTTATTTGTCCTTTGGGTAGGCACTCAATGAAATTTTTAATGGAAAAGTTTGAGTTAGAAAGTCAAATAGAAGGCATTAGTAAGATTCACGGTAAATTATTTGAAATCAACAATTTTTTCCAGCATATTATCATAATACCGTTTTATCATCCGGCCGTAGCCACTTATAATCCGAACATGAAAAAGATTCTTAAAGAAGATTTTAAAATCTTGAAAACAATATGAAAAATATGGCCATTATACTTTCAAAACAGGTATGGACTGAAGAAGGAGAATTGCTTTTCCAAAAGGCAGAGAAAGTGGCAGATTTCAATCAGGCGAAAAAGACAGTAGATTCACTAAAGAAAGCCTTAGAGCACTACGGCGGAGTGGGGTTAGCCGCTCCTCAAATAGGAATTTCTCAAAGGGTGTTACTTGTGAATATCTCTCCGAATAATAACCATCAAGCGGATTTGCCTAAGGTTGGTTTCCGGGCTTATTTAAACCCGGAAATCTTAGCAGTATCTTCGGAAACTAATTATGATATTGAGGGGTGTTTAAGCGTATTTTACGGTACCCTTTACGGGCCAGTAGAAAGGGCGAGCTATGTCAAACTAAAATATTGGGATATCAACGGCAAAGAGCAAATAGAAGAAATTACTCATCCTTTCCATGCTAGGGTAGTCTTGCACGAGAATGACCATTTGGATGGCAAAATATTTTTGCAGCGGATAGTTCCGGAAAATCTTCCCAAGTTATCCTGGAATGAAAGCCTAGATATTAGAAAGAAAGATTTGAAATAAGCCGAGGAAGCCGTCAGGATACTAAGAAATCTTAGAAGTCAATCTTTAATTTTATGAGCACTCTCTTTTGGATAATTCTTTTTACATTTTTAATCAGCTTAATTTCTTTTATTGGAGTAATAATTTTGTTCTTGAAAGAAAAAATCTTGAATAAAATTATCTTATTATTGGTTTCTTTTTCAGCCGGTGCTCTAATCGGTGGAGCATTTTTACATTTAATTCCCGAAGCCATTGAAAGAATAGGGTCAGAAGGCTCTCTTTTTAAGATTTTTCTATATTTAATTTTTGGTTTCTGTCTTTTTTTCATTTTGGAGCATTTTATAAAATGGCATCATCACCATGCAATAAAACATCCCGAAATTATGCCTTTTTCCTATTTGATTTTAATTTCTGATGGACTTCATAATTTTATTGACGGTTTGATTATAGCCGGCTCTTTTATTATCAGTTTTCCAGTGGGATTGACGACTTCTTTAGTAGTTGCCTTGCATGAGATTCCTCAGGAAATTGGGGATTTTGCAATATTAATTTACGGAGGAATAAAAAAAGGTAGAGCTTTATTTTTAAACTTTATTTCAGCTGCCGTAGCAATTTTAGGAGGAGTAATTGGTTTTTTTATTTTTCAAAAAATAGGGGAGGGGATTTTATTTCTTTTACCCTTTACGGCTGGCGGTTTTATTTACATCGCTGCCTCAGATCTTATTCCCCAAATAAAAGAAGACTACAGTCCAACCACCTTATCCTCCCGGCTCGCGGCGGACCCCCCGAGTCTTAAAAAATCAATAATTCATTTTTTAGTCTTCTTGACTGGAATAATTGTTATGATTTTGATAAAATAATTTTATGGAAACAAAACTCAAAGTAAACAGAGAAAAATGTATCGGTTGTGGTCTTTGTTCCAATCTCTGCCCGGAGGTTTTTGAATTGACAGAGGACGGTAAGGCGAAAGTGAAAGAAGGGGCAGATTCAGAGAAAAACGAAGAATGCATCAAAGAACCTAAAGAAAGCTGTCCGGTCGGCGCGATTGAAGAGGTGATATAAAAGCACCTCTTCTCTCTCTTCGTCCAGCCCTTCTGTAAAAGAGCGGGACTCAATAACTGGAAACGCTTAACTCTTGACACGGATTCTTGAGCTGCTAAAATGTATAGATAGCCATCTATATATTTTTTATGCAACGGAGAAAAATTTGCCCTCAATGTCTTCGTTTAATCGGAGAAGGGACTCGGGTGAAAATAATCCAGCAATTAATAAAAAAACCCAACAATGTTTCGGAAATTGCCAGACGCCTCCCTCTTTTAACCCAGCCCACTGTTTCTCATCACTTAAAGGTCTTGCAAAAGATAGGCTTGATTTTTAGCTGGAAAAAGGGACGGGAAGTTTACTATTTTTTAAATAAAAAATATCCCTGCAAAAATTGCTCCCTTTTTAAGATACCCTTTAAAGTTTAACAAATGTGAAAACCAGACCTCCACGCAATATTTACTTGGATTACGCTGCCACCACTCCGGCTGATTCCCGGGTAGTTCAAGCGATGTCCCCTTACTTTTCTGAGAAATTTGGCAATACTATGTCTTTACACTCCTTTGGTCAGGAGGTAAGTCAGGCCCTGGAAGAAAGTCGCGCAGTCGTAGCTAATTTAATCGAGGCCAAGCCAAATGAAATAATTTTTACCAGCTCAGCGACAGAAAGCAATAATTTAGCCCTGAAGGGGATTGCTTTGGCTAATGAGGGAAAAGGTAAACATATCATTACTTCTTCAATTGAACATCCCTGTATTATGGAAAGCGCTAAGTGGTTAGAAATTCAAGGATTTAGGATAACCCGACTGCCAGTTGATAAATATGGCTTGGTTAATCCCGATAATCTTAAAAAAGCAATCAAAAAAGAGACAGTTTTAGTCTCGGTAATTCATGCCTCAAATGAGATCGGCACCATCCAGCCGATTAAAGAAATTGGAAGGATTATTAAAAGTCAACAGTCAAGAGTTTATGGTCGAATTTACTTTCATACCGATGCCGTCCAGAGCTTCGGTAAAGTTCCGATTAATGTAAATAAAATGAACATTGATTTACTATCCGCTTCCTCTCATAAAATGTACGGACCCAAGGGAGTAGCCTGTTTATTTGTTAGAGAAGGAACAAGGATTGAGCCAATTTTGCACGGTGGTGGTCAAGAATCCGGTTTACGATCTTCGACTGTCAATGTTCCGGCAATTGTTGGGTTTAGTGAGGCCTGTAAAATTTGCAAAAGAGAAATGAAAAAAGAAGCTCAGAGGCAAACCAAATTAAGAGATAAATTAATAAAAGGAATTTTAGAAAAGATTCCTGGTTCTTATTTAAATGGTCATCCCAAAATGAGATTGCCTAATAATGCTAATTTCTCCTTTTCCTCTGTCGAGGGAGAAGCAATAGTGGTTCAACTTGATTTGTCAGGAATCGCCGCCTCTACCGGCTCTGCTTGTTCTTCAGCTAAACTAGAACCCAGCCATGTTCTACTGGCAATTGGCTTAAAACATGAACAAGCCCACGGATCTCTGAGGCTGAGTTTAGGCAGATGGACAAAAGAATCAGAAATAAATTATCTATTAAAGCTTTTACCAGGAATCATTAAAAGGTTGAGAGAAATTTCGGGAAAAGCATAAAACCATGAAATCATATTATTCAAAAGAAGTAATCAAAAGATTTACTAATCCCAAGAACTTTGGAGAAATCAAAAATGCCGATGGTATAGGGAGGGTCGGCAATCCCCGCTGTGGCGATATTATGCATCTTTATATTAAAGTTAACAATAAAAAAATAATTGAAGATATAAAGTTCCACACGCTGGGTTGCGCTGCTGCTATTGCCACTTCCGATATGGCTTGCGATTTGGCTAAGGGTAAAACATTAAAAGGAGCTCTGAAGATTGATTATAAAAAAATAATCAAAAAATTGGGCGATTTACCGCCGATAAAAGTTCATTGCTCGGTTTTAGCAAGAGAGGGTTTAAAAGCGGCAGTTAAAAATTACTATGGGAAACGCAAGCAAGAAAAAGAATAAAGTGGTTGTGGCAATGTCGGGAGGTCTAGATAGTTCAATAGCAGCTCTTCTTTTAAAGAACTCCGGCTTTAGCGTCGCAGGAGTTTTTATGAGTCATTGGTCGTCTCGTCGGCTCCGGAAAGCCGAGATCAGAGCAAGGAAAGTAGCGAAAATTTTGAAAATTCCTTTCCATGTTTTTAATTTTGAAAAAGAATTTAAAAAAAAGGTTGTTAATTATTTTTTAGATAGATATAACAAAGGAATCACCCCTAATCCCTGTGTAGTTTGTAATAAAGAAATAAAATTCGGGCTCTTCTCGGAAAAAGCTCTAAAATTGGACGCCGACTACCTGGCAACCGGACATTACGCCAGGGTGCGGCAGGAAAGACTATTAAAGGCAAAAGACAGAGGGAGAGATCAGTCGTATTTTTTATGGATGTTAACTCAAAAACAATTAAAGAGAATTTTATTCCCGATAGGAAATTGCACCAGAAACGAAGTTAAAAATTTGGCTAAAAAATTTGGATTGTCCTTTCTTTTGAATATCCCGAAATCAGTGGAAATTTGCTTTATTCCCAAAACCGTTAAAGGTTTTTTGAAGCATTATCTAAAACCAAAAAATGGCGAGATCGTTGATGTTAAAGGGAAAATTATCACTAGGCATCAGGGACTTGCTTTTTATACTATTGGCCAAAGAAAGGGGATCGGGCTTCCCGGCGGACCTTATTGGGTTTTAGATAAGGACTTTAAAAAGAATATTTTGATTGTCACTAAAAACAATAAAGATTTATCTAAAAAAGAATTAATACTTAAAAAGGTTAACTGGATTTCGGGTAAAGAACCAAAGCTACCCTTCAAGTCAATGGTCAAAATTCGTTACCGCCACCATCCCGCCTTAGCTGTAATAACGAAAGATTTGAAACTTGCGACCTACAATTTAAAATTTGCCCGCCCTCAGCGAGCAGTAACTCCCGGACAATCAGCAGTTTTTTATAAAGGCAGCGAACTTCTGGGCGGCGGAATAATTTACTAAATTTATCCTGCATGGTATAATCCAAAAGAAAGGTCAAGCCAAACAAAAACAGAATAAAATATGTCTAAAAAAACAATTATTATTTTATTATTAATAGTTCTTATCGGAGTTATTGTTTACTTATTTTCTAGAGAAGATGAATCATCAAGAAATGAGTTTTTTGTCGCTGAAAAACAAGACTTAGTCCAAGAAATTAGCGTTGTCGGTAAAGTAGAGCCGACGGAAAGCGTCAATTTAGCATTTGAGAAAACTGGGGTTTTAACCGGTATTTTTGTAGAAGCCGGACAAAAGATTGAGAGAGGAACCCTTTTAGTACAACTTGATACTGGTGATGCTGAAAAAAGACTCAAAGATGCCGAGGTAAATTTAGAGAGCGCAAAACTGGCCTTGGATAAAATAGGTTTACAGCGAGAGCAGCTATTAAGAGGAGATGTTTTGAGCAAAAGCTATGAGGACGGACTGACTATTTTATCCAGTTTTTACGATGAAACAGCTGCCATCTTAAGTTCTTTAGATAATATTCTTTTTGGAAATGCCCTAGATGAAGAAGAACAGAATATCGAGTATTACGTGGAATATGAAGAAAAATTTAGCAATGAACCAAAACGTCTTCGGCGACTATATCAAGAAGCGGAGGAATTACACAAAAAGGGTCTTATTGATTATCAGCTGGCTGAAAGAGGAAGTGGCGATACCAGGAGTAAAGTAATTAATTCAGGACAGGTTTTGGCAGTAAAACTTGCGGAGATTATAAAATCAACAAGAGACATTATTCGTCATCTTCAAGATTATTTTATAGAGGAGAATTTAGTCCATGAGAATAAATTAATTATTGACAGCCACGCCAGCGACCTTGCTCAATATGATTCAGTTATCGATGGTTATTTGGAAAACCTGACGATTGTTGTCAATGCTATTAATGATTATTACGACAAAACAGAATCATTACCCCTTGATATTAGAACCCAGGAATTGCTTGTAAAACAAAGAGAAAATGAGCTGGCTGACGCTAAAAATAATTTCACAAAATATTTTTTATATTCGCCGATTAGTGCCGTAGTAGCTAGCTTGGATTTGAAAAGAGGAGAGGTTGTAACCGCTAATATTCCCGTTATTGAACTTATTTCTAGCTCGCAATTTGAAATATCAGCCGATATTTACGAGGAAGATATTGTTAAAATAAAAATTGGAGCTCCTGTAGAAATTAATCTGCCAGCTTTTCCCAAAGAAACCTTTAGGGGAAGAGTAATTTTTCTTGACGCGGCAGAAAAAATTATTGATCGCGTGGTTTATTATGAAATTAAGATAGGTTTTGATGAAGATTTGCCGAAGGGAATAAAATCTACTATGACAGCCGATATCGTTATTCAGACAGAGAGGAAAGAAAACGTTTTGGTTATTCCCGAAGAAGCCGTACAAAAGACCGATGAAAAAATAACGGTTGAGGTCTTACAAGACGGAAAAGTTGAAGAAAAAGAAATAGAAATTGGCCTTGAAGGAAGTAACGATATGGTTGAGATTGTCTCGGGCTTAAACGAAGGAGAAAAAGTAATTTTAGATTAGGTAAAGCCTTCAAGGCTCTCGCTGAAGGCGAGGTTCTTACAATGACATCAGAACCTATTATAAAACTGGAAAATGTCTGGAAGGTTTATCAATTGGGGAAAGTAGAACTGGTCGCTTTAAAAGGTATAAATCTCGATATTAATCGAGGTGATTTTGTGACTATTATGGGTCCTTCCGGTTCCGGAAAATCCACGCTTTTGAATATGATAGGGAGTTTAGATTTCCCAACTAAAGGAAAGGTTTTTTTAAAAGGAAAAGACATTTCTTTAATGTCAGAAAATCAATTATCTCAGCTTCGGGGCAAGACTATTGGCTTTGTTTTTCAGGAGTTTAATTTGTTGCCAAATTTAGATGTTTTAGAGAATATCACCTTGCCCATGGTTTTTCAGGGAGTCAATTTAGAAAAAAGAAAAGCCAGGGCAGAGGAATTAGCTTCATCTCTGGGCTTGGAAGAAAGAATTTTACATCAGCCAGCTGAGCTTTCTGGCGGGGAGCGTCAAAGAGTAGCTATTGCTCGGGCTTTTGCCAACAACCCAGAAGTAGTTATTGCCGATGAACCTACTGGTAATTTAGACTCTATCACTGGAAAGAAAGTAATGGAAATTTTAACTGATTTTCACAAAAAAGAAGGAAAAACAGTTATTGTTGTTACTCACGACCCAAATATTGCAGGTTATAGTGAGAAAATAGTCAATATTAAAGATGGTCAGATTACTATTAATCACCAGCAAGTAGCTAAAGTGTTATGGAGTCATTAAAAGAATATTTTCACATAGCAGTTAGAAACATTAAAACCAGGTCTTTAAGGAGTTGGTTGACTATTTTGGGGATTATTATCGGTGTTTTTTTGATTATCAGCTTACTTTCCCTAAGTGAAGGGTTAAAGGCAACTATTAACGAGCAATTGCAGGCCATGGGTGGTGAGATGGTTATGGTAATGCCTGGGGGTGATGAAGATATTTTTTCCAGTATGATGTTTGGAGGGGCGAAGCTGGAAAGACAAGATCTAGAAGCAATCGAAAAAGCAAAAGGAGTGGACACTGTTATGGGTTATTCTTTTACGGGAACTCCGGCAAGATATGGAGACGAGGCAAAACAAATTGCTATAGCTGGCTTGGATCCTTGGAAGGAGAGCTTGAAGATAATGAGTATTTTTCAAGGCTGGGATTTAGCTGATGGTAGGTGGCCAGATAAAGAAAATGAGATTTTAATTGGTCCGGTAGTAGCTGATGATATTTTTTCTAAGAAAGTAAAGCCAGGATCAGAAATGGTTATAAAAGGAAGAAAATTTATAGTGACAGGTATATTGAAGTCATTGGGGAATCGACAAGACGACAGTATGGTTTATATGAGCATGGGTGTTTATCAGGATTTAACTGGAGAAAAGCGGGGAACAGCCGCTTATGCTATGGTTAAGCTTGAAGAAGGGGTAGATGAAACTGTTGTAGCAGAAGCCATTGAAGATGCTTTGAGTAAAACAAGAAAAAGACGATTTGGTACCGATGAAGCTGATTTCTCTGTTCTTACTTCAGAAAGAATGGGGGACCTAGCCGGTAATATTTTAGGAATAATTCAACTCGTAATATTTTTATTTGCTGGCGTGGCTATTCTTGTGGGAGGTATTGGAATTACAAACAGCATGTTTACTTCTGTAAGGGAAAGAACAAGAGAGATTGGAGTAATGAAAGCTATTGGCGCCAAAAACTCAACGGTTCTAATAATTTTTCTTTTTGAAGCAGGTATTATTGGATTTATCGGAGGAATTGGTGGAACATTACTGGGAACCGTTTTAGCTAAAGGAGTCGAACTTTATGGACAAGCTTATTCTGCGTTTTATTTTTCGGCTTCAGTTACCCCTGGCTTAATTATATTTGGTTTAGTTTTTTCTTTTTTTATTGGTTGTTTATCAGGTTTTATTCCAGCTAGATCAGCAGCTAAGCTTAAACCCGTCGAAGCCTTAAGACGTTACGAGTAATACAACTTTTATTAGAAATAAAAAAATATCGTCAAACGGTCAAAGAGATAAATCTCTTCTTCCCCCTCTTCCGCTAAGCGGCGGACTTGGAAAATGATTAAATTAGCTTCAATAATCACCATATTAATATTTCTGACCTTTCCGTTTTTGGCATTAGGAGAAGAACCTTCTCAAGCCGAAGAGATCGCTGAGACTTCGTCTCATCTCTCACTTCCCTCGGCTTCACCGAGCTCGGTAGTCGAGATTAATTTTTTCTATAGTGCCATTTGTTCTCATTGTGCTGAGGAAAAAGAATTTTTGAAAGACTTGGAAGAGAGATATCCAGAGATTAGAGTAAAGAGCTATGAGGTATTGTCCAAAGAACAAATTCCCAATCAAGAGAATATAGAAATTTTAAAAAATTTTTATGAAAAGTATCAAGTACCAGAAGGAGAAAAAGGATATGTACCGGTGACCTTTACGCCAACAAAATACTTCATCGGATTTAGCGAGCAGGTCGGAAAAGAAATTGAGAGTTGTATAAGAGAATGTTTAACTGGAGAAGAACCTGTTTCTCAGAAAATTAAAATTCCATTTTTTGGCGAGGTAGATCTTTCAAAAATGTCTTTACCAGTTTTAACCATAACTTTAGGGGCTCTTGACGGATTGAACCCCTGCGCTATGTGGGTTTTGTTATTTCTAATTGCTCTTTTGATAAATACCCGTTCCAGAAAGAGAATGTGGTTAATCGGCGGAACTTTTATTATTGCCTCCGGGATTGTTTATTATTTAATTTTAACTGCCTGGCTGAATTTATTTCTAGCCATCAGTTACGTCAGTTTGACCCGAATTTTAATTGGAGTTTTTGCTTTGGGAGCAGGAATCTGGCAGATTAAAAACTTTATTACTTCTGATCCTCGAATGTGCAAGATTTTAGGGATAAGTTCGAGAATTGAGCAGGGATTAAAAATAAAAGAGAGGGCCGAAAAGATAGCCACTTCACCATTTACTTTGGCAATAATGGGGGGGCTAATTCTTTTGGCTCTTGGAGTGAACTTAGTCGAGTTTTTCTGTTCAGCTGGATTACCAGCCATTTACACCAGAATACTCGCTTTAAATCAGGTTTCTAGTTTAAACCATTATCTTTATCTCCTGCTTTATACTTTTATTTTTATACTGGATGACTTAGTCATTTTTTCTTTAGCAGTAATTACTTTAAGCAAGGTAGGATTTACTGAGAAATATAATTACTGGGCTACTTTAATAGGAGGATTGCTTATATTGATTTTAGGACTTCTTCTTATCTTTAAGCCAGAGCTTTTAATGTTTGCCGGGTAGTAGAGGTTCAACAAAAGTTTTCTTTCAAAAAACCTTATTATCGCGAAGCGAGTTGAACTTTCACTATCCGGTTTGGTTAAAATATGATACAATAAAAAAGGTCGAGATCTTGTTAATGAATTTTTTTAATTGTATGGAAGATTTAAAAGAAAAAGTGGCTATTGTTACCGGAGCCAGAAGGGGAATGGGAAAATCGCACGCCCTGAAATTAGCAAAAGCCGGAGCCAAAGTAACGGTTTCCGACATATCCCAAGAAGAATGTCAGCAAGTGGTTGATGAAATTCAAAAAGCTGGCGGGGATGGTTTAGCAATAAAATGCGATGTCAGCAACAAAAAAGAGGTTGACGAAATGATTAAAAAGACGGTTGAGAAATTCGGCAGGGTGGATATTTTAGTGAATAACGCCGGGATTTGCCAGTTTAAGCCCTTTTTGGAAATGACAGAAGAAGAATGGGACAAGACTCTTAATATTAATCTCAGGGGGTACTTCTTCTGCGCTCAAGCGGTAGCCAAAGAAATGGTTAAACATAAGTCCGGCGCCATAGTTAACATTGCTTCAGTAGTTATGGGGCAAATAGGTAAAGGTATGGCTGGGCTGGCTCATTATTCAGCTTCTAAAGGAGGAATTGCCGCCCTGACTAAAACTTTAGCTTTAGAGTTAGCTCCTTATAATATCAGAGTAAATGCTATAGCTCCCGGAGCCATTGATACGCCGATGGCGGCTTCTACCAAAACGGACCCGAAGGTACTGGAGCAAACTTTAGCTGTGATCCCGCTTCATAGAATGGGAAAAGCAGAGGAGGTTAGCAACACCGTTTTATTTTTGTCATCCGATGCCTCGTCTTATATTACAGGTTCCATTATCGTTGTTGATGGCGGCTGGATCGCGGGATAATTCATGCTGAAAATTACCGAAGATACAACTTTAGCTGAGATTCTAAAGCTTCCTGAGGCGAAAAAGATCCTGGAAAAATATAATTTGCCCTGTTTGCAGTGTCCTTTTGCCGAAATTGAAGCAGAAGAAATGAAAATTGGCCAGATTTGTCAAATGTACGGGATTGAAACGGAAAAATTATTGAAAGAATTAGGCGAGATAGCATAAAATAAGCGGACTTGACTATTGTTCTTGCTTAAAATAAGCTAATATAAGTTGTGGATAACAAACCCCCCACCACTTTGTCGTAATTTTAGACTCAGCAGATATAATTTTTTCTTCAGAAGACGAATTCTTGCAAAGTGATGAGGGGAAAGGTCGAGCTTGAAAACTTAACTTTTATATATTTTAAACTATGGAAACAACAGCATATTGCGTAAAATGTAAAGCAAAAAGGGAAATGGAAAACCCAAAAGAAGTTCCGATGAAAGGAAAGGGCGGAGTAAAAAGAAGAGCGATGACCGGAACTTGTCCCAAGTGCGGAACAAAGATGTTCCGAATTCTAGGGAAAGCCTAAGTATACAAAGAATCGCGGGTGACTATCGCCCGGAAATTTTTGTAAAACATTAAACCGAGTTAGGATTTAACTTAACCCGGTTTTGTTTTCACGAAGACGGAACGATGCGAAGTCCCGTAGTGAACCCGCAGGTTCTACTACTGGGATTAAAACCTGACTGGTACATTTCTATTCCAGTAATTGTTTTTCAACCGATTATTCTAACGATTTTTGTTGAGATTCCAATAGATCCTTTACGTCTTTTGCTTTTTGAATCTCCTCTTGGGGAGAAAATTGTTCTGGCTGGCCAGATTGACCGCTATTACTGACTCTGATTTTATTAAATCCGAAATAAATGCCGAATATCAAAACAATAATGACTAGAACAATTAAAAGAGAAATCAGCGACAAAAACCCTTGGGAAAAATTATAATTTTTAGGTCTTATCATCTATTTATCCTACCAAAAAACCGCCTGAAAGAATAGGCAAGAAACAGAATTTATCTGGCAGGATGGGGTTTTGTGATATAATAAAAACTGAATATTCACATGAAAAAGAGCCCTGTTTTTATTATTTTTGGTATTCTTATCGGTTTAAACATTTTGGCCTGGATTGTTGTTTATGAGTCATCGCAACCCCGATTTTTGGAAGTTAATTTTTTTGACGTCGGCCAAGGCGATGCAATATTTATTGAAACACCGAAATCACATCAGATTCTAATTGACGGCGGGCCGGATTCTACTATCTTGGAGAAATTAGCGGCTGAGATGCCTTTTTGGGACAGAACGATCGACTTGATAGTTTTAACTCATCCCCATTCAGACCACCTCAAGGGATTGATTGATGTTTTAGAAAGATACCGCGTGGAAAATATTTTATGGAGCGGCGTTAATTACAACAGCCAGCTATACCAAGAATGGCAAAAGACGATTGAAAAAGAAGGAGCTGAAATTTATATTGCCCAAGCTGGCCAAAGGGTTATCAGTTCAAAGGCAATTTTAGAGATATTATATCCTTTTGAGAGTTTTGCAGGAGAAGAAACTGAAAATCTTGATAATACCTCGGTAAGCGCCAAGCTCGTTTTTGAAGAAAACTCTTTTTTGTTTACTGGCGATGCTTATCAGGAAGTAGAATTAGCCTTGGCAAAAGAGCTTCCGGAAAGATTGAAATCAAACGTTTTGAAAGTCGGCCATCACGGCAGCAGGACATCTTCTGCCCAAGAATTTGTAGAGCAGGTTTTGCCGGAAATTGCTGTAATTTCCGTCGGCAAAGACAATAGCTACGGTCACCCCAATCAAGAGGTCTTGGATACTTTGGAGAAATATGATATAACTGTTTTGAGAACCGACAAAGACGGAGATATTAAAATTATAAGCGATGGCAAGAATTTGAAAATTACGCTATGAAATTTCCAATATTCAAAACCAAAACAAAAGGAGTAACAAAAAAGTTCAATTTAGCCGACCCGAAAGAGAGAGCGGCTTATTTTCGATTAAAAGCCGGGCCGGAAATCGCCAAATTGAGGGAGTATTTGAAAAAAAACACCTTCATTGCTTATTTTCTGGGGAAGAAAAATTCCGGTAAGGGAACTTATTCAAAAATGTTTGCCGAAATAGTCAGTCCAGAAAAGATAACGCATTTCTCAATTGGCGACATGATCAGGGGAGTGGATGAAGAACTTAAGGACAAGAAAAGAAAAAAAGAATTGTACTTCTTCTTGGAGAAAAATTATCGGGGATGGCTCCCTTTTAAAAAAGTATTTTCTGCCTTGGAAAAAAGAAGCACGAAAACTCTTTTGCCGAGTGAATTAATTCTAGCCTTGGTAAAGAGAGAAATATTCAGGAGAGAAAAGAAGATCCTTTTTATTGATGGTTTTCCCCGGGACCTGGATCAGGTTTCTTATTCTTTGTTCTTTCGGGATTTGATCGGTTATCGAGAAGACTTGGATGTTTTTGTTTTGATTGACGTTCCCGAAAGCGTCATCGATGAGAGAATTAAATGGCGAAGAGTTTGCCCTAAATGCCAGACCTCAAGAAATTTTAAACTGCTCCCCACCTCAAAGATAGATTACGATAAGAGAAAAAAAGAGTTCTATTTAGTTTGTGACAATCCAAGTTGCCCGGGAGCAAAAATGATTGAAAAAGAAGGAGATAAATCAGGGATAGCGCCGATAAAAGAAAGGCTGAAGTTAGATGAGAAATTGATAAGACAGGCTTTTTCCCTTTACGGAATTCCCAAAATCTTTTTAAGGAATTCTTTGCCGGTAAAGGCTGCTAAAAAATTCGTTGATGATTACGAAATTACTCCCGAATATAACTATCAATGGGACGAAAAAGAAAAAAAAGTAAGGATCATTGAAAAACCGTGGGTTATTTTGGATGATGAGGGAATCCCGTCTTATAGCTTATTGGCGGCGCCGGTAACGGTTTCTTTAATAAAACAAATGGCAGACGTTTTAGAGCTTTGACTTGACTAATAGTTTGACCAAGAGGTAAAATATAATTAGCCTTGTGTCTTCTAGTTAGATTCTGGTCAAACGTTCTTTTTGGGAGTCGGATATGTTCTCTTTCCATAGGAAGGAGACTTAGACACCCACTTTAAATAATTTTCCAGATACGAACCTTCTAGAAGAAGCACAGGGCATCAAAAAACGTCCTTGGTGAGGGCGTTTTTTGAATAATCGGGAAGTGAGTTTTTATATTTTTAGGGAAACGATTAATAAAAAGTAAATTTTTAGGAAAAATTTTCGGGCCAGGGCGAATCGAACGCCCGCTTTACCCACCCCAAGGGCATGGACTACCATTATCCGATGGCCCGTAATTAAAGATTAGTTTTTCTTAGCCAATGTTTTGATGCATTTAGCGCAGGCCAAAATTCGTTTGCCGGC
The DNA here is from genome assembly GCA_035530555.1 of Candidatus Humimicrobiaceae bacterium. Taxonomy (GTDB): domain Bacteria; phylum Patescibacteriota; class Minisyncoccia; order Minisyncoccales; family DG-74-1; genus DG-74-1. Next base: position 4,148 of record DATKUR010000007.1, on the reverse strand, counting down.
GAATTTTTTGTAAGCCGGTTTTTTAGCATCAGAAGGAATCCTTACCCATTGTAAGTTTGGATATTTTCTTTTTTTGATGGTTGGATTGTATTTTCCCCGGAGTTTTTTCAATCTCCAGACCATCGTACTTCCTTTTTTGCAAATTTGACATTCTTTTGCCATACCTGGTAGTAGAAATTTGACTAATTAATGATTATCAATGCCACAGCAGTGTACGAAGAAATACTTTTCTTCTTTCGTCTCGTCTTCGACTCGACGGTCGAATTTTCACTACCGGGCATATAATTCAATATTAAAATATTTTTAAAAATTTTACAATATGTGTTATACTAATAACGTCTTATATTGGAAGAGATGGGGGAGCGACTGATTTATATTACCATTATGGAATATATTTTTTTAATCGCCATTTTAATTTTTTCTGTAGTCATCCACGAAGTTTCTCATGGAGCAGTAGCTAATTATTTGGGCGATCCGACTGCCAAATATGCCGGCCGTCTGACTTTAAATCCAATCAGGCACCTGGATCCGGTTGGTTCTGTTTTGGTGCCGCTGTTTTTAGTTTTGATGGGAAGTCCATTTTTAATTGGCTGGGCAAAGCCGGTACCGGTGAATCCCTATAATTTTAAAGATCAAAAATACGGTTCAGCTAAGGTGGCCTTGGCCGGTCCCGGATCAAACCTGGCAGTTGCTTTAATCTTCGGCTTGACTTTAAGGTTTTTTCCAGAGATTGCCGTTACGCCTGGCCTTGTTTTAATCTTCAGTTATATTGTTTTTATAAATATTCTTTTGGCCATATTTAATTTGTTACCAATTCCTCCCCTGGATGGTTCTCATATTCTTTTTACTTTTTTACCTCCGGAGCTTGAAAAGCTTAAAATATTTTTGAGTCAATTCGGCATTTTTATTTTATTCTTCCTTTTTTTCTTTTTATTCCGCTACCTGTCTTTGATTATCAGTTTTATTTTTAAACTTATCGTAGGCGCTCCGTTTTTTTAGTATTGACTATTAAACCTAATTTTGTTAAAGTTTAATTTATTATGCCCACTGTCAGACAACTGATTAAAAAAGGAAGAAAGAAAACCAAAAAGCGCGGCAAGACGCCGGCTTTGGCATTCGGTTTTAATGTTTTGAAAAACCGGCCGAGAAAATATTTTTCTCCGTTTAAAAGAGGAGTTTGCCTTAAGGTTTTTACCCTTACTCCCAAAAAACCAAATTCAGCCATGAGGAAAGTGGCTAGAGTGAGATTGTCCAGTGGCCAGGAAGTGACCGCTTACATTCCCGGCGAAGGCCACAATTTACAGGAGCATTCAATTGTCTTAATTCGCGGCGGAAGGGTCAAAGATTTGCCGGGAGTAAGATATCACATCGTCAGAGGTATATTAGATACCGGCGGAGTGGAAGGGAGGAAACAAGAAAGAAGCAAGTACGGAACAAAGCGTGAAAAATAACATGAGAGGCGAAAAGAAAACCAAAAGAGAAATAACGCCCGACCCTGTTTATAACAACATTAGCGTTGCCAAATTCATTAATCAGGTGATGCGCCGGGGGAAAAAAACTATTGCCCAAAAAATTGTTTACGGGAGTTTTGACATTATAAAAGAAAAAACCAAAAAAGAACCTTTGGAAGTTTTTGGTTCAGCCCTCAGTAACGTTAAACCTTTATTAGAAGTAAAACCAAAAAGAATTGGCGGAGCGACTTATCAAGTACCGAGGCAAGTGTCTGATGAAAGAGGAGAGACGCTGGCTCTACGTTGGATAATTCGGACGGCAAAATTTAAAAAGGGCAAATCAATAAAAGAAAAATTAGCTGGTGAATTAATTGAAGCGGCAAATAATACAGGAGTCGCCGTGAAGAAAAAAGAAGATACTCATCGTATGGCTGAAGCAAACAGAGCCTTTGCTCATTTCGCCTGGTAAATTTCATGCCAGGTAGTGAAAATTCGACTACCTAGCGGTATTATTATAATTTTGCGTAGCAAAATATTAGTCGAATTTCTACTACCTAGTATGCCCAGACAATATCCAATTGAAAAATGTCGCGACATAGGCATTATTGCCCATATTGACGCCGGTAAAACTACCGCTACCGAGCGGATTTTGTTTTATGCCGGAATTTCCCATCGCATCGGCGATATTGATTTAGGGAACACTATTATGGACTGGATGACCCAAGAAAGGGAAAGAGGAATTACTATTACTTCAGCTGCCACCACTTGCTTTTGGACGCTGCTGGAAACTAAAAGTCGCGAGCGGGGTAATCCATCCGAAATACGCATTAATATTATTGATACCCCAGGTCATATTGATTTTACGGCTGAAGTACAGAGGTCGTTAAGGGTTTTGGATGGAGCGGTGGTAATTTTTGATGGGGTGGCCGGGGTGGAGCCTCAATCAGAAACAGTTTGGCGTCAGGCTGATAAATTTAACGTTCCGAGAATTTGTTTTATCAACAAAATGGACAGAATGGGAGCCGATTTTTATAAAAGCCTAGAATCCATCTGGCAGAAATTATCGCCCAATGCAGTAGCTATGCAAATTCCTATTGGCGCAGAAAGTGCCTTTGAGGGCGTGATTGATCTATTGAAAATGAAAACTCTGAAGTTTAAGGGAAATCATGGCGAAGAAGTAGTAGAAGAAGATATCCCAAATGATTTATTAGAAAAAGCCAAAGAATGGAGAGAAAAGTCAGTCGAGAAAATTGTGGCTGAAGACGAAAAGCTCCTGGAGAGATATTTAGCTCAGGAAGAAATTTCTATTGAGGAGCTAAGAGACGTTTTAAGAAAGGCGACGATTGGTTACCGATTGATTCCAGTTTTTACCGGCTCAGCTTTAAAAAACAAAGGAGTTCAGCCAGTCTTAGATGCCATTTGTTATTATTTGCCAAGTCCTACAGAACTGCCGCCAGTTAAAGGAATCGACCCCAAAACCGGAAAAGAAATTGAGAGAAAACCACAGGACTCAGAGCCCTTTTCGGCCTTGGCCTTTAAGGTTGCCACCGATCCTTATGTTGGAACATTAACTTATTTTCGAGTTTATTCTGGAAGTTTGAAACGGGGCAGCTATTTATTAAATACCACTAGCCAAGAGAAAGAAAGGATTGGCCGGATCTTAAGAATGCACGCCAATTCAAGAGAAGAGGTGGAAGAAATTTTTACCGGAGACATTCTGGCCACTGTAGGATTAAAAGCCACTTCCACCGGACATACTCTTTGCGACCCGGAACAACCCATTATTTTGGAAAAAATTATTTTTCCTGAACCGGTTATCGGTATTCGCATTGAGCCAAAAACCAAGGCTGACCAGGAAAAGATGGGTTTGGCGTTAAAGAAATTAGCCGAAGAAGATCCGACTTTCCGCATCAAAGGAGATCCGGAAACGGGCGAAACTATTATCTCTGGCATGGGTGAACTGCACTTGGAAATTATTGTTGACCGAATGAAAAGAGAATTTAACGTAGAAGGGAATGTCGGCCGGCCTCAGGTGGCTTATAAAGAAACAATTAAAGAAATGGCGGAAGCGGAAGGAAAGTATGTTCGCCAGACCGGCGGCCGGGGTCAATACGGCCATGTTTGGCTGAGGGTAGAGCCAAAGCAGAGAGGAGAGGGTTTTGAGTTTATCGACGAGATCAAGGGCGGAATTATTCCTCAGGAATTTATTCCGGCCGTGGAAAAAGGAGTCAAAGAAGCCCTGGACAAAGGAATCTTAGCCGGCTATCCCTTGGTAGATCTTAGCTGCGCCTTATATGACGGCTCCTTTCATGATGTTGATTCTTCGGAATTAGCCTTTAAAATTGCTGGCAGTATGGCTCTTCAATCAGCTTCTAAAAGAGCCAAGCCGGTTTTATTAGAGCCGATAATGAAATTAGAAGTTGTTTCGCCTCAAGATTTTTTTGGCGATGTTATCGGTGATTTATCTGCCCGACGGGGAAGAATTGAAGAAACAAAAGACAGATTGAATTTAAAAGTGGTTGACGCCAAGGTCCCTCTGTCCGAAATGTTCGGATATGCTACCTCTTTGAGATCGTTGACAGAAGGAAGAGGAACCTTTACAATGGAATTTGACCGATATGAGGAGGTTCCTAACAATATAATGCAAGAAATCATTGATGGTAAAAGACGATAATTATTCACAATCTAACTATTGAC
>DATKUR010000006.1:0-96646 GCA_035530555.1 Candidatus Humimicrobiaceae bacterium | reverse complement strand
TCCGGTAAACCGGCAATTTAAAAATATATTTTTTAATAAGCAAATTTATAAAAAGGTTAACAAAAGTAATAAAAAATAAAATAATTACATTAAGATGAGCAACAATCAAAAAGAAAATCTTAAAAATCATTTTATTACCGGTGGAGCAGGGTTTATCGGTTCCCATTTAGTGGGGAAATTACTTAAAGAAGGAAAGAATGTAACGGTTTATGACAATTTATCTTTGGCATCGGGTGAAAATATTAAAAAGTATTCCGGAGAAGAAAATTTCAAGTTTATTAAGGCAGATTTGCTCGATTTTGATACTCTGAAAAAATCTATAGAAGATCAGGAGGTCATATGGCACCTTGGAGCCAATACCGATATTCCGGGGGGAAACAAAACGACCGATATAGACCTGAGAAACTGCACGATTGCAACCAAGAATATTCTGGAGGCGATGAAGCAAACAGGTCTTAATAAAATTCTTTTTACCTCCAGTGCCTGCGTTTATGGAGATACCGGGAAAACAACCCTTTCTGAAAGTTTCGGACCTTTACTGCCAATTTCTCTTTATGGAGCAGGGAAACTGGCTGGCGAGGGATTAATGAGCGCTTATTCTCACCTTTTTAAAATTAAGACCTGGATTTTTAGGTTTGCCAACGTAGTAGGAGGAGGGATGAACCATGGGGTTATTTTCGATTTCATCCGAAAATTAAGAAAAAACCCAAGAGAGCTCGAAATTCTGGGTGATGGGAAACAGGAAAAACCTTTCTTTTTAGTAGAAGGTTGTATTGAGGGAATGTTCTATGCATTTGAGAACGCGAAATTTGAAGCTTCAGATAAACAATATGATGTTTTCAATCTGGGTTGCGGAAATTTCACATCGGTGGACAGGTTGGCAGAAATTGTGATTGAAGAGATGGGGTTAAAAAATGTTAATTTTAAATATACAGGGGGGAAAAGAGGATGGATTGGAGATGTGCCGGTTATCCATTTTAGCATTGATAAAATGAAAGAACTCGGCTGGCAGCCAAAGCACAGTTCCGATGAAGCTGTCAGAATCGCCTGCCAGAGAATATTACAGAAAAATAAATAATATATATGAAAACTATAGTTACCGGTGGCGCCGGTTTTATAGGAAGTCATTTGGTAAAAAAACTTATAGAAGGGGGCAGAAAAGTAGTTATTGTAGATGATTTTTCTTCGGGAAGTATGGAAAATTTATCGAGTTTAGGGCTTGAACCTTCTGATTTCGAAGTAAGAAAAATAGATCTTACTGATTACCATCAAACAGCAGATGCTTTAAAGGACGGCGATATTATTTTTCATCTGGCAGCTCGCATTGGAGGAATAAGGTACCTTCATGGTAGTGAGGCTGCCGAGCTTTTAACTCTTCAAGAAAACTTAGCTATTGATGCTAACGTTTTTCGCGCCTGTGTAGAGAAAGAAATAAAAAAAATAATATACACCTCAAGTTCGGCCGTTTATCCTTTGGATAAACAGTTTTCATCAGACGCTTTATTTATCGAGGACGAACTGGCGGTGGAATCAATAGTAAAAGATCCAAGGTTTAAATTCAAAACTTCCATCAATCCCGACGGCGGTTACGGCTTGGCAAAACTCTTGGCAGAAATTCAGCTTAATTTAATGAAAGAGACAAGGATGGGAATAGTCAGAATTTTTAATGCTTATGGTATAAACGAGCCTCTAGACGAGAGATCTCATGCCATCTCTGATTTAATCCGCAAAGCGATCAATTATCCCAAGAAAGAATTTGTGATCTGGGGAGATGGAAGACAAAGTAGAGACTATGTTTATGTTGAAGACTGCGTCAAAAGCTTGATTAGAATGGAAGAGAAAATCTCAGAAAATTATCCTCTTACCGTTAACATTGGCTCCGGTAAAGGAAGTTTAATTAGAGAAATAGCCAAAGAAGTGATTAAGATTTCGGGGAAAAATATTGAATCGAGGTATGATACAACAAAACCTGTTGGGCCCATTTCCCGGACGGCAGACATAACCAGAGCCAGGCAATTGTTAAACTGGGAACCAGAAGTAAGTCTGGAGGAAGGATTAAAAAGAACCTATTTTTGGGTTCAAAAAAACGTAGAAAAATGAAAAGAGAATCAGGAAAAATAAAAATTCTCTTTTTGCTTCCAACTTTAAATATTGTCAGCCCCGGCAGGGGAGTTTTAAATCTTACCAAATCGTTAGATCGTTCAAAATTCGATCCTATTATTTGCAGTATGCGAAAGGCGGATTCTTTGGCAAAGGAAGAAGCAGAAAGAGAAGGTATTAAAGTAATCGAGCTTGATATGCTTTTCCTGTTTGACTTATCAGTAATTTTGAAGCTAAGCCGTATTATAAAGGATGAAGGAATTGATATTCTGCACAATTTTGGATTCAGACCCGAAATTTACGGAAGCTTGGCAGGAAAAATTGCAAAATGCAAAGGCATTTTAGCTACTGTTCTTCATAATCCTACGCAAGATATCCCTTTAGATTACGGGCAGGTAATCGGCGGTATTATGAATTTTTTTCGCTGGATATTTTCTTTTTTTGGCGAGGATATTATAGTAGCGATTTCCAAAAATGCGAAAGAAGGCCTTTTATGCCTCAGTTTTCCAGAAAGAAAAATAAGGGTTATTTATAGCGGCATCAATGAAAATTCGTTAAAAAAGAGTAATTTGGGTAGAGAAAAACTCTTTCAAAATCTTAGTTTACACTCAAACAATTTTATAATAGGAACATTGGCTAATTTGAAGCCTCGGAAGGGTCTTTCTGTTCTTATTAAAGCTGCTAAAATAATAGTTCAAGATTATCCTGAAGTAAAATTTCTAATTATCGGTAAGGGGCCATCAAAAAATAATCTGGAGAATCAGGTTAAATTTCTGAATTTACAAAATCATGTAATATTTTGTGATTATGTGGAGAATATAGCAGACGCTTACCAAGTCTTTAATTTAATAGTCCTGCCTTCCTTAACCGAGGGATTACCGGCAGTTTTATTAGAAGCTATGGCATTAAGGATACCTGTTGTTGCTACCAGAGTGGGCGGGGTTCCAGAAATAATTGAAGATAGCATCTCGGGTATTTTAGTCCCGTCCCAAAATCCTCAAGCTTTAGCCGAAGCTATTATTAAAATTTATAAAAATCCTGAAATTGCCTCAAAAATGACAAATAATGCTCGCAGCCGATTCGAAAAATACTTTACCATCAATGAGACAGCCTGCCGGTATGAAAAAATATATGAGGAATTATTAGAAAAATAAAAATGCTGGGAAAATATTTAGAAAAACCGGTAAGATATGATTTGCTTAATAAATGGCTCTCCGAGCCATCGGCTAGAGTATTGGATATTGGTTGTGGGAATCACTCGGCGTCAAGGACAAAAAAATATTATCCAAGCTGTAAGTATTACGGATTAGATAGAGACAAAAACTATAAGAATAGCCCCGAGGATTTTAAAGCTATGGAAGCTTTTTACGAAGTGGATCTTAATTCTAATTTAAAGAGATTAGATATAATTCCAGATGAGTTTTTTGATTGCTTAATTCTTAGCCATACTATTGAGCACCTGAAAGATGGCAAAGATGTCCTTTTAAGTTTGCTCCCAAAACTTAAAAAAGGAGGAATAATTTACGTTGAAACTCCCTCGCCCTGGAGTACTCGTTTACCAAACTTGGGAATAGGCCTGAATTTTTATAGCGACCCGACTCATATTAAAATATATCCCCTTAAGAATATAGAAGATTTTTTGAAAAAAAATGAACTTTCCATTATTAAATCAGGCGTCAGAAGATCAGTAAAGAGAATTGTTTTCCTGCCAGTATATATTTTAGGTTCATTATTTAGATTAAAGCGTGTTGATGCCGGTATATTTTATGATATTACCGGTTTTGCTAATTATCTGATTGCTTCCAAAAACTAAGTTTTTTATTTTTTACTAATATGCCCACAATAAGTATTATTTTGTCTACCCATGACAGGCCCACTTTTCTTCCCGAAGCAATTAAGAGTGTATCAGAACAGACTTTTAAGGATTGGGAGTTATTGATTATTACAGACCCTCCGATAGATAAAGGCACTAAAAAAATTATTAATAATTATGTCCAGAAAGATCCAAGGATTAAATATTTTGAGAACGGAGTAAAACTGGGGTTCCGCAAATGCTTGAATCAAGGGCTAAAAAAGTCCGGGGGAAAATACGTTGCTCGGATTGATGATGATGACATTTGGGGCCCTCAAAAATTAGAAAAACAAGTTAAGTTTTTAGAAAAAAACCCTGAATATCTATTAATGGGGAGTGGAGCGATATTTGTTGATAGAGATGGCAAAGAACTCTATAGATATCTACCTCCAGAAAAAGATGAAGAAATTCGCCAGTGCATTCTATCCCGAAATCCGTTTATTCATTCTAGTGTGATGTTTTTGATTGATGCTGCAATGAAGTTTGGTGGCTACGATGATACATTACCTGAAGATGAGGATTTTGATTTGTGGTTAAAATTAGGTACTATCGGAAAGTTTTATAATTTACCAGAATATTTAATTAAGTACAGAACCCCATCTTTAAAAAATAACATAGCCGAGATTCGTAGGTCTAGAACTAAAGTCTTTATTTCTATCATTCATTCTTATAGAAATAAATACCCTCATTATAAAAAAGCTCTTTTTAAAAATTATCTTAAACTTTTCTATACTTATATTCCAAAGCCAAAATTTTTAGAAGAATATCTATATAAAAAACGCCAGACTTCTGGCCGGCGGGCCTAATTTTTTAAAAATTAAAAAATAGGTCTTATTTATTCTTTCCTGAAAAATAATTGGAAGATTTTGAGTAAAATCTTGATTCAATCAAGGTAATATAATAAAATAAAAGCATTATGGGGAAAAGATCTAGAGAAAAAAGAGAGAGGTTTGCCAGTCAAAGTCTTGGTGAGGACCAAAGAGAAAGACAGCTTAGGCCCAAAACTCACCTGGAAGGACTATGCCTTTTTATTATTGCAACAATGACTTGCTTAGCTTTATTTACTCCCTTGATTATGAATGGGAGTTTTTTCTTTCCCTTTGTCAGCCCGAAAAGCTTATATTTTATGGGTCTTGTTCAGGTTATTTTCTTTACCTGGCTGTTTTTAATTTTTTACTTCCCTCAATATCGTCCTCGGAGAAATCCTTTATTAATTGCCCTAATTGTATTTTTACTTATTCTGACTCTAAGTACTCTTTTCGGCGAGAATCCTTCTTATAGTTTCTGGTCGAAACCAGAAAGAATGACTGGTCTTTTAATGTGGTTTCATCTTTTTGCTTTTTTCTTGGTGACCTCCTCGGTTTTTCGAAAATCCGATTGGTTCAAAATCTTTTTTCTTTCAACTTTTATCGGGCTAATTTTGAGTTTTATTGCTTTTTTCGCAGATAACCCAGCCATGAGAGGCGGGGCGACCATTGGTAATAGTTCTTTTTTAGGGACTTATTTGTTGTTTAATATTTTCTTAGCCCTCTGGTTATTTCTGAGTTCGCAAAGTAGGTATTTTAAAATTTATTCTGCGGTAGCTTCAGTAATAATGTTTTATGCTGTATTTTCCATCAATGCCAGAGCGGCCACTTATTCGATCCTGGCTGGATTAGCTTTGCTATTTTTACTTTATTTGTCCTTTGGTATTCAAAAACGTTACTTGAATATTTTAGGTAAGATCAGCTTAGCGGTAATTTTAATAGCTTTTTTAATAGGTGCTTTTTATATTTTTCAGCCAGATAACTTTATTCACAATTGGTTCGTGGAGAAGGCGAGTTATGCCAGATTGGTCGTTTGGGAAAAGGCCTGGAATGGATTTTTGGAGAGACCTCTTTTGGGTTGGGGCCCGGAGAATTTTGAATTTGTTTTTATTAAAAATTTTAATCCTTGTATGTTTTTACCGGTATGTGGGGGAGAGATTTGGTTTGACCGGGCTCACAACATTATTCTTGATACCTTAGTAAGCACGGGTATTTTGGGAATACTAAGCTATCTCGGGCTTTTTCTGGCCATTTTTTATCTCTTATGGAAAAAATATTTTACCCTGTCTACCTCGTCTGCTTCGGATAACTCCGAAAGATCTCTCGGAAATAATTTTGAAAATAATACACAAAAAATAAAAATTTCAGATAGGGGAGTAAGTTTTTGGACAACCGGAATTTTCAGTGTTGTTTTAATAGCTTATTCTGTTCAGAACTTGACTGTCTTTGATATGGTTTCCAGTTATTTGATGTTCTTTTTGGTTTTGGGCTTTATCGCTAGTATGATCGCTCCAAGAGAAATGGCTGCTCCTGAAAAATTTATTTCTCCAAAGCCCTGGTTTCTCTCCGTATTTTTAATTTTATTTATCCCGGCCTTTATTTACTTTATAATCCAACCCCTGAAAACTTCTTACTGTGCTACTGCCGCCCTGAGGGCGCCGGCGGCCTCAGAGGAGCGCTTGGATTTATATAAAAAATCCTTGGAAAGTTCTCCTTTGGGAAAATATCAGATAAGAGAATTCTTCGGCCAGACCACCCTGGAATTTGCCCAGAGCGAACAGGTAAGGCAAGTGTCGGCTGAAAACTTCAAAAAAGAGCTTGATTTTGTTATTGAAGAACTGGAAAAAAGCGTAAAAGAATCGCCGCTGGACTTCCGTTCTTATTTAAGATTGGGTCAGCTTTATAATTCTTACGCCGTTTTAATCGATCAGACGAAAATTTCTCAAGCAGAAAGGGTTCTGGAAAAAGCAATAGAAGTTAGCCCGACCAATCAGCAGGGCTACTGGTCATTAGCTCAAGCCCGGCTCTATCAGGGAAAATTTGATGAAGCCCTTTCTTTAGCCGAGAAAGCGGTAACGCTGGAGCCGAATCTTTTGCAGTCTCATCTTATAGTTGTTCGAATAGCCCAAATTATGGAAGATGATGAGCTAGCCGAAAGAAAAATTAAGGAAGCAATTGAAATTAATCCCGGATGGGCGACGTCCTTGGTTCCTGCGCCTAATTAGATTTTAGGAGGGGGTTGACAGAAATTATTTAATTTGCTAATATAAAAACAGAATTTAGTGAGTCCAAGACTCCTATTCGACAGCACGCCTTTCTTAAGCAAGGCGTGTTGTTTTATTTCATTATTTTGTTAATATGGAGTTGGGCGGAGATACTCACTAAATTCTATGAATTGGAGTTCTTTTCTCCGCCCTTTAAATATGAAACTTCAAAAAAACGTTTTACTAAGAAATCATACTACCTTTAGAATTGGCGGAAGGGCAAGATATTTCTTTGGAGCAAAGACAAAAAAAGAATTAGTAGGAGCGATAAATTTTGCAAAAAAAATGAAGCTGCCATTTTTTATCCTGGGCGGCGGCAGCAATCTGCTGGTTTCTGACAAAGGTTACCGAGGAGTAGTTATTAAATTTGGAAGATCGTTGTCTCTATACGTTTCCAAGGGGTTGGATTGGGCGGCCGGTATTCCGGGAACTATTGAGGGAGCGGTTTACGGTAATGCCGGCGCTTTTGGAAAATCCATGGAAAATGCAGTCAAAACCGTTGAGGTTTTTGACACAAAAAACGGGAAGATTAGAATTTTTAAAAATAAGGATTGCCGATTCGGTTATCGCAACAGTATTTTTAAAAAGAAAAAAAATTTAGTCATTCTTTCGGTAGAAATTAAATTAGGGAAGAGTAATCCTAAAAAAATAAAAGAATATTTGGATTACCGAAAGCAGCATCATCCGCGGTTGCCCTCAGCGGGCAGTATTTTTAAGAATGTTGGAGAGATTCCAGCCGCAATTTTAATTCATCAAGCCGGCTTGACCGGTAAAAAAATTGGCCAGACTCAAATTTCTGAGAAACATTCCAATTTTATTGTCAATTTGGGAAATGCCAAGGCACAAGATGTCAAAAAATTAATAAGTTTTGTAAAAAAATCGGTGAAAAAGAAGTTTATGGTCGTCTTAAAAGAAGAAATACAGTATTTATCTTAGAAATTTTTAATTTTAACTTTTAATTTTTAATTTTTGAGTTATGCACACTTGACAAAATTTCTTGAAGTGAAAAAATAAAGTAATAAAGGTAAATAGCGGTCGACTATTTGTCAAATCTTCTTTAAAAAAAATAATCTCATGGCAAAAAAAAGAAAGAAGAAGAAGAAATAGAATCTTCTTGACCCCCCCCTATCACTTTTGAAACCGTTACGAAATCTAAAAAGTTTCGATTTAAAAGTGATGGGGGGGTTGTTTTTTTTATTCGGACTCGTTATTATAAGATAAGTTATTAAATTTATTAAATCAAAATGTCTAGCAGTATAAAAAAGAAAATTTACGGGAAGGAATTAATTTTGGATTTGTTGGATTGCGACCCGAAAATTATCCGGTCAAAGAAAAAAATCTTACAATACTCAAAAAAACTTTGCAGCTTGCTAAAAATTAAGAGATATGGTAAACCAATTTGTGAGAGGTTTGCATTAGACGATTCTCACGCCGCAGGTTATTCTTTAGTCCAACTGATAGAAACGAGCTTGCTCAGCGGTCATTTTTCCGAGCTCTGGAACCGAGCCTTTATTAATATTTTTTCTTGCAGATTGTTTGAGAAAAAAAGCCACTGATTTTACTAAAAAATTTTTCGGAGCAAAGAAAATTAAAAATAAGGCTTTAATCCGTTAACCGCTTTTTTTCACTCTTTGTTTTTCCCCGCCAAAGTATTTTAGAAAGAAGCTTAGGCGAGGTCAGCTAAGAAAAGCTTGTAAGCTTTTCTGTGTAAGCGGTTAACCAAAGCAATATGCTTCAAAAAACAAAGAGATCCACTTTATGGATCCCTCAGAAGAAAAACCAGAAATACGCCGGCGTTCACCTGCTCGCCGAATTTTGGCATGGAAAAGATATTAAGAACCCGAAAGAACTAAAAAAAATTTTGATTACCGCAGCAAAGAAAGCTAAAAACACTCCTTTAAAAGTTTTAGTAAATAAGTTTTTACCCCAAGGGATAACCGGAGTTATTTTGTTGGCTGAAAGCCATATTGCCTTGCATTCCTGGCCGGAAATGAATTATTTGGCAATTGATATTTTTACTTGTGGATGTAAAGGCATGCCCCGTAGAGCTTTGGAATATTTTAAAAGAGAATTTAGACCTACAAGAGTTGAGATAAAAGAAATAACAAGAGGAAAAATTACTGGAAAAGAATAAATTTTTTTCTTCCACCTCGTGCCGCTGCGCGGGATTCGGGCGAAGAGGACGAATCCTCTTCTTCCACCTCATCCCGCTGCGCGGGATTCGGTAAATGATTAAGAAATTTCTTTTTGGTAAAAATTGGTTTTTTGAAGACTTTAAGTTGCCATCTGAGTCTCCGAACTCTACTTGGGGCGTTGTCATTGAAAAAGAAATTTATTCCGGAAAAAGCAATTTCCAAAAAATCGAGATTTTTGATACAGAAGAATTCGGTCGGATTTTGGCTCTTGACGGTCTAGTTCAGCTTTCAACAAAATACGAAGCCATTTATCACGAAATGCTGGTTCAGCCAGCCATTTTTTATCATAAAAGGCCGGAAAGAGCTTTGATTGTCGGCGGCGGAGACGGCGGAGCGCTTAGGGAAGTTATAAAACACAAATCGGTTAAAGAAATTTATCTCATTGAGATTGATAAAAAAGTAATTGAGGTTTCAAAAAAATATCTTCCATCGGTTTCTCGCGGAGCTTTTAATGATAAGCGGTTGAAGATATTTAACGAAGACGCATTAAAGTTTGTCAGGAATTATAAAAATTACTTTGACATTATTATTAACGACTCAACCGATCCTGTCGGCCCATCATTGGTTCTTTGGAAAACCGAATTTTACAAAGATGTTTTAAAAGCTCTTCAGAAAGAAGGCGTGGCTGCTTTTCAGACCGCTTATTTAAAAGAAAAATTTGCTAAAAAGTCTAGGGAAACAATTAAGAAAGTTTTCCCCTTTTTCAGGGTTCATAAAGCTTTTGTCGGCTGTTTTCCTTTTGACGAACATACCTTTTCCTTCGGTTCTAAAAAGATCAATTTTGACAGGATCAGTTTTAAAGAGATAGAAAAAAAATATAAAAAACTGAACATCAAAACAAGCTATTATTCTCCAGAAATTCATTTTTCTTCAACGGTATTTAGGGAGAAACCTTAAACATTAAACAGAGAGGAGTTAAGCTCCTTTTTTGGTTGAAAAACCCCGATTTTTAGTGTAGAATTTAAGATATGTCAATAATTGCTAAAATTTTTGGCGATGCCAACGAGAAATATTTAAAGCAGCTCCAGCCGGTGGTTGATAAGATTGATCAACTCGAATCAGAATTCGAGGCTTTTTCTAATGAGCAACTGAAAGCTAAAACACAGGAGTTAAAAGAGAAATTGCGTGCTGGAGAGTTTTTAGACGATATTTTGCCTGAGGCCTTTGCGCAAGTTCGGGAGGCGGCCAAGAGAAATCTTGATCAACGACACTTTGATTGTCAGTTAATTGGCGGAATTGTTTTGCATCAAGGGAAAATTGCTGAAATGAAAACCGGGGAAGGGAAAACCCTGGCTGCCACTCTACCTCTTTATTTAAACGCCCTGGAAGGAAAAGGCTGTCATCTGGTAACAGTCAATGATTATTTAGCTAAGCGTGACACGGTTTGGATGGGACAAATATACCACGCGCTTGGTATGTCAACAGGATGTATAGTGCACGATACAGCGTATCTTTATGACCCAACATATATTAATGAACAGAAAACAGCGGGCGGTGAACAATTAGACGAAAAAAGGGACGCGATGGGAGCATTTAAAGTTGTTGAAGATTACTTGAAACCTTGTTCCAGAAAAGAGGCCTATGAGGCGGATATTACTTACGGTACTAATAACGAATTCGGGTTTGATTATTTGCGGGATAATATGGTTTATGAGGTGTCGCAGCAGGTTCAGCGAGGGTTTAACTTTGTTATTGTTGATGAAGTGGACTCAATTTTGATTGATGAAGCCAGGACGCCATTGATTATTTCCGCCCCTGATATGGAAAGCTCCAAATGGTATCAAGAATTCGCCAGGATTATCCCCGGGTTGGATCCCAAAACCGACTATCAGGTAGATGAAAAATTAAGAACGGTTACCCTAGCGGAAGGGGGGATTAATAAAATAGAAAAAATCTTAGGTATGGGTAATATTTACGAAGAAAAGGGGATTAAGTATGTCCATCATTTAGAGCAGGCCTTGAGAGCCGAAGTTCTATTTAAGAAAGACAGAGATTATGTAATTAAGTCCGCCCCGGATGGCGGAGGCGAGATCATTATTGTTGATGAATTTACTGGCAGATTAATGCCGGGCAGAAGGTGGTCAGGGGGGCTACATCAAGCGGTTGAAGCGAAGGAAGGCGTGCGGGTTCAGCCGGAATCTTTAACCCTAGCCTCAATCACTTTCCAAAACTATTTCCGCATGTATAAAAAATTGGCCGGCATGACCGGAACAGCCGCCACTTCGGCTGAAGAGTTTGATAAGGTTTATAAATTGGAGGTAATTATTGTGCCGACAAACAGGCCAATGATTAGACAATATTTGCCCGACAGAATTTATAAAACAAAAGAAGGAAAATTTAAAGCCTTAGTGAGAGAAGTAAAAGAGCACCACCAAAAGGGTCAACCGATCTTAATTGGTACGGGCGGTTTCACGGTTGGCCAATACACTATGGGAGCAATAGAAAAAAATAGAATAATAAAAACTCTTTTAGAAAGAGAAGGAATTACCTGCCAGGTTTTAGATGCCACTAATCATGAAAGAGAAGGAGAAATTATTGCTCAAGCTGGGAAAGCAGGCCAGGTAACCGTGGCTACCAATATGGCTGGTCGGGGAGTGGATATTATTTTGGGCGGAAATCCGCAAGACCCCGAAGAAGCTGAAAAAGTCAAAGAAGCAGGCGGTCTACACGTTATAGGTTCTGAACGACACGAAGCCAGAAGAATTGACAACCAGTTACAAGGCCGAAGCGGCAGACAAGGAGATCCTGGCTCTTCGCAATTTTTTATTTCCTTGGAAGATGATTTGATGAGAATTTTTGCTACGGAGAGAATACAATCCTTAATGACCATTTTAAAAATTCCCGAGGATCAGCCAATTGAAGCAAAAATGATTTCCGGCGCCATTGAATCGGCTCAGTCAAAAATTGAGGGGTTTAATTTTGATATGAGAAAACATTTATTGGATTACGATGACGTTTTAAACAAGCACCGAGAAGTAATTTACAAAAAGAGGAAAAGGTTACTACAAACTGAAGATTGGCGATTGCAAATTGAAGCTTGGGTTAAGAGCGACGAGGCTAAGAAAGCTCTGGTACAGAAAGAAAAAGAGCTCGGAGAAAATTTTAATCAGATTGCTAAATTTGTCGCCTTAAGGACCATTGATATGTTTTGGATGAATCATTTAGAAGAAATGGAGGCCCTAAGGGATTCGGTCAGGTTACGAGCTTACGGCCAGCGGGACCCCTTGGTGGAATATAAAAGCGAGGGACACAAAATGTTTCAGAGATTAATTGCTAACATGGAAACAAATATTGTCAATATGATTTTAAGGGCTTCCTTGCAGCCGCAGGCCCAACAAGCAATTCACGCTTCCCAGCGGCAGGCGGCTCCAGTTAGCGTCAATCAGCGATCAAAAAACAAACCTGGTCGAAACGACCCCTGTCCCTGCGGCTCCGGTAAAAAATATAAGAAATGTTGTTATCCAAAATATGGATAAACCGATGATGACTCAAATCGGAAGAAGGTCGGGGAAACCCTACGGTTGCCGAGTTGCGCAGTAATGAGGCGAGAGAAGAAGCGATAGCTTCTTCGAACTCCCCGTATAGGAAAACAGAGAGGCCGTAGCCCGACCGCCAGAAACCGAGGGTACTTAAAGAGATAAATCTCTTTTCGCGCCTCACTTCGTTCAACTTCTGGAGAGCGAGCCCGAAGGGCGAGCGATTAATCTTGTGTCACCACTATGATTTTTATTCCCATTGCTTTATTAATTTTTCTACTTTTTATTTTATTTTTGCCGGCTTTGCTGACGCTAGTTTATTTTCATATTGTTACTCTTGGTTTTGAAAGATTGGGTATTTCGAGCGATACAACGATATTTTTGCTTTTTTTAATTTTAATCGGCTCTTGTATTAATATTCCTTTAACCAAAAAGAAATTGCTTTATTCTAGCCGGCCAAGATTTTTCGGTTTATTTCGTGTCCCCCAGGTAGAAGTTCAAGGGGTAGCCATCAATTTAGGCGGCGGCCTTTTGCCAATTTTACTCTCTTTTTATTTTTTATTTTTTCTTTTGAAACAAGGAATTGAGCTCACGCCGGTTTTAATCACTATTTTTTTAATGATTATTCTTACTAAATTTTTAGCCAGAGTTATCCCCGGCAAAGGTATTACCCTACCTTTTTTTATTCCACCGATTTTTTCAGCTGTTTTTGCTTTGGTTTTGGCTCCCGAATTTGCTGCGCCGACTGCTTTTGTCGGCGGCGTTTTAGGAACTCTGATTGGCGCCGATATTCTAAATTTGAGAAAAGCTCGGAAATACGGCGGATATTTATCGATCGGGGGAGCGGGCGTTTTTGACGGAATATTTTTGGTTGGAATAGTTTCGACGCTTTTAGCCGGGTAGGGAATCGGTTTTGACTTTTTAAGATTTTATATTAAAATAAGAAGAAGTTTTTATGAAAAAAGGAAAGACTTATATTGTTGTCGGAATTATTTTCATTTTAGCTTTTTTGGCCGGAAATTTTGTATATCCCGAATTTTTAAAAATTCCCTATCTTCCGGAAAGGGACTTTGAATTAGGCCTGGATCTTCAGGGAGGCATCCATCTTCTTTATGAAGCCGATCTTTCGGCGATCGCAGAAGAAGAAAGAATAGAAGCTATGGCCGGCCTGAGAGATGTAATAGAGAAAAGGGTTGACCTTTTTGGGGTCAGAGAACCGATTGTTCAGATTCAAGGAGAGAGATTAATAGTTGAGTTGGCCGGTGCCATTGATCCGGCTGAAGCGATTGAAGAGATCGGCAAAACACCGTTTTTAGAATTTAAAGAAGAAAGAAGCGAAGAAGAAACCCAAACGATTCTTTCAAAATATGAAGAGCTGAAAGATAAGACAATGGAAGAAATTCTCGAGGTTCCTGATTGGCAGCTGGCCCTTGAAGACCCTTATTTTAAATCGACTCCTTTGACCGGGAGATATTTAAAAAAAGCTGAAGTCGGTTTTGACCAGACGATCTACCGATCCTTAGTTTTGCTTGAGTTTGACTCAGAAGGCGCGAAAATTTTTGAGGAATTAACCGAAAAAAACATTGGGAAAATTTTAGCCATCTATATTGACAACATACCCATTTCCCAGCCGGTAGTACAGAATAAAATTAGTGGCGGAAAAGCCCAAATTACCGGCAATTTTACCGCAGAAGAAGCCAGGGCTTTGGCGAGAAATTTAAATGCCGGCGCCTTGTCCGCACCGATAACTTTGATTTCCCATCAGTCAGTCGGGCCGACTTTGGGTAGAATTTCTTTGGATCAAAGCCTGAAAGCGGGTTTTCTCGGTTTTTTGGTAATAATTCTATTTATGATTCTCTTTTATAGATTGCCGGGAGTTTTAGCCAGTCTGGCTTTGGCAATTTACGTTGTTTTGGTTTTGAGCATCTTTAAATTAATACCGGTAACTTTGACGCTGGCCGGTATCGGCGGTTTTATTTTATCAATTGGCATGGCTATTGATGCCAATATCTTGATTTTTTCAAGAATGCGAGAGGAACTGCGCAGCGGGAAAAACTTTTCTCAAAGCCTGGAAGAAGGTTCCAATCGGGCTTGGCCGGCAATCAGAGACGGCAACCTGACTACCCTGATTGTGGCGGCTATTTTATTTGGCTTTGGTACCAGTTTTATTAAAGGCTTTGCCACCACCTTGAGTTTGGGAATTTTAATCTCTATGTTTTCAGCAATCATTATTACCAAAAATTTTCTCAGATGTTTTGTTGCTACAAGCCTTGAGAAAATTAAATTATTATGGGTGTAAAAAAATTTTTAACAGCTGAATCGGTTGCTCCCGGACATCCTGATAAACTGGCTGACGCTATTGCCGATGCCATCTTGGACGTTATCCTGAAAGAGGACAAATATGCTCGGGTGGCTGCTGAAGTTTTTGTCAGCAAAGGATATGTCATTGTTGGCGGAGAAATTACCACCAGAACCTGGGTTGATATTAATAATGTAGCCAGAGAAGTCATTAGAGATACTGGTTATACCAAGCCGGAATACGGTTTTGATTGGCGAACAGTGGCGGTTTTAAACACCATTTCTGGGCAATCTCCGGATATCGCACGAGGAATAAGAAAAACCGGAACAAAAAAGCAGGGCGCCGGAGACCAGGGCAGTTCCCTTGGTTACGCCTGCAAAGAAACTCTGGAATTGATGCCTCTGCCAATAATGCTGGCCCATAAATTGGTGATGAAATTGACCGAGGTCAGAAAAAAAGAAATTTTGCCTTATTTGAGGCCGGACGGGAAATCACAAGTGACATTAGAGTATGAAAACGGAGTCGCCAAAAGATTGGTTAATGTAGTTATTGCCGCGAGTCATGATCCTGGCGTTTCTCTTTCTCGGCTAAGAAAGGATATTATTGAAAAAGTCATTAAACCGGTTTGTCAGAAATTTTTGGACAGAAAAACTAAATATTATATCAACAACACCGGCCGTTTTGTTGTCTGCGGCCCGGTTTCCGATACCGGGATGTCGGGCCGAAAAATTATAGTTGACAATTACGGCGTCGGCTTTCCGGTCGGCGGGGGCTCATTTTCCGGCAAAGATCCGACCAAAGTAGACAGATCAGCCGCTTATATGACAAGATATATTGCCAAAAATATCGTGGCTGCCGGTTTGGCAAACAGATGTCAAGTCAGAATGTCTTATGTAATCGGCGGCTTAAAGCCGACTGAACTTGGTGTTGATACTTTTGGCACAGCTAAAGTCTCGGAAGAAAAGTTATTTAAAATTATTCCTCAGGCTTTTGATTTGTCGCCGGGCGGGATTATTAAAGAGCTGAATTTGCTTCGGCCAATCTATCGGAAAACCTCAATTTTTGGCCATTTTGGCAGAAAAGGCCCGGAATTCACCTGGGAAAAAACTGACAAAACTAAAAAATTATTGAGATTATCATGAAGACCCCTTTTCTCAAATATCGCAAAATTTATTTCATCTTATCGGGAATTTTAGTTTTAGGGAGTTTGACTTGTCTTGGTGTTTTCGGCTTGAAGCCGGGAATTGATTTTACCGGAGGAAGTATTTTAGAGATAAAATATGAAGGGGAACGTCCCGCTATTGAGGCAGTGAGACAGGTCTTAAACGATGTTGTTGGTCCGGTTTTTGTTCAACCGACCGATTCCAACGGATTGCTCATCAGGATGCAAGAGATTGACGAAGGAACTCACCAGCAAGTTTTAGGGATTTTGAAAGAGAGTTACCAGGTAGAGGAGCTGCGCTTTGAATCAATTGGTCCGGTGGTTGGCCGGGAACTGAGAGAAAAAACGACAATTGTCGTGATCCTATCCCTTTTAGCAATAGTCCTATATATTGCTTTCAGTTTTCGGAAAATCCAAAGACCGATCAGTTCCTGGCAATATGGTTTAACTTCTCTTTTGGCTCTTTTTCATGACGTTTTAATCCCGATAGGTATTTTAGCAATTTTGGGAGAATTTTACGGGGTTCAGATTACCATCTCGGTTATTATTGCCCTCCTTATGGTTTTAGGGTATTCAATTAATAACACGGTAGTGGTTTTTGACAGGATTAGAGAAAATTTATTAAAGAGAGTTGATAGCACTTTTACTGAGACCGTAGATAAGTCTTTAAATCAAACCCTGGCGCGTTGTCTAAATACCTCTTTGACTACCCTTTTTGTTTTGATAGCCATTTTCTTTTTAGGCGGAGAAACCTTAAAATATTTCGCTTTGGTTCTGATTTTAGGAATAATTGCGGGCACTTATTCTTCCTTCTTCTTGGTTAGCCCGATTTTAGTGGCTTGGCTGGAGTGGCGTCGGAAATAAGAAAAGCTTGACTACATCTCCTAAAAATGGTTAAATAAATAATATGATTTTAAACTATCAAAAAATTTGTCAGGAATTGCTTAATGGTTTGCCGCAAAGACAAAAAGAGATTCTTTCGCGTCGTTTCGGTTTAAAAGGCGGCGAAAAAGAGACTCTCGAAGCCATCGGCAAAGATTTTGGTATTACCAGAGAAAGAGTTCGTCAGGTTGAAGAAGACGGTTTTTTGAAGATAAAACCAAAAACTGCCGAACGCCAAAAGATTTTTCAATATTTCAAGCAATATCTTAAAAGATGCGGCGGATTTAAAAAAGAAGAAATTTTGTTAGAAGAGCTGGGCGGTAAAAAACACCAATCTCAGGTCTATTTCCTTCTGGCAGTCAGTGACGACTTTAGGAGATTTGGCGAGGACTTGGATTTCTATTCTTTCTGGTCGATTGATAAAAACTCTCTGGGCTCCGTTAAAAATATTACTGGGGCTATTTACAATAGATTTAAAAAAGCTGGTAAACCCCTTGGTCTGAAGGAGCTTGACTCCTTTACTGATTCTAAATTCTTAACTAATTATCTGGAAGTTTCTAAAAAAATTCTAAAAAATCCAGATGGTTTTTATGGTCTAAAAGATTGGCCGGAAATTAACCCAAGGGGAGTAAAAGACAAGGCTTATTTGGTTTTTAAAAAAATCGGTAAACCTCTTCATTTTAACGAGGTAGCCAAGTCAATTGAAGGAGCCTTGATTCAGACTGTTCATAATGAATTAATTAAAGACCCGAGGTTTATTCTAGTCGGGAGGGGAATTTATGCTTTGAAGGAGTGGGGCTATGAGCCGGGTCAGGTAAAGGATGTTATTGCCAAAATTTTAAGAGAAAACGGTCCCCTGACCCAGGGCGAGATTCTAGAGAGAGTTTCAAAGCAAAGATTGGTAAAAGAAAACACCATTTTACTTAATTTGAGCAATAAAAAAATTTTTTTAAGGAACCCTCAAGGAAAGTATAAAGTATTAGAAATATAAGAGTAAAATGCCGGAGGATCCAATAGTATCTTTAATTTTTTCTTATGCCTGGCAATTTATTCAGGCCTGGTGGTGGCTGTTTTTATTTTTGGTTCTTCTTCGACCGGCGAGATATCTTTATCATTTCTTCATCCAGGAAAAATGGGAGGCGACTATAAAAAGGATTGTTCTTGAGATAAAATTGCCCAAGGATGTACTGAAACCGATTAGCGCCATGGACCAGGTCTTTACTGATTTGCATGGGATTCACGATATCGCGACTTGGAGGGAAAACTGGATAGAGGGAGTATTTCAATTAGGCTTGTCTCTTGAAATTGTCAGCAACGGCGGCGAAATTCATTTTTATATTAGAATGCCGGAGATGTGGCGTAATTTTATCGAGTCAAACATTTATTCTCAATATCCGGAGGCGGAAATTTCTTTAGTTGAGGATTATACCAAATCCGTTCCTCATGATATTCCCAATAAAGAATGGGACCTTTACGGCACCGATTATATTAACCCTAAAGATGAAATTTATCCGATCAAAACTTATCCTCAATTTGAAACAGAGAAAGAGGCCCTGGAAGAAAAAAGAAGAGATCCCTTAGCCAATCTTTTAGAAGGACTGACCACTTTGAGACCGGGTGAACAGTTTTGGCTTCAGATTTTAGCTAAGCCGGTTTTAGGTAAAGATAAGCCCTGGCAGGAAAAAGGGAAAGAATTGGTTGATAAATTGGCCAAGAGGCCAGTCAAGGAAAAACCAAAACCGATGATCCAGGAAGCTGCTGAGATTTTAATTACCGGCAAGGCAGCAGAAAAAGAAGAAAAAAAAGAGGAAATTTTTCCTCCAGAATTTAAACTTACCCCCGGAGAAAGAGAAGTATTATCAGCGATTGAGGCAAAATTGGCCAAATTTGGCTATGACTGTGATTGCCGATTTATTTATTTAGGGAAAAGAGACGTCTTTTTTAAGCCGACCACCAAGATTGGTTTCGGCTTCTTTAAAGAAATTTCTACGGAAAACTTAGGTGGCTTAAAACCTTGGGCAAAAACAATGACTAAGGTAAAATCAGTTCCCTGGTGGTTTCTTGATAAAAGAAGATATTATCTTAGACAGCGGAGAATGTTAAGATATTATACTCAGAGATTGCCGTGTCTCTTTCCCAGGCCCGGAGGAACCTATATTCTGAATACAGAAGAGCTGGCCACTTTGTATCATTTCCCTGGCGAAATAGTCGCTCCGGCTCGGGGAGTTCCTCGCGTCGAGGCCAAAAAAGGCGGGCCGCCCACAGAACTACCAGTTGAATAAACTATGTCAAATAACGAAATTAATTTTTTTGGACTAACCACTTTTCGTAATCAAAGAAAGAAATTTGGTATTAAGACCGACGATAGAAGAAGGCACATTTATATTGTCGGGAAGACCGGTGTAGGCAAGACCGAAATGGTCTTAAATATGGCCATTCAGGATATTGAGCAGGGCAGGGGAGTTGGCTTTGTTGACCCTCATGGCGAGGCAGCCGAAAAATTATTGGAATTCGTTCCATCAAGCAGGGTCAATGATGTTGTCTATTTTAATCCGGCTGACTTGGAGTGCCCGTTGGCTTTTAATGTCATGGAGAGGGTTGACCCTGAACACCATCATTTGGTTGCCTCGGGCCTGATGGGCGTCTTCAAAAAGATCTGGCCCGATGTCTGGTCAGCTCGGATGGAATATATTTTAAACAATGCTATCTTGGCTCTTTTGGAATACCCCGGTTCAACGCTTCTAGGGGTTAATCGAATGCTGGCCGACCCTGATTATCGCAGAAAAGTAGTAGATAAAATAAGCGATCCAATGGTCAAATCCTTTTGGGTCAATGAATTTGCCCGATACACTCAACGGCTAGAAAGTGAAGCTACGGCCGCCATTCAAAACAAAGTCGGTCAATTTATTTCCAATCCTTTGATCCGAAACATTATTGGCCAGGTCAAATCATCTATTGATATGAGAAAAGTGATGGATGAGGGCAAAATTTTAATTGCTAATATTTCCAAGGGCAGGATCGGCGAAGATAACTCCAGATTATTGGGAGCCCTGGTTATTACCAAGCTTCAACTGGCGGCTATGTCCCGAGTTGATACACCCGAGGAGAAAAGACAGGATTTTTATCTATATGTTGATGAATTTCAAAATTTTGCCACCGATGCTTTTATTAATATTTTATCTGAAGCCAGAAAATACCGACTTTGCCTGACCTTGGCTAATCAATATCTAGGCCAATTGGAAGAAATGACGCCGGCGGGCAGGTCTACCAAGGTCAGAGATGCGGTTTTTGGCAACGTCGGAACAATAGTCTGCTTTCGGATTGGAGCCGAAGATGCTGAGTTTTTAGAAAAAGAATTTATCCCCGAATTTACGATTGACGATTTGGTTAATTTAGGAAAGTATAATATTTATTTGAGACTGATGATTAACGGATTGGCCGGCCGGCCCTTTTCAGCCGAGACCCTGTCGCCTATTCCAATACCGGAGAAATCCAGTCGGGAAAAAATTATCAAGGTTTCTCGGGAAAGATATGGCACCCAAAGAAAAATTATTGAGGAAAAAATTAGCAAATGGACAGAAGTTTTAAAGCCACCAACCGAAACCAAGCCGGATTCCTCCGTTCTCTATGATGCCCAGTGCGCCTTATGCGGGAAATGGACCAAGGTAATCTTTCCACCCGATGGCAAGCGGCCGGTTTATTGCAAGCCTTGTCTGAAGAAAATAGAGAAAGATAAAGCAACAGCTGAACCAGCGAAAGTAACAGCAGAATCTCCAAATATTTCTTTAGAAGAAGCCGTGAAGGAAGAGCCGGTTTCTTTTTCTTCGGTAAAGAAGAAAAAGAATTGGTCGGAAAGACCGAAACGGAAAGAAGTTAAGATTGAAGAATTAAAAAAAGTTTTAGAAGAAGCATTGAAAAAATCCAAGAACTAAAAGAAGAATGAGAACGTTAGAAAAAATTTGTTTAAAAAACAAGAAAGCGTTAGTTCGGGTAGACTTCAATGTTCCTCTTTCGGATAGGGGAGATATCACCGACGATTTTAGAATTAAAGCCAGCCTGCCGACTCTCAGATACTTGATTAAGAAAAAAGCAAGAATTATTTTAATCAGCCACTTAGGAAGACCGGAAGGAAAATTTGTTAAAAAATATAGCTTAAAGCCGACAGCTAAAAGATTAGAGAAGCTGTTGAAAAGAAAGGTTAGATTCTTGCCGGATTGTTTTGGAGAAAAGGTGGAAAAAGAAATCAAAAAAATGAAAACAGGAGAAGTTGTTTTATTAGAAAATTTAAGATTTTATAAAGAAGAAGAGGAGAACGATAAAAAATTCGCTAAAAACCTAGCCCGGTTGGCTGATATCTTTATCAACGATGCCTTTTCGGTTTGTCACAGGACTCATGCTTCGATTTTCGAGATAACGGAATATTTGCCGTCAGCCAGCGGTTTTTTATTGGAAAAAGAAATTAAAATTCTGTCTCAAATTACGAGAAACCCTAAAAGACCTTTGGTGGTAATTATTGGCGGGAAAAAGATCGCTGATAAGGCAAAAGTAGCTGAAAGATTTTCAGAAGTAGCTGATTTTTTATTAGTCGGCGGCTTGGTGGCCAATGAGATAAAAAAAGGAAAAATAAAGATAAAACCTGAAAAGATTTCTTTTCCGTTTGAAGACAAGGAAAGCTTAGACATCGGTCCAAAAACGGCTGAAATCTTTAAAGAAAAGATTAAAAAAGCTAAAACAATTTTTTGGGCTGGACCCTTGGGCAAAGTTGAAGACAAGAAATATCAAAAGGGAACAAGAGAAATTGCCAAAGCTATCATTAAAAGCGGCGCCTTTTCGCTAATCGGAGGAGGGGACACTATCGAATTTATCAATAAAATTGGCCTGCTCTCAAAATTTAATCATGTTTCTATCGGCGGTGGAGCAATGTTGAAATTTCTGGCCGGTGAAAAAATGCCCGGGATTGAAACCTTGAAATATGGTGGAAATTAAAAATCTAGAAAAAGCAGCTGACCGGGTTTTAAAAGCTATAAAAAAACGAGAGAAAATTATTCTTTATGGAGATGCTGACTTAGACGGCGTATCCTCGGTAATTATTTTAAAAGAGACAATTAAAAATTTAGGCGGTGAAGTTACCGCTGTTTATTTTCCTGATAGAGAAACTGAAGGCTATGGAATAACGAAAAAAGGACTAGGGGAGCTGAAAAAATTTACTCCCTCTTTATTGATAGTTCTTGATCTGGGAATCAGTAATTTTCAAGAGGTAAAACTGGCCAAAAAAATGGGTTTTGAGGTAATAATTATTGATCATCATGAAGTTTTAGATGAATTGCCTGAGGCAGGAATTATTGTCGATCCAAAACAAGAAGGAGATAAATACTCCTTTAAGGGGTTGGCCAACACAGGAATCGTTTTCAAGCTTTCAGAGGTTCTTTTGAGTCGGAGTTCAAAGAGCTCCGCTCTTCTCTCGCCTCAGTCAAAACCTCGGCAAATGACGAAAGGCCTGAGAGAAAATTTTTTACAGTTGACAGCCTTGGCTACCATTGCCGATATGATGCCCAGAGAAGATGATAATTTAGAATTTATAAACCTAGGATTGAAATCCTTGGAAAAATCCTGGCGGCCAGGAATTAGAGCTTTCTTTACCCTTGCACCAGATTTTGAAGCTGACCTGAGCCAAAAAATTTCCAAGATTATCTCTCTTTTAAACGTCAGAGACGTAGAAGATAACTTGCCGGCTTCTTTCCGACTGTTAGATTCTTCTTCCATAGAAGAGTCTAAAAAGCTTATTGAAAAATTAATATTGAAAAGCAGATTTAGAAAAGAAAAGATAGACAGGATAGTCGTCGAGGTTGAAATAAGGATTAAAGAAAATGATGTTCCTATTATTTTTGAAGGAGATGCGGGGTGGGACTTTACTTTAATTTCTTCAGTTGCCTCAGTTGTTTGCCATCGATACCAAAAACCATCTTTCATTTTTAAAATCTTGAAGAAAGAAAGCCAGGGTACGGTTAGAACTCCGAAAGAAACAGACAGTGTGGCTCTAATGAAAAAATGCCGAAAATATTTACTAACTTACGGAGGTCATCCTCAGGCCTCGGGTTTTAGGATAAAAAACGAAAATCTGGAAAAATTTAAGCAATGCCTCCTCGCGAATTATAGGCAAATTAAAAGCTGATAATAAGCCAAAAGATTCGCTTCCTATTCATTTGAACTGGCTTATTATTAGCGAGAGATTATAATATGAAAAAGATAATTATTTATACTGATGGCGGCTCAAGGGGTAATCCGGGGCCGGCCGCGGCCGGATTTGTTTTTTGTAATGAAAAGGACCAGATAATTAAAAACTACTCAGAGTATTTGGGAGAAACAACCAATAATGAGGCCGAATATCAGGCTGTGATCCTTGCTCTAAGAAAATTTAAAGCTCTTTTTGGTAAAAAATTAGCGAAGAATTCCGAGATTGAATTAAAATCGGATTCTGAGTTATTGATTAAGCAATTAAATGGAGAATACAAAGTTTTAGAGCCAAGAATCCAGCACCTATTTATTGTTGCTTGGAATGTCAAACTAGATTTTAAAAAAGTTAAATTTAAATTAATTTCTCGCCAAAGAAATCAGGCCGCCGACAGATTGGTTAACGAAGCCTTGAATAGCCAAGCTCAAACTCAAAAATTACTCTAAGATGTTCAAGGAAAAGCCGAAGAAGTCCGAAGTAAAGCTTGGTCTCACAGTTTTTATTGTTGGAGACATTGATTAAAAACAGGTCATCCTCAAGAAGAATTCAGAATTGACAAGTAAATTTTAATTCAGTAATATAAAATAGCTCAAGTAGGCAAGGCAATCGCCTCATGAGATGAAGCTTGCAGAGCTCGCTATCTCAGGGGAGGAAAGTCCGAACTTCTATTTTCGCCCTCGGGCGAATCTAAAAGGGTAGTGGGTAATTCCCGTCGGCCGTGAGGCTAGAGATGCGAACAGAGACGAGTCTTCGTCGCGAGACGAAGAGTGAAACGGCTAAATTCTTACCCAGAAGCAAGAGTAAACCCAGAATTCTGGTCTTATCTGGAGTTTTGGTGAAAAGTGACTCGCTTGACCCCGAGAGTAATCGAGGGGCTAGATAGATGATTGCCATCCGCCAGCTGGCGGAACAGAATTCGGCTTATTGCCTGCTTGAGCTTTTAATTTTGGATTAGAAAAACCCGCTAAAAGCTTAGCGGGTTTGTCTTTCGGAGAAATTTTGTTCGGTAGGGTTCCTTTAAGACCGTTAGTAACAGAGCCATTCTGACTGCCTCGCCATATCGGGCTTGTTTGAAGTAAACTGACCGAGGATCTTTATCGGTTTCGTAAGGCAGCTCATCTTGCGTCCGAGGCAACGGATGTATAATAATTGCCTTGCGAGGTAGGAGTTTTAGTGTCTCCTGGTTTGCTGCCCAGAAAGCGGGGGGTCCATATTTTAAGAGCCGATCTCTCGCGTCCAAATCTTTCGTATTTTTATCTCCTTCCTTCGTTTGGACTCTGACCACATAATAAACATCGAGTAAATGAGCTACTTCTCTTACATCATAGACTTCTTGAAACTCAATGCCGTGTTTTCGCAGGTGGTCTTTGAGGTCGTCTGGTAATTGGGCCATCTGGGGTGAGATAATGATAAATTTTGTCCCAGGATATTTGGCGGCCACATAGATGAGAGACCTGACTGTTCGGCTGCCGCCGACGTCTCCACCCAAGCCGATTGTCAGATCAGCAATGCGACCTTTTTCCTTTCGGATAGTATAAAGGTCAATCAGTGTTTGCGTGGGGTGTTGCTGGTTTCTGTCGCCTCCACTGATAACGGGTTTGCTGGAATAAGGAACAGCCTCTTTTAGATTTAATTCCTCTGTTTTTTCTTGAGTGATCTTGGTTCTTACAACAATGACGTCAATAGTAGGGTAGCTAGAAAGTACTTGAATTGAATCACGAAGGCTTTCTGTTTTGGCAGCCGAGGAACTAATTCCGGCGTTATCCGTAGGAAAGTTCATTGCGCCTAATTCGTGGGCAGCAAATTGGAAACTAAGTCTTGTTCGTGTGCTGGCTCCGTAAAAAAACTCAGCGACGTTTTTTCCGGTAAGAGCGGGTTTCACTGGAGAGCCTATTAGGCCTTTTTCTCTTTTTTTGAGCAATTCTTCCATTTCATCGACCAAGGGATAGAAATCTTCCTCCAACCAGGGCACCGTGAACTGTTGCGTTTCGACAATGTGTACTAATTTCTCCATATTTACCTCCTTTTTAAATAGCTTTTCCTCCTAAGAAAGATAATATCAAAATTTAGAGATTTGTAAAGAAGACCAAAAAATATTAAGATTGAAATATGTTTAGTCGTTTACTGAGCGAGGCGAAGCCAAGCGAAGGCGAAGATGAAGGCAAGCCCGAAAAAGGCAAGCTTCATCGCTTTTTAAATTCGCAAACTGGCGGTATCGGAGCGGCGGCCGGAATTTTGGCAATATCCGCGCTCGTCAGTCGGTTCCTGGGATTAATTAGAGACAGGCTTTTAGCCGGCACTTTTGGGGCGAGTCCGGAACTCGACAGTTACTTTGCCGCTTTCCGAATTCCCGATTTAGTCTATAGCATTTTGATTGCCGGAGGTGTTATCGTTGCCTTCCTGCCTTTGTTTTCCGAATATTTTTTAAAAAACCAAAAAGAAGCCTGGAGATTCGTCAATAATGTCCTGAGTATTTTTTTATTTTTTCTTGTTCTGATTTCCTTAGGTATTCTTATTTTTGCCCCGACACTGATAAAGCTTATTACCCCAGGTTTTAATCCCGAACAAATTAATCTCACGGTTCTTTTAACCAGAATTCTTTTTTTGAGCCCGATTCTTCTTGGATTGTCTTCTATTTTTTCCGGAGTTTTGCAGTATTTCAACCGATTTTTGGCGTATAGTTTGACGCCGGTTTTATATAATCTGGGAATAATCTTTGGCATTTTGTTTATCGTTCCTTATTTCGGGATTTTAGGAGTGGCCATTGGGGTGATTTTGGGCGCCTTTTTTCATTTTGCAATTCAGATTCCCTCGGCTTTAAGCTGTGGTTTCAGGTATCAGCCGGTTTTTAATTTCAAAGCCCCTGGTTTAAAAAGAGTTTTTCTTTTGATGGCTCCCAGG
This sequence comes from Candidatus Humimicrobiaceae bacterium, assembly GCA_035530555.1. Lineage (GTDB taxonomy): Bacteria > Patescibacteriota > Minisyncoccia > Minisyncoccales > DG-74-1 > DG-74-1. Next base: position 70,477 of record DATKUR010000006.1, on the reverse strand, counting down.
ACTTTTGCCGTAGCTTCTTGGCAAATCAACCTGATTGTTATCACGGCCATCGCCTCAACGTTGACCACAGGATCAATCACTATTTTTAATTTAGCCAATAATCTTCAATATTTGCCTTTAGGTATTATCGGAACGGCTTTTGCCACGGCCGCTTTTCCTTTTCTTTCTCGATTTTGGGCCAATCATCAAGACGGAAAGTTTATCGAAGCTTTTTCTTCCGCCCTTCGCCAAACTCTTTATTTCATCTTTCCCGTTACTTTTCTAATGTATCTTCTTAGGAACCAAATTGTTGAAATTGTTTTAGAACAAGGCGAATTTAGCCAAGTCGCCGCTCAGTTAACTGCCGTCTCTCTGGGTTTATTTTGCTTAGGCACGATTGCCCTTTCTCTTGTCCCTTTGCTTTCGCGGATTTTTTTCTCATTTCAAGATACCAAAACGCCAACCCTTATTACGTTGGTTGTTATGCTTTTAAATATCGCTTTAAGTTTTTATTTTGTTCGGCTTTTAGCTCCCGCATCAAGTTTCGGCTTTGGAGCAGGTTTTCAAATCTTCCTTAAAAATGTTTTTTCTCTGCAGGATATTCAAAATATCTCGATATTGGGTTTGCCTTTGGCTTGGTCAATTGGTTCAATTTTCCATTTTCTTTTGCTGATAACGTTTCTTTATAAAAGAATCGGTGACTTTAAGTTGAAGGAAATTTTCAGTTCTTTTTTGAAAATTCTTTTGGCTAGTATTTTGATGACAGCCGGCGCTCTCTTCGTTATTCAGAACACTTCCGGAGCGGTTTTCCAAACGGTCGCCGCCGGTCTCGCGGCCGGCCTGATTTATCTTCTTGCCACTTTTCTTTTAAAATCTCCGGAACTAAAAACCGTTAAGACTCGTATTTTTAAGAAATAATAATGGAAAACACCAGGAATTTTTGTATTCTCGCTCATATAGACCACGGAAAATCAACCTTAGCCGATAGGTTTCTGGAATTAACAGAAACTATACCTGAAGATAAGATGCGGCCTCAATATTTGGATGCCATGGATTTGGAGCAGGAAAGAGGTATTACCATTAAAATGCATCCGGTGCGCCTGCGGTATACCTTGGATTCCCGTTCTTATATCTTGAATTTGATTGACACGCCGGGGCATGTTGATTTTAATTATGAAGTTTCCCGGAGCTTGGCGGCTGTGGAGGGTGCTATTTTATTGGTTGACGCCACCAAAGGCATTCAAGCTCAGACAGTCGGCAACTTAGAAATGGCCAGAGGGCAGAATCTGGTAATAATTCCGGTTATAAATAAAATTGATTTGCCCCAGGCGAAAGTTGAGGAGACGGAAAAAGAGATTGCCGATTTGTTGAAAATTAACCCCGCAACTATTATCAAAATTTCTGCCAAAAAAGGTACCGACGTAGAAAAAGTTTTGGAGACCGTTGTCGTTAAAATCCCCCCGGCCAAATCCGATCCTCCCGGAGAAGGAGAGGGGTTGCGGGCGCTGGTTTTTGATTCAAAATACGACCCCTATCAGGGCGTTTTGGCTTTTGTCAGGATTTTTAATGGGGAAGTAAAAGCCGGGGATAATATTTATTTACTGCAGGCAGGCATTGAAACAGAAATAAAATCGGTTGGCGTTTTTAAACCCGAGCTTTCTCCGGTAGCAAAATTAAGTTCCGGGGAAATAGGTTTTATCGCTACCGGGATTAAAACGTCTAACAATGTCAGAGCCGGAGAAACTTTGGCTGGCAGTCCTGCGGCAAAACCTTTACCCGGCTACCGAGAGCCCCAGTCCAAAGTATTTTTAAGTATTTATCCCGAGGATTCTAATGACTTCGAATTATTGAAATCAAGTCTGGAGAAATTGAAATTAACCGACGCTTCTCTATTTTTCAGGCCGGAAACGAAGGAAAGCTTGGGCAGGGGATTCCAGGCCGGCTTTCTAGGGTTGCTCCATGCCGAAATTATCTCAGAAAGATTAAAAAGAGAATTTGGCTTGAGCGTGGTTTTATCTACGCCCTCAGTAGTTTATAAAATAACGACACAAGACAATAAAGAAATCCTTATTCACACTTCGGCTGATTGGCCAAGTTTTGATCAGTCGGCTGGTCAAGGACAAGAACTTTGGGTAAAAATTCAGGTTTTGGCGCCGGTAAATTACTTGGGACAGATTTCGGAATTGTTAGGGAATATGGAATCCAGATACTTAAGAACAGATTATTTAGGGCCAGAGAAGGTAGGACTAATCTATGAGATGCCCCTGCGGGAAATCATCACTAAGAATTTCTATGACAGATTAAAATCAGCCACCCAGGGATTTGCCTCAATGAGTTATGAAATATTGGATTGGCGGCCGGCTGACTTGGTGAAATTAGATATTTTGATTCTGGGCCGGAAAGAAGAGGTTTTATCTCGGATTGTTCCAGATAAAGAAGCCTATCGGGAAGGCAAAAAGATTGTAGAAAAATTAAAAGAGATATTGCCGCCCCAATTATTTTCCGTGCCCTTACAGGCAGCAATCGGCGGAAAGATTATTGCCAGAGAAACCATCAAAGCTCAAAGAAGGGACGTCATCGCCCCCCTTTACGGTGGAGATTATACCCGAAAAAGAAAGCTTTTGGAAAAACAAAAAAAAGGTAAGAAAGAATTAAAAGAAAAAGGAAGAATACGGATTCCATCCAAGCTATTTTTGGAGATCTTCAAGGCCTGATTTTTACTCTGGCAAGACAGAAGAGAAGAAAGATTCACTTCTTAAATAATAAGTAACTTTCTGGTATACTTAAAACAAAGGAGCAAAAAGCCAGACAACCATCCCTAAAATTACCAGAGAAACTAAAATAGCCCAAACTATTTTGAAAATAATTTTCGGTTTAATTCTCATTAATTTATGGTAGCAAATTTTAAAAGATCTAAAAAGAGATCTTGGCCGGCGGTAATTTTCTCGATTTTTCTGGTATTTTTGGCGGTCGGCCTAATCGGATCTCTGGCCGTTACTAATTGGAGAATAAGTCAAAGAAGGGCTGAACTCCAAGAAAGGAGCCAGGTCTTAAAGAAAGAAATTCAAGTATTGGAAGAACAAGTCGCTAACTTGCAAGCCGGTATTACGCAGACCGAAACCGACGATTATCAAATAGAAAAGCTTTATAAAGAAGGATATTTCCCAACAGGGTCGGTTCCAGTAATAGTTGTACCGCCCGAAGAAGAGACGACTGAAAAAGAAAAAACGGCTGAAGAAAAAAACCCCTGGCAGAAGTTTTTAGAGGTATTAGGATTTTAATGCTCAAAGAGCGCTTTGCGCTCTTTTCGACCTTCGCCTCCATATATATTAAATATATAATTATGAATGGAGTCTCGGTGCGGGATTAGTTGAGTGGTTCAATGCAACCTTCCCAAGGTTGAGACACGGGTTCAATTCCCGTATCCCGCTCAATCAGCACAGCTTAAAAATAGAATAGTCCTGTCTTTTATGCCGACTTAGCTCAGTGGTAGAGCAGCTGTTTCGTAAACAGCAGGTCGTCGGTTCAATCCCGACAGTCGGCTTACTTAAGAGGCAGGGCAAGCCGTCGGTTCGACTCTGGCCGCCGGCTTTTCTTCTTGGCGAAGATATGATAAAATGAACAAGAATATGGCAAACGAAAGCGCCAGACCAGAAGATTTACAATCTAAAATCCTCTTTTTAGAGGACCATCTTTGACATAAGAAAAAAAAGAGAGAAAATAAGAGAATTGGAACGGGAAATGCAGCAACCGGATTTCTGGAAAGATCAAAAAAAAGTCGTGGAAGTGACTAAAGAATTATCAGAACTCCAGCAGGAAATTTCCGAATTCGAAAATATTAAAACCAAGGAAGATTTAAAGAGAATAGAGCTACGGGTTTTTCTTTCAGGAAAATATGACCAGGGAAATGCTATTTTATCAGTTTACGCAGGAGCCGGCGGTCAGGACGCTCAAGATTGGGCGACAATATTGTTAAGAATGTATGAGAGATACTCTACTTTTAAGGGCTTTAAGACAAAAATTTTGCATCAATCCTTCGGCGAGGCCGGAGGCCCGGAAGGCAGAATCGGTACAAAGCAGGCGACCTTGGAAATCAGAGGAAAATACGCCTATGGTTTTTTTAAGAAAGAAACTGGAGTCCATAGACTGGTAAGAATTTCCCCTTTTTCTACTCAGAAACTGCGCCATACCTCTTTTGCCTTGGTGGAGGTTTTACCGGAAATTAAGATTGAGGAGTCGGAAATAAAAATCAGACCGGAGGACTTAAAAATTGATTTTTACCGGGCATCCGGGCCCGGCGGTCAGTATGTTAACAAAAGAGAGACATCGGTAAGAATTACTCATTTGCCAACCGGCCTAACGGTTTCCTGCCAGTCGGAAAGATTACAGGGTGAAAACAGAAAAAGAGCACAAGGCTTGCTTTTGTCAAAACTTTATCAGATGAGAGGAGAGGAACAAAAGAAAGAAATTTCCAAAATAAAAAACAAGAAAATTTCAATTGAATGGGGTAATCAAATTAGAAGTTATGTTTTGCATCCCTATAAGTTAGTGAAAGACTTGAGAACCAACGTTGAAACATCAAAAGTAGAAGAAATATTAGACGGGAAATTAGACGGATTTATAGAAGTCGAGATTAAAGAAAATGAACTTTAATTTTAATTGTGATTTCTTTTCAACACGTTACTAAAATTTATTCCCGGAATACTGTTGCCGTTGAAGATGTTTCTTTTGATGTTAAAGAAAAAGAGTTCATTTCAGTAGTGGGAAAATCGGGGGCGGGAAAAACAACCTTGCTCAAGCTTTTATTGGCCGAGGAAAAGCCGACCCAGGGTAAAGTTTTTTTTGAGGGGAAAAATATTGCTGAGATAAAAGCGGGGAAGTTACCCGAGTTCAGGCGAGAAATCGGAGCAGTCTTTCAGGACTATAAATTGCTGCCTTCAAAAACAACCTATGAAAACGTTGCCTATGCTCTGGAGGTTATTGGGGCTTCCGATCGAGAGATTACTAGAGACGTTCCAAAGGTCTTGGAAATTGTCGGATTAACCGAAAAAGCCAATAATTTTCCAGAAGAGCTCTCCGGCGGCGAACGTCAGCGGGCAGCTATTGCTCGGGCTTTGATTCATCGGCCGGAAGTGATTTTGGCTGACGAGCCGACCGGCAACCTTGATCCTTATCATAGCTTAGACATCATTCGGCTTCTATTGAAAATTCAAGAAATGGGCACAACTATTATTTTAGCTACTCATAATAAAGAAACAATTAATTCTTTAGGGAAGAGAGTAATTACTCTGGAAAACGGGAGAGTAATCAGAGACGAAGAGAAAGGCCGATTTATATTGTAGTGACCCATATCGGAAGGAGGTCGGGGAAACCCTACGGTTTCCCCATATAGGAAAATATTAAAAACCGAGGGTTTTTAAAGAGCGAGCCCGTGAGGGCGAGCGATAAACTCTGGATTACCACTATGTTCACCAGTTTAAAAAGAATATCTAAATCGGGCTGGCAGGGTTTTTTTCGGGATGGAGGATTATCGGTCGCTACAGTTTTTATTTTGCTTTTAGCCATTACTTTAGCTACCTCGCTTTTTCTTTTTCGCGGATTCAGTCAATTTCTAATTTCTTCAGTGGAGGAGAAAGCGGATATCTCGGTTTATTTTAAAGAAGAGGTATTAGAGAGCGATATTTTTGAATTTAGAGAAGAGCTAACTAAGGTTCCGGAAGTTAAAGAAATAAAATATATTTCTCAAGAGAGGGCTCTGGCCGATTTCACTGAAAGACATAAAAACAATCCAGTTTTGATGGCTAGCTTGACAGAGGTCGGTCGTAATCCTTTTTTGGCTTCTTTGAATATTATGGCTTCTGAACCCGGTCAATACCAAGCTATTGCTAATTTTTTGGCAGCTTCCGATTTTATAGACCTGATTGAAAAAGTTGATTATTATCAAAGGAAGTCAGTTATTGAAAAGATCTTTTCTTTGACTTCTACTATTAACAGAAGCTTTCTTTTTCTCTCAATAGTTCTGTCTTTGGTGGCGGCTTTAGTTACTTTCAATACCATTAGATTAGCCATTTATAATTTGAGAGAGGAGATAAAAATTCAAAGACTGGTCGGCGCCGGTAGCTGGTTTATCCGCGGCCCATTTTTAGTGCAAGGATTATTAGCTGGGATTTTAGCTGCCTTGATTTGTCTTTTAATTTTCAGTCTAGCTATTTGGGCCTTAAGTCCCAAGGTCGAAATCTTCTTCGCTGACTTGGATATTTTCCAATTTTTTGTTACCAATCTTTGGCAAATAATTTTGATTCAATTTGCCACTGGAATTTTACTTGGAGTTATTTCCAGTTTTCTCGCTACCCGAAGGTACTTGAAAGTATAACCTCCTTCTTCGGCAGATGCGCCGATAAGACGTATTGCGGGGTCGTCTAATGGTAGGACACATCTCTCTGGAAGATGGTATCCTGGTTCGAGTCCAGGCCCCGCAGCTACCTTGAGCGCGGTTCGAGAGACCGATCCGCCTCATATTTTTGAAAAAGTTCGAGAAAACTATTCCGGTACCCCGCTAGGACATCGAACTTTTATGAATAAAACGATTTTATTTCCATCTGTATAACCTTGACTTTTTTTGACAGTTTGCTATAATTGTAGTGTAATATAAGTTCTTTGAAATATAGGTTCAGAACTATGAGACGAGCGTTTTAGATGTCAGATTAGCTGGTTTCTAAAATGCTCGTCTCATTGGGAGACAAGCCGTCAAGCCCGAGCGATTCGGGTAAAAAAACTATATGGAGGTGATAGACGATGACGACAAAATCGATCACGTCAGGACAGACAAAGCAGTACAAGAGGTTTGTCGAGGATGCCGCCGACAAGGCATTAGCCGAAGTCGGTCTCGACAAGGATGGGCTTCAGAAGCTCATCGAGAATGGTGACGAGTTTCAAGCTCGCATCATTGCTGGCATCAGGGAGCTCTCTGTGAGCAACCAGTTTGCGGACGAGGAAGTGGAGTCCAGATACGGATACCTGTCGGGCTACAAGCCCAAAGGCATCACAGAGCAGACCAACATTCTGCGTCAGCTCCTTCCTGGCATCGGCTTCGCCGATGAAAAGCTCGTCGAGCAACCGCTTCCGCCGAATGCTGAAGGATGGTTCGCCATCCCGAAGTGGCAGTCGGTCGCCAAGACCTACAATGAAGCAGTGGAGAAAGTGCTGGAGCTGATTAAGAAGCAGCGCAAGGGCAAGTTCTACAACTGGCGCGAAGGCAAGCTCGGAGTGCAATATCTCCGACAGCACGAGCGTACAGTAAAGAAGCTCGAAACGCTGGCTGAACAGCAGAAGGGCTACGACATTCTGGTCGTGGCTGCTCAGTTCGGTTTCCGTCACAGGGGCCGCAGTGTCCGTCGAGCTCGCGAGGTCTTTACGGCCAATGAGTTTGGACTCGGCGCATTCGAGATCGGGTGCATATTACTGACCCATCCCGAGCGACTCCAGCATTATGACGATCTCTGGATCGACTGTGCTGGCGACGAGTACGCACCTGATGCTGTTGGCGGTTTCTCGGACGCGCCCTGCTTCTACTTCTACGACGGCGAGGTCGAGTTCGGCGCGAGCTGGTTCGGCAGTGCCCACGACGTCTATGGCTCGGTGTCTGGGTTTCTCCCGCAGTAAGTAGAACCTTGAAGACTTGGATACTTGGACTTCTTGATATTTTGAGTCCTTGCGTCCGCCACAAAAAAGGGGTTATTCACATCTCAGTGGATAACCCCTATTTTCTTTTTTAATAATGTATTTAAAATTAAACTTTCTTTTGTTATACTATAAATGAGCTTAGGCTAATGTACAGCAGTTCACGGATTGCTGTCGCCGAACTCTCTCTTTAGGAGAAAAACAACCAGAGTCTTAGCGACTACGGTTTCTAAGAGCGTGTTGTGCTGAGGAGATACTGCTTGCCTCTGCTTAGTGCAGGTTTCCGCCCCTGGCGGGATGCTGCCGAATAAAATTCAAGACCAAAAAGATATAAGCCTTAGGGCAGTAAACTTCACGGTCTGGTGATATGGACGAGCGGGGGCAATTAACCTGATGCTGATGGCGATTTCTCGAACGCGCCCTACTTCAACTTCAACGACGGCAAGGTCAAGTTCGACACGAACTGGTTCGACAATGCCAACGACAACTATGGCTCGGTGTCTGGGTTTCTCCCGAAGTCTCTCCGCAAGCTACAAAGGGCATCCCTAATGGATGCCCTTTGTGATTATCTTGATTTAATAGAACGCAACCAGCCACCGAGCATTCTTCCAATTTCGTCAACCGATTCTTGTAAGAGAATGTACTTTTTGTTATCAAGCATCTTTATTTCTTTGGAAAGCCTTATAAAGACTCTTAAAAAATTCAGCCTTAAGCTTGTCTTCTGCTTTTTTTGAGGATTCCGATCGTTATAATATCCTTGAAGACCTTAAAGATTGTGCTAAACCAAAATTATTTATATTAGGTATTCATGACAAGACAGTAAAACCGGAAGTAGTAATGGAGGCTTATGAAGCAGCCGCAGAGCCTAAAGAGCTTTGCAGAATTAATTCAGCTCACGATTATCGTTGGCATCCGCACTTAATTGAAGAAATTAACCAGGTTTTAGGAAATTTTATTCATAAGAATCAAATTTAACTTAAATATGGTAAAAAGAGTTTTAATTATCCACGGGGTTGAAAGTAATTCAAAAGAGCACTGGTTTTTAGAAGAAAAAGAAAGATTAGAAAAAATGGGGTACGAGGTAACCGTGCCGGACATGCCCAATTCTTTACATCCCCAAAAAGAAGAATGGGTGAGAGTTATAGAAGATTTTAATCCAGATGCAAACTCAATTCTTATTGGCCACAGCTTAGGCGGAACAACTGTTCTTGGATACTTAGAGGAAGCAAAAAATAAAGTAGGGAAATGTATATTAATGGCTACACCAATAAGGAGGCTGGGTTCGGAATTTCAAATGATAGAAAATTTTCTGGAAGGAGATTTTAGTTGGGAGAAAATAAAAGAATCTTCGGAGAAATTCATAATTTTTAACCAAACGGAAGATCCGGCAGTGCCCCTTCAACACGGCAAAGACTTGGCAAATTATCTTAATGCAGAATTGGTCATAGTTGAAGGAAACAATCATTTTGATAAAATTGACTTTGAGTTGCTAGAAAAGTATATTTTAAAATAACAAAATTAGAACACCCGCCTGGGATTCGAACTGAAAAATACAGGATTTCGAACATAAAATGAAGCTATAGTTCGAGTCGCAGCGCGGCAGCACCAGTCAGCGCAGTATCGAGGCCGACCGAGAGGCCTATTTTGAAGCTAATTTCTTGACGGGTCCAGGACGTCCTAAACCCATACCCATCTAGGATGCCGAACTTTATTCGGGAGAAAACCTCACCAACTAATCGCCAAAATGGCGCTTTTTTGGTAGGGTAAAACTATGACAAAAGACCAAATTAAACAACATAAGATTGCAGCTGAAAGATTGGATCAGGTTAAAAATAGAGCATTTGGTTTTATCAAAAATAATCTTGGTAAGGTCTCCGAATATAAGGTCAGTCAGTTTATATTATCAGAATTTAAGAAAGAGAACCTTGTTGCCGAAAAAAGATATTCATTGCCAATTGTAGCTGCAGACAAAAATACATCTTTAGTCCATTACTTTCCTCAGAAAAATAGTTCTAAGATTATAAAAAAGAACGATTTGGTATTGATTGATATTTGGGCAAGAATTAATGAAAAAGATGCTCCTTTCGCAGATATTACCTGGATGGGTTATTGTGGTAAAAACATCCCACAAGATATAAAAAAGATTTTTAAAAGAGTTATTCAAGGAAGAGAAACTGCTCTGAAATTACTTCGTCAGAATTTAAAGACAAAAAAGCTTCCCAAAACTAAATTAATTGATAAGACGGTTAGGGATTATTTCGATAAGTATGGTTTAGAAAATAACTTTCTTCATGGTTTAGGACATAGTTTGGGAATCAACGAATGCCATGGAAAATATTTTCGTTTTGGCAAAAAAAGTAATGCTGGATTAAAGAAAGATATTTTGTTTACCATCGAGCCTGGTCTTTATTTAAAGAATAACTTTGGAATTAGAAGCGAGATAAATTGCTACATAACTAGAGATTATGGATTGATTATAACTAGTTCGGTCCAGAAAGAAATAATTAAAATATAGAGACCCCTCCGAGATTCGAACTGAAAAATACAGGATTTCGAACATAAAATGAAGCTATAGTTCGAATAGAGTCCCCGCAGCTACCTTGAGCGCGGTTCGAGAGACCGATCCGCCTCATATTTTGACAAATAGTTCGAGAAAAAATCCCGGTACCCGTCTAGGACATCGAACTTTATTCGAAAGATAAACTCATCAAATTAATCGCTAAAAGGGCGGTTTTTTGGTAGATGTTCGCATTGACAAAATGATATTTTGTATGGTATAATGTGTGGCAGGAGGTGAACCGAGATGGTTACAGTACTAGCGTATCTTCTTTTTCTGGGAGTGGCAATCTTCTCCATAGCGATGGGGGTCCGGATATATAAGAAACATACTATTTTACTTGAAGGCTCTACCTCTGCAATCATTCTAATAGTATTTGGGGTAGTTCTTACTATTTTCTCATTCGTCTTCATCCCATCCGTTAGTTAGATTGCCTTGCCTAATCGGGTCACGGGGACTCCTCGGGCGAAAGTTAGTAGCTTGAGGAGTCCCAATTATCAAATTACGATTTCCCACCGCTTTCTTAGAGAGCGGTTTTTTGTCTCTACGAACAAAAACAGGTCCGAACATCGTCCAATACCCCTAGCCACATTGACTTTAAACTTTAAAAGCTTTATATTTTATTAATGGCTAAAAAACTTAAAAAGAAGGTTAAAAAACCTTTGTCTAAGGCCGGGGATAAAGAAGGCGAAGTGGAAAAGGTTAGTACACTGAAAAGAACTAAAATCAGGGTGATTGGTATTGGCGGGGGAGGCGGTAATATTGTTTCGGAATTGGCTCAAGGAGTAAAAAGAGCCAGTTTTTTTGCTGCCAATACTGACATGCAGGCCTTGAAGGAAATTTCCAGAAAAGTAGAACGCTTTCCTTTCGGTCAAAGCTTTACTCGGGGCTTGGGAACTGGCATGAATCTTGAATTGGCCGAGACAGCCGGTCAGAATGAAAAAGAAAGAATAAAAAAAATATTACAGGGTCAAGATCTGGTCATTTTAATTGCCTCTCTGGGCGGAGGGACCGGTTCCGGAGCTGCTCCTATTTTTGCGAAGATCTCAAAGAGTTTAGGAAACCTTACTTACGGTATTTTTACTTTACCCTTTAAATTTGAAGGAGAAAAGAAAATGGAAATTGCTAAATCGGCCTTAGACAACTTAAGGCCGAAGTTAAACAGTATTACTATCTTGCCAAATGAAAGGATTTTTCAGGTTGTTGACAAGACCACTCCTTTAAAAGCCGCCCTTTCTTCTATTAATAAAAACTTAGCTACGGCCTTAGGCGGGCTAATTGAGACAATTTATCAGCCGGGTTTAATTAACATTGATTTCGCCGATTTAAGAACAGTTTTACAGGGCCAGGGAAGATTGGCATACTTGAATACTATTTCTCTTCCCAAAAAGGAAGGGACAGCCAAAGATGCGGTAGAGAAAGCCCTTATTTCTCCTCTATATCCCTATGGAATCAAAGGGGCCAAAGGGATTTTATTTAATATTATTGGTGAAAAAGGAATATCATTGGAAGAGGTAAACCAGATTTCCAAAACTATCTCAGAAAAAGTCAACCCGGAGGCAAAAATTGTTTTTGGGATTCAGCCTTTGTCTTCCAGAAAGGAGACTGGACATCAAAATATTATTAAGACGACGGTTTTTGCAACCGGTTGCGTCACGAAGGTTTTTTCTGATAAAACCCCAAAGAAGAGATCTAAGGGGCGGGCGAAAAAACCTCCCAGGATAAAAAAAAGAAAAATTGCCAAAAAAGTTAACCTAAAGCCGGAACCTTCAAAAAAAACTCCACAAAACAAGGCGGTTAAAAAAGTTAAACCCATACGGAAGCCCCAAAAGAAGACAAAAAAAACAAAAACAAAGACCTCAAAGAAATTTCCTAGGAAAAGGCCTCGACCTAAAATCGAAGCCCCGAAAGAGAACCCTGAAAGCTTTCCAAGTCAGGAAAAGAAGATAACCGAAGCAAAAGTCAGAAAAAGTGCTCTCCAAATAAAAAAAGAAGTCGAGGAAGTAGAAGAAGAAATGTTAGAAAAAGAGAAATTTTGGGAAACTCCGTCTTTTTTGCGTCAGAAAAAAAATTAACTAAGACTCAATAATTGTTCCTTTGAATTTCTGGCCCAAAATAACTTTTTCTAAATTTTTAAGCCCCGTACCTTTAACTATTAGGGCGGGGATTTTTAATTTCCGGGCTAATTTGGCGGCAATGGGGTCGATGGGAGCGGGTAAACCAGGAATCCATTTTGAGCCGATTAATTTTTGGTAATTTTCCCAAGAAATTTTTTTAATCGGAGAGACATTTTTGTATTTCAAAAAATCTTTACTGTAGACGAAGGGAATGTTTCCGGCATCAATGATTTTCTTTACCTTAAATCTTTTAGCCAGTAAGACTGCAATATAATCGGTTGACCAGCCGGGCTTCCAGCCGGCCGCGATCAAGACCTTCCAGTTACTTTTAACCGGCTTTTTGGGCTCATCTAAAACCGTCGGATAAGCCGATTGTCGGAAAATCGTTCTTAATAAATGAGCATTAAGTCGGGTAGCATGTATTCCTAACCAATCTACGTCTTCATAAGGCAGTTTTACAATTTGGGCCGCTGCCCTTTGATAAAGCCGACAGATTTTCCCACCGCCGGCAACAATGATAAACCGATAACCCTTTTTGGTAAGTTTCAAAATTAGTTTTTTAAACCTCTTTAAAAAAACTGTATTGATTTTTCCTGGCTGAGGGCAGATTATTGAACCTCCTAAGGCAATAAGAGTTGTTTTTGAATTTGCCATATATTATCCTTTATTTTACTACAAAAGCTTTTGTGTTAAAATACCTTAAAGGCCGAAGAGACAAAAAACTTACTCTTTTTAAGATGATTGAAGTAACTAAGAATATTTTAAAAGATATTTATAAAGAGCGGCCAAAAGATTCTAAGAAATATGACTTCGGGCTTTTGGTTGTCATTGGCGGTTCAGATTTTTATTCTGGTTCTCCGGCGCTTTCAGCCTTAGCGGCCTTCCGGGCCGGCGTAGACATGGTAAAGATTTTAGCTCCCAAGAGAGCAGCAGACATTATAGCCTCTTTTTCTCCCAATCTAGCTGCTTATCCTTTAGAGGGTAAATGGCTGGATGAGCCGGACCTGAGTGACTTAATTTTTATGACGGAATCAGCCAAAACAATGGGCAGGGGGAATGCGGCGGTGGTTATTGGCGGCGGATTAGGCAGAAGTAAAGAAACCCAAGAGATAACTATAAGATATTTATCAGAGGTTTCTTTGCCGGTGGTAGTAGACGCTGACGCTATTTACGCGCTGGCGCAGAAGCCGGAAATATTCAAAAATAAGAATTTTCTTTTTACCCCACATAGTCATGAATTTTTTATATTGACGGGTAAAGAAGTGTTCGGTAAAACTGAACAAGAAAGAGTTAAGATAGTCCAGGAAGAGGCTCAAAGACTAGGCACAACTATTTTGCTTAAGGGTGAGATCGATATTATTTCCGGCGGCAAAGAAGTGGCTGTGAATAGAACGGGGAGTCCTTTTATGACCTCGGGTGGTACTGGTGACACCCTGGCCGGGATTTGCGGCGCTTTAATGGCCAGAAGAATTGACGTTTTCATTTCTGCCCAGGCAGCTGCCTACATTAATGGAAAAGCCGGTGAAGTCGCCAGTCAAAGATTAAAGGAAGGGATGCTGGCGACAGATCTGATTGAAGCCATTCCGGAGGTCTTACATTAATAATCCATAGCTTATGGCTCATTATGATCTAATAATCGTTGGTGGAGGGCCGGCCGGGATTACCGCCGGTATTTATGCTGTCAGGCAAAAATTGAATACTCTCTTGGTCGCCAAGAAATTTGGCGGACAGATGACTAGAAAAGCCGTGGCTATTGAAAACTATCCAGGGTTTGAAAAAATTTCGGGGTTGGAATTAAGTATAAAATTTGAAAAACACCTGAGAAAACAAAAAATAGCCATTGAAAGGGATTCGGTCACTAAGATTAAGAAGGTTGATAGTAATTTCTATATAACTACAGCTAGTAAGCACAGATTCTCCTCTAAAGCTGTTATTGTGGCCTCAGGGGCTGATCCTCGGCCCTTAGAGGTGTCTGGCGAAAAAGAATTTATCGGACGTGGCGTGAGTTATTGTACGACTTGCGATGCTCCGATGTTTGCCGGGAAGGTAGTAGCGGTGGTGGGTGGCGGCAATGCCGGCCTTGAAGCGGCCATCGCTTTAAGTAATTGGGCCAAGAAAATATACGTTTTAGAATATTCTTCAAAAGTGGGTGCAGATGAATTTAACCAAGAATTGGCTAAAAAATCAAAAAAAATCCAGGTAATCACTAATGCTGCCTTGAAAAAGATTGAAGGCGGCCAATTCGTCAGCTCGATTATTTACGAAGACCGTAAAACCGATAAAGAAATAACCTTATCCCTGGAAGGGATTTTTGTAGAGATCGGAAGTGTTCCGGCTACTAGTTTTGTTAAGGATTTAGTGGAGTTTAACGAAAAGGATGAGATTAAAGTTGATTCCAAGACTAATATGACCAAAACGCCTGGTCTTTTTGTGGCCGGTGACGTGACCGATATTGAATGGAAACAAATCGTGGTGGCAGCTAGCGAAGGATCCAAAGCAGCTCTTTCTGTCTCCAATTACTTACAAAAAATAAATAATATATGAATTACTCTTTTACCGGAATTGCTTATTTAACTTTACTTTTTGCCTCAGGGTATTTAATTTATCGTTTTTTTCAGTATTGGAGAAAAGGAAAAGATGCTATTTCAAAACAGGTGCTTTGTTTTGTTGTTTTTTTCGGGCTTTTTATTCTAAGTAATACAATTGGTGGATTATTTTTTGCCAATACCCCTTCCTTTTTAGTAAAAATAATAAGAATCAATGCCTTTATTCAGGCTTTTATTTTTGCTGTAATTGCTTATCATATTATTTATCTTAAATTTCCTAAAATTTCTCCCTGGTTTGGCTTTGTTCCGATTCTTATTTTAGGGTTAATTCTAGCAATTTTGAATTCTATTACTCCATATAATCCCTTTCTTGAACCAAGCGGGGCTATTAATTGGGGACCTTCATCTGACTCTCTCTCTGTTTGGGTGTCCGTTCTGAGGCTCTCCTTGTTCGTCATTACTTTCGTTCCTCTAATTATTATTTTTCTTTCACAATTTAAAATTTCAGAAGACCCCTATCTTAAGAGAAAATCTTTGGGAATGAGCCTTCTTTTTTTATTTATAATAGTAAGCGCTTTATTTGATTTTTTCTTTATTTCCATCTTTAAATTAGGAGCTATCTGGAGAGATATAGTTTTCATTATTTGTAGCGCTACCCTTTTAATCACTCTTATTTTAACCCTACCTCCTTCGTCATCTAAATTATGAATAAAATTCCTAAAATTAAATATGCAAGCGAGGCGCAGTATGAAAATAAAAGCAAATTTTTCATTGACTCTATTAAAGCCAGAGAGATTTTAGACTCCCGAGGAAGCTGGACAGTGGAGATAGATCTGGAAACTCCACAAGGCTTATTTAGGAATTCTGCGTCATCGGGTGCGTCCACCGGAAAATATGAAGCGCCCGTTGTCAGTCCTCGAGAAGCAGTAAAGGGTATTAATGAGATTATCGCTCCAAAATTAAAAGGAGAAGACTTTATTGATCAGCAAGAAATTGACAAATTTTTAGATCCTGAAAAATTCGGCGCCAATGCTACCACTCCAATATCTATGGCTCTTTGTCGGGCAGGAGCTGCCGTCCACAAGATACCCCTTTGGAAATATGTCAATAAGATTTCCGAGGGTTTGTCTGTTAACTTGCCAAGCCCGGCTTTTAATATGATTAATGGTGGAGTGCATGCTTCCAATAAGCTGGATTTTCAAGAGTTTATGGTTATTTGCAACACGCAAAAAGCTTCGGAAATTTATCAGGATCTAAGAAAGAAACTGGGCAAAAACGTAGGGGATGAAGGCGGTTTTGCCCCGTCTTTTAGGTCTCCGGAGGAAGCTTTGGATCTTTTATCCAAATACAATGTTAAAATTATTATAGACGTGGCTGCCTCCCAGTTTTCTGAAGAAAAAAAGCAAATCTATAATTTAGATTATTTTCAAAATTTGGTTGTAAAATATCCGATTATCGGCTTAGAAGACCCTTTTGCCGAAGATGACTGGTCTGATTTCCGGCAAATTACCGAAAAATTAGGCAAAAAGATAACAATAATTGGAGACGATCTTTTGGTTACCAATCCCGAAAAAATAAAAAGGGCCCATCAGGAGGAAGCCTGTAACGGCCTTTTACTGAAGATCAATCAAATCGGGACGGTAGCAAAAACTTTGGAAGCTGCAAAATTAGCCAGATCATTCGGTTGGAAAATAATGGTTTCCCACCGCTCTGGCGAAACCAACGATGACTTTATTGCCGATTTTGCAGTCGGGATCGGCGCCGACTTCATCAAATCCGGAGCGCCAGCCAGAGGCGAAAGGGTGGCCAAGTATAACCGATTATTAAGAATTGCCGAGGAATTAAAATAATATGGCTAAATTAATTTTATTAAGACACTTTAAGTCACAGTGGAATTTGGAAAATAGGTTTACTGGCTGGGTTGACGTGCCTTTAATGAAGGCCGATTTTGAGATACCAACTTTTGATTTTGACGTTGTTTATACTTCTCCTTTAATCAGAAATTTACACACCGTTTTGAAAGTTTTTGAAAAAAAAGATAAATATCCTATTTTCCACCACTTTAAGGGCAAAATGAAAAATTGGGCTCATTTTGGAGAACTGAACCAGGATTACATACCGGTTTTTGTTTCTGAGGCCCTGAACGAGAGATATTACGGAAAACTTCAGGGGTTAAATAAACAGGAAACAATGAGAAAATACGGCAAAGAAAAGGTTCATCTTTGGCGCAGAAGTTACAACGTTAATCCTCCCGAAGGAGAAAGCTTGGCAGACGTGGTTAAAAGGGCTACACCATTTTATAAAAAATATATTGAGAAAGATTTAAGAAACGGGAAGAATGTTCTGATAGTCGCCAGCCATAATTCCGCCAGAGCGGTTATAAAATATATTGAAAAAATTCCTGACAGAGATATCATTAATACTGAAGTGCCTTTTGGCGGATTACTACAATATGAATTTGATAAAGGTGTTTACAAGTTGCTTAAAATTTCCTAATATAATAGAATAAAACATATGATTGAAAAATTAGGTAAAAATATAACAGCGGTAGCTATTATCATTGTCGGAGTTTTAATCGCCGGCGCAGTAGTTTTCGTCAACCAAGAAAAAGCCGTTTCTCCGTCTCCGGAAACGGGATTTCTTTCATCTGAGCAGGCCGGAGAAAAAGCGATTAATTTTATTAATGAGAACTTGCTACCAGAAGGGACGACAGCTTCTTTGGTAAACATAACCGAGGAAAGCGGAATTTATAAAATCCAGCTTAAAATTGAAGACCAAGAATACCCTTCTTATGTAACGAAAGACGGCAAGCTCTTGTTCCCCGAGGAAGGAATTGATTTAGGAGCTCCCTCGGCTCAAGAAGGGGTGCCGAAGCGCGACAAGCCTGATGTTAAACTTTTTGTCATGTCGTATTGTCCGTACGGTTTGCAGGCGCAGAAAATGTTTCTGCCGGCCTACGATTTATTAAAGAATGAAGCCGATATGGGAATATATTTTGTTAATTATATAATGCACGAAAAACAGGAAATCGATGAAAATTTGAGGCAGTATTGCATTCAGAAAGAACAAAAAGAAAAATACTATGATTACTTGAATTGTTTTGTTAAGGACGAAGATTTTGCCGGGTGCCTTGATAAGGCCGATATTGATAAAAATGAAATGGATGCCTGTATATCCCAGACCGACCAAGCATACAAGATTACCGAATTATATAATGACAAAAGTACCTGGTTAAGCGGCTCTTATCCTAAATTTGATGTTCAAGGTGATTTGAATGATAAATACGGGGTTGGGGGTTCGCCAACTATAGTGATAAACGATTCAGTTATTGTTCAAGATCAACAATATTGCCCTGAGGGAAACATAGAATGTACGGTTATCCCAGATTTTGGAAGAACACCGGAAAATTTCAAAGAAGTAATTTGCCAAGCCTTTAACACGCCGCCTGCTGAATGTTCTCAAGTTCTTTCAGAAGAGACCTTTTCTCCGGGTTTTGGTCTTGACACGGGCTCTTCGAGTGAGGGAAGCTGCGAATAGTTAAACTTAATAGCAATTAAATGGAAAAAACTAAAAAACCTCAAAGCAGAATAGTTGTTTTTAGTACTTCTTTGTGTCCTTATTGCGATACTTTAAAGGAATTTTTGAAGGAAAATAATATTAAATTTGAAGAAGTCGATGTTTCTCGAGACGAGAAACTTAAAGACGAAATAATAAAAAAATCAGGCCAGATGGGGGTGCCGGTAGTGGAGATAAACGGAGAAATGATAGCGGGTTTTGATAAGAAAAAAATTTGCCAATTATTAGACATCAAAGAATAATTCTATGCCGATTAAAATAGCCATCAACGGGTTTGGAAGAATTGGGAGACCTACCTTCCGAAGAATAGTCGATAACCACCCTAATTTAGAAGTGGCCGCGATAAACGACTTGACTGACCCGGAAACCTTGGCTCATTTGCTGAAATATGATTCGGTTTACGGAGTTTATAGAAAAACCGTTAAGGCCGTAGACAGCGAATTATTAATAGACGGTACCTCAAAGGGGAAAAGGGTCAAAGTCTTGGCAGAAAAAGATCCGGCGAATTTACCCTGGAAAGAAATGGACATTGATATTGTTCTTGAATGTACCGGAGCTTTTACAAATTATGACAAAGCGGAAGCCCATTTAAAGGCGGGCGCCAAGAAAGTTATTATTTCAGCTCCTTCTAAAGATCCGGAAAAAATTGCTTCTTATATCTTGGGAGTGAACGAAGAGAAGTTTGACGCTAAAAAAGATGAAATTGTAGATATGGGTTCTTGCACTACCAACTGTTTGGCTCCTATAGCTAAGGTTTTGCACGATAATTTTAAAATCGTTAAAGGGTTTATGACGACGATTCATTCTTATACCAACGACCAGAAAATTTTGGATTTACCCCATAAAGACCTGAGAAGAGCCCGGGCAGCTGCTTTAAATATTATTCCGACAAGCACGGGAGCGGCCAAAGCGCTCGGCCGGGTTCTGCCCGAGCTTGCGGGAAAATTGGACGGTATTGCCATACGGGTGCCCACTCCGACCGTTTCTGTTGTAGACTTGGTTTGCCAGGTGGAGAAAAAAACCACGGCGGAGGAAGTTAATTTTACTCTTAAGAAAGCGAGCCAGAATGCAAAACTTAAGGGGATTTTGGGGATTGAAGACGCTCTCTTGGTTTCTTCCGATTATATCGGTAATTCTTATTCGGCCATTGTTGACGCCGAAAACACCAAGGTGCTGGAGGATAACTTGGTTAAGATTCTTGGCTGGTACGACAACGAATGGGCTTACGCTTGCCGCTTAGCGGAGTTTGCCGAATTCGTCGGTAAGAAATTATGAGAAAAAGCCGTCAATCGGCGACCTTTTTTAAGGATGTGCAACTTAGAACGTGCACATTTTTGTTTTCCACAGCTGGAAGGATGGGAGAAATTATTGTATAATTTATATATATGATAAAGAAAAAAGATTTATATTATCCAACCAAAGAGTTTAAAAATAAGGCTTGGGTAAAGGATAGAAAAATTTATCAAACAGCTGGAAAAGACCCGGTTAAATTTTGGGAGAAATTAGCCAAAGAGCTTTTTTGGTTCAAAGAATGGCAAAAGCCTTTTGAACATACCCCTCCTTATTTCAAATGGTTTTTGGGCGGAAAAATAAACATTACCTCCAATATTTTTGAAAATAGCCCTCAGGGCTGGGACAAGATAAAAGATAAGACGGCTTTAATTTGGGAGCCTGAGCCGACTGATCAGCCCTCCAGAATTTTTACTTATCAAGAGCTTTTATCTTTTGTCTCTCAATTCGCCAATGCCCTTAAGAAATTAGGTGTGAAAAAGGGGGATAAGGTAGGAATATATTTGCCTATGATTCCGGAAGTAATAATTTCTATGTTGGCCTGCGCGAGAATTGGCGCAGTTCATACTGTTGTTTTTTCTGCTTTTTCTCCTCATGCCTTGCAGGTACGGCTTCAAGATACCGGGGCCAAAATTTTGATAACGGCTGACGGTTACTACAGAAGAGGAAAAGTGGTTGATCTGAAGAAAAATGCCGATGAGGCCGTTAAAGAGACTGATATTGAAAAGATTATTGTTGTTAAAAGAGCAGACAACCAGGTTTCTTGGAATAATGATCGGGATTTATGGTTTAAAAAGATTATTGAAAAAGAGAACGCTGAATGTCAGGCGGAAGTAATGGACGCGGAAGATCCTCTTTTTATCTTGTATACCAGTGGGAGTACCGGCAAGCCAAAAGGAATTCTGCATACTTGCGGCGGCTATAGCGTTCAAGCAAAAATTACCGGTAAATGGATTTTTGACTTAAAAGAAGATGATATTTTTTGGTGTACTTCTGATGCCGGCTGGATTACCGGACACACTTACACAATTTATTCCCCTTTGCTTAATAAAACTCCGACTTTAGTTTTTGAAGGAGCGCCCGATTGGCCCGAGTCTGACAGGTGGGCGAAGATTATTGAAAAATATAAAGTAACAACTTTTTATACTGCCCCCACGGCCATTAGGATGTTTGAAAGATATGGCACAAAATCAATTGAAAAATATAATTTTGAAACTTTACAGCTTTTGGGTTCTGTAGGAGAACCGATTGATCAGTCTGCTTGGCTTTGGTATTTTGAGAATGTAGGCAAAAAAAGATGTCCGATTGTTGATACTTGGTGGCAAACAGAAACAGGAGGAATTTTAATTAGTTCTCTGCCTGGCATCGGGCCTATCAAACCCAGTTTTACCGGCTTGCCTTTCCCCGGTATTAAAGTTGATATTAAGGACGGAAACTTGGTTATTTTATCGCCTTTTTCTCCGGGAATGCTGAGGGGGGTTTATCAAAATCCGGAAAAATATGAAGAAACTTATTGGAGCCAGTACGGAAAGGAAATTTATTTCACTTCTGATGCCGCCTATAAAGACGAAAACGGCTTGATTAGAATTATTGGTCGAGTGGATGATGTAATCAAAATGGCCGGTCACAGACTATCTACTGGAGAATTGGAAGAAGCAGCCAATTTACATCCAAAAATTACCGAATGCGCTGCTGTTGGTATTCCGGACGAATTGAAAGGAGAAGTACCTGTTATTTTTATTGTCGTGAAAAAGATCGCGGCTCTTTCTAATTCACCAAACATTAAACAGGAGGTTACCACTTTAATAAGAAGAGAAATAGGGCCGATCGCTTTGCCAAAAGAAATCTATTTAGTTGAAGATCTGCCCAAAACCCGGTCCGGCAAAATTATGCGCCGGATTTTAAGGAAATTATTTACCGGGGAAGACTTGGGCGATCTAAGTACCTTGGCAAACCCGGAAAGCGTAGAAAAAATTAAAAAGGTTATTGAGTAATTTATTCCTGAAGGCATTAAGAAAATTAAAGCAATAATAATGCGTAATAAATCCGAAAAATTCATACTTCGGTTCAAAGAAATTTCCCGCCAAGACGTATCTTTGGTTGGAGGAAAGAATGCTTCTTTGGGTGAAATGTTTTCCCGATTGGGAAAGAAGGGGATTAGCGTTCCAGACGGTTTTGCTTTAACCTCCGCCGCTTACTGGCATTATTTAAAAGAAAATAATCTTGATAAAAAATTAAGAAACTTATTCGTGGGGCTAAACACGAGAAACATCAAAAAACTTCAGGAAGTCGGCAGAAAATGCAGGAATCTTATCTTAAACGCTAAAATCCCTGAAGATTTAAAAAAGGAAATACTAAACCACTATAAAGAATTGGAAAGAAAATACGGTAAAAACTGCGACGTTGCCACGAGATCTTCGGCTACTGCCGAAGATCTGCCGGGAGCCAGTTTTGCCGGCCAGCACGAGACTTTTTTGAATATAAGAGGAGAAAAAGATTTATTAAAGGCGGTTAAAAAATGCATGGCTTCTTTGTTTAACGATAGGGCGATAGTTTACCGCGAAGAAAAAGGGTTTAATCATTTTGACGTTGCGCTTTCTGTGGGAGTACAAAAAATGATAAGGTCGGATTTAGCTTCTTCAGGAGTGATGTTCACCATGGACACGGAAAGCGGTTTCAGGGATTTGGTTGTAATTAACTCAATTTATGGAGTGGGCGAAATGATAGTAAAGGGCAGGATTACGCCCGATGAATTTTATGTTTTCAAGCCGACATTAAAGCAAGGATATAAATCAATGATTACTAAGAATTGCGGCAGGAAAGACAAAAAATATATTTATAGCAAAGACGGAGGGTTGAAAGAAGTCGGGGTTTCTTCCGGTGAGCAAGAAATTCTTTCTTTGAAAGAAAAAGAAGTTTTAACTCTGGCGCGCTGGGCTTGCGCCATTGAAGATCATTACAAAAGCCCGCAGGATATTGAATGGGCAAAAGACGGGATTACGGGAAAACTTTATATTGTCCAATCAAGGCCCGAAACCGTTCACGCCATGCAGAAAAAGGCGGTTTTTGAAGAATACAAACTAAAAACCAAAAAAGCAAAACCGATTATTAAAGGAATCGCTATCGGGAATAAAATTGGTATGGGCCGTGTAAGGGTTATTACCGATATCTCCAAAATTTCCCAATTCCAGAAAGGCGAAGTTTTGGTGGCAAAAATGACGGATCCTGACTGGGTGCCGGTAATAAGAATAGCTTCGGCTATTGTGACTGATGAGGGTTCAAAGGTTTGCCACGCGGCAATTGTCAGCAGGGAATTGGGGATTCCGGCGATAGTCGGAACAATGAACGGCACAAAGGTTCTTAAAAGCGGCCAGATTGTTACAGTTGATTGCACTAGTGGATTAGATGGAAAAGTGTTCTTGGGGAAAGTTCCTTATACGATAAAAAGATATGATTTGAAAAAAGTACCTAAACTTAAAACAAAGATAATGATAAACATTGGCGCTCCCGATATTGCTTTCAAGACCTCTTTTTTACCAAACTCAGGAGTGGGACTTGCAAGAATTGAGTTTATTTTTGCAGAGAAAATCAAAGTGCATCCATTGGCCCTTTATCATTATCATAAAATCAAAGATCGGAGCTTAAAATCAAAAATAGATAAAATTACTTTCGGATACAAAGACAAAACGCAGTATTTTGTTGACGAGCTGGCTGGGGGAGTTTCCCAAATAGCCGCTGCTTTCTATCCAAAACCAGTGATTGTCAGATTTTCCGATTTTAAAACCAACGAATATAAATCTTTGGTGGGCGGGGAACCCTTTGAACCAGAAGAATCTAACCCAATGCTTGGTTGGCGGGGCGCTTCCCGTTATTACGATGAAAAGTTTAAGTCGGCTTTTGAGATGGAATGCCGGGCGATAAAAAGAGCCAGAGAAGTTTTCGGTTTAAAAAACATCTGGGCGATGGTGCCGTTTTGCCGGACGGTGGAAGAAGGGAAAAAGGTCTTGGAATTGATGGCAAAAAACGGATTAAAAAAGGGGAACGACGGCTTGAAGGTTATTGTAATGTGTGAAATTCCTTCCAATGTCATTCTGGCCGAAGAATTTTTAAAGATATTCGACGGAATGTCCATCGGATCAAACGACCTTACTCAATTAGTCTTGGGATTAGACAGGGATTCGGCTCAGGTTTCCAAAATTGGCGATGAAAGAAACGAAGCGGTAAAAGAGATGATAAAAAAGGTAATTGAACTTTGTAACCAAAAGAAAAAATATTGCGGAATCTGCGGCCAGGGACCGAGTGATTTTCCGGAATTTGCTAAATTTTTAATGAAAGAAGGAATTGAATCAATCTCCTTGAATCCCGACACAGTCATTAAAACCATTTTAACCTTGGCCAAAATTAAGAAATAAGATATAATTATAACATACAAGAAAAGGTCAAATAAAAATTAATTTTAAAAATAATAAAAGATAATAAAAATATGGCGAAAATTACCTTATCTATTATTAAAGCAGATATTGGGAGTATTGGCGGGCATATAAAACCCAGCCAAAAGTTATTGCAGTCAGTCGAAAATTATATTAAAGAAAAAGGCAGAGGATTATTAATTGATTATTATATTGGACATACCGGGGACGATATCGCTATTCTGAGTACGCACAAAAGAGGTGCCTTAGATAGTAAAGTTCACAAGCTCTGCTGGGATGCTTTTGTGGCTGGCACCAAGACGGCCAAGGCACAAGGGCTTTACGGTGCTGGTCAGGATTTGCTCAAAGAAGGGTTTACGGGCAATGTCAAGGGTATGGGTCCGGCTGTAGCTGAACTTGAAATTGAGGAAAGGCCGGCCGAGCCCTTTCTGATGTTTGCCGCAGATAAAACCGAGCCCGGCGCCTACAACCTTCCTATGTATTTAACTTTTGCCGATCCCATGCATAACGCGGGTCTTTTACTTTCTCCGGATATCAAAAAAGGATTCAAATTTATTATAATGGACGTGTCTTATACTAAAGCGGACAGATTTATTGAACTTTACACTCCTGAAAACATTTACGATATTGCCGTTCTGCTACGAGAACCTGGGAGATTCGTGGTGGAATCAATCTGGTCAAGAGCTTCAAAAGAGCAAGCAGCATCGGTCAGCACCACCCGGCTTCACAATATAGCTGGAAAATACGTTGGCAAAGATGATCCGGTAGCTCTGGTCAGAGTGCAGAAATATTTTCCGGCAACTGGCGAAGTCCTATCTCCCTATACCATAGGTCCTTATGTGGCAGGATTTATGCGCGGTTCTCATGTCGGCCCTTTGATGCCGGTTAAAAAGAATTCGTCCATTTCCTTTTTTGACGGACCTCCGGTAGTGAGTTGTTTAGGGTTTTCAGTAAAAAATGGTAAATTAACTGAGCCGGCTGACACCTTTGACCATCCTTATTGGGACTATGTCAGACATTCTGTTTCCCGAAAAGCAGAAGAGATACGACGACAGGGATTTTATGGAGCAGCTATGCTGCCTATGTCTGAATTGGAATATACCGGAGTTATGACAACGCTAAAAGAACTGGAGAAGAAATTTATTATTAAAACCAGGTAGTGAAAGTTTGACTGCCGGTGGCAAATTAGCGTTTTGCGAAGCAAAACACTTGTCAAACTTCTACTACCTGGAAAAACCCAAATAAGTTGTCTATCTGAAATTAGTAATATAAGGACAGGCTTCTAACGGAATGAACAAAAAACTTCTTATTGGTATTCTGGTGGCGCTTCTTTTAGTTTTAGTTTTAGGTTTTTTGTTAAAAGCTCCTCAAGAAGTCATAGTTACTACAGAAAAAACAGAATACGGCTTAGGGGAAGCGCCGACGATGACTATCAGAAATAATCTAGCCAGTAATTTTTGTATTTCTAGTTGTTATCCTTATTATTTGGAAAAAAACAACGGGGAATGGAAGAGTTATCTTTACGAAGAATGTAAAGAGCCGGACTTGGTAGAAATGTGCATTGAGTCAAATCAGACCAAGAGTTTAGAGCTTATTATCTCTGCAACAGATTCTGGACTTCATCGAATTGCTGTTCCTTCCTGTGTTAATTGCCAGGTCGGCGAAAAGTTTGAAGAGAACGAGAGATTTTATTCCAACGAATTCACAATTGGTCGTTGAGACTGTGTCTCATCTTCCACCTCGCTCCGCTCCGCGGAGTTCGGTAAATAAAGAAAAGAGCCATGCTAACCTTATCAGCCAAAATTAGAAAAGAACTCGGCAAAAAAACGAAAACTCTTCGGAAGAAAGGTATCTTACCGGCGGTTTTGTACGGGCCTGAAATAAAATCAGCCCTACCTTTAGAATTGGATTATAAAAGTTTTGAGAAAGTTTATAGTACAGCCGGAGAGAGCTCGTTGATCTCTTTAGAAGTAAACGGAAAGAAGTTTTTGGTTTTAATCCACGACCTGAAAAGGGATCCTCTAGAAGAAAAGCTAATTCATGTTGATTTTTATCAACCGCGACTTGGAGAAGAAGTAGAGGTGGCCGTACCAATAGTTTTTGAAGGAGAAGCAATAGCGATGAAAGATTTAGGCGGAACCTTGATTAAAAACATTTCTGAGCTCGAGGTAAAAGCTTTGCCTCAAAATCTCCCTCATGAAATTAAAGCAGATATCGGCAGCCTTAAAACCTTTGAAGATCATGTCTTAATTAAAGATTTGAAGCTGCCGGAAGGTGTGAAGGTCTTGAAAGATCCCGAAGAAATCGTCGCTTTTCTTTCGCCTCTTGAGAAAGTTGAGGAAGAATTAGTAAAACCGATAGAAGAGAGAGTGGAAGAAGAGAAGAAACCGGAAGAAGGTCCTGAAGAAAATGCCTAATTAGAAATTAGAATAATTAGAGATTTTAGGTTATGTGCCGTCGTATTCTAAAAATAGCTTTATTGCTGACTCTCATGATGGCTGTAGTTCTGCCATCGTTTTTTGTACTTGCGCAGATGACCCCTGAGCAGGAAAGAGCGCAGCTGGAAAAAGAATTGAAAGAACTAGAAGAAAAAATCAAACAATACGAAAAAGATATTACTCGGACTGAAGCTGAAATACAAAGTCTGCGGCAGCAAATTAACGCCTTAAAAAGCAAGATCAATAAACTGGATCTTGAAATTCGCAGAAGTAATTTATTTATTCAGGACCTTGGCTTACAGATTCAAGATACCGAGGGTTCAATTGAAACTACTAGCCTAAAAATCGAAGATTTGAGAGGAAAACTAGCCGGAACCTTAAGAACCGTTTATGAAGAAGAGCGAAAATCCTTAGTTGAGGTTTTACTTTCTGAAGAAACGATTTCTGGTTTTTTCGACAATTTAATGGCTTTAGAAACCCTCAACCTAAAAAGCCAAGAGCTTCTTGGGAATATTAAAGATTTAAAATTTAGTCTAGAAGAGCAAAAAGGAAAATTAGGTGGAGAAAAAGATAGTCTGGAGGAGACGGTCAGATCTCTGGCTTATCAAAAACAGGAATCGGAAGCCGCCAGAAAACAACAAGAGAGATTGATGGGCATGACTGAGGTTCAGCACCAGCAGTACATTGGACAGAAAGAAATTACCGAGCAGAAAGCAGCAGAGATTAGGACAAGAATATTCCAACTGGCCGGTATTCCCGAAGTTGAGATGCCTACTTTTGGCGAGGCGCTTGAAATAGCTAAATGGGTACAGCAGCAAACAGGGGTACGGCCGGCTCTTCTTTTGTCAATTATTACTCAGGAGTCAGCCTTGGCAAGAAATGTCGGACAGTGTTATCTTGCAAATTTGACTTCTGGTGCAACATATAATATTGCAAACAATAGGCAATTTCCTCGCGGGATTAATCCTACACGGGATCTGCCACCTTTTTTACAGATTACTAAAGGACTTGGGAGGAATCCTCTCCGTACCCCTGTTTCCTGCTGGATTGACGTTGGCAGGGGCCCTAATTATGGATGGGGAGGAGCTATGGGGCCAGCTCAGTTTATTCCCTCTACCTGGATGCTGATAAAAGATAAGCTTTCTTCAATCACGGGGAGGTCGCCAGCAGATCCTTGGAGTGTACGCGACTCGTTTTTGGCAGCCGGTCTCTATTTGCGTGATCTTGGAGCTGCTTCAAATGAGTTGCTGGCTGCCGGAAGATATTTCGGGGCACCCGGGCTGTTATCTTATGATAGTACCGTAGTGCAACGCGCCAACTGTCTTCAAACTTTTATAGATAAAGGAACAATATCTGACCTTTGTCTTAATTTGGTTTTCATTCCTTAATCGTAGTTTTTGAGAGAGCTTTTATTATCGGTTCTAGCTTGCCTTCCATGATTTCTTCTATATTATGGAAGGATTTTTTTACTCTGTGGTCGGTGACCCTGTTTTGAGGAAAATTATAGGTTCTGATTTTTTCTGCTCTCTGGGCTTTGCCAATTTGTAATCTTCTTTCTTGACCCAATTTCGTGGCTGTTTCCATCTCTTTTTTTTCTAAAAGTTTCGCCTCTAGGATACTTAAAGCATTCTCCCGATTTTGCTGAAGATTTCTTTCCGTCTGTGAAGTAACCACTAAACCCGTAGGTAAATGGGTAACTCTTATAGCCGTCATTCTTTTGTTAACATATTGGCCGCCAGGACCCGAAGATTTATAAGTATCAACCTTTAATTCGCTAGGATTGATAGTGATTTTTCCTTTTTGAGGTTTTGGCAATACCGCTACAGAAACCGTGGAAGTATGAATCCTGCCCGATTTTTCGGTAGCCGGTATCCTTTGGACGCGATGGACTCCAGCCTCTGTCTTCATTTTTAAAAAAACCTCATTACCGGAAATTTCAAAAACGATCTCCTTGAAACCGTTTAAAGAACTTGGCCGGGAATCTAAAAGTTTTTCTTTCCAGTTTTGAAAATTAGCGTATTTTAAATACATTTTAGAAAGGTCAGCAACAAATAAAGACGCCTCTTCTCCACCGGCTCCTGCTCTGATTTCCATAATTACTGACTTAACGATATCTTTTTTTTCTTGCGGTTCTGATAAGATTTTTTTTAATTCTTCTTCCAATATTTTTTTCTTTTCCTCTAATTGGATTATTTCGGTTTCAGCCAGAGAAAAAAGCTCTTTTTCTTCCTGAGATTTCAAAATTGTTTTATTTTCTTCAATTTTATTCTCTAAGTCATTGATTTCTTTCTCCTTGTTAATAATTCTTTCAAGATAATTTTTTCTTTTGATCAGGTTGTCATTTTTTTCCCAATCAGAAATCAGCTCGGGGTCAGCGAGCTGTTGTAGAACCTCATTATATTCCTTTTTTATTTCCGTAATATCAAACATGAATAAAACGATACTAATAATATCAATAAATATGCTAGCGATACCAATGTTCTTATAATCGATATACTATTTACAGATTAGCGTCGCTTATTTCTTTTTCTTTGCCAATCTTTTTCTGAATTTTTCAACCCTGCCCATAGCATCAACAATCTTTTCTTTGCCAGTGTAAAACGGATGACATTTTGAACAAATTTCAATTTCAATAAATTCCTTGGTTGAACCAACGGTAAAAATATTGCCGCAGGCACATTTAACCTTAGCATTTGGGTAATATTTGGGATGAATACCTTTTTTCATATATTGTAATATTATAATATATTATTAGGGAAAGCAACCCTTGATTTGTTTTTTAGATTTTGATAGTATTATTAAATTGAATTAAATTATGTCAGAGACAAAAGAGAAAAAAGTTCCCGCCTCTGCTAAGATTTTGGCGGGCGAAAAGGATAAATTGTCTTCTGCGCGTCTCACTGACGCTCGGAAGAGTAAGGATTTTAATATTAACCTTGAGGAAATGGCCCAAGCCGGTCTTCATTTTGGACACAAAACTTCTAAGATTCATCCGAAAATGATGCCCTTTATAGCTGGCGTGAGAAATGCTATCCATATTATTGATTTGGAAAAAACAAAGGAGAAACTAGAAAAGGCCTTAGAGTTCATCCAGCAATTAATTTTGGGAAATAAAACTTTGTTAATAGTTGGTACAAAAGTTCAGGTTAAAAGCCTTGCTGAAGTTCTTGCTCAAGAACTAGCCTTGCCTTACGTAACAGAAAGATGGCTAGGAGGAACTTTTACCAATTTTGAAATAATAAAAAAGAGGATAGCCTATTTTAAAGAAGTGGAAAGGAAGAAAAAAGAAAGAGAGCTGGAGAAATATACAAAACGAGAGCGAAATAAAATTGACAAGGAATTGCATGATTTGGAAATAAAATTTGGCGGGATAAAAAATTTGGAAGAATTGCCCGATGCTATCTTGGTTTTAGATATGAAAAAAGATGATTTAGCGGTAAAAGAGGCAACAATGAAAGGAATAAAAATCATTGCTATTTCTCATACTAATACCGATCCAAGCTTAGTCGATTATCCGATTCCGGCCAACGATGACGCCATAAGCTCAGTAAAATATATATTGGATAAGATAAAAAAAGCGATTTTAAGCGCAAAGCTTAAAGTGAAAGACGAAAAACCACAGTCTAAAACTCAAGGCTAAATAATTTTAAGTTTATGGTAAATATTGACCAGATTAAAAAACTAAGAGAAGAGACGGAAGTTTCCATTTCCGAATGTAAAAAAGCATTAACAGAGACCAAGGGCGATTTCCAGGAGGCAAAAGATATTTTAAGAAAATGGGGAAAAGATTTTGCTAAAAAAAGGACAGAAAAGGAAGCAAAACAAGGAATAATTGAAAGCTACATCCATTCTAATAAGAAGGTCGGGGCAATGATTGAGCTCTGTTGTGAAACCGATTTCGTTGCTAAAACCCCTGATTTTCAAAAGTTAGCCCACGAATTAGCACTGCAAATTACCGCTATCAGTCCTTCAGAAGAAAATTCACTTTTTAACCAACCGTGGATAAGAGACGAAACAAAGACGATAAAAGATTTGATTGATGAATATATTGCCAAATTAGGAGAAAATATCATTATAAAAAGATTTGTAAGATACGAAATGTAATGATTGAGATAATCGCGACAATTATTTTAATTTGTAGCTTATTAGGTATAGGATTGATTGTTCGGCGGAAAATTCCGCTTTTGATTGAGTTGTCGGAGGATTTAACTGAGGAAGACGAGTCATTTAGCTCAAAATTAAGGCAAAAGACCGAAGAATTATCTCCTTTAAAAAATTTCTCTTATGAAATATTTTTGCAGAAATTTATTTCTAAAATCAGAATTTTAAGTCTGAAGACCGACAAGCAAACATTTAATTGGCTCCAGAAATTAAGAGAGAAGTCGAAGAAGAAAACTTTTTCTTCTCGGTCTGTCAATTGGCAGAATCAAAAGACCATAAGAGAGAAGTTAGACAAGGATAATTATTGGGAAGAAATAAAGAGGATAAAAGAAAAGAAATAACACTGCCGTCCTAGCTCAATGGTAGAGCATTTGTTTTGTAAACAAAAGGTTCCGAGTTCGAGCCTCGGGGACGGCTTAGGGTCTTGCCCGACATTGAACTTTGGACTGAGCTTCATTTTGCTGTTGTAATACTTGGGCTTGACAAAGATTTTTGAAAAAGATAAACTAAGACCCGAAGAGACACAATAAAAGATAAATCCATGGCTAAAAAGAAAAAGCGCGGTCGCAAATAGTAAAGTATATTTAAGGAATCAAGATACAGGAATCAGGAAGTCTCTTCCTGATTTTTGATGGCGTGCAAAGCCTGGACGGATGAAAGCAAGTACCTTAAAAATCAAATCTGAACGGAGTGAGAATGGAACCGAAGCACATAAAAAATTATATGCTCGGTGAACTCACTATCGTTCGTTTAGTTTTTTAGAGTTGCTCCGATTATTAAGATTTAAGATTAAAGACTCAAGGTTTTAGAAAATTTCTTTAATCTAGTAACTTATATCTTAAGTCTATTATTTGAGAGTTTGATCCTAGCTCAGGATGAACGCTGGCGGCGTGGATCAGGCATGCAAGTCGAACGCTCCCCATCACTTTGTCTTTAATTCAACGAGGGAACCAAAAATAAGGTTAATCGTGAAAATTCAGGTCAAAGTGATGGGGGGAGTGGCAAACGAGTTAGTAACACGTAGATACAAACCCCCAACACACGCATAACCAGTCGAAAGATTGGCTAATTCGTGATAGTCCCCCCACGCAAGTGGTGGGTAAAGGGTGTCCGCAAGGATTACCGGTTGAGGATTGGTCTGCGACTTATCAGCTAGTTGGTAGGGTAATGGCCTACCAAGGCGATGACGGGTAGGGGAAGTGAGAGCTTGTTCCCCAACGGCGGAACTGCGATACGGTCCGCACTCCTACGGGAGGCCGCAGTCGAGAATATTGGTCAATGGACGAAAGTCTGAACCAGCGACGCCGCGTGCTCGAAGAAGCCCTTCGGGGTGTAAAGAGCTTTTCTCCGTGAAGAACCTTCGGGTGACAGTAACGGAGGAATAAGGAGGTGCAAACTCTGTGCCAGCAGCAGCGGTAATACAGAGTCTCCGAGCGTTATCCGGATTTATTGGGCGTAAAGGGTCCGTAGGCGGCCAGGAAAGTTTCTGGTTAAATACCCAGGGCTCAACCTTGGGGGTGCCAGGAATACTATCTGGCTAGAGGACGTTAGGGGCTGATGGAACGGTCGGTGTAGGGGTGAAATCCGTTGATATCGACCGGAACACCAAAAGCGAAGGCATTCAGCTGGGACGGTCCTGACGCTGAAGGACGAAAGCGTGGGGAGCAAACGAGATTAGATACCTCGGTAGTCCACGCCCTAAACGATGAACACTGGCTATCTGAAGTGTCGACCCTTTAGGTGGCGAAGCTAACGCGTTAAGTGTTCCGCCTGGGAAGTACGGCCGCAAGACTAAAACTCAAAGGAATAGACGGGGCTTCACACAAGCGGTGGACCATGTGGCTCAATTCGACAACAAACGAAGAACCTTACCAGGGCTAGAAACCCCAATGAAATCCGCCAGAAACGGCGGACTACCCACAAGGACATTGGGGCAGGTGCTGCACGGCTGTCGTCAGCAGGTGCTTTGAAGTGCATGCTTAGATGCCAAAACCTGCGCAACCCTTACCCTGTGTTTTATCTGTCACCGGGAACTGCCCGGGATAACCGGGAGGAAGGCGAGGATGACGCCAAGTCAGCGTGGCCCTTGATGCCCTGGGCTGCACACGTGGTACAATGGCCGGAACAATGGGTTGCTAAGCCGCAAGGCGGAGCTAATCCCATCAAATCCGGTCTCAGTTCGGATTGAGGTCTGCAACCCGACCTCATGAAGTTGGAATCGCTAGTAATCGCCAATCAGCTATGTGGCGATGAATACGTTCCTGAAGCTTGTACTCACCGCCCGTCACATTAGGGGAGCCGGCAGTAGCCGAAATCCCGCCGTTGAGGCGGGCTCAAGCTAAAGTCGGTAACAAGAATGAAGTCGTAACAAGGCACCGGTAGCGGAAGCTGTCGGTGGATCAATTAATTTAAAATTTTGTCGACTGGGATTGAAAACTGAGAATTCTGTTTTCAACCTTAAGGTGTTAATCTCCGGACCTTAAAGGGGGATTATCGGAGCAACTCTAAAAAACTGACAAAAGCCGATTGACGGCTTTTTTATTTTTGATATAATATTTCAATATGCAAATTCCCAAAAAAATTTCCAATTTTTTAGAAAAGGTAAAGACAAAATACGAAGTGGTTGGGCACCGGACGGTTTATACTGCCTTTGACAAAGCAGCCACTTTAAAGGTCTCAGAGAAGATGATTGGGAAAACATTAGTGACGAGAATAGACAAAAGGGTAGCTTTGGTTATGATTCCAGCAAACAAAAATTTAGACATTCTAAAGTTAGGAAAAACAGCTAAAACGAAAAAGATTAGTTTTATTAAGGAGGCCTGGATTAAGAAAAATCTAAAAGGGGTAAAAATTGGCGCTATTCCGCCTTTTGGAAATTTATGGAGAGTGCCGACATTTGTTGATAAATCCTTGATTAATCTGCCCAAAATCATTCTCAATAGCGGTGATTATAATTTTTCAATTAAACTTAAAGGCGCTGCTCTTAGAAAAATGATACCTGACTTGATAATCGGTAATTTTACAAAAGTTAGAAAATGAATCATTACCGGGCTTTCTACCCAATTTATAAATTGGCGGCAAAGAAAATGTGTTTGGATTGCCAAGATTTTATTAAAAAGGGTTCGAAGGTTCTCGATCTGGGTTGCGGTTGCGGTATAGTTGGGAAGACCTTTCAAGATTTTTTTCGAGCAGAAGTCTTGGGAGTAGATATTAAAGATTACCGGGTTTCTTCGCTTCCTTTTCAAATTTATGATGGTTTTCACCTTCTTTTTCCAGATGATTCCTTTGATACGGTTTTAATTAATTACGTTTTACATCATAGCGAAGACCCCGTTGTTCTTTTGAAAGAAGCCAAAAGAACGGCCAAGGGTAAAATCATTATTTACGAAGACTTGTTGGATGATTTTTTTTCAAGTTTATTCTGTAAGATTCACGGAATTTCTTTCACCAAGCTCATCGGAGATTACAATAAAGCCTCTTTTAAGTCAGAAGAAGAATGGGAGAACATCTTCGATAAGATAGGACTGAATGTTATTTTTAAAAAAAGGATAAGCAGTCTCCCGGTAAAAAAAGAATTTTTTGTCTTGGGCGCGTAGTTCAGCGGTAGAACGCTTCTCTGATAAAGAAGAGGTGGAAGGTTCAACTCCTTCCGCGCCCACCAAACGGGCCTGTAGTTCAGTTGGCTAGAACGTCCCAGTATCAGAGCAAAGCACGGTACGGGACTGCCCCGTAGTGAACGCGAAGCGTTCTACTGCTGGGGCGCCTCATTTGTTCACCCGCCTAAATTTTTCTGGGCCTATAGTTTAACGGTAGAACACTACATTTGCAATGTAGTAGCGGCAGTTCGATTCTGCCTAGGTCCACCAAAAGTTTTCCACTAGACAGATCTCTTTGGCTTTTATATAATATCCTAATCTTTACAAAGGTCGAAAATTAAAATTTTAAAGATATAAAACTACTATGTTTGAAAACTGGATAGAAAACTGGGCCGAAACAACAACTATGGCTTTATTGAAACTCTGGGATGGGTTTTTGAATTTCGTTCCCGGCTTAGTTGCCGCAATTATTATCTTCCTTATTGGTTGGATTTTTGCGGTTATCGTTGGAAAATTAGTGGCTGAGATCTTAACCAGAATAAAATTAAATCAATTCTTTGAAAGGACTGGGTGGAAAACGGCTTTAGAAAAAGCTGAGATG
This sequence comes from Candidatus Humimicrobiaceae bacterium, assembly GCA_035530555.1. Classification (GTDB taxonomy): domain Bacteria; phylum Patescibacteriota; class Minisyncoccia; order Minisyncoccales; family DG-74-1; genus DG-74-1. The sequence continues at coordinate 35,506 of DATKUR010000006.1, read as the reverse complement.
AAGATTAGTCCCTCAGATTTTATCGGCGCTATTGTTAAATGGATTTTGGTGATTACTTTTCTTTACGCAGCTGTTGGAGCTTTAGGACAACCGTTTGGGGCATTCAAGGACTTACTGGGAGCTATTTTGGGTTATCTTCCGAATGTTATTGTAGCTGCCCTTATTTTTGTAGTAGCCGTTATTATAGCTGATATTGTAGAAAAAGTGATTAGAGCAGCCGTGGAGAGCATTAAAGTAGGTTATGGTCATCTGGTAGGGGCGATTATTAAATGGGCTATTTGGATTTTTGCCATTTTGGCTGTTTTCCAGCAATTGAAGTTTGACTGGGCAGATTGGGTTTTCGAATTGATTAAGATTGCTTTTGTAGGAATAGTTGCTATGTTGGCTATTGCCTTTGGTCTTGGCGGAAAAGATGTGGCTGCCGAAATAGCACAGGATATAAGAAAGAAACTAAAAGGCTAAATAATTATTGGCCTTTGCGCTGATAGAACACTGGTTTAGCGTTAATTCAAAAGTCTTGTCCTCCACACCTGTATTAAGAATGAGTATCTTTTAATTTTTTTACAATTAAGACAGGTGTGGAGGCTTGACAACCAATTTTGGTTTTGATAATATATTAATTGATTTATGATAAGAAAAGAAAATATTTTTATTAAAGGAAGCGGTTAATGCTCTGCAATTTGGTTACCTGTTGTTTTAACAGTAGACGTCGCAGAGAATCGCTTCCGAGGAAGCGATTTTTGATTGGTGAAAGAAGAAACAGAAAGCACCTTGAAAACTGAATCCCGCAAGAGCGGGACGAAGGCGGAGAAGACGTTTATCTTCTTCGCTTAATTAATCAAACAATGAATGTGGTCATTCATTGCTAGCCAAAAATGGTTACTTATAAGCGGATGGTGGATGCCTCGGGAGGTTGAGGCGACGAAGGACGTGGGGTGTCTGCGATAAGCCTCGGGGAGGTGACTACCAACCTTTGATCCGGGGATTTCCGAATGGGGAAACCTAATTTCGCGATAAGCGAAATTGCCGAGCATATAATTTATTTGCTCGGAGCGTACCCGCTGAAGTGAAACATCTCAGTAAGCGGAGGAAAAGAAAACGAAGTTTACCCTTTAAGAAGTTCGGGTTAATCCTGAGCTAATTGAAGAATTATTGCCTTAGTACCGGCGAGGGAAAAGGCAGGAGCCTAAACCGGAGCATTTTATGCTTCGGGGTTGTAAGAGATTATCGTCGGGAGCTTTTGTTCTTAAGACAAAAACTTCTGAGGGAGAGCACTTAGGTAAGGTTTTGTTAGTTGAATGTCCCTGGAAAGGGCAACCAAAGAAGGTAATAGTCCTGTAAGCGAAAACAACTTTACGCTCCTTGATATTTTTCTTAAGTACCACGGGGAAAGAAAGTCCTGTGGGAAGCAGGCCAGACTAACTGGCCAAGGCTGAATACTCAACCTCACCAATAGTGAACCAGTACCGTGAGGGAAAGGTGAAAAGTAGGGAGGTGATCCCGGTGAAATAGAACCTGAAACCATCACGCCTACAAAGAGTGGGAGCCCGTAAGGGTGACCGCGTGCTTTTTGGAGAACGAACCAACGAGTTGGGTGTATAACTTTGTCTAAGGGGTTATGCCCCGGAGGCGTAGAGAAATCAAGTGTTAATAGCGCGTTTAAAGTTATATTCTCAGACCCGAAGCCAAGCGAGCTTGTCATGGCCAGGGTGAACCCGCGAGAAATCGAGGGGGAGGCCCGAACCCGTGAGCCGTTCAACACTCTGGGATGAGCTGTGATAAGAAGTGAAAAGCTAATCGAGCTTGGTAATAGCTGGTTCTCCCCGAAATAACTTTGGGGTTAGCGTCCTTGTCTTTTTTCGCAGGTAGAGCACTGGAAGAGATACTGTGCCGAAAGGTAGGTATCTTTACCAAACTCCGAATGGCGAAAAGTAAAAGGACAGGGGCAGTCAGACCTTGGGGGCTAAGCTCCAGGGTCAAAAGGGAAAAAGCCCTGATCTTCATCTAAGGTCCCAAAATTTGAGCTAAGTGTAAGAAAGGAAGTGGAATTCCTGTGATAGTTAGGAGGTTAGCTTAGAAGCAGCTACCCTTTAAAAAGTGCGTAACAGCTTACTAATTAAGGAGTTCTGCGCCGAAGATTTCCGGGACTAAAGCTCAGTACCGAAGATAAGACTCTGTGAGATATTTTGTATCTTATGGGGGGTAGGGGAGCGTTCTTAAGGCAGTGAAGTTCACGACGTAAGTCGGAATGGAGCCTTGAGAAGCGAGAATGTTGGTATAAGTAACCGCAATGGCAGTGAAATTCTGCCAGACCGAAAGTCTAAGGTTTCCTTGGCAATGGCGATCAACCAAGGGTTAGGCGGGCCTAAGCCTTATCCCGAAAGGGAGAGGTGATGGACAGCCGGTCAATATTCCGGCCCCTCCATATTTTTTCGAAGAGTAACGCAGTCAAAGCGTTTGGGAGGATTATTGGATTTCCGAGAGTTGGGAGCAATCCCGACCGTCTCAAACGTCAGATTGCCTGGAAAAACTCGTAGAGTTAAAGGTATGGAGTCCGTACCGCAAACCGACACAGGTGGACTGGTGTAAGAGCACCAAGGTTAATGGGTGAAACCTCGTTAAGGAACTCGGCAAAAAAGCAGGCGTAAGTTCGCAATATGCCTTACCGCCGATGAGGCGGTCGCAGCGAAAGTACCCCTGGCGACTGTTTACCAAAAACACAGGTCCCTGCTTAATTAGTAATAAGATGTATAGGGGCTGAAGCCTGACCAGTGTCCGTGTGTTACTGCTGCCGGTTTCTGCCGCAAGGTGGAAGCTGAGTGGTTTAAGCCACGGGTGAACGTCCGCGGTAACTCTGACCGTGTTAAAGTAGCGTAATCCCTTGTCACGTAAGTTGTGACCCGCATGAAAGGCTTCACGACTAGGGGACTGTCTCAACGAGGAGCCCGGTGAAATTGCTATAAGCGTGAAGAAGCGCTTTACCTGCGGCTAGACGGAAAGACCCCGGGAGCTTTACTGTAGCTTTCCATTGTCTTTGTGTTTTGGATGCGTAGCGTAGCGGGTAGGCTTTGAATTCGTCATTTCGGTGGCGGAGGAGCCGCCAATGAAACACCCGTCTTTCAAAATGCTAAGACTAACCCTGTTTCAACAATGGGAGACAGTGGGAGGCGGTCAGTTTAAGTGGGGCACTTTTCTCCTAAAAGGTAATGGAGAAGTTTATTAAGGTCGGCTAGCTCCGGATGGAAATCGGAGTGGTCGTGTAAAGGCACAAGCTGGCTTGACTGCAAGGCGGATATGCCGCGCAGGCACGAAAGTGGAACTTAGTGAACCGACCATGGTTAGTAGAACCGTGGAAGATCATCAGCCAAAAGCTACCCCGGGGATAACAGGCTAGTAGGGCCCGCGAGTTCACATCAACGGCCCTGTTCGGCACCTCGATGTCGGCTCGGGATATCCTGGAGGTGAAGAAGCTTCCAAGGGTTGGGCTGTTCGCCCATTAAAATCCCACGTGAGCTGGGTTCAAACCGTCGTGAGACAGGTTGGTCCCTATCTACCGCAGGCGTCGAGTCTTGAGGGGATTTGCTCCTAGTACGAGAGGACTGGAGTGAACCGACCTCTGGTCTACCAGCTGTTCCGCCAGGAGCATCGCTGGGTAGCTAAGTCGGGACCTGATAAGCGCTGAAAGCATCTAAGCGCGAAGCAGACCCCAAGATTAGGACTCTTAGATTGGTCGAAGATTACGACCTTGATAGGCTGTAGGTGTAAGGGCAGTAATGCCTTGAGCCAAGCAGTACTAATAAATCGTTTAACTATTTTGGCTAGCAATTAATGACCGCAAATTGAATAAAAAAGTGGGGACTATACTAGAGTTGTTCCACCTCTTTCCATTTCGAACAGAGAAGTGAAATACTCTAAGGCCGATGATATTGCCTCGGTGAGAAAGTAGGTAGTCCCCACTTTTTTATTTTGGGGAAAAAGCTTATAATAAAAGAAAGATGAAACTCCGTTATAAAATAAAAATTGCGATAATTTCTGTTTTACTACTTGTTTTTTTCCTTGTCCTTAATTTAACTTTTTTCGGTAAAGAAGTTAAAAATTCCTTTTATTTGATATCTTCCCCGATTCAAAATATTTTCTGGGGAGCCGGAGTCAGAGTATCCGGCTTTTTTGAGTTTATAATCGAAATGAAGCATCTAAAAGAAGAGAATGAAAAATTAAAATTGCAAGTTCAAGATCTTTTAGCCGAAAATGAAGTTTTAAAAGATTTTAAAGAAGAAAACGAAAAGCTAAGAGAGGCTTTGGGGATAGGCCTGGAAAAAGAATTTCAACTGGTATTAGCTCGAGTTACTGGGAGAGATATTGCCCAAGATTTTATTTCAATTAACAAAGGAACTCAAGATGGTATTCCAGAGGGCTCTCACTTTCCAGTCATTACTCAAGAGAAAGTTTTAATTGGGAGAATTGATAAAGTTTATAAAAACTTTTCCAAAGTTCTTTTGATTTCCCATTCCCAAGGTTCTTTTGTTGGGAAAATAGCAGACAGTGAAATTTTAGGAACGGTAAAGGGAAGAGGAAATTTAAAAGTGGGGCTTGAACGTATATCCAGAGAGGAAGAAATTAAAGAGGGAGATTTAGTCGTTACCAGTGCCTTGAGCGGAGTTTTTCCTCCAGGATTACTGATTGGTAAAGTTGGCCAGATTGAAAAAGCCGACCCCGAACCTTTCTACCGGGCTGAACTTTCTCCATTCTTTGACATAGGAGAATTAGAAAAAGTATTCATAATCATAAATCATTGAAAGCGCCAAAGTCCGGCTTATAACAATATTAATGAAGAATATTTTTATTTTAATTATTCTCTTTTATCTTACGGTTTTACTTCAAACTAGTTTTTCCCCTCATTTTCCGATAGGACATTTATTAAATTTTGTTTTAGTTTTGGTAATTATAATTAATCTTTTTGAAGCTGGAGAAGGAAAATTGGGACTATTTGGCGCTTTTTTTGGCGGATTTTTTTTAGATATTTTTTCTGAAATTTTTTTGGGTTTTTGGGTTATAATTTTATTAACCATAGCCGTTTTTATTAAATTTGTTTTAAGAAAATATGTTCGGCTTCCTACCTTCATACAAGTTTAAAAATCAAAAGAAAAACGGGCCCCATGTTGATATTGAACCGCACGAGATTCTTCTTGATAAATTGGCCAGAAAAAAAGACGAGGAGTTAGGTGTTTCAGAGAAAAAACTTGAAGTTCCTCTTTTGAAAATAATTCTCCAAGGATTGTTAATTTTTAGCTTACTGCTCATTTTTCTTCTTTTTACCAAGACCTTTCAGCTTCAGATATTAGACCACAAAAATTTTTTAGCTTTGGCCGAAGGAAATAAATATGTTTTGCGTCAAATTCAAGCTGAAAGAGGGGTAATTTACGACCGCAATCTAAAACAGCTGGTTTTTAACCAATCAAGTTTTGATTTAATTTTAGAGAAAAGCAAACTTCCTTCGTCTGATGAAGAAAGAATAAAAATTCTGAAAGAGATTTCTCAAATTTTAGCCTTGGATTATGGGGTTCTGGAGAAGAAAATTGACGAGAGCGAAAATTCCCAAATCTCAATTGCTGAAAACTTAGGCCATAAGACCTTAATAATTTTAGAGACAAAGCTTACTGAAGAGTTTCCCGGATTTCAAATTGTTAATAATCCCACTAGAGAATATCGGGAAGGTAAAAATTTCAGCCATTTAATTGGTTATACTGGAAGAATCCAATCGGAAGAGCTTAAAAAAGAACCCCAACTCTATTTAACCACCGATTATGTTGGTAGACTCGGTATTGAAAATTCTTACGAGGAAGTTTTAAGAAAAAATCCGGGACAAATGAGAATTGAAAAAGACGCCTTGGGAAATATAATTTCACAGGAGATAATTCAATCACCCGAGTCCGGCCAAAGCATAGTTTTATGGCTGGATTCTGATTTGCAAAAGAAAACTAGAGAAGTGTTAGAAAAAAAATGCGATGAGCTTGGTATAAATGGGGCAGCAGCCATAGCTCTTGATCCGAATACCGGCGGAGTCCTATCTTTGGTTTCTTTACCTGGCTTTGACAATAATTTATTTCAAAAAGGAGTCGATCCGGAGGAACTGCAAGAACTTTTGGATGATCCCTTTCAATTGGAACCTCTTTTTAACCGGGCAATTGCCGGCCGGGGATATCTTACCGGTTCCGTCATTAAACCCTTTATTGCCTCAGCTGCCTTGGAAGAAAAAATAATTTCGCCGGAAAAACAAATTTATGCCGGAGGTTTCATTGAAGTTCCTGATCAATATAACCCAGAGAAAACCTATATTTACCGGGACTGGAAAGTTCATGGCTGGACCGATTTAAGAAAAGCTATTGCTAATTCGGTCAATGTTTATTTTTACGCTATTGGCGGAGGTTATGAAGGACAAACTGGTCTGGGTCCGACTAAAATTAAAAAATACCTGGAACTTTTTGGTTGGGGAGAGAAAACTGGAATTGACTTGTCTAACGAAGGGACGGGCCTGGTTCCTGATCCGGAATGGAAAAAATCTTATTTTACAGAAAAAAGAGACCAGATTTGGTATGATGGCAATACTTATTATCTTTCCATCGGGCAAGAATATGTTTCTGCCACCCCTCTTCAGGTTGCTGTTGCTTCTGTGGCGATCGCCAACGGAGGTAAATTATTCCAGCCCAAAGTAGTGAAAAGCATTGTTGATACTTCGATGAGCTCCTTTCGTATCGTTGGAGAGCTTGAACCTAAAATTATTCGGGAGAATTTTATTGATTCAAAAAATATTCAAGTGGTTAGAGAGGGGATGCGCCAGACTGTGACTTCGGGCACAGCCACCGGCTGGTTAAATTTACTGCCAGTTTCATCGGCTGCCAAAACGGGCAGTGCTCAGACGGGAAAATTTGACGAATACGGCAATGAATTGCTTCATAACTGGATAACCGTTTTTGCTCCTTATGAGAACCCTGAAATTGTTTTGACAATTATGATGGAGGATGTCTCCGGGGTTATGGGGGGTCCGCTGCCCGTAGCCAAAGAGATTTTAGAATGGTACTTTACCCGGTAGTAGATTTTGGACTGTTTCGCCAGAGGCGAAACAAATTGAACGAAGCCCAGTAGAAAGTTTCTAACAGAGTTTTTCTATAGAAAGACCTATCATCGCGAAGCGAACCAAAGTTCATTAAGGGACGGAGTTTGTCCAAAATTTACTACCGGGCTTTACCCCGGAAGAAAAATAAATTAAAATAAAATATTATGCCCACGATAGATGAATTGAGAAAAATTAGATTAAAGAAATTGGAAGCAATGAGAAAGACGGGGATTTTAGTTTACCCCGAAAGGACAAAAAGAACCAATAAAATCGAAGAAGCTCTGAAGGATTTCAATAATTTAGCCCGTTCAAAAAAGGAAGTAGTCTTAGTCGGGAAAATCCGCTCTCTTAGAGAGCATGGCGGAGCAACATTTCTGCATTTTGAAGACGGAACTGGAAAAATTCAAGCCTATTTCAAAAAGAATAGGATAGGGGATTCAGGATACAAGTTTTTTCTGGGTAATTTTGATATCGGTGATTTTATTGAAATCAGGGGAATCTTGTTTAAAACGAAGAAAGGAGAGAAGACTATTGAAGCAGCCGACTTCAAAATATTAGCGAAAAGTTTATTACCTTTACCAGAGAAGTGGCAGGGCCTGAAGGATGTCGAAGAAAGATTTAGAAAAAGATACCTGGACTTGGTTTTTAATCCAGAAGTTAAAAGAAAATTTGAAACTCGTTCAAAGATTATCAAGGAAATCAGAAATTTCTTGGAAAAAGAAGGTTTTTTAGAGGTAGAAACGCCGATTTTGCAGCCGATTTATGGCGGAGCTAGAGCCAAACCATTTAAAACTCATCTAAACGCTTTAAATATAGATTTATACTTAAGAATTGCCCCAGAGCTTTACCTAAAAAGGCTTTTAGTTGGAGGATTTGAAAAGGTCTACGAAATCGGCAAATGCTTTCGCAACGAAGGCATAGATAGGTTACATAACCCTGATTTTACTATGTTAGAGTTCTACTGGGCTTACGCTGACTATAAAGATTTAATGCAGTTAACAGAAAAATTATTTGAAGTCCTAATTAAAGAATTATTTAATAAACTAGAAATTCAATATGAAGGAAAAAAAATTATTTTTAAGAGCCCTTTCAAAAGAGTTGAATATAATCATCTTTTGAAAAAATATACTAAGATAAACCTAGAAGAAGTTAATTTCGATGCCCTTAAAAAAGAGGCAAAAAAATTAGGAGTTAACTTTGACGAAACAATGACCAAGATAGAGCTGGCTGATGAAATTTACAAGAAATATTGCTTGCCTAAAGTTTGGGAACCAACTTTTGTTATTAATTATCCCTTAGGCGCCACCCCTTTTGCTAAGCGATTAGACGAAAATCCAAAAAAACTAGCCCGTTTTCAATTATTAATAGCTGGCTGGGAGATGGTTAATGCCTTTTCCGAACTTAATGATCCTTTAGAGCAAAGAGAAAGATTCAAAGAGCAGGAAAAACTCTTCAAAGACGGTTTTAAAGAAGCCCAGAGGATGGATGAAGATTTTTTAACTGCCCTGGAATACGGTATGCCGCCGGCTGCCGGCTTCGGTATGGGAATAGACAGGTTGGTTGCGTTACTGACAAATTCGCACTCTTTACGAGAAGCTATACTGTTCCCAACTATGAGACCTAAAACATAAGACCTAGGATAAAGAATATATGTTAGATATAAAATTCATAAGAAATTTCCCGGATAAGGTGAAAAAAGGAGCTCAAAATAAAGGAGTCAAGGTTGATATTGATAAGCTTTTAGAGGTGGATAAAAAACGGCAAGAGGTATTACGGGCTTTAGAGGACATGAGAGCTCAAAAGAATAAAGCCACCAGAGAAATCGGCGTGACTAAAGAGGAGAAAGAAAAGAAAAAGATAATTATTAAAATGAGAGAGCTGGATAAAAACAGCGACAGGTTAACTAAAACTACAAAAAAGTTAGATGAAGAATTTAATAAGTTAATGCTTCAGATTCCCAATTTGCCCCAAGAGGATGTTCCAGCCGGACAAGACGAAAGAGATAATGTAGTTTTAAAGGAAGTGGGGAAAAAACCGAAATTTGATTTTAAACCAAAAGATTATATGGAGATTTCGAAAAACCTTGATTTAATAGACATTGAAAGAGCAGCCAAAGTTGCGGGAACCAGGTTCGGTTATTTAAAAAATGAAGTAGTTTTACTGGAATTCGCTTTAATTAGGTTGGCTTTTGATATTTTGGCTAAAGAAGGCTTTGCTCCTGTTCTGCCGCCGGTTATGTTAAAAGCCGAAATGGCACGAGGAATGGGTTATTTAGAACAAAACGATAAAGAAGAAGCTTATTATCTGCCACAAGATAACTTATACCTAATTGGCACAGCTGAACAGTCAATTGGTACAATGCACGCAGAGGAAACCTTTAGAGAAGAAGAATTACCAAAAAGATATATGGCCTTCTCAACTTGCTTTAGAAGAGAAGCTGGCTCTTACGGAAAAGACACAAGAGGAATTCTAAGGGTACATCAATTTGATAAGGTGGAGATGTTTAGTTTTTGCCGACCAGAAGATTCAATAAAAGAGCATAAATTTTTCCTTGAATTAGAAGAAAAGCTTATGCAAGCATTAAAATTACCTTATCGAGTAATGAATATTTGTACTGGCGATTTGGGTCGACCAGCTGCCGCTAAATATGATATTGAAGCTTGGCTACCGTCAGAAAATAAATATCGGGAAACTCATTCCACTTCTAATTGTACTGATTTTCAAACTCGTCGACTTAATATTCGTTATCGAACAAAACAAGGACAATTAAAATTTGCTCACACGGTTAATGGTACCGCTTTCTCACAACGACCTATCTTGATGATTATCGAAAATTACCAGCAAAAAGACGGCAGTGTCTTGGTGCCGAAGGTCTTACAAAAATACACGGGATTTAAACAAATACCTAGAGGTTCTACCTCTTAATATTAGGAAATGCCCAATATTGTCGTTCTCCATGGCTGGGGCTCAAATTCTCTGCGTTGGCAGGAAGTAAAGGAATTATTAGAAGAGAAAGGAATAGAGGCGTTAATTCTTGATATGCCTGGTTTTGGTATTATCCCTTCTCCCGATAAACCATGGAAGAGGGACGACTATATAAACTGGATTTTTCAAAGGATAGAAGAAAAAAACTGGCAAAGATTTAATCTTTTGGGTCATTCTTTTGGTGGGGGACTTTCTCTAAAAATAACCACCAATTTTCCGGAAAGGGTAGAGAAATTAATTTTGTGCGCCCCGGCTATTATTAGAAGAAAACGTCTCAAAACCTATCTTTTTTATTGGTTAGCTTATTTGGGCAAGAAAATTTTTTCTTTGCCTGGTTTAAAATCTTTTCAACCCTACGCTCAGAGATTAATTTATAAATTAGCCGGAAGTAGAGATTACTATGTAGCTGACGGTATAATGAAAGAAACTATGAAAAAGCTACACGAAGAGAGGCTGGAAGAACTTTTGGAAAAAGTTAAAACCCCCACCTTGATTATCTGGGGAGAGAAAGATGATGTTTTACCGGTGAAAGATGCCTATGAAATAAAAGAAAAAATTAAAAAATCAGAGCTAAAAATTATTCCAAAAGCCAAACACAGTCCCCACCGGGAAGTTCCTGATGAATTGGCTGGAATTATCATTAACTTTCTCCAATGCAAATAGTTACTATCATCTGGTTTTTAATTTTTGCTAAACTGTTGCTTTTTTGGTTATGGCTCTGGCAGCTGAAAGAATATCGCTTAGATAGATTTCAGGCTCACTTTGAATCCCAGGGCGTTAGAAAAATTATTTCTAGTTTTTGGCGATTAAAATACCCTAAATTTACTAAAAAAATTATCCTTATTTTTTTAACCTGCCTGCCAGCAGAAACTTTACTTCTTTTTTATTTTTCTCTTCCTTGGGTTATTTTCTTAACCGTTTTGTTTATTCCATTGCTCATTTTGTTTTTTCAAATTCCTACTTTTATTTGGCAGAGAAATATTATTAAGAAAGCTACTCAGAAACGGGCTGAATTTAAAAATTTACTAGTTATTGGTATTACCGGAAGCTATGGCAAGACCTCGGTTAAAGAATTCTTGACCACTATTCTGTCTTCTAAATTTAAAGTTCTTTCAACGCCGGCTCATCAGAATACCGACATTGCTATTGCCCAACTTATTTTAAAAAAATTGACTCAGGATATTGAGATTTTTATTGTAGAAATGGCCGCTTATAAAAAAGGAGAGATCAGCTCGCCTTGTCAAATTGTCAAGCCAAAAATTGGCATTTTAACAGCGATTAATGAACAGCATTTGGCAACTTACGGCTCTTTAGAAAATATTGTTCGAACAAAATACGAACTTATTGAATCCCTTCCCGAAGACGGACTGGCTATCTTTAATGGAGACAACGATCACTGTTGTCAACTTTACAAAATAACCCAGAAGAAAAAAAGAATTTATAGTATTCAGTCAAGTATTGCCAGCGTTCCTGCTGATCTTTATATTGCCAGCTTGGCTGTTAATAGGAGTTTCTTGAGCTTTAAAATTGTCGATGGAAAAGGAGAAAGTGCGGTTTTTAAAGTTAATCTCTTAGGAGACCACAATATTTCTAATATTTTGGCGGCTACCTGTTGTGCCAAAGAATTGGGATTGAGTTTAGAAGAAATTGCTTCAGCTTGTCAAAAAATCGAAAGCTGGCAATCGGGTATCCAGTTAAAAAAAGGGATTAATAACTTGAATATAATTGATGCTAGTTACTCGGCCAACCCGGACGGCGTTATTTCTCATCTGGAGTATTTGAAAATTTGGCCCGGCAAGAAAGTAATTGTCATGCCTTGCTTGATTGAGCTAGGTAAGGCCTCAAAAAAAATTCATAAAGAAATCGGAAGAAAAATCGGAGAAGTTTGTGACTTATGTATAATTACTACCCGAGAAAGATTTCAAGAAATAGGTAAAGGAGCGATAGAAAAAGGTATGAAAGGTAAAAATATTCTGTTTACCGATAGACCAAAAGAGATTTTCGAAAAAATAAAAAGTTTTTGCCAGCCGGCCGTTGAGACTCCGCCTCGCTCGATAGGCGATGCGGTGCTTTTAGAGGGCAGAGTGCCCAATCAGTTGATTAGCTTATTAGTAATTAGTGGTCAGCATGTTTAAGCCAATTTCTATTTCTTTATCACCAAACACCGAAAAAGACGATACTTGGCTAGCTTTGAAGTTGCTTTTTCAACCGCAGCGTTGGAAGGCAAGAGAGGATAATTCTTTACTGATTGAAGAAAAGTTTAAAGAATATTTAGGGATAAAGCACGCCTTTTCTTTTAACAGCGGACGGTCAGCCTTGATGGCGATTTTGAATTCACTCAGATTAAAAGAGGATGATGAGGTTTTACTTCAGGCCTTCACCTGTAATGCAGCAGTCAATCCCATAATTTGGGGAGGACTAAAACCGGTTTTTGTCGACATAGACGATACTTTGAATTTAGATTTGGAAGATTTAAAGAGAAAAATCACACCGCGTTCAAAAGCAATAATGGTCCAGCATAATTTCGGTTGGCCAGCAAAAATAGAAGAAATTTCTAAAATTGCCAAAGAAAATAATTTATTCTTGATTGAAGACTGTGCTCATTCTTTGGGATCTAAATTCAAAAACAGATTTTGCGGGACTTTTGGGGAAACAGCTTTTTTTAGTTTTGGCAGAGATAAAATAATTTCTTCTGTTTTCGGAGGCATGGCAGTTACCAATAATGAAGAGATAAGGGAGAGGTTAAAAGGATTTCAGGAAAAATTAGATTATCCTTCCAATTTCTGGATTTTTCAACAGCTTTTACATCCGATTTTGATGAATTGGAAGATTATACCAGCTTATGCCGTCCATCATTTTTTGGGAAGAATAATCTTGGGAGTTTTTCACCAATTATCAATTCTTTCCAAGGCGGTTTATAAAAAAGAAAAGAGAGGAGAAACTCCTCCACAATTTCCGAAACGGTTTCCGAATGCCCTGGCTATTTTGGTCTTAAATCAATTCAGAAAACTGGACAGGTTTAATGCTCACCGAAGAGAAATTGCCGATTTTTACGAGAAGGAGCTAAAAGAATTTAATTTACCATTAGCTAAGCCTCGAGAAGAGACTGAGCCAACTTTTATGCGCTATCCTGTTTTAATTGAAAAAGAGACAAATGAGATTTTAACAGAAGCCAGGAAAAGGAAAATTTATTTAGACGATGGCTGGCGAAAAAGCGTCGTAGTTCCACCAGATACCGACATTAGAAAAATGAAGTATATTTCAGGCAGCTGTCCTAAAGCAGAAAAAGCTGCCAGGTCGATATTAAACCTGCCAACTCACATAAATATTTCAAAAAAAGAAGCTGAAAAGATCTTAGAATTTATTAAAAAATATGCCCGGTAGTGAAATTTCGACTGTCGAGTCGAAGGCAAGACGAAAGAAAAAAAACTTCTTCACACACTGCCGGACAGCAAAAATAAAATGAATTTTAGCCGAAATTCTACTATCGGGTATGGAGATTAAAGAAGTTCAAGATAAAAATAGTTGGGAAAGCTTTCTTTCAGGATGTAAAGATAAAACATTTCTGCAGTCTTGGAATTGGGGAGAATTTCAAAAAATGATGGGAAATAAAATCTGGCGGCTGGGGGTTTACGATAAAGGAGAGTTGCTTTCCGTTTGCCTAATTACTCTAATTAAGGCAAGGAGAGGAAGGTTCTTCTTGATACAGCATGGCCCTAATATCAAAGAACAAAAGACAGAGAGCAAAGAGCAAGTTTTAAAAACATTATTAGACGAATTGAAAAATAAAAAACAAGGGGAAACGGCGGATTTCATTAGAATGGCTCCACTATTTGGCAGAAGCGAGGAGAATAATAAGATTTTTAGGAATTTAGGTTTTGAAAACTCTCCCATGCATGCTTCAGCTTATGAATCAACCTGGAAATTAGATATTACGTCTTCGGAAGAAGAGCTTTTGAAGAATATGCGAAAGACCACCCGTTATCTAATACGACAGGCCCAAAAGGATGCTGATATTGAAACCTTTCGACGATGGAGCATAAACGATGTTGATATTTTTTATCAGATTCACCAGGAGGTGGTAAAGATTCAGAGGTTTACTCCTTTTTCTTTGGAATACTTCAAAAATGAATTTTCTGCCTTTCTGTCCGATAATCAGGTATCTCTTTTCTTTGGAAAATATAAAGGTCAAATTATCGCTGCCGCCTTTGTGGTTTTTTGGTCAGATATCGGCTTTTATCATCACGCAGCCTTATTGCCAAAATATCATAAAATTCCTATTGCCTATTTACTTCAGTGGGAGGCGATTAAGGAAGCAAAAAGAAGGAACTGTATCTTATACGATTTTTGGGGATACGTTAACCCCAAAGAAAACCCTGATCATCCTTGGGCCGGTCCAACGCTTTTTAAAATGGGGTTTGGCGGTAAATCTTACCAATATCTAAAAACCCAAGACCTGCCTCTTTCCAAAAAATACTGGCTAATTTATCTTTTCGAAAAATTAAGGAAAACTAAAAGAGGTTTATAGGATTGTAAATTACAGATTATAAAATGAGAAATTACCGGAAACCGTACAAAGCTAAAAAGAAAAAATCAATTTTAAAAAATCGGTTTCTTTGGTTAGGTATTTTGATTCTGGCAATTTTTAGCGGAATCTTCTATCTGATTTGCTTTCATTCTTTTTTTCAAATAAAAGTTATTGAAATTTCCGGCAACGAAAAAGTTTCAACCGGAAGTTTAGAAAATTTATTAAATAAAAAAATTAGTCAGAAATTTTTGTTTCTTCCTTCCCAGAGCATTTTTTTAACCCATTTTAATGAGATCAAAAAAGAAATTCTAAGAGATTTCCCTCAGGTTAGCGAAACGGAGTTAAAAAGAAAACTACCCCATACCTTGCTTTTACAGATCAAAGAGAGAGAGCCGGTAGCCCTTTTTTGCCAGGTAGACAAAATGTTTTTTGTTGATAAAGAAGGCATCATCTTTGAGTCTCTCGATCCTAATATGACAAAGCAGGATTTTTCCACGCTTAAAAAAGAGGCGGACGGAGAGATAAACTTAGGAGAGAAGATTATTGAAGAAGAACAGCTTGCTAAGATTTTAGAAGTTGAATCAAAGTTAAAAAACCAGCTCAGAATATTGACCGAGGAAGAGAGATTCTCTTTCTCTACTTTTGTTGACACTCTGGTAATAGAAGAAATTCTCGTGGTTTCCGAGATAAGGTTTGATGTTAAAACTTCAGAAGGGTTTAAAATTTATTTTAATTTCAAAGAAGATTTAGATTGGCAATTAACAAAATTGAGAGCGGTCCTGGAAGAAGAAGTTCCGCCAGGGAAACGGAAAGATTTAGAATACATTGACGTGAGGTTCGGCAAGTTCGCGCCCTATGTCTATCGTGATTAATTAATCGAGAGACGAAACTTCAATCGCTTCGAGGGAAGAAGCGCTTGTTTATTCGATTTTGTATATAAAGATAGAGTGGCCAATGATTGTTACGGGCGTGTATTTATTAAGCCAACGGTAGTAACCAGAGGCCTGGGGAAGTGTAGGTATAACTTCGCCCCGGCCACCCTGTAGCAATGTTGCAGAAACTGCCAGATAGCTTCCCTTAGGAAGTTCTTCTGGAGATCTTTCGCCCCACCAGGGGGCGTATTTTTCTTTGAGAATATATTCAGGACTGCTTCCTCCGAAATAATCAATATAAATTTTATCAATATTGTTTTCCTTGAGCCAGATTCCTAATCTTTTCAAATCTTGGCCCCAGTCTAGATTGGAATCCACTACATATTTGTAACCGTTAGCTGGGCCACCAGCCAATTCATTAAAATAAGTCAAAAAGTGAGGATAAACAGCTAGTACTGAACCTGCTTGCCATAAAAGTAATACGGCTAAAACCGCATATTTTAGCTTTAAATAAGGAGATTGCAATATATATACGAGGACAATACTGACTAGACAAATGGTGAAAGGAAAGACTGGCAATAAATGCCTGACGCCGATGTTCAGGTTTCCTGTAATGCTTACGACCCAGTAAATCAAGATAAAAATAAGCATTGTTATTTCCGGAAAATGTTCCTTTATCCAGACATCGGCTGTTTTCTTTTTTTCTTTTATTCCGCAAAATCTTCTGAATAGACAAATAATAAAAATTAAGGCAAAAAGGATTAGAACGTGAAAAGCCAGAGGAATTTTTATCAGATAAACCACGGGGAAATAACTCCGCCAGCCAACGTTGGAAACTTCTCCCAAAAAATAAGTAGTATTACCTCCAGTCACCCTGTGGAATACCATTGAGAGACCTGTAGAATAATAAGCATAGGCTCTAAGAAACGGTTTGTCTGCTGCCCAGAGAATCGGTTTTTTAAGAAATTCAATAGTATCTCTAAGATAGATTTGAGTATCTGCTACCTGTTTTTCTGGTGGATAATTCCAAACATGAAACTGATAAACCGGCCAGATCAAGGCAAACCCAATCACGAAAACCAAAACTAAAATTTTTATTGTCTGAATTAGAGTTCCTGATTTTATAAGCCACCAGATCAGAGCTACGAGGCCGAAGAAAGGAACCAGGAGAATCACCGAGAACTTTAAAAGTTGAGCTATTCCAAAAACAATACCGGCGATAATAATGTTTTTCTTTTTGGGGCTTTGAAGCGATTCGATAAAATAATAGGTAGCTATGAATACACCGGCTGCCGCCCCAACATCAGTAGTTATCAATCTACCGTGAGCTAAAAAGGTTGGAGAAAAGGTAAATAGAAACAAGGCTAATAAAGCACCCTTGTTGCCAATTAATTTTCTGGTCCATTTGAAAATATAGAGACCAAGCAGAATTAAAATAAGAATCATCGGAACTCTTCCCCAGAAGATCATTTTCTCTGCTGGATTTCCGGAATTATAAAGGAAAGCTGTCCCAAAATCCCACTGACTGTTTACTTCGTTTTTCCAGGCGCTGATCTCTGAAGGGAAATTGATATTGTCTATAAAAAGAAAGGGAATGGCAGCTAGATCTTTCAATAAAGGAGGATGTTCGGGATTTAACCGCATATCTTTTTGGGTTAAATAAGAATAACCTGCTGGTAGATGAGCTCTTTCGTCCATTGTCAAAGAGTCTCCCTTTATGCTGAAAACAGCCAGCAGAAACATTGTTAGAAGTAGGATTCCGGCGATTATGTTGGTAGTACGGTTAGCCATAGTTAGATTATTTTACCATAACCAGGAATTATTAAAATAATAGATTATCACTCTTGACAAGGGAGTGCTAATTTCTTATGATGGATAATATGTATATAACCGACAGACAGAAGATAATACTGAACAGTATAGTAGATGAATATGTCAATTCTGCCCAGCCGGTCAGCTCCAAATTTTTGGAAAAGAAATATGATTTTGGTATTTGTCCTGCTTCGATCAGAATTGAGATGCAGAAACTGACGGATGTAGGCTTTCTTTTGCAGCCCCATACTTCGGCCGGCAGAATTCCAACCGATAAGGGTTATCGATTTTTCGTGGATGAGTTATTAAAAAATGAAATGGAAGACCTAGGGGTGGGGGATTGGTTTACTGGGGAGATAGACGGTACTATTAAATTCATCCAGTTATTAACTAAAAACTTGGCCTTAGCTTCCCAGTCTTTAGCATTGAGTTATTTCGAAAAAGAAAATATTTTCTGGAGAGAAGGCTGGGAGGAAATTTTTAAAAAACCAGAGTTTAAGGAAGAGACTTATCTTGTTAACTTTACCGGGTTTTTGGAGAGTTTTGAAAAACATATCGAAGATTTAAAACTTAATTCCGGAATTAAAATCTATATCGGCAGGGAGAATCCATTTAAAAAAGTAAAAGACTTTAGTGTAATATCTTCCAGTTGTAATTTGCGCGGTGACGGACAAACAATAATTTCTCTTTTGGGGCCAAAAAGAATGAATTACGACAGAAACATCGGCTTAATAAATTCTTTAACAAAACTGTTAGAAAATTTTTAAAATTATGCCTGAGGAAAAAAACAAACCAAAAATTGAAGATTTGCAGAAGAAAATTGAAGAACTGGAAAAACAAAAAACTGAGAATCTTGCCGGTTGGCAGCGCGCCCGAGCCGATTTTCTTAATTACAAAAAAGAAGAAATGGAAAGAATAGAACAGTTTCTAAAATACGGGGAAGAAGAATTTATTTTGAAAATTCTGCCTATCTTGGATAATTTTGATTTGGCCGAAAAAAAATTAACCGAAGAAATGAGAAATGACGAAAGCGTAAAAGGTTTTTTACAGATTAAAGCTCAGATTTTAGATTTTCTAAAAAGCCATGGAGTAGAGGAAATGAAGGTTATGGGGGAGA
This sequence comes from Candidatus Humimicrobiaceae bacterium, assembly GCA_035530555.1. Taxonomy (GTDB): domain Bacteria; phylum Patescibacteriota; class Minisyncoccia; order Minisyncoccales; family DG-74-1; genus DG-74-1. The sequence continues at coordinate 17,078 of DATKUR010000006.1, read as the reverse complement.
AGTTTGACCCCAATTTTCACGAAGCAGTAGAGCTGATTGCAGAGCAGAATAAAGAATCGGGAAGTATTATTGAAGAGACCCAAAAAGGATATAAAATTAACGGGCGTTTATTGCGACCAGCAAGGGTAAAAGTCGTTAAATAAATTTTTAATTTCAAATTCTAAAATAATTTTCTAATTTACTAATTTTTAAACATTAACTTATTAAAAATTGTTTAGAAATTAAAAATTAGAAATCAAAAATTATGAGCAAGATATTGGGTATTGATTTGGGGACCACTTTCTCGGCCATGGCCTTAGTGGAAAGCGGAGAACCGAAAATTATTGAAAATAAAGAAGGCGGAAGAATCACTCCTTCGGTTGTTGCCATCGGCAAAAACGGGGAAAGATTGGTCGGTATTTTAGCCAAAAGGCAGCAGGTAACCAATCCTCAGAATACTATTTTTTCCGTTAAAAGATTGATCGGCCGGCGTTTTTCCGATCCGGAATGTCAAAAAGACAAAGAACTCCTGCCTTATCAAATAAGAGAAGCTGCCGATGGAGGAGTTGAGATAAAAATGGGAGAGAAATGGTTTAAACCGGCTGAAATTTCAGCTATGATTTTACAGAAATTAAAAGCAGATGCCGAAGCGAAGTTGGGAGAAAAAATAACCGAAGCCATTATTACCTGCCCGGCTTATTTTGACGACAGCCAGAGAAAGGCCACCAAAGTGGCCGGTGAAATTGCCGGCTTTACCGTAAAAAGAGTGATTAACGAGCCGACAGCCGCGGCCTTGGCTTATGGTTTAAGCAAAAAGAAAGACCAGCAGATAGCTGTTTATGATTTTGGCGGCGGCACTTTTGATATATCAATTTTAGATGTGTCAGAAGATACGATAGATGTTTTAGCAGTCGGCGGCGACACTCACCTGGGCGGAGACGATTTTGACCAGAAAATAATGGACTGGTTGGTTACCGAATTCAAAAAACAGGAAGGCATTGATTTATTAAAAGATCCATTGGCCCTGCAAAGAATAAAGGAAGCAGCGGAAAAAGCGAAAATTGAATTGTCTTCTGCCCTGGAAACCGAAATTAACCTGCCTTTTATTTCGGCTGATTCTTCGGGTCCCAGGCATTTTTACTACAAATTGACTAGGGCAAAACTTGAAGAATTAGTTGGAGAATATATTGATAGATCAATTGATTTAGTTAAGCGAACAATTAAAGAAGCAAAAGAATTAAAAGAAAAGAAGATTACCATCGAAGATATTGATGAAATCGTTTTAGTTGGTGGTCAGACTAGAATGCCCAAGATTCAAGAAGAGCTTAAGAAATTTTTCGGCAAGGAGCCGAACAAAGAGATTAATCCCGATGAAGTGGTGGCGATTGGAGCAGCCATTCAGGCGGGAATTATGCAGGGGGAAGTAAAGGACGTCTTGCTCCTAGATAATACTCCTCTTTCTTTAGGGATTGAAACTTTGGGTGGCGTAAATACTATTTTAATTTCTAAAAATACAACCGTTCCAACCTCCAAGAGCCAGGTTTTTTCCACTGCCGCTGATAACCAGTCATCAGTGGAAATCCATGTTGTACAAGGAGAGCGGCCAATGGTTCAGGATAACAAAACCCTTGGCAGGTTTATGCTGGATGGTATTCCGCCGGCTCCCAGAGGGGTTCCTCAGATTGAAGTAACCTTTGATATTGACGCCAACGGCATTTTAAACGTTACTGCCAAAGACAGGGCAACCGGCAAGTCGCAATCAATCAGAATAGAAGGATCCACCGGAATTTCCAAAGAAGAAGTGGAAAGAATGAAAAAGGAAGCAGAGATGCATGCTGCCGAAGATAAAAAGAAACAGGAAATGATTGAGGTCAAAAACACAGCTGACAGCCTTGTTTATACGACAGAAAAAACCTTGAGAGAATCCGGAGATAAAGTGTCGGCCGAAACTAAAAAAGAAATAGAAGAAAAAGTTGAGGCTTTGAAAAAAGTCAAAGACGGTGATAACATGGAAGACATTAAACAAAAGACAGAGGAACTTTCTCAGACTATTCAGAAAGTTGGAGCGGAATTGTATAAGGCAGCCGGCGAGAAAAAACCTGATGAAAATCAGGATAAAAAGCCTGATGAAGGGGAATATCGAGAGAAGAAATAATTTCTAATTTTTAATCTCAAATTAAGAATTAAAAATTCATGCATAAGGATTACTACCAAATTTTAGGAGTTGCGAAAGGCGCTTCTTCAGATGACATCAAGAAGGCCTATTACAAACTGGCTCATAGATATCATCCCGATAAGGGCGGCGATGAAAAAAAATTTAAAGAGATAAGTGAAGCTTATCAGATTTTGTCAAATAAGGAAAAAAGGAGTCAATACGACAAATTTGGCCGGGTTTTTGAGGGCGGAGCACCGGGAGCTGAACCGGGATTTGATTTTCAATGGGCCTGGGGAAAACCGGGAATGGATTTTGAGGAGATTTTTAGAGGTGACTTTGGGGATTTGGGAGAAATGATGGAGGAAATGTTCGGTTTTGGAACGCCGAGAAGAAGAAAAAACTTTAAGAGAGGCCGAGACATTGAGATTGATGTGGAAATTCCCTTGGAATACACTATAGAGGGAAAAGAAAAAACAGTTACCCTGTATAAGTATATCGCTTGCTCAAGGTGTCAGGGAAGCGGGGCGGAACCCGGAAGTAAAATCAATGAATGTTTTTCTTGTCGAGGCACAGGCGAAGTTCAGCAGATTAAAAAAACCTTTTTTGGCTCTTTTACCAGATATACAGTTTGTCCTGAATGTGGCGGAGAAGGAAATCGACCCGAGAAATCCTGTAATGTTTGTCGGGGCGAAGGCCGGGTCAAGGCCGAAGAAACTATTAAAATTTTTATTCCCGCCGGAGTTGATACTAATCAGGTAATAAAAGCCGAAGGGAAAGGCGAGCCAGGTAAGAAAGGTGGAAAGCCGGGAGATTTATATATCAGAATTTTCGTCAAGAAACATCCTATTTTTGCCAGAAGAGGAGACGATTTGTATATTTCAGTCCCGATTTCCTTTTCTCAGGCAAGCTTAGGAGATGAAATTGAAGTTCTGACACTGGAAGGCCCGAAAATTTTCCTGACCGTATCTTCCGGTACCGAATCAGGAAAAATATTAAGAATTTCCGGGAAAGGCGTTCCTCGTTTTTCAAGTCACGGAAGAGGAAATTTATACGTTCAATTAGAGATTAAAACTCCTAAAAAACTAAGCAAGAAACAAAAAGAATTATTGGAAAAACTGAAAGAAGAAGGCTTATAATTGCAGGTTACAAAATTGCGACTTCAAATTTGAAATAAGAATTCCGTTGTTTGGCAGCGGCGCGCCCCCGTAGCTTAGTGGCAAAGCAGTAGCCTTTTAAGCTTCTGACGAGGGTTCGATTCCTTCCGGGGGCATATTCTGGAGCACGGTTAATGAAAAACTAATTTTTTGCAGGACCATAAGATCAGACGGGGATAGGCTCTCCGTTTTTCTGATATAATATAAATGCGCAAAAAATTTTTGTATTTTGTATACTTATATATTGAGTTTGAACTTGGCATTAGGGCAAAAATTTGTTAATATACTTTAATATGACATTTAAAAAAGCCTTAATTGTATTGTGCTTACTTGTCGTGATTTTTGCCAGTCTTGGGTTTGGTTTTAGATTAGGACAAACTTCAAGAATTTCTTCACCTTCTAATTCAGAAAAATCTTCTTTGGAACAATTCTTGTCATTTTTAGGTTCGGTTTTTGGGGAGGGGAATCTGATTTTTGGGGAGGAGAGATCTCAATCGACAGTAGGTCCGCCCGAAGGCCTTGATTTTTCTCTTTTTTGGGAAGCTTGGTATGCTTTAGAAGAAAATTTCGTGGACTCTGGAAGAATTGATTATCAGAAAATGATTTACGGTGCTATTTCCGGAATGACAGAATCCTTGGGAGATACTTATACTGTTTTTATGACGCCAGAAGATCTTAAAATTTTTGAAGAAGATGTTGCCGGAGAGTTCGAGGGAGTAGGTATGGAAATCGGCATAAGAAAGGATCAGCTTACCGTGATAGCTCCTTTAGAAGGAACGCCGGCTGAAAAAGCAGGCTTGCGAGCGGGAGATAAAATTATTAAGATTGACGATAAAGAGACCCGTGAACTTCCTCCTGATATAGCAGTGAAATATATTCGCGGACCTAAGGGCACAGAGGTCACGTTGACTATTTTCCGAGAAGGCTGGTCAGAACCCAAAGAATTTATTATTATCAGAGATGTTATCGAGGTTCCTTCTTTAAAATGGGAGTTAGTTGAGGGAAATATCGCCTATATTAAACTTTATCACTTTACGCAGGCAGCCCGTTCGGATTTTAATACTGCGGCGCTGGAAATTTTGAATAGTCCTGCTAAAAAAATAATCCTGGACTTAAGAAATAATGGTGGCGGTTTTCTTCAGGTAGCTCAAGATATTGCCGGTTGGTTTTTAAAAGAAGGGGATGTGGTAACGATTGAAGACGCTGGCTCGGAAGAAGAGCAAAAATTTTATAGAACCGAAGGACCATCCAGGCTTCTTTCTTATCCGATTGTGGTTTTAATTAACGAGGGTTCTGCTTCGGCTTCAGAAATTTTAGCTGGCGCCTTACGAGATAATCGTGGTATAAAATTAATTGGAGAAGATTCGTTCGGCAAAGGGTCTATTCAAGAATTAGAGGAACTGAGCAAAGGCGGATTAAAGATAACCATCGCTAGATGGCTGACCCCAAAAGGAGAATTAATTGCCGACAGAGGACTAGAACCGGATATCAAAGTGGAAATGACCGATGAGGATTATGAGCAAGAGAGAGACCTTCAACTAGATAAGGCTATTGAAGTAATAAAATAAATGAGATAGAATATTATCATGAGAGTTATTTTATTAGAAGACATTGAAAGACTTGGAAAGAAGCATGATATTAAAGAAGTAAAGAATGGCTACGCCAGGAATTTTTTGATAGCCAGAGGTTTGGCAAAGCCAGCGACCAAGGAGGTCTTAGAATGGCTGGGTTTACAAAAAGAGATTGAGGCAAAGAAAGCCGAAGAGGAGCTAAAAAAAGCCCAGGAAATAGCTTCGGCCATTGATGGTCAGGAAATTATCATACCGGTTAAGACCGGCGAGGAAGACCAGCTTTTTGAATCAATTACCGTTCAAAGAATTTCGGAAAAACTAAAGGAACTTGGTTTTGACGTCAAGAAGGGACAAATCGGTTTAATAGAGCCGATTAAGGAATTAGGAGAATTTCCGATCAAAATTAAATTTGAACATAATCTTGAAGCAGAGATAAAAATAATCGTTACAGAAGAAAAGTAAATCGGACAATCTGTCCCTAATTTATCTCAACTTTATCTCTATAATCTCTCATTAACGGATATAAATTGAGATAAGATAGAGATAAGGTTGTTTTTATATGGCAAGATATATCTTTGTGGCGGGGGGCGTGATGTCGGGCATCGGCAAAGGAGTAGCCACTGCCTCAATCGGTAGGATTTTAAAATCAAAAGGATTTAAAGTTACTGCCGTTAAAATTGATCCTTATATCAATGTTGATGCTGGAACCATGAATCCCATCGAACACGGGGAAGTTTTTGTAACCGATGACGGAACCGAATGCGACCAGGACATCGGTAATTATGAAAGATTTCTAGGCGAAGACTTGGCTACGGTCAACTATATGACCACTGGTCGAGTTTACGAGTCGGTAATTCGCAAAGAAAGGAATTTAGAATACGGGGGCCGTTGCGTTGAGGTAGTGCCGGACATTCCGAACGAAGTTATTTCCAGGATTAAAAAAGCAGCCAAAAAAACCGAAGCTGACTTTGTTTTAATTGAAATCGGCGGAACAGTAGGGGAGTATCAAAATCTTTTGTTTTTGGAGGCAGTCAGAATGATGCGACTGCAGAACCCCAGGGGAATTCTTTTTATTTTAATAAGTTATTTGCCGATTCCTGAAATGATCGGCGAAATGAAGACAAAACCGACCCAAACCGCGGTTAGGTTATTAAATGAAGCCGGAATTCAGCCAGATATTATTTTAGGTCGGGCCCACTTGCCTTTAGACAAGCCAAGAAAGAGGAAAATTTCTATTTTTTGCAATGTAGTCAAAGAAGACGTTATTTCCGCTCCGGATATTGAATCGATTTACGAAATCCCAGTTAATTTTGAGAGAGAAAATTTAGCGAAGAGAATTTTAAAAAAATTCGGTTTACGACCCAAAAAACAAAATTTAAGAGATTGGAAAAGATTTATAAAAAGAATAAGAAATAGTAAAAAAACGGTAAAGATTGGTATAGTCGGAAAGTATTTCGAAACCGGAAAGTTTACTTTAAAAGATTCTTATATTTCAGTTATTGAGGCAGTAAAACAGGCCAGCTGGTTTCATAAAAGAAAACCGGAAATCTATTGGCTATCAGCTGAGAGATATGAGAAGAATCCCCGGGCCTTAAAAGAGCTAAAAAATTATGACGGGATTATTGTGCCGGGTGGTTTCGGCGTTAGGGGGATAGAGGGCAAGATAAAAACAATTGGGTTTTGCCGAAAAAATAAAATCCCATTTCTGGGACTTTGTCTGGGAATGCAGTTGGCAGTAATAGAATTTGCCAGAAATGTCTGCGGCTTGAAGCGTGCCAATTCCGCCGAGTTTGCGCCAAATTGCCCTCAGCCGGTAATAGATCTCCTTCCGGAACAAAAAGCGCTTTTAAAAAATAAAAAATATGGCGGGACGATGAGATTGGGGCAATACAAATGCCTTATTAAGCCAAAAACCCTTGCTTTCCGGGCCTACGGGTGCTTGGAAACCTTTGAACGCCATCGCCATCGCTACGAGCTGAATAATGAGTTTAGAGGCATTTTAGAAGCCAAAGGAATGGTTATGGCCGGTATAAACCCCGAGAAAGATCTGGTGGAAATTATTGAATTTCCCAATCACCCATTTTTTGTGGCTACTCAATTCCATCCCGAATTCAAGTCAAGACCATTAAAGGTCCATCCTTTATTTAGAGAATTTATTAAAGCGTCTATTCAACGTTAACAATTTTAGCGATTCTCTGAGATTTATCGAAAGACCTTTTTCTTTTTGTAGTAAAACTGACCTTACCTTCTTTTAGGGCATAAAGAGTGTCGTCGCCGCCGCGACCAACATTTTTTCCGGGAAAAAATTTTGTCCCTCGCTGACGAACCAAAATTTGACCCGCCTTAGCTTTTTGACCTTCAAATAATTTTACACCAAGATATTTCGGTAAAGAATCTCGTCCTAATTTTGTGGCTCCAGTAGCCTTAGTCTTCGCCATATAATATGACATTACAAGAAATAAAAAAGTTTGTCAAAAACCAAGACTGGCGAAGCTGGTCGAGGGGAAAGATGAAAGTAAGGGCTTTCATCGATCACTATCAAGCTGATATTATATTGGTAGTCGGCGTTATTTTAATCTCTCTACTTTCTTTTGCTATGGGTTATATTGTTGCCAGGACTTATGACAGACCGTCGCTCGAGCTTGAAATGTTTGAAACGACAGAGAACAAAGAATTATGAAAGTCGCTATTATTGGAGCCGGGGTAACCGGGTTATATCTGGCTTGGAAATTGGCGGAAAAGAGACACGAAGTAACTGTCTTTGAGAAAAGAGAAAAAATTGGCAAAGAGACTTGTTCTGGGCTGTTTAGTAAAAAAGTTTTAGAATTTATACCACAAAGTAAAGAGTTAATCCAAAACGAAATAGAAAGTGTTTTAATATATTTTCCGAAGAGATCCTTAAAAGTTAAGTTTTCAGATAAATTCTTGCTAATCAGTCATTTTGAATTAGATAATTTAGTGCTGAATTTAGCCCAAAAATCTGGTGCCCAGATTCTTCTAGGAAACAATGTGACGAAGCAAGGCCTTATCACGTTGCAAAATAGCTTCGATAGAATTATTGGTTGTGATGGGGCCCTGTCTGAAGTAAGAAAAGTTTTAGGGTTTAAAAAATCTCAATTCCGTTTAGGAATTCAAGGATTTGTTAACGAAAAAAAATTCCAGAATTCAGTTGAAGCTTGGCCGGTGAAAGACGGATTCGTTTGGAGAATTCCTCGGCGTAATATCACTGAATATGGGATAATTTCGAATCCTAGCGAAGCTAAAAAATTTCTTGATGATTTCTGCCAGAAAAATAACCTTCATCTTCAAGGTATAAAATCGGCTTTAATACCTCGAGGGTTGGTATTTCCCAAAACCGGGAAGATTACTCTTTGCGGAGATGCGGCCGGCCTTACCAAGCCCTGGAGTGGGGGAGGAGTAATTTGGGGGCTGATGGCTGCTGGTATGCTCTTGAAAAATTTCCCAGATTTCTTAGAATATAAGAAGACAGTGGAAAACTTTTTTTCAACAAAAATTCTTTTTTCAAAAGTGACGACCCGCTTAGTTTATTTTCTGGGTTTTAAGATTCCTTGGCTTTTGCCAAAAGAATCTAAAATAGAAGGTGATTTTTTAATATGACCAAGGTTCCAAATCATTTAGGCATCATTTTAGATGGCAATCGGAGATGGGCAAAAGAAAGAGGTTTGCCGGTTTTCGAAGGTCATCGGAAAGGGCTGGAAACGGTGAAAAAAGTAATAAATTATTGTAAAGAAAAGGGGATAAGAATTTTAACCCTCTTCGTTTTTTCAACTGAAAACTGGGAAAGAGGAAAAGAAGAAGTCGGCTGGTTGATGAGGCTAGCCAGAAGAACTATTAACAGCTATTTAGAAAACCTTCATAAGAGCAAAATTAGAGTAAAAGTGATCGGTCAAAGAGAAAAACTATCAAGACTACTTCAGAAAGAAATAGCTAAAATTGAAAAAATAACCAAAGATAATACAGGAATGACGGTAAATTTTGCCTTAAGTTACGGCGGTCGGGCTGAGATTGTCGCGGCCGTCAAGAAAATTATTAAAAATAAAATCCCGCTCCGAAAAGTTAGCGAAGACACAATTAAAGAGAATCTTTGGACGTCCGATGTTGATTTGATTATCAGAACCGGTCGGGAGCAGAGAATCTCTAATTTTCTCATCTGGCAGGCCGCTTATTCAGAACTTTACTTTTACCCTAAATACTGGCCCGATTTCAGCGAGCAAGATTTAGATAAAGCCATAGCCGAATATTCCCGGCGCCAACGGAGATTTGGTCAGTAATATACGGCATCTAATAAGGAAGAAAAAACAAAATAGCTGTAGGAAGAAGGGCTCTGGCCCTCTTTTTATTTACGTCGCACTACGCATCAATACCGAATCAATCGCCAATCAGGCGGTTTTTTGGTAGGATTAAATTATGAATATCAAAATCTTAATTATTTTGATAGTCCTGGTTGGTTTATGTGTAGGAGGGGTTTTTATTTGGAAAAATATTTCAGGCCCAGAAGAAGAGAAAGAAAAGAAGGATGAAGAAATTATTCTGGAGGAGGAGTTAAGCCCTGAAGAGATATCTAATACTACAAGGGCTGGCATGATAGAAAGAGACGAAATTTGGAAGGGAGAAATCTATATTATCGGCGACATTATTGTTGAAGAGGGGGTTACACTGAGCATCGAGCCGGGCACTAGAGTGCTCATTGCCGCTAATCAGGACGTGGAGAATCTGTTCGATTGGCCGTTCGATATGCAGCAAGGCATCAGACAAGAACTGCCAGGTGAAGATCCGTATTATCAAGGTGTTCACTTTGGCGAACCATTCCGGGATGAGGGCAATCATATCTCTATACGCATCCATGGCACTTTACATGCAGTGGGGACGCCCGAGCAAATAATTACTATCACCTCAGATAGTCCAACACCCGGTATCTACGATTGGAACTCCTTTCAGTTCGATCGTGGCATTTTCTCTTATTGTATAATAGAGTACTACCGTGGCTTTAATCCTGGCAACGGTACAGTGGTCAGCCATAACATCCTGAGACATGTGGGTGAGTGTGCAGTGTGCGCTAATAGTTCTGTGGTGGCTGAGAATAATATGATTTACGATGCCGGTCATGAGTTAGTTGATATGCATAACGCTTCTCCTACGATTCGGGATAACACTATTGGTTCAAACAAGAATCGTTGTTGTATTGTTATCGATGGCGGCTCGCCGCTTATCACTGGTAATACCATTAAAGATTGTAGAAGCGGTCTTTTGCTTCTTGTTCCGCCGGAAGATCAAAATCTCAAAGACAATATCCTTAAGGATAATACGTTTTTAAATAATGGACAAAATGTCTCGTATGGATACTGAACTAGGCAAATTCTCCCAAAATCAAGTTCTAATATTGTACCATCCCCGGAGCTCGTAAAAAATCGTCAAGAAGACGGTTTTTTGGTAGAATAAAATATATGGAGTGTCAAAAAGAAGAAAACTTAAAAGATTGTCCTTGTACTTATTCTGATTGTCCAAGAAAAGGAATTTGTTGCGATTGTATTGAATATCACCGAGAAAAAGGTGAGTTGCCCGCTTGCTATTTTTCTCCAGAAGCTGAGAAAACTTATGACCGTTCTATTAAGAGTTTTATAGAAGACCAAAAATAATCAAAATTTAGCCCGAAGCTCAACAAAGAGGAAAATGTTGATAAAAGTTAAAGTTTTTCCAGGTTCAAAGAAGGAAGGAATTATTAAAAAATCAGAAGACAGTTTTGAGGTGAGGATCAAGGAAGAGCCGGAAAGAGGGCTGGCAAATAGGGGAGTAATAAGAATCTTTTCGGCTTATTTTAAAATCCCGAAGTCAAAAGTAAGATTAATCAAAGGGTTTAAAGAAAGAAACAAAATTTTTAAAATAACTAAAATTTAGCCCGAAGTTAAATATGAAACAAAAAAGAAAATCCAATCTTTATGATCCTGATTCTAGCGTACCTTTTAATATAAGTCGGTCAAAAATCGACCTTTTTTTAGAATGCCCCCGTTGTTTTTATTTAGATAGGAGGCTTGGAGTATCTAGGCCTGATATGCCAGGATGGTCATTAAATAGTGCAGTTGATCAATTACTTAAAAATGAGTTTGATCTTTTACGCAAAAATGGTGAATCCCATAAATTGATGGTTCAATATAAAATTGATGCCATACCGTTTAGCCATCCTGATTTGTCTAATTGGCGAGATGATACTTTCCGACATATTGGGGCGAATGCAATACATAAAAAAACAGGTTTAAATATTTGCGGCATTATTGATGATATTTGGATTAATAAAAAAAACAAGGAGCTTATTATTGTTGATTACAAGGCCACAAGTACAAGCAAGGAAATTTCATTGGAAGATGAATATAAACAGGGATATAAAAAACAGATGGAAATTTATCAGTGGATTTTTAGACAGATGGGTTTTAATGTTTCTAAAGTAGGTTATTTTTTATTTGCTAACGCTGGTAAAAATCGTCCGGAGTTTGATGGAAAATTAGAATTTGTGACTTCAATTCTTTCTTACGAAGGGGATGATTCTTGGATAGATTCTACTATTGTTGATATCAAAAAATGTCTTGATTATGATAAAATTCCGGCAGCGTCGGAAAAATGCAATTATTGTGGTTATAGAGAGTTAATTAATCAAGAAGAAAAACTGAAAAAACTTTAACTCCAAAATTCTCCATAAACCAAGTTCTAACCTCGTCCGCATAATTCTCTTATCTGTCCTAGAACAATCTCAGGATATTTAAACACTTCTTCCCATCTTAAAGTTCTAAAATCGTCCGCTAGAGCGAGCCATGTTCGGCCGCTTTCTCAAGAAGGCGGTTTTATGCTTGTCCTGAGTTTTTCAAAGGGGTAGAATGAAGAAAGGTCGTTAATTATTATTAATTTATTAATATTATGAAAGCAATATCTTTAGTAATAACTTTAGTATTTTTATCATCTCTTGGAGCGGGAGTTTTGGCTCAAGAGACAGAACTTCCAAGTCCGGGCCTTACTCCCGACAGTCCGTTCTACTTTTTGGAGACAATTACAGAAGCAATTGGCACCTTCTTTACTTTCGGCGACCTCAAGAAAGCTGAAAGATATACTGTTTTAGCTGCTGAAAGATTGGTTGAGGCCCAAGCTGTAGCAGAAAAAGGAAAGTCAGAATTAGCAGAAAAAACTCTAGCAAGGTATGAAATGCAATTAGAAAATAGCATAGCTATGGCAGAAAAAGCACAAGCTAAAGGTGAGAATATTGAAGAAGTTATGGTTAGAGTTGGACAGGCAACCTCTAAACATTTAGAGGTTTTGGCTGAGGTCTACGAGAAAGTCCCTGACCAGGCAAAACCTGCCATTGAAAACGCAATGGAGGCTTCGTTAAAAGGGCACGAAAAAGCAGTTGAGGCATTAAAAGCGCAAAATGCTTTGGGCGATGTTCCGGAAGAAGTTTCTTTGCCAGAAAATATTCCGCAAGAGGTCAAAGAGAGAGTCCAAATGATGGTTCAACAGGAATTAGAAGTAGAGAAAGCTGAGCGGGCAAAAGAGAATGATACTCAGAGCTTTGAATGGCTTAGAGCTTTCTGTATAGGACAGGGAGCACCACCAGAGACGTGTGTATCATTTGTGAATGATCTTCAGAGCTCTGAATCGCTTAGAGCTTTCTGTCTAGAGAAGGGAATGCTACCACTAGAGATGTGTGAGAAAATTCCTCTTCAGGGTTTTGAATTGTTTGAACAGATTAAGGATTTTTGTATAGGAGTGGGAGGAACGCCAGAGCTATGTTCATCGGCTGAAGGTAGATGTAGGGAAGTGGGAGTAACAACACCAGACGAGTGTTTTTTTGTTTTAATGACTACTACAGTAACGAGTTCCCCTGCACCTACTTTGCCAGAAGAAGAAATACAAATACAACAAGAGCAAGTTCAGACGGAACCTGAAGAACAGCCAACCGAAACAGAAAAAAGCTTAAAACAGCGCTATATACCGGGTGTATCAAAAGTAATAATGTATTCACTACCGACTTGTTCCCATTGCGCGGAAGCAAAGGAATGGCTCGGGCAACATAATATTGAATATGAAGAAATTGACATTTCCAAGAGTGGAGAGGCTCAAGAGGAGCTACGGACAAGGACAGGAAGCGCAGGAGTACCCACTGTTGTGATGGATAACAATGTGTTGGTTGGTTTTAGCGCGGAAAGTTTTTCTGAATTTTTTGGCGTAGAGTAAAAGACTTAGCAACAAAATGAACACAAAAATCTTAATTATTTTAATAGTTTTAGTTGTTTTAGGTGTCGGAGGTTTTTATATTTGGAAAAATATTTCTGCTCCTGACGAAGAGGGCGAAGCTCCTTCTGCGGTTAAAGAAGAACTAAAAACAGAGGAGGAAGAAGAGAAGAAAGAAGAGATTATTCCAGCAACTTTTCAATTAAATGTTCCAAGAGTTTTTACCGGGGAAGTTCTAAAAGAAAAAGAAACCGAAGAGGGGCCGGGTTTATGTTATCTTGGAGCTTTTGCGATGTTGGCTTTATTTGATGATCCAGATTTAGATTTCACTGAAATCGTTGCCTATTCCGGGATTGGAGTGACAGCTAAAAATGTTGTTCCTGGAAGGGGCTTATCGAATGATTTCCAAGGAAATTCTATTATAACTGGAGCCGAAAATCTTGGCTATAATTTTGGACTAGGGCTTTTGTCTGGAGGTAAAGATTCAATCAATGATTTGCCTTCGCCTCCACCGTCACCACCTCCGTCACCAGCCGGACCAGAACCTCCAGCTCAATTTAATTTTAAGGAAAGCGCTAAAGAAGTTAAATATTTTAGCAACAAGGAAGAAGCTGCCCGCTATTTAAAAAGTATAATCTCCTCTGGCAAACCAGTTATGGTTCATTTAGATCTTTATTATGTTACCGATGATTTTGCCAAAATTTCTCCCAGCTGGGCATGGGAAAAATTTCATGGCTCTCACTTTATGACCGTTACTGGTTATGATGAGAATTATGTTTATATTAATGATCCTACCGACTCTGATTTAGCCATAAAAAATATGCCAACTTCATACAAAAACTTTTTAGAAGCTTGGGAAAATGGTGCTAATCCTCAGGTAATGGGCCACAAGCTCGGTCCTTATTGGATGCTTTATCTTAAAGATGAAACTAAAAGAAAATCAATAAAAGAGATAATGGCCTGGAACAAAGAGATATCCGAAAATACCGCCTTCGAAATAAGAGAAGCTCTGAATTACGAAATGATCGGGGAAATGGCGGTGGGCCGTTTGGAATTTGCAAAATTTTTAGAAAGGAATGGTTATAAAGAAGCAGCCAGCCTTTATAGGGAAGCAGGCAATTTATACCTTAAAAAACCAGAGGTAAATGATTTATTTTTAATTGCCGATAAAGAAGAACAGGCCAGAAATTCATTATAGAAAAGAGAAGAAAGAAATGGAGATATACGCATCGTCCAGCTGGCTCAATATTATCAAGAATAATACGTTCTTAAATCATAGAGAAAATGTCTCGTATGGATACTAAACGATGTGAATTCTCCCAAAACCAAAATACAAAATGAGACACCCCGACACACCCCGACACACCCTTAAGTAATGTCTCATTTTAGCTTAAAACAGCCCCGACCGAGATGCATTATGAGATACCGTCAAAAGGTCTAAGTTTCTCCCTTAAAAGGATGGTTCTAGACCGACTTGGGGAGCTCGGTTTGGCCGCTTTCTCAAGAAGGCGGTTTTTTGGTAAGTTCTTGACTTTTTTATCAAGAATGTTAAAATATAAACAAAAAAAGGAGGTAGTTCTTTGGAAAATTAAAGTTCAGTTTATCAGACATAGATAGCTCTAATTAGTGAAAATGCGAACAAAGGAGGTAATCGAATAATGTGGTTGACACTTTTAATTCTGTTCATTGTGGGCGGGATAGTGACCATAAAATTGGTGCGGCGGTCCCGGCGGGAATATGATCGTTGGTATCATCGAAAGGTAGTAAAAGAAGGGAATCCGAAGCTGGCCTCAGTGGCTTTTCTTACCGGAATCATTTCATTCGGCTTATTTGTTGCTTTCCTGGTAGTAGCTAGGCCCCTGGGGCACTGGCTATGGTTTGGTATCTACCGAACCTTGCCATTTTTGATACTTACTGTCGCAATAATTATTGCGGGAGTGGTAGCGTATATTTTGACCAGGAAAACCGCGGTATGGAAAATCGTTGCAATATCGTGGGCGGTTCTGCTGGTAGTGCTCAGTATTTTTGGGGTATCGATTGTAAAAACCAAGCTTTGCGCAGAGACTGAGGAGAGAATGACTATAATCGAAACCCTACCGCTAACAACAGAAATCAGGTATCTCCCTATGGAGATTGCCCAGTATTACGCTGAAGTACGTATTCCGGACCCAGAGATAAGCTTGGGCGAGCTCCAGCCGATCCTGAAAGACGGCGAACTGGTCTGGATAGCTGCTAGAAGGCCGGACGGGTTCATCCGGAGCCTAAAGTACAAAACAGATGGCGTAGCTATAATTTACAGCGACGGTTCGGTTGGGATGAATTACACTTCGCGCCAGCTTGGTTTGGGACAACAAAATAGAGAAGAAGTCCCCGGCACTTTCACTTATGGTGAAGGAATGAGGGTAGAAGACGATATTTACTGGCAGCTTCGAAAAAGTAAATACTGGGTCGAGTATTGCGAGGTATTTTATCTCTTTGACGACGATACACCCCTGGCTGTGGTGCCTTACATCGGCTACCGGATGAGTTTCCCGGTGATGGTCCCTTATTGGGCAGGAGTTGCCACAGTACACCCGGATGGTACCATAACCCATTATACTCCCGAAGAAGCGCAGCAATTGGACTTTGTCCAAGGGCAACGAATATACCCGGAAAGATTAGCCAGACGTTATACCGTATCCTGGGCATATCACCAGGGCATAAGCAATGCTTGGTTTACGCACAGAGATCAGATAGACATTCCGGAGCTTGCTTATTCTAAAAACCAGATGCCTTATCTCTTACCCACGGACGAGGGAACAAAATGGGTTACAGTAGCTGAGCCCCATGGCGAAGCAACACATGGAATCTTCAAGGTCTTCTTTATTGACGCTGTAACAGGAGAAATAGAACTGTACGAGATACCACCAGCGACGCAAGACATTCTTGTAGGTCCTAACCGGGCCTGGGAATACGTCAAAGCAGCCTATCCCTTATACAACTGGATGGAAGAAGGGCGTACCGGTGAAGGGCCAACCGGAGCGATTAAGCTCTTGGAGCCCAGACCGATCATTACCAAAGACACAATCTATTGGATGATGTCGGTTACCACCAGAGAGCATGCTTTCGCCCCTGAGAGGCCATCCACCATGTTAGTAGATGCTCGTACCACTAAGGTCTATGAGTTTAGTTCCGAGGAGGAGATAGAAAGATTTCTGGCTGGCGAACCAGTGGTTCCTGAGCCAGAACCCGTGCCGTCCGAAGAGACGCCCGATCTTTTGAAACTACTTGAACTACTAAAGGAATTAGAGAAATGGTTGCCGGGAGCGATCGAAGAAGTCGAAGGACTGTTGAAATAGAGCTAAGACAGTCTTTGATCTAGGCGATTCAAGAGGGGGCTTGCCAGCCATCGGTGTTGGTAAGCCCCATTTATTTTGATAAGGGTTTGTAATTCCGTCGCACTACGCGTCTTGTGGGACGTAAAAACTATTCAGATAAAAGGAGGAATATTTGAAAAATTGACAAATAAACTTAATATGTTATAATTATTTTAGCAAAAAGGAAAGGAGGGAAATTATAATGATTCAATACGAATATAAGATTGAATCGGTTTCTATGAAAAACCTTACCGATGAATTAAATCAATTCGGCAAGGAAGGCTGGAGGTTGAACACAATTCTTACTCACTTTGCCTCTGGCGTCGCTCGAGAGTTTGGAGGAGACGATCGGGCAACAGCAGTAGTCCTTCTTGAAAAAGAAATTAGTTAATCTATCTACTAAGTCTACTAAAATCCTCCTTATGCACCGAAAATCACCAAAATGATGAGTAGGTGCTTTTTTATTTCCGTCGCACTACAGAGCTTGTGTGACATTGATCAGGGATATTCAGGCAACGCATCATTGAGAAAATAAAACTGCTATATTATTTGACAAATGCACATTTATTATGTTATAATATATATGTCAAGGTAGGTTGACATATATATTATAACATAATAAATGTGA
>DATKUR010000005.1:0-6744 GCA_035530555.1 Candidatus Humimicrobiaceae bacterium | reverse complement strand
CTTCTGGTCGAAGCCCCTCCCAAAATACGCGGAACAAGGCAATCAAAATTGGCATTTGAATCAAAAGGGGCAAACAACCACCTAAAGGATTAATCTTTTCTTTTTGATAAAGCGCCATCGTCTCTTTGGCCTGTCTTTCTTTATCATTTTTAAATTTTTCTTGAATTTCCTGGATTTTCGGCTGAAGCTCGGCCATGACTTTTTGAGCCCTTATTGCCTGAGCCATTAAAGGATAAAGAAGCAGTCTGATTAGCACGGTCAAAGCAATCACCGCTATGCCAAAATCATACCCAGGCAAGTATTGGTATAATAAAACCAAGGCATTTAAAAAGGGCGGATATAATATATCAATAACTGGATTATGCAGAAACATATTTTACATTTAAGGAAGGTCTACCCCTCCAGGATGCCAAGGATAGCATTTAATTACCCTTCCCACCCCTTTCCAGGCTCCTTTAAATGGCCCGTATTTTTTAATGGCTAAATAAGTATACTCCGAACAACTTGGATAAAACCGGCAATGCTTTATTAAGCTTGGCGATATCAAGCTCTGGTAAAGTTTAATAAGCTTTAAAACTATTTTTTGAAGCATTTTGCTTTTTGGAATAACCTATTTACCGTTTCGTCTATCTCCCAAAAGTCTTTTTCTTCCAGTCCAGGAGCAGCTATTAGAACCAGGTCCATCCCATTTTTAAATTTTTTTATCTTAAACCTAATCAACTCCCCCAGTCTTCTTCTGATCTTATTACGCAGGGTGGCTTTTTTGGAAACTTTCTTGGAAACGACAAAGGCAAATCTTGAATTTTCAAAATTACTTTTAGCCACCTTTAAAATTAAAAAGTCTTCCTTAAACCCTTTACCTTTCTTGAAAACTCTTTCAATTTCTTTTTTATTTTTCAGCCGGTTTATTTTTGGCAACATCTTAAACTGTTAGCTTCTTTCTTCTTTTTTTTCTTCTTCTAGCTAAAATCCTCCTCCCTCCTTTTGATTTTTTTCTTTTTCTAAAGCCGTGGGTTTTTTTTCTTTTTTTCTTTTTTGGCTGGTAAGTAATGCTCATATATCAATTCCCCGCTGGGCAAACATAAAGATGCCCTTAAAAACGAAGCTTATCAACTCTTTTAACATACCAAAAATAAAAAACAAGGTCAATTTTTGTGAAACATTTTTTTGTTTTTTATTGTTTCGCGGGATTAACCTTTTTTCCCCAGGATATTAACAGGGGTTATAATTTTATCACAACTTGATTCTGTTTTAGCTTATAGTATAATGAAAAAGATGCTCTGTGGGGTAAGCCCCTGTATCGTCTTTTAACAAACTAATCAAAATTTTATTAAGATGTCTAACGAAGAGTTGTGGCAAGCAGTTCTGGCCCAAGTCCAATTAAATATCTCTCCAGCTAATTTTGCTACTTGGTTTAAGAACACGGAAATTGCCTCTCAAAAAGACGGCCAAATTTTTATTTCTACCCCTAATTCTTTTGTCAAGGAGTGGTTAGAAAATAAATACGGTAAAAATATCTTTAAAATTTTACACAGCCTGGACGAAGGGGTTAAAGAGATAATTTTTGAAATCAGCAAATCAGGATTAAAGATTTTTAAAAGAACGTCTGTCTCCATCCCTAAAGATGGCCAATTAGAGTTCCAAGAATTGGAAGTTGATCGCCGAACAAGTCTTAACCCTCGTTATACTTTCGAAAATTTTATTGTCGGCCCCTTTAACGAATTAGCCCAGGCAGCAGCTTTTGCCTCCGCCAAAAATCCTGGACAGGTTTATAACCCTCTTTTTGTTTACGGAGGAGTTGGACTTGGTAAAACCCACCTTTTGCAGGCAGTCGGCAACGAGGTAATTAAAAACTTTTCCTCAAAAAGAGTACAGTATCTACCGGCCGAGAAATTTACTTCTGAAGTAGTGACGGCAATCAGAACCCGGGAGATCGAGGCCTTCAAATCAAAATGCCAGAAAGTTGATGTTTTAATTCTAGACGATGTCCAGTTTTTAGCTGGCAAAGAGAAAACTCAAGAAGAGTTCTTCCATACGTTTAATGCTCTCTATGAAAAGAACAAGCAGATTATTATTTCTTCCGACCGACCCCCTAAGGCAATCCCCGCGTTAGCTGAAAGACTAAGGTCTCGTTTCGAAGGAGGAATGATAGCTGATATTAGTTATCCAGATTATGAAACCAGAATCGCTATTTTGAAAACCAAGTGCCTGGAGAGAAACACTGATTTTTCGGAAGAAGTCTTAAACTATGTCGCTACTAATATCCAAAAAAACATCAGAGAGTTAGAGGGAGCACTGAATCGCCTAACCGCCTATCAAAAACTCAATAACCAACCCCCTGACTTAGAAGCTTCCAAAATGCTGCTAAAAAGTTTGATTTTAACTCCCAGTAAAGTAGTAAGTGTAAAAAAAATAATCCAAGCAGTGGCTGATTTTTATGATTTAAAAGAAAAAGAGATCCTCTCTTCTTCGAGAAAAAAAGAAATAGTTAAGCCAAGACAGGTTGTTATGTATTTGTTAAGAGAGGAGTTAAAAAGTTCTTTCCCCTTCATAGGACGAAGATGCGGCGGGAAAGACCACACCACGGCTCTCCACGCTTATGGGAAAATAGTCAGAGAATTAGAAAAAAGTGAACAACTGGGGGAGGAGTTAATCCTAATCAAGCAGAGGATTTTCAGTGGATAAACTCTCTTTAAAATAATTTTCTTTTTTAGAAACAGCATCCTCCCCGTTTATTAAATAACTTATCCACACTTTTCTTTTTCAGCTTTTAAGATAAAACCTTTCTTTTCAACAGCAACAATAACAACAATAAAAAATATGAAGATACTAGTACTTAAGGAAAAACTAAAAGAAGGGATTAGCGTCGTTGAAAGAATTGCCCAAAAGTCCCTATCTTTGCCGATTTTAAATAATGTTTTGATTAAAGGAGAAAAAAACCTTGTCTCCTTGACAACGACTAATTTGGAAGTTGGTATACGGTGGTGGGCTTTAGCTAAAAACGAGAAAGAAGGAGAAATTGTCGTCCCGGCGCGGCTTCTTTCCGGTTTTATTAGTTTTTTGCCAGACGGCCCTTTAGAACTAGAGACAGAAGGATTATTTCTTAAGATCAGGAGCGGGGAATATAAGTCTAAAATAAAAGGGTTTAATCCGGACGAATTTCCTATTTTACCTCAGGTGGGACGAGAAGAAAGTGTTGGTTTAGACGGCCCGACTTTTTGCCGGGCGCTTTCTCAGGTTTTTGATATCGCTTCCCCTTCTTTAACTCGGACTGAGATTTCCGGGATTTTTTTTCAGTTCCAAAAAGGACAAATAAAAATAGTGGCTACTGACAGCTTTCGTCTCGGGGAGAAAAAAATCTTTTTTAAATCGTCCTTAGCCAAAGAATACTCTTTTATTCTTCCTCATTTAACCGCCAGAGAGATTATTAATATCTTCGGCGAGAACAAGGGAGAAGTTAAGGTCTATTTTTCTCCTAACCAAGCGCTATTTGAATCAATGCTCCCTGAGGCCAAGCGCCCTCAAGTCCACCTTATTTCTAGGCTGGTCGAGGGAGACTTCCCGGATTATCAGACTATTATTCCTAAAAAATTTGAAACTCAAGCCATCTTTCCGCGAGACGAATTTTTGAACCAAGTTAAATCAGCCAGTCTTTTCAGCGGCAAGGTTAACGAAGTTAGATTAAATATTTCACCCCAGACAGGGAAAGCCGAGGTTTCTAGCCAAAATCAAGATTTTGGCGAATACCAAAGCTTTCTTCCGGGCAAAATAAAAGGGAAAGGCCTCTCCGCGTCGTTTAATCACCGTTTTTTGATTGAAGGGCTCCAGAAAATAAAAACTCCGGAAGTAATTTTCGAATTAACCAGCGGAGAAGAGCCGGCAGTTTTGAAGCCGGTTGGAGCCGAGGATTTCCTTTATGTTGTAATGCCCATTAAGGCTAGCTAGAAATTTCCTGGAGGATACTTCAAGAGAGCTTTTTGCATAAAACTGTTGAAAATCGGACCAGCCAGTAATTCAGCGGCCGGCATTCGCATTGGCGTATTGTCGTTATTCCCTATCCAGACACCGGCAGCAATTGAGGTACTATAGCCGACTGTCCAGCCGTCCCGGGAGTCTTCCGATGTCCCAGTCTTAGCTGCCACCTGGTAATTTTCAAAATATAAACTTGACCTCCACCCGAACATTGGTGCCCTAGCCTCATTGTCAGAGAGGACGTCGTTCATTAGTCTGGCCGCATCTCCTTCCAAAACCCGTACCGGGGTTTTTTTGTTTTCAAAGATTACATTCCCTTTCGAGTCCTCAATTTTTAAAATTGCAGCTGGCGGCGTCCTTAATCCTTCGGTGGCAAAAACCCCGTAGGCCGAGGTCATGTCTAGAAGTTTTACCTCTGCCCCACCCAAGACGATAGACAGTCCGTATTTTCGCGGGTCACTTAAGGTGGTGATTCCCATTTCCTGAGCGGTTTTGACGCTGTCTGAAAAGCCAGCCAAAGAGTCTAAAACTTTTACCGAAGGGACGTTTAACGATTGAGCCAAGGCTGAACGGAGAGTTACCGGTCCTCGGAAAAGGCCGTCAAAGTTTCGAGGGCACCAGCTTTCGCCTGCTTGAGGCCAACAGGTCGGGGCGTCCTCAACAACTGTTTTATCGTTATATCCTTTTTGAAAAGCGGTCACGTAGACAAAGGGTTTGAAGGAAGAACCGGGCTGGCGGCCAGGGGATGCTTCTGTCCCAATGGCAGCATTAAACTGAGGATCGAACTTGCAGTTCACCCCAGAGAGACAATTTTCAGGGAAGGGTTCTCCGAAATAATCAGTCGAGCCAACCATTGCTAAAATCTCTCCGGTTTTAGGGTCAATTGATACCAAGGCGGCGTTATAACCGTTGTAGCTTTTATTGATTTTTACTCTTTCCTTCACTATCTCTTCTGCTGACTGCTGGAGCTCCCAGTCTATGCTGGTAAAAACTTTTAACCCCTTCTGTTCCAGAAACTCTCTTCCGTATTTTTCTTCTAATTGCCCCTGGACCCATAAGGTAAAATGGGGGGCTTTGATTGGACGAGTAAGTTCAACAACGGCCGCTTCTTCCTTTTTTACTTCTTCGGCTTCTTCCTGGGTTAGGTATCTCTCGTCAACCATTCGGCTTAAAACATAGTCCTTCCGAGCGAAAAGCTCTTCTAGATTAACCATGTAAACACTAGGAGCCTTGATCAAAGCGGCTAAGGTAGCTGCCTCGGGCAGAGAGATTTCTGAAACCGATTTCCCGAAATAAGACTGAGAAGCCGCTTCTACTCCGTAGGCGTTCCGGCCAAAAGGGACCTGGTTCAAATACCATTCTAGAATTTGCTCCTTAGAATAACGCCGGTCTAGTTCTAGAGAAAGAATAATCTCGCGAGTCTTTCTTTTGGCCGTTTTTTCCAGGGTTAGAAAGGTCGAACGGATTAATTGCTGAGGGATAGTTGACCCTCCGTAAGTCGGTTTCATTATTTTTAAATTAGCCAAAACCGCACTGACGATTCCTTTCAAGTCTATTCCTGAGTGCTGATAAAAATTAGCATCTTCGGTGGCAATCACGGCTTGCTTCAAATATTCTGGTATTTCCCCTAAAGAAACCCATTCTCTTTTCTCTTCTCCGTAAATCTCATATAAAAGGACTTCTCCTGATCGGTCATAGATTTTTGTTGACTCGAAAAGCTGTCTTTCGATAAATTTTTCCGGCCGCGGAAGGTCTTTGGCATAATAAACAAAGAGAGACAAAAAACAGAGAACAAAAAACAGAAAACAGAAAGAAAGGAGTCTTAGGACAAAGGAGGCCTTCCTTCCTTTTTTTTGATAGGTTTGACGATGATATTTCCTTTCTGGCATAGGTCGTAGTAGAAACTCGATTGGTGCTAAGTATTATCATTGCCGCGGTAGTGGCTAATTCCTACTATCGAGGATAATTTGAATATATCTTAACTTATGTTAAAATTCAAGGTATGAGAATTGACACTGACCCCAAAAAAATTGAGCAAGCTTTAACCAGGGGAGTGGCGGCGATTTACCCTAACCGCAAATCGCTAGAGAAGGTCTTGGGGTCCGGCAAAAGACTTAGAATTTATAACGGGATTGACCCTTCTAACCCAAATATCCATCTGGGGAACGCTCTTTCTTTATGGAAAATGCGCCATTTCCAAGAATTAGGACACAAGACTGTCCTTTTGATCGGCGATTTTACCGGTCGCATTGGCGACCCTTCAGATAAGAAAGCTGTGCGCTTACGGCTTTCTCGCCAGGAGGTCTTAGAAAATGCAAAAACCTACCAAGAGCAGGCGGCTAAAATTTTAGATTTTAAATCAAAAACAAACCCCTGTGGAATTGAGTTCAACAGCGAATGGTTGGACAAGCTTAGCAATAAGGAGGTGATTGAGCTGGCCGGCTGTTTTACTGTCCAGCGATTAATAGAAAGAGATTTATTCCAAAGGAGATTAAAAGAAAAAAAGCCTATTGGTCTCCATGAATTTTTATATCCGCTTTATCAGGGGTATGATTCGGTAGCTATGGACGTAGACATGGAAATTGGTGGGAACGATCAAACATTTAATATGTTAGTTGGCCGAGATTTACTGAAGATTTATAAAAATAAAGAAAAATTTGCCTTGACAGTTCCTCTCCTTGAGGGGACCGACGGTAGGAAAATGAGCAAAAGCTGGGGCAACGTTATCAACCTTACAGATAGTGCCGATAATATGTTCGGGAAAGTGATGTC
>DATKUR010000004.1:0-15105 GCA_035530555.1 Candidatus Humimicrobiaceae bacterium | reverse complement strand
AGAACAAAAATCCGTCTTTGTAACCAAGCCAGCGGGTCTTAAATTGCGAATGAAGTAAGGCAATTTGAGCACAAAGCAAGGCTGATTCCTGGTTTTTTGTTGCAGTCTTGGTCAAGGAATTTCTAAGACAGACTTCTTCCTTACAAATTTTTCTGATAAGGGTAGGAAAAACTTCTATCAGGTTTATACCCAGAATAAAACCTTCCTTTTCTAATTTTTTAACAATTTCTCTGGCAAAATCGGATAGTTTAAAAATCAAGGCCGGCGGCAGAGGATTTACCTTTTCTTCTCTAAAAGCGCTGGTAGATAAAAACTTCTCATAAAGCCGCATCCTCCCTTTTCCTTTGCCTTGGGTCAGTGGCGCGTCAATCGCAATGACTTTTGTATTCCTCAAAAAAGGCTTGATTGTTTTTAAAAGGTCTTTACCGAAAACATCTTGCAAAAAAACCGGTTTTCCATTAGGGGCCCGCTGAAAGCGGGAGGATGCGGTGGGCGGGTTGTAGTCTAAAATACAAAGGCCGGTTGTTTTCTTCTCTTTCCATCCTAAATCAATCCCGATAAAAAATACTTTTTCACCTGACATCTTAATTTAGACCTTAAAAATTTCTCCGTGGCCCGGGTAAACTGTCATCCCCGGCTTCAATGTTTTTTTTAATTTCTCCAAGGACTTTTCTAATTCTTTCTCTGAACCTCCGGGCAGATCTGTTCGGCCGTAACCATCTTTAAATAAAGTATCGCCTGTGAAAACAAGATCTTTACCCAATAAACAAATACCTCCTTTGGTGTGTCCTGGCGTATGCAGGACCTTTAAAGTACTATCCCCTATTTTTATCTCATCTTCATCCTTTAAAAAGCTATCCGCCCTAAAGCTAATAAAGTTCTTTTCCGCTTCATGAATTAAAATTTTGGCGCCAGTTTCTTTTCTTATCTCCTCGTTAGCAAAAACGTGATCAGGGTGGCCATGGGTATTAACAATATACCTTATTCTGGCTTTCGTTTTTTCCGCTTCTTGCAGAATTTTTTTTCCCTCTCCGCCAGGATCAATAATTAAAAGTTCCTCTTTGGAAACTACTAAATAACAATTTGTCAGAAGCGAGCCGACTACTAAAAGTTTAATATCCATTTTCTCAATAATACCACTTATTATTAAAAATCACAAAAAATTACTTGACAAATATGATTTTTTTTGTTATTATTACATTGGATCCTTCACAACTATAACAATCCTATTGTGCTACAAGGAGGGGCTCCTTTTGGGGATAGGAAAAAGCAACAGGGGTGTCTATACAATACATGCACCCCGCGACGCCAGTCACGTCGTTAATTAAAAAGCTTTTCCTTTCAAAAGATATGGGAGCAGCAATAGGATTCGCTATACTCTTAATCGTATTTGGGATATTCCTACCGGACGTTCTTAACGCCCTCACGGAATTATTCCTGATACTTATAGAAAAAGCTATAGCGTTTTTATGACAAACAACAAAGGGTGTGTTCTGCTTGAGCACCCCCTTTTGTTTAATTCCCTACGTTATTTGTTATTTTTTTAATATTTTACTCGATGAGATTGGTTTTTCGTCTCTGTTCAAAACAAATTTTATTTTGACAACTTTCATCGGTTTTTTACCAATTTTCCGTCGTTTCTTGTTGATCAGCAAAGCAGTTCTATAAGTTTCCGGAGAAACTACGATATAATCAAAATCTCTGTCTAAGGTGGGGCCGAATTTATCTTCTATTTTTATAATTTCAGACAGAGTTTTAAGCTTTTTTTTGATAAAATCTGTTAATAATCTTTTTCTCTGCTGAAAATCCTTAACTTTTCTTTTTTTAAGATTTTGAGCAAAAGTATCGGAAGTCAAACCAATGGTTACCTGTCCCAACTTAAAAGCCCTTCTTAATAGAGCTTTGTGTCCTCGGTGAAGTATTTCAAAGGTTCCGCCTATTATCACTTTTTTTTCTTTTTTTCTCGCCATTTTTTATTTTTTCTGGCTTAGCTCTTTTTGAGCTTGGAGAATAATCTTTTCTGCGTTATAGGGTTCGGGAATCTCCTTAAAAATAAACTCTCGGAAGCCTCCGGCTGTCTGAATCTTAAGATCGCCGAAACGTAAAATGGTCGGGGAAATCCCATGAATATCAATGGTAATATCTTGGATTTTGTCATGGGGAACGCTGGATAAAACTCGGCTGAAGAGCGCTCTTAATTCGGTGTGGATGGTTCTTTTATCTGTGACAATCCAGCAATCAAAATAATAATTAGTAAAGGTCAAGAAAATAATGAGCCATAAAAATTGTAATAAAAGACTGAGTAAAAATAATAAGAGATAACGCAACTTTACAAAGATAATATTAGGAAAAAGATCTATTAAAAAATTCGGCCAAGTAGGCAGCTTCATAAACAGAAGCAAGACAATAAAAACTATCACAAGCAAAAAAATCAAAACTTCGGGCATCAGCAATTTTAATAAAGCATACCTGTGACGGCGCGTAATAAGATGTATTTTCTCTCCTGGATCTAAAATGATCATAATTATTCAAATTACTTCATGGAATAAGCCTTAATGACTGTTGACAAACAGGTTTAAAATTAAAAAGAAGGCACTAAAACTAATAATAACAATACTTCCTATTTTAAAAATATTAAAAACTCGTTTAAAAGACGGGTCTTCCGGTAAGCCAAACCTTTTAGAGTGAAGGGAAATCACCCAACCGACTAAAAAAGAAAACAAAATAATAAGCAATAAGGCGATAATTAAAAGTATAGAAATCATTGTAAGTTATGTCTATTATAAAATAGAAACCGAGCAATAACCAGTACCAACCCTAAAAATATAACGGCACTTAATTCTTCCGTTCCTTATTCAAACGCTTATTTTATTTAAAATTTCCCCAGGCGATACTTGATTTGTTAAAAGATACAAACTACAATAAAATCATGAAATCTAAAATATTTTTTTTCTCTCTGTTCTTGTTTTTCCTTCTTTCGCCTTTTACCGCAAAAGGAGCCAAAGTATCGCAAGAACAAATACTCCAGCAAATTGAAATAATAAAGCAGGAAATTACGCTTCTTCGCTCGCTGCTTTCAAATTTCCAAGCCGCCAACCAAGGAGCAAAAATTACGGCTCACTCGTATCTGGCGGTAAACCTTTCCAGTGATTCTGTCTTGATAGAACAAAATTCCAAACGGCCATACCCTCTAGCTTCGGTCACAAAACTAATGACAGCTGTCATTAGTTTTGAGGAACTCGATCTTGATCAAGAAATAATCCTGACGGAAGAAATGCTTAAACCATACGGGCACAGTCCCTCTCTTTATCTAGGTCTTAGTGTCAGCGCGGAAAACCTTGTCAAGGCAAGTCTTATCCAGTCCACTAATGATGCTGCCGAGTCCCTAAGCTATTTCGTGGGGAAAGACAAGTTTGTGGCTTTTATGAATCAAAAAGCCAAAGAGCTTAATATGACAAATACTGTTTTTTACGACCCTCACGGGTTAAATCCGGCCAACCAGTCCAGCGCCCAAGATCTTGCCAAACTTCTAAGATATATTTATGAAAATCATCCGGATATTTTGGATATTAGCCGGAGCAATAATTTTTGGCTTCCCGATCCGACCGGGAAACTGCTTAAATTCCGCAACTTGAATGCTTTTTATCCATTCTCCACTTTTATAGGCGGGAAAGCCGGCTCTCTACCTGAAGCCCGAGAAACATTTGCATCAATATTCAAGGTAAAAGATAACGTCGTAGCTATTATTATACTTTATTCTAATAATCATCGGGCTGATACCTTTGCAATTCTCAAGCGCCTGCAATAATCTCTCGATAGACAGGCCTGTTAATAACTTCTTGGCAACCGATTAAAACCGTTATATAATACTATAAAAATTAATTCTTATGTTAATCTCAGAGAAAGAATTAGAAAAAATTTTAGTGGATTCCGGCCGTATTGAAAAAGTGGACTTTGATATGGTCAAAGCACTCTCTAAAGAGATAGGTCAGCCCTTAGATAGAATGCTGATAGAAAGAGGCCTGATCAAAGACGAGGAGATGGGAAAAGTAATCGCCAAAGCTGCCGGTTATCCTTTCACGAAGCTCAAAAAGGCAATTATAGACGAAATAACTCCCCAATTACTAGCTTATATTCCCGAGTCGGTTGCCCAATCTCAAAGAGCAATTGTTTTTGCCGAAGAAGAGGAAGTTCTCAAGGTTGCCACCACCGACCCGGGAAATTATACTTTTTTAAACTTACTTGGAAAAAAGTCCGGTAAGCAAATAAAGACTTTTTATGTAACCGACTTTGACATAGAACAGGCTCTTAAAAAATATAAAGGAGATATAACAAAAGAAGTAGAAAAACTGATAGAAGGATTGAAAAAAAATCCGAAAAAAAGCGAGGAAAATATCGTAACGCTAGTGGATTTACTTCTTGATTACGGATATACCGCTCTCGCTTCCGATGTCCACATTGAACCATTAGCGAGAATCAGTGTTGTTAGATATCGGATAAGCGGAAGTTTATTCAAAATAATAGAATATCCTAGAGAATTTCACATAAGAGTTGTTTCCCGTATCAAAATCCTTGCCAGATTAAGAACCGACGAAAGAGCTCGCGCCCAAGACGGACGCTTTGAACAAAACATTAGAGGGGCAAAGATTGACTTTCGTGTTTCTATTATGCCAACAACTGAAGGAGAGAATGTGGTTATCAGAATCCTTATGCAAAGAGGAAGAAGGTTTGAATTGCCAGATCTTGGTCTTTTAGAAAGCGATTTTAAAAAAGTTAAAAGTCACGCCGAGAAACCCTATGGCATGATTCTGGTAGTTGGGCCTACCGGATCAGGTAAAACTACCACTCTTTACGCTCTCATCCAATTAATAAACAAACCGGATGTCAATATTACGACTATCGAAGATCCAGTTGAATACAGCATTGAAAGGGTCAGACAAATCCAGGTTAATCCAGTAAAAGACATCACTTTTCCCAAAGGTCTTAGATCGATCGTCCGCCAAGATCCAGACATTATCATGGTGGGTGAAATCCGAGACAAAGAAACGGTGGATATTGCGATTAACTCAGCTATGACCGGACATCTGGTACTTTCTACCCTGCATGCCAACGATGCTCCGACCACTTTCTCAAGGTTTTTAGAAATGGGGGCCAAGGCCCATTTGGTAGCTACTTGTGTCAACGTTGTTATAGCCCAAAGACTGGTAAGAAAAATCTGCCAGGAATGCAAGGAAGGATATTTTCTTTCCGGAGAAGAGCTTGAACTTGTCAACAACGATCCCCTGCTCGTCGAAAACCTAAAAAGAATCTCCGGCAAGGAAAATATCAGCAAAATAAAATTTTATAAAGGAAAGGGCTGTAAATTCTGCAACCACTCGGGCTATGAAGAGCGAACCGGTGTTTTTGAAGTCTTAGATGTTACTGAAGAAATACGGGAGTTGGTTACCAAGCAAGCATCAATGGACGCTATAAGAAAAAAAGCCATGGAACAAGGAATGACAACAATGATTTGTGACGGAATAACCAAAGCTCTTATGGGAATCACTACTCTGCATGAAGTAAGGAGAGTAGCCAAGGTTTAGAAAGATAGTGAGAACCCTTGTCCCAAAAAATGACCTAAAGCCACTATGCAACTTTTTAAAAGATTAAGCACCGGCGAAAAGAAAGATTTCGTAAAAACCTTAAGCCTTCTTATTAAGAGCGGAACACCGATAAACGAATCTTTTCGGGTTCTCTCCGAAAGAGCCAGGTCATCTGTTCTCAAGGAAGTCCTAGAAAAAGCCCGGGAAAGAACCGAGAAAGGAACTCCCATCTACGAAGTTTTTGAAGATAATCCGAACTTCGAAAAAGTCTTTTCCTCTTTTATCAAGGCGGGAGAAGAAAGCGGCACCCTGGAAAATAACTTAAAAAACTTAGTCAAGTGGCTTGAAAGAAGACAGACGTTGGAAACGGAATTGAGTTCGGCAACCCTTTATCCAAAAATAATTCTTATATTTGCCATATTTCTCGGCGGAGGGCTCACCCTTTTTGTTCTCCCCCGATTAGTTCCAATCTTTGCCAGCTTGAACGTTGAGCTTCCGCTTCCCTCAAAGATACTTCTCTTTATCTCTTCTTTCATCCAGAACTACGGATTATATCTTATTTTCGGAATAATTATTTTTATAATATTAATTTACCTAATAAGCAGATTTGAAAAGGTAAGAGAAAAAATCGACGAGTTGATCTTAAGAGTACCCGTGCTCGGTGACTTTACTCGCGACTACCAATTAACGATCATTTCCCAACTATTCTATACTCTTCTCCAAAGTGGCTTAATGATTACTAAAATAATAGACATAGTCGCTGATTCAACAACCAATAGAACATATAAAAAATCTCTACAATATATGAAAGGTAGAGTAATCAGAGGAGATCCTCTCTCTCTGGCTATCAATAACTTTCCCAAATTATATCCTAATATCTATGTCAGCATGATAACCACCGGAGAGGAAACCGGAAATTTTGCCGAATCTTTTGGCTATCTGGCCGATTTCTTTTCAAGCTCAATCAGTGAAAAAACTAAAACACTGCCGGTCATCTTAGAACCGGCAATTCTTATTTTTATCGGCCTAATTGTTGCTTTTGTCGCTAGCGCCGTTATCCTACCGATATATCAAATTACTCAGGGATTCCGTTAAAAAGAGTTTATTAAGCTAGCAGTTACTCAGCTAAGTAAACTTTTAAATAAAACTGGCCATTCTCTTTCCAAATGAATGCAAAGTTGTCGGCGCTTAGCCTTAAGAGACTAACCTCCTCATAGGGACCGAGGTCTTCGTCATTTATCTTAATATACCAATCATTACCGAGCCGGTAGCGATAAGCGAAATTTTTTCCGGAGGTTGTAAAAGAAGCAATCTCGTCATAAGGTCCTTCTTTCCGTTCAATAAAATCTATATACCATCTCCCGTCCGATTTATAAGAAAAGATAAAATCATCAAGATAAGACGTCACCCTTCCAATTTCTTCATAAGGACCGTAAATTTTATTGTCTATTTTAAGATACCAAAGATTATTTTCTTTATATTCAAAACCAAAATTAGCGTCAGCTGACAGGTGGAACATTCTGACGTCTTGATAGGGTCCAAAAGTTACGTCATTAATTTTTAAATAAGCTTTATCGTCCTCGTGATAACGAAACGCAAGATTATTTCCCGCCGCCCTTAAAGAATCAATCCGTTCGTAGGGTCCGTATACTTGATTATTTATGTTGAGATAAAACTTTCCTTCCTCCTGATATGTGAAGCCCAGCCGTTCTCTGGAAAAGAAACTCAAATTTAAAAAGTCATAGGGACCAAAAACCCTAATCCCCTTCTCTGGTTCAGGAAGCTCCGTTGGTACCTCTATTAATGGTTCTTCTGAAGGGACAACAGTAAGTCCTATAAGCTCTTCGTACTGCTGTTTTATGGAAGATAGCTGCCAAAGAGTGATTGCCAAAAAAACGCCGAGCAAAATACAGATAATTAACAATAATTTTTTTTCATTTAATATCTTCATATGAAAAAAGGATTTAGTATCATTGAATTTTTGATATACATTACTATTCTGGTAATAGCCATTGCCGCTATGGGCCTTGTTTTATCAAATATCTTTCGCGTAGGAGCGAGAACTGACGTAGTCCAGGAGGTTAGCCATAACGGCAGATTCGCCATGCAAAGAATAGGACAAACGATCAACGAAGGCTCAGGTATTGATATCAGAGATGGAGGAAGAGAATTAGAAATTTCTTTCAAAGATCGGGGCCCCATCCTCTTTTATATTTTTGAAGAAAATGACAGGAAAGAGCTAATAATACAGGAGGAAGGCCAAGATATTGAATTGACAACAAATAGGGTTAATATTGACAGTATCTTTTTCAAAAAAGTGTCGGACAACTCGGTCAGGATAGAAGTGAAAATTTCTTTTTATAACCCTCAAAATCTTCCCGAATACGAATTTAACAACTTCTTTACCGGTTCCTTTACTTTAAAAAATTAACGAACTACTTCAACATTTTTTGCCTCGGGAGCTGTAGAAAAAATTCTTATTTTTTTTTCTGATTCTCCAGGTATAAACTCTATCATATAACTATATTCAGGATTAGGGTCTACCGGAACTAAGTGCAACAGATAAGGCCTTAATTCGTCAAAACATTCATTAATACTAACTGCCGGCTGACCGGGAGCAGGAAGGCACTCCGGAAAGATACCGTTATTGTCCGCCGCATAAAAATAGACGGCCGTTATCAGTATCTGCATATGATTTCTCCTAGTTACATTTCTGGCTTCTCTGAAAAAATCTCGGGGTTTGACAGCCAAAGTAACTGATGAAACTAAAATCAGGATAATCGCCCCGCCAATAAGTAGGTTGATTCTAGATCTGTCAAACTGCATGTCTTCTTATTGTATAAGTACTACCTCATTACCTGCTTCATTGGCTTCAGCAGCCGTAGAAGTAATTTTTATCCCCACATCCAATTGTTCAATCATATAGTCTTCTCCATCTCCATCTAAGGGAGGAGTGGGAATGATGCTGACATAATCTGCCAGGTCGGTTGCGCAAGTATCGATATTAACAGCCGCCGCTCCCACAATCGGAATACAACCAGGAAAAGCACCGTTATTTTCTACAGCATAAGAATAGACAGCAGTGGCTATGGAATTCATATGATTCCATCTAGTAGCGTTCCTGGCCGATTTAAAACGTTGGGCCGGATTAATACCAACAACAGCTCCCGCAGCTAAGATAGTAATAATGGCAATAACAATCAGCAGTTCAATCAGGGTAAAACCCTTTTTGTTTTTTGTCATAAAGCTTTTTTAATAATTTTATAATATATAATAAAGACCTTTGTTAGTTAATTTTAAGCCAACCTTGAAAGACCGTCAAATATATAAATAGATTAACGCCGCTGCTGCTAAAATCAGGATGGCTAAAACTACTTCGATTATTATTAATTTTTGTCGGTGCCTCTGCCAATAAACTTTTTTTTCTTTTTCTTTAATTTTACCGGGCAGGAAATTGATTCCTTCTCCTATGGGATCTCTAATAATACTTCTTAAAGCCAGTCCAATGGAATTAGCATAAAGTACGGCTTTGACGGGGTCAATGCCACCCCTTCTTTTTATTTTCCTCAGGGGATCGCCGATTTCTATCTTAATATTTTGGAAACGACGCTGGAAAAACTTATCTATTTCCGGAAGAAGAGTAGTTCCTCCTGATAATATTATTTTCTTAATTTCATTTTCGGTTTTCTTTTGATAATGTTTAATGGCTTCCTCTGTCTCTTCCACTATTCTTTCCATCCTCTTTTCCAAGACTTCCAAAATAGCATTATCTTCCTGACGGAATCCTTTTATATTCATAATCATTTCCGCTTCCTCTCTGGAGATGTCAAAATATTCAACTATCTTATCTACAAGACAATTTCCGGCGCTGGGAATTGCCGTTGATAAATCAATAAAGCCTGTTTCGTCAAAAATATTTATGTTGGTTACCCGAGCGCCAATATCCAAAATCAGAGTACTGGATTTAGCCGGCGTAACTTCTTCGGATAAGAGAGCTCTTCCGATAGATGCTGCCTCAATGTCAAAAACCACTGGTTCTACCCCGAAAGATTTCAAAAAATAAATTTGTTCATCAATAATATCCTTTAATACGGCAACAGCTAAAACCTTGGTTTTGTTTAATTTCTCGTCCCACTTTTCAATATAATTCCAGTAAAGCTCATCTATTGATAGAGGAACAGTTTTCTTAAGCTCTTCTTTTACTTTTTCAAAGATATTATCTTTTGAATCAAAAGTGAAGGTCTGAACATTCGTTTTATACTCAGGAACACTGACAATGCCCCTGAGAATAGGACCTTGTCTAGGCCTAAAGGGTTTGAATCCTGCCTGATTGATGGTTAATTTAAAAGCCAGGGAAAGCTCTTTTGGGTCTTTGATTTCTCCCTCACTAACAACTCCTTCTTTAATAATTGACCTTCCGTAAGCTAAGATTGAAAAGCTTTTGTTTAAACGCAAAAGTTCAATCGAATAATCGCTTACATCAACGGCAACCAACGGAGGTAAAAACAAGAATTTTTTAAGAATAACAAAGGGGCTGGGCAGAATAAGTTTATTTACTATCTTCTTAAGTCTTGAAGGGGGCCGATATTCTTCTTCCTTTTTCTCCCCAGATAATATTCTGGCCTTCTCTCTTATCTCCTTGATTTCCTTCTTTTCTTCAATCGCCTCTTCTCTCCTTATTTTGGAAATATAATCTTCAATTCTAATATAAAGAGGGACTTTACCGAGAAGTTTAGAAAAAAATCCGGGCTCTTTTTCGGGTTCCGGCAATTCTTTTTTTAAAGTTTGGAAAATCTCAATTGCCGTCCTTAGATTTTTTTCCTTGTAATGAAAGATGGCTTCCTCAAAAAGCATCTTTAAATTTGCCGCCCTTTCTTTTTCTTCCCTCTTCATTTCTTCGGGAGCCATCATTTCTTTCTCTTTCCTGATTGTTTCTTTTAGCCATATGAGCCTTTTTTCTTTTTCCGCCTCAGTTTCTTTTACCCCAGCCGTCTCTTTCCCTTTCTCCTCTAATTGCCTTTTCTCGATTTCCTCCTGCTCGATCCTTTTAGTTTCTTCCTCTATCATTTTCCTTTTTTCTTTGATCTCCTCTTCTGCCATCGAAATAGTTTCCTCCCTCTTTGCTCTTTCTTCCTCGCTTAAAACTTCCGTCGGCTCTTTCCGCATTTTTTTTGCTTCCTCTTCCCGGCTTTTTAACTCTTCCTCTTCTTTTATCAATGCTTCCTGTCTTTTTTTAGTTTCTTCTACTCCGGCTAATTCTTTGACTTCTTCCGTCTGCTGCTCTTCCAGTGCTTTTTTAGCTCTCTCAAGCTCTTGCTCATATTTTTCTTTAATTTCTGCCTTTCGCTCCTCAAGCCCTTTCTCTAACTCCCCTAATCTCCGTTCTTCCCTTCTAAGTTCTTTCTGTTTTTGGAGCAGTTCATCCATCTGCCTTTCCAGTTCTTTTTCATATTTTTCGCTTATCTTCTCTTTCTGGATTTTTAATTCTTCCTCATATTTCTTAACGAGTTCTTCTTTTTGTTTTTCAATCTCTTCTGGTTTTTTTATATCTTCTCTTTGCTTTCTTATAACTTCTTCTATCTCTTTAAGTTTTTGAACCTGCCTTTTCCTGGCCTCTTCCTCTCTTTTCTTCCTTTCAATTTTATCCAAAATTCCCTTTGTCTTTCGTGCAAGAGGACCTATAACAAAGAGTCTCTTAATGAACCCGGCTCTATCTTTTTCGTCTTCAATTTCCTTCAAAAGGATCTCTGATAATTTCGCAGCAACCTCAATCTCGTTCTTACTATAACAATCAAGGGCTTTTTGAAAAATCAGTTGCAGTTCTTCCTGCCTTAAATATCTTTTTGTTTGTACTTTCTTCTCTCGTGGTTCAGTTTTCTCCTGAGGTTTTTGAGGCATTTTTTTCTCTTCTTCTCTTCTATCTTTCGTTTCTCTTCTAATTCTTTCTTCTTCTTTTTTCTGTCGTTCTTCAGCCTTCTTTCGTCTTTCATCTTCAACTTTGGCTCGGCGCGGAGCATCTGCTCTCCGTTTTTCCTCAGCCCGAGCTTGCCGAAGAGGTATTTCTTTTAGATAACGCTCTGTTTTTTCCCGCAAAGAGGGCATGCCGAAAATTTTAGATAAAAATCCTTTTTTTTCTTTATCTTCTGACTCTTTGATTACGATTTCAAACGCCTGGCGAGCAATATCAAAATCTCCTTGTTTTAGAAACCTTAAAGCAAAAGAAAAAATTTCTTTAAGGGCTTTAACTCTTTGCTGGCGTATTGTGTCCATTGGCTTATTATAACATAGCCCTGTTCCCCGACACAATAAACAACTGCTTTTTTTCAATTGTTTTTTTCTGCTATAATATAATAACTATTAAAGCCACTTGGTTTATCTCACGACAGGGTCAATAAAAAAAGCTTATTGAAAACTATGACAGATAAAATTTCTAATAAAACAAAAAAAGGATTCACCTTAATTGAATTAATGATAGCAATAGCTTTAATTATTATGTTTTCTGGCCTCACTCTTCCCGTAGGCTTTAATTTTTACCAAGAATCAACTTTAAACGACCAAGCCAGGAACCTGGAAAACTCTTTAAGAAGAGCTCAGGCAATGGCTATGACCGGCCGCGGAGAAAGTAATGCTGGAGTTAAAATAGAGGAAGGGCAATACACAATTTTTGAGGGAGAGTCATTCGGGGAGCGCCGGGGAGAAGCAGACATAATCATTCCCTTCCCTATCGCCCTGTCAACCAGCGGAATAGATGAAATAGTTTTCCAAAAATTAACCGGACTGCCACTGCCTACCTTCTCAGAAGAAGAAAGATCAATAATTATAATATTTGGAGCTAACTCCCAAGAAATAACCATCAATTCTCAGGGAAAAATAGAAAGACATGAAAAAAACGGAGAATAAAAAAAGAGAGTCAGGGTTAATCTTAATAGAGCTGCTTATGGCTATGGCTATTTTTGCCATTAGCGTAATAACCATTTTCAGTTTGTTCATAAGCGCTACCCAAGGAGTAATCATCGGCCTGGAAAAAACCAGAGGTTCTTTCTTATCAACCGAAGCTCTGGAAGCAGCTTTCTCCATCTCCAAAAACGACCAGGATTATTTAACTCCCGGAAAATACGAAGTCGGCGTTAACCGCAATGACCAAAATGACCAATGGGTTCTAATACCAAAAAACGGATTAATGGGTCACTTCTTACTATCAAACAACGCTCAAGATTCAAGTATCTATAAAAATCATGGAATAATACAACAAGTTAATTTTTTTGAAGACAGAAAAGGCCAACCACTGGCTGCTGCCATGTTTAAAGGAATTAAAGGAATTAATGGTAGCTATATCAAAACAAAATACGCCTTCTCCTTGCAAATAGAAGGCCCTTTGACCTTAGCTGCCTGGGTTCTGGACACTGGCGCTGGAGGAGAAACCAGAACAATTGCCGGAAAATATAATATTTCAACAGAAAAAGGTGGATACACCCTTTACAAACAAGGTAATAGTTACTATTTCAAGATTTCCGGACCAGGAGGTACAGCTTCTGTCTCAGCCCCATCTGGGGGCTCTTGGGAACACGTGGTAGGAGTTTACGACTCCGGGGATCAAACCATACGTTTATACGTAAACGGACAAGCAACAGGACCAACAATGACAAGTATTAGCAGTATTAATAAGGTTCCGGAAACAGAATTTTTCATCGGTAATGACGCCAGCGGTTTAAACCCCTGGTACGGCC
This sequence comes from Candidatus Humimicrobiaceae bacterium, assembly GCA_035530555.1. GTDB lineage: Bacteria > Patescibacteriota > Minisyncoccia > Minisyncoccales > DG-74-1 > DG-74-1. Next base: position 1,796 of record DATKUR010000004.1, on the reverse strand, counting down.
GAATCAGCGACGTCAGGGTTTACAAGAGAAGCTTAACTGCTAATGAAATAGACGGACTTTACGACAGTTATAGTGCCCCATATGAAAAAAGCTTAGTAGTTTCGGATGTAAAGACAGAAAGCTTAGCTGGAATCTGGAGTTTCAACGAGGGTGAGGGTTGCGTTATCCACGACAACAGCAGCAATAATAACCATGGTTTAATTGAACACTGTTCTCCGGAGCAGCAATGGGTAGAGAACAGACATCAAAACGAAGGAAGGGCTGTTAATTTTGAGAGTGAAAATTATAACTATATAGAGATTGCTGATTCCTCAACTTTACAAATTAAAGAAAAAATATCAGTATCTCTCTGGTTAAAAACGCCGGAAGAATTTCCGGAAGAGAATAGGACTATTCTCCGCAAAAGAGCAGCCAACGCCGAAGATTTCTCTTTCGCCCTTAGTTATCTCGGAGCTGAAAAAGGATACGGCTGGGCTGTATCTAAAGGTCCGGTAGAACAACTCAACAAGGCAATATCAACCGGCGCTGCCATCCCAAAGAGATGGCAGCACATTGTCGTAACCTTTGACGGCACTAATAAGAAAATGTATATTAATAATCGAGAAATTTATTTAGAGGAAGGAGATTTAAAATTTGATAACGTGGGTACCAACTCTAATCTTTTTATCGGCCAGAATGCGGCCTATCAAGAAAATTTAATAGATTTTGCGATTGACGACCTCAGGATCTACAATAAGGTCCTTGATTCATCAGAAATACAGACAATCTTCCTTGGTAAAACCAACTACTATTTGGAATAAAGTCATTCCAAATCTAAAAATATTTTGATATTTTCCAAGCTGGGGTAAAAATTCGGACCTCCGACAAAGGAGGTTTTTGTTTGAATTTTCGCTCCAGACAAATTTGTTCCCGGTTCTAATCCCGGTATCTGCCCTCCGTTAACAACCTCTTGGTCATAAATCCATTCTCCATCAGTAAGAACATTAACTTTGACGTCAATATTTCCGTCAAATCTCTCGTCGGCCTGCCAGAAAATCCGCGAATCTTTAACCGTCTCGCCTGTTCCACTAGAAAGATTAAACTCAGGAGAAATCCGATACCCTTCGGTTCTTGCGCTCATAATTATCGTTTCGGTTAAACTATACAATACTGGGGAAACACCCTCTGTGTCACTTTCTAAGACCTGCATCGTCCAGAGATATTGACCGCTTAAGTCCATGCCCGGCTCTATACCAGGAATAGATCTAACGCCTTGGTCCTGATCAATCATGAATTCCTGCCATATTGGATCATCGAGCTCGGGCGGACTCCCTCCGTTTGTGGTAATAGCAGTTTTAATAATTATTCTTGTTTTGTCAGGGTCGGGTATGTCTGCATCCCATTCTATACTGCTGGTAGCCACGTTCTTTATTGTACCCAAATAAAGAGGTTGAGATATGCGGTAGCCCGAGATAGTTTCCTGAGCCATTACTACCTGAAGACCCGATTTTTTAATCTCTAAACCTGTCAAAATCAAAATAACCCCGACAGCAACAAGAATTACTAATAATATTATTGGTTTTTTCATGTTATAACTGGTAAATAAAAACTAAAATCTATTATTTAATCTGCCAAGGATTGACCTTTGGGCAAGGAAAAAGCGGAAAAATTACATAAGTTCCAAAATTCAGAAACGTCCCTATTTATCAGTCACGTCCCCATTAACCGCTATTTACACCTACAAAATGTCCAATTGGCCTCGTAGGTGCGGCCTTCACACTCGCATGAGTGGCTTTTATTACCTAAGTTACTACTGC
>DATKUR010000003.1:0-103370 GCA_035530555.1 Candidatus Humimicrobiaceae bacterium | reverse complement strand
TATCCCAATACTGATTAAAATAATCTTTAAAATTTTCTTTTTCATTTTCTTATTCTATCAAAAAACCGCCTAAATAAATAGGCGGAAATCAGGGCTCCGCGGGTAGGATTCGAACCTACAACCTAGTGCTTAACAGGCACCCGCGCTACCATTGCGCCACCGCGGAATGGGTTTATGTTAGCATATTTTTAGTAGCCCTTCAACTTTCCGAGTCCGCGGTGTTCCCTTATTCTTTCCAGGGCTTTAGCTTCAATCTGGCGGATTCTCTCCCGGGTGACGCCAAATTCGTTGCCAACTTCTTCAAGCGTGTGGGTAATACCGTCTTCCAGGCCAAACCTCATTGCCAGAATTTTTTGCTCTCGGGGAGTTAAATCAACCAAAATATTTTTTAATCTCTCTCTGAGCAAGGTCCGGGCCGCCTCAATTGAAGGAGCGATTGCTTTTTCGTCCTCAATGAATTCAGCTAAAATTGAGTCTTCTTCGTCCTCGCCAACCGGCGTTTCCAGAGAAACAGTTTCTTGGGAAATTCTTTGAATATGGTGGACTTTATCAACTTCAAGCCCCATTTCAGCGGCAATTTCCTCTGCCAAGGGTTCCCGGCCTAAATCCTGCAAAAGCCGGCGTTTGACCTGGCTGTATTTGGAAAGAGTTTCTACCATATGAACCGGTATTCTGATTGTTCTGGCCTGATCGGCCAAGGCCCGAGTGATAGACTGCCTGATCCACCAAGTGGCATAGGTAGAAAATTTATATCCCCTTCGCCAGTCAAATTTCTCCACTGCCCGAAATAATCCTAGGTTTCCTTCTTGAATCAAATCCAACAGGGTTAAATTAGGAGAACGACCGACATATCTTTTAGCGATGGAAACCACCAATCTTAAATTGGCCCGGGCTAATTTGTTCTTCGCTTCTTTATCTCCTTTTTCAATTTTTTTGGCCAATTCTTTTTCTTCTTCAGCCGTAACGAAAGAAATCTGACCGATTTCTTTCAAATATATCTGAATGGGGTCAATTTTCACGTCAGCGCCTGAGCTCACTTTTGGCGCAGGGCTTTCTTTTTTTATTTCTGGCAAAAGTTCTTTGGCTTCACGAATCTCAATCCCCTCTTTCTCTAAATCTTCGTAAAGCCTATCTAATCCTTTAATGTCTCTTTCTACTTCCGGAAAGAAGAATAAAATTTCTGAGAAAGTCACAAATCCTCTCGCTTTGCCTTTCTCCAGTAATTTCTGAAATTTATCCGACAAAAAAACTTTACCCCGTACCGTACTTACTCTAGTGCGAGATTTTTTTGGCCTACCCCGAGAAGCTTTAGTTTTTTTTCTCCTCCGACGGACTTTTTTTGCTTTAATTTTCTTTTTAGGTCTCTTTTCAGGCCTTTTTTTAACTTTTGCTTTTTTCTTTTTTTTCATACGGTTTAAGTATAATAAAAAACGGGATATAAATAAATGCTCATAAACCAATTTCCTTGCTCAATTGACTGAATTCCTGGGTTAATTCTTTGATTTTTTCCGAATTTTTCTCGCTTTCGGCCCTTTTTATTTCCTGGGAAACCTTATCTAATCGGCTTTTAATTTCCAAAGATTGAAGTTCTTTTAAACAAAGTTGGATTTCCGCTAAAATTTCCTTTTCATCTGCCACCGAGATCTGCGGAGCAGGGCGAGACGTGGTTCGCTGAACAAAGCTCATCTCACGCCCTCCGTTTCGCTCGGGCAGAGGATACGAAGTCTCAGCGAACTCTTCTATCTCGGCTTTCAAAGAAAGATAGTTGAAATATTCTTCGTTCTCCGCTGCCTTATTTTTTAAATCAGTTAAAAATTGTTTTTCTTTTTCTTTAATCAGGCTTAAATTCTGGGGAGACCTTAAAATCATTATCAACAGCCTCTCTTCCAGAAGTTCTTTTCGCGACTTGGGCGGAAGATTTATCTGCTCTTCGGGCTCTAAGCCATAAATTTCCTCTTCTAATTTTACTTTCTTTAGCTCCTCTTCAATCTTTTCTTCTTTAACTTTTAATTCTCCGGCTAATCTTTGAACCCAATAAGACTTTTCAATTTCGTTGGGAATTCTTTTTAAGACCGGCAGTAAAATTTTGGAGATTTCTTTTTTACCTTCCGGCGTTTCGGGGTCTCTTCCAGAAAAAGCTGACTGGAAATAAAATTCCAAAATTGATTTGGGATTTTCCAAAGATTTTTCCCATTCTTTGGGATTTTTAAAAATGATATCAGCCGCATCCTTACCCTCGGGCAGACGGGTGACTTTGAGATTAAATCCGAAATTTTGAGCTAAACCAATTCCTCTCTTGGTGGCTGAATCCCCGGCTATATCCATATCAAATCCTAAAATCAAGTTTTCTGAATAACGCTTGATAATTTTCAATTGATAAGGAGCCAGGGCAGTGCCAGAGGTGGCAACAATATTCTGCGTACCGGCCTGGTGAGCCATAATGACATCGGTATATCCCTCGACCAAAATACAGGCATCTTTTTTGCGAATTTCTACTTTTGCCCTGTCCAGACCATATAAAATCCGGCTTTTATCGTATAAAAGAGTATTGGGCGTATTAACGTATTTGGCGACCTCTTTTTTATCTTTTTCTTTAAAAACCCGGCCACCAAAACCAACTATCTGGGAATTTAAGTCAAAAATAGGAAAAATAATTCTGCCACGAAAACGGTCGTAAAAAGAGCCTCTTTCAGAAGCCAAGCCCAGACCAGCTTTCTCGACTTCTTTTTCGCTGTAGTTCTGAGAACTGAGAAAATCTGATAATCCCTGCCAGACGTCGGGAGCATAACCCAAGCGCCATCTTTTAATTGAGTCTTCGGAGATTCCGCGGCCCAAGAGATATTTTTTTGCTTCTTTGCCGGCCTTGCTTTTCTCTAATTGTTTCTCAAAAAATTTTGTTGCCAACTCGCAAATTTCATAAAGCCGCTGTCTTTCGGTCTGCCACTTAATCGATTCCGGAGTTCTTGGTCTCAATTCTACGCCAGCTTTTTGGGCCAGAATTCTCAACGCATCGCCAAATTCCACGCCCTCAATCTTCATCACGAATTTAAAAATATCTCCGCCTTCGGCGCATCCGCCGAAGCAGTGCCAAATTTGACGAGAAGGAGAAACAAAAAAAGACGGCTTTTTTTCCGAATGAAAAGGGCAAAGAGCCCGAAAATTAACGCCGGCTTTCTGGAGTTTAATATAAGAGCCAATTACCTCAATAATATCTAACCTGTTTCTAATTTCATCAATTGAAGAAACAAACATAATTTGCTATAATTAAACCCAGTACAACAAGCCCAGAGTTTTTCAAATAATTAAGCTAAGTAAACCAAGTTTACTCTACTGAATAAATATTAGCAAAATTTTTCTAAAAAGAGAAGTTGATGAAACTTGCCCATCCAGGTTTGCTTTCATCTCTATCTTTATTCCCCTTTAGCGAAAAATAGATATATGAGAATTGCTCAAATAGCCCCACCTTGGATCCCTATCCCGCCTTATACATATGGCGGCACCGAACTTGTCATTTCCTGGCTTTGTGACGAACTAGTTAGAAAGGGCCATAAGGTTACTCTTTTTGCCACCAGCGATTCAAGAACTTTAGCCAATCTCGTTCCTGTCTGGTCGCAATCTCTGTGGCGGGCAAAATTAAAAAGCCCTCACGCTGTTTTTTCTTTGCTTTATGAAAAACTTATTTCTTTACAAGACCAATTTGATATCATCCATGACCATTGTGAGTTTTATACCTCCTCTTATTCCAGGTTCTTGAAGTCTCCGGTCGTCACCACCCTACACCATCCTTTAACTGAAGAGACAACTATTCTCTATAAAAAATTCTCAAATATAAATTATGTAGCTATTTCAAAGAATCAAAAAAGGCACGGTCCAGGCATAAATATTGTTAAAACAATCTATCACGGTTTACCCGCTGAAAAATATCCTTTCAATCCCAATCCCAAGAATTATTTATTGTGGTTATCCCGAATCGGGCCTGACAAAGGCGTTGCCGAAGCTATTGATATTGCCAAATTAAGCGGGGAAAAACTAATTATTTCCGGTAATATTCTACCCCAATATGCCGACTATTTTGAGTTCAGAATAAAGCCCTTGATTAACGGAAAACAAATTCAATTCGTCGGCGCTTCTGATTTCTCAAAGAAAATTGAACTACTAAAAAACGCCAAAGGATTTTTGTTTCCAATAAAAAGACCTGAACCATTCGGCTTGGTAGTTATTGAAGCGATGGCTTGCGGAGTTCCAGTCATCGCCTACAAAGAAGGTTCCATGTCTGAAATTATCAAGGACGGGGAAACCGGCTTTTTAGTAAATTCTAAAGAGGAAGCGATTGACGCTGTAAAAAAAATCAATGCAATCAATAGAATTGATTGTCATCATCATGTTGTCAAAAAATTTAACCTCAGAAAAATGGTCAATAGATATGAAGCTCTTTATAATAAAATATTGAAAAATGAAAAAAGGAAAAAAACTTAAAATCGCTCAAATTGCGCCCCTCTGGTTTCCCGTTCCACCTAAAGGATACGGGGGAACAGAGTTAGTGGTTTCCAGGCTGGCAGAAAATTTAATTAAAAGAGGGCATAAAGTTACCATATTTGCTTCAGGTAACTCAACTACCAGAGGTAAATTAATTTCGGTGGTAGAAAAGGATTTAAGGAGCTTGGGAGTCCCCTATCTTCACGACAGTTACAATATCTTAAATCTTGCCGAGGCTTTTTCTCGAGCTGAAGAATTTGATATTTTGCACACCCACATTGATGTCTATGACTCAATATTCCGAGCACAGAGCAGAGTTCCAACTGTTGCTACCCTACATAACCCCTTCTGGCCAAAAACTAAACAGAAAAACGGCAAATGGTATGCATATTATAGCCGACTCCTCCTCTATAATCATTTTCCCAAACTTCCCTATGTGGCAATAAGTAACAGTTATCGTAAGCAATGCCCGGCAAAAATAAAATTTGTTAAAACTATTTATCACGGCGTAGACCAAAGATCATTAAAATTTCATCCCAAAGGAAGCAATTATTTTGCCTGGATAGGAAGATTTAGCCCGAATAAAGGCGTTCACATTGCAATCAAAATTGCAAAAAAATTGAATCTAAGGTTATTAATCGGCGGGAAAGCTGCAAGTCCTGCAGATGAAAAATATTTTTCTCAAAAAGTCAAGCCTCTTCTTTCAAAAAATATTCGCTTTGTCGGAGAAATAAAATCAGATAGAGAAAAATCGGAGTTTCTTGGTTCGGCTATCGCTTTTCTCTACCCTCTTTGCTGGGAGGAACCATTTGGTATTACAATGATCGAAGCTATGGCCTGCGGAACGCCGGTTATTGCTTTTAATCGTGGTTCGGTTCCCGAAATTGTAAAAAATAAAAAAACCGGCTTTATAGTTAATTCAGAAGGAAAAATAAGAGTCGCGATAAAGCAGATTTTTAATATTGATAGGAAAGAGTGCCGAAAACATTTTGAACGGAACTTCACCGCTGAAAAAATGGCTGAAGAATACGAAAAGGTATATTATTCTTTACTGAAAAATAAGTAAAATAATGATTATCAGATAATAATATGAAAATGAGAATCGCCACAATGGTTACTGCAAGTCACAGTTATCCTTTATTAAAGGGGGCAATTTATGCTCCGATGGTGATTGCCCAAACAGTAGCTGAGGGTCTAGTAAAAAAAGGACATAAAGTAACTTTTTTTGCGCCGGTAGCTTCGAAATTAAGAGTCAGTAAAGTTATTACAGGAGGGCTGCCTCCCCTCTTAGGAAAACATACTAGCCCTCTTCTTTCCGGTTTTCATATTCGGCAAAAAGAACAAGAAAAAATTTTTAATTTATCTGACCAATATTTATTGTCTTTACTTTATGAAGAAGCTTTAAAGGGGAAATTTGATATTATTCATATTCACCCCGTAGATAGGGCCTTGCCCTTTGCCAGAATTCTTAAAACTCCTACTGTTTATACATTACACGACCCAATTTATCCCTGGCGCAGAAGTATTTTTCAACTGTACCAAACTTCGCAACAATATTATATCTCGATCTCCAATGCTCAGAGGAAACCGGCCCCTGATTTGAACTGGGCAGAAACGGTTTATAACGGACTGGATTTAAAAAAATTCCCTTTTAACAAAGAACCGGAAAACCATCTTTTGTTTTTAGGAAGAATCCTGGCCAAGAAAGGAGCGAACCTTGCTATCAAAGCAGCAACTCTGGCAAAAGAGAAACTAATTATTGCTGGTAGTCCAAGCACCGGCAGATATTGGGACACTAAGATTAAACCTTATCTGAGTAAAGATATAAAATACGTCAGCAACATCCCTTATGAGAAAACTTACAGGTATTATGGTCGGGCACGGGCGCTTTTGTGCCCTATTCAGTGGGAAGAACCTTTCGGGCTAACTTTTATTGAAGCCATGGCTTGCGGAACGCCGGTGATTGCGTTTGATCGTGGTTCGGCTAAAGAAGTAATCAAAAACGGAAAAACAGGGTTCATAGTTAAAAACCTGAAAGAAATGATTGGGGCTATTAAAAAAATTAATCAGATAGATAGAAAAGAGTGTAGGAAACGGGTTGAGAAATATTTTACGGGAGAAAAAATGATTGAAGAATACGAAAAAATTTTTTACAAAATTTTAAAATCAATTCCCAAGTAAGAAATCTAGTAAAGCTCCCAAAGCCCAAGCCTGAGGATAACAGACTGTTTTTTCCATTGCCAAGGTAATTTTCCCATCAATTACTCCGTAGAACTCCGGTAAATAGCCAATTTTCTCCTCGGCTAATAAAATAGCATTTTTAATTTTTCGATACTCAGATTTTCTCCCCAGGTTTTTTAATCCCTGAGCTATTATCCAATTGTCATGGGGCCAAATTGAGCCCAGCTGATAACTTTTAGGGTCAAAATCCGGTTCCTTGGTGGAATGGGTTCTGATGCCAAAAGACGTCCACATATCTTCTTGAAAAAGTCTTTTGACGACAGAATCAATTTTATTATCTTGGATTATTCCGGTAAATAACAAGTGGCCAGGATTTGAGGTAATTGCCTTCCTTTGTTTTTTCTTTCCGTCTAAAGCTAAGGCGAAGTATTTTTCATAAGACGCTTTTAGGCCGGAAAGACTCGAGGAAAGGTCAAGAGTTTCCATCCAGAATTTCTTATTAAATTCCTCTTTTAGAATTTCGGCTCTTTTTCTAAGTTTTTTTGCCAGTTCAAAATCTTTTCTTATCTCGGCTAAGTCAGCAATCTTTTTCAGGGCCAGATATTGATAGCCCTGAACTTCAACCAGAGCAGAAGGCGGCTCGATTTTGAGACGGTCTTCAAACCCGTCTTTCCAGCCTTGGTGAAATAGTCCTTTCGGGTTTTTTCTCTGATATTCTAAAAAATAATCTTTATCTTTATCGCCATATTCTGTCATCCAATTCAAGGCCATCAAAATGTTTTCCCAGCGACTTTCCAAAAACCGCCGATCTCGGGTTTTTTTAAAATAAAAAGAAAAGACAATTAAATATAAAGGAGTAGAATCAATCGAGCCATAATAAGGGAAAGGAAAGTGACCTTCCGGATGACGGTTCTTTTCTAAATCTGTTTCGTGAAGAATTTTTCCCGGCTCTTCTTCTCTTTCGTTATTAATCACCTCTCCTTGAAGATGAGATAAAATTTCCAAAGTGGCTTTGGCGATTCCTGGGTTCCAATCTAAAAGCTGCCAAGCAGATATTAAAGAATCACGACCAAAAAGCCGTTCGAACCTTGGAATACCTGCTTTTAAAAACCCTTTTCTGTCTTTAAGGGTTTTAATTTCTTTGAGCAGCTGTTTCTTTATTTCACCTTCTGATCTCATTGAGAATACTACTTAATATTACAAAATTGACTTAGAATTTCTTTGGCTTTAGCGAGGTTTTTTTCTTCCAGTAAAATATAATTCGTTTCGTAAGTGGAGATATTAAATATACTGATACCTGCCTTGGCTAAAGGTCCAGATAAGGAAGCGATGATGCCGACTACATAGACGCCGTCAATCACGTCTTCAACCCTGAAAGCTCGCCAATCTTTTTCCATCAGGACGCCAGCTGGTATTTTCTCTTGAGGATAAACGATGGATAGTTCTTGGTCAGTTCTGGTTATTGAAAAAAATTCTCCGCTGCTCGCCCAAGAGGGAACTGGGCTGTTTGCCGCTAAATGACAAATTCCCAACTTCTCCGGCAACAGAAAAAGGGTTAGCTTTATGTTTTCCATTTTATTAAAGATTAATGTTAATTATTAAAATTCGACTTTTTGACCGGCGGAGAGAGTGGCGTTCAAAGAAGTAAACCTCTTTTTTCGCCTCATCTAAAGATTCGGCATTCTAACCCACTTATTTAATAAGGTTCTCAGCACGCCCTCACATAAATTTTAAGATATCAGAAGATATCCAAAATTTATGCGGAGAGGGTGGGATTCGAACCCACGGTACCTTGCGATACACGGTCTTTCCAGGACCGCCAGTTAAACCGCTCCTGCACCTCTCCCTAATAGAGACTATGCCCCGTCAAACTTTTTGTTTCCGTTGTAGTATGAAAGCTTTACTTAGTCACCGGTAAACTAAAAGTAACAGTCATCCCCCTTTTTTTATTTTTAGTAAACCAAATTTTTCCCTTACTCAATTCAATAATGGCTTCAGTTATATAAAGCCCGAGTCCGGAACCAGATGGGTTAAGTTCCGTAGCGTCTCCGGAACGATAAAATTTCGAAAAGATTCTATTAAAATCTCTCTTAGGGATGCCGACTCCGTTATCTTTACAAATAAATAAAATTTCTTTATTTACTTTCTTAAGGGTTATTTCAGTTTTTCCTCGACCGGTTTTATAGATCACGGCATTGGTAATCAAGTCCTGAACAACCTGGAAAATTTTATCGGGGTCTGCTAAAACCCGAGGTAATCTTTCGGGTTTCTTTAAAACGATATCACAATTATTAGCTTTAGTCCACGTGGAAAGACCTTTGAGAACCTGTTCCGTTGTTTTATCCAGCGCCACCGGTTTGAGTTTTAGCTTAAATTGCCCTTCTTCAATCCTGGAAATATCTAGAAGGTTCTCAACAAGACAAGACATCCTTTTGACGTTTTCCAGGGCATCAGAGAGGTACTCCCCTTGAGAAGCATTTATTTCTCCGCAATCTTCGGAAATCAAAGCCTCCAAGTATCCTTTTATTACCGCAAGCGGAGTCTTAAATTGATGAGAAACAATTGAAACTATCTCAGCCGTTTTTGTTTTTCTTGGATCGGCCTTCTTCATGAGTTTTTGTTTTTTAGATACTCTCGAACTTTGGTAACCACTTCTGAGATAGTTATGTTACTTTTAATTAAGTAGTCTTCAGCCCCTAAGGTCATTCCCTTTATTATATCCTGCGTCTGCCCAAGAACAGAGAGAATAATCACAGGGATATCTCGGGTTTTCTCGTTCCCCTTTAGCTCAATTAAGACATCAAAGCCGCTTTTTCTCGGTAAAATTATGTCCAGTAAAACCAGGCTCGGCTTTTCGGTCTTGACCTTATTTAAACCCTCTTCACCGTTGATAGCTTCAATAACCTCAAGACCAGCTAAAGTCAATTTATTCCGGTAGAGCTTTCTTAAAAAAGGATCGTCCTCTATCATTAAAATTTTCTGCTTTTTTTTCTCCATATATTTTTGTTTTTTTGGAAGATCATTATCTATTATACTAAAAATTATACCAAAAATAAACCCCCACCAATATCGGTAAGGGAAGACATGTCAAAAACGTTTAAAGTATGTCTTAAGCGCTAATATCCTTCGGGCATTGAGCCGGCTTTAGTCGGCGAAAGGGAAGAAGGGTATCTTTCTAATACCCTTCGGGCATTGAACCAGCTTTAGCTGGCGAAGAGCAAGAAGGATATTTTTTAATATCCTTCGGGCATTGACGGCATTCCTTTTATTCCGCCAGCTGGCGGATTTTCTTCGGGTTCTTCGGTTACTACAGCTTCGGTCGTCAAAAACATGCTGGCGGCAGAAGATGCGTTTTCTAAGGTTGTTCTGACAACTTTGGTCGGATCAATAACGCCTGCTTGGATTAAATCTACGTATTCCATTTTCTGAGCATCAAAGCCGAAATTATTCTCCATTTCTTTTACTCTTTGCAAAACTATGGAACCGTCAAGTCCGGCATTTTCAGCAATTTGTCTGATTGGTTTTTCCAAGGCTTTCTTCAAAATATTTAAACCGGTCTTCTCGTCACCTTCTAGATTAATCTTTTCCAGAACCGGAATCGCTCTTAAGAGGGCCACTCCGCCGCCCGGTAAAATTCCTTCTTCAATAGCGGCCCGGGTGGCATTTAAGGCGTTTTCGGTTTTTTTCTGTCTGACTTTTTGCTCCAATTCAGTAGCTGCTCCCACTTTAATTACCGCTACCCCGCCCGACAACTTTGCCAGTCTTTCCTGTAATTTTTCTCGGTCAAATTCTGACTCGGTGGTTTTTATTTCATTTTTGATTTGCTTGATTCTGACGTCGATATCTTCTTTTTTGCCTTTCCCTTCAATGATGGTTGTTTTCTCTTTCTCTGAAATTATTTTCCTGGCTCTTCCCAGCTGTGCCAAGGTAATGTTTTCTAATTTTAAACCCAGTTCCTCGGAAACTATTTGGCTGCCAGTAACCTTAGCAATATCTTCAAGCATTTCTTTTTTTCTGTCGCCAAAACCAGGAGATTTGACTGCCAAAGTATTGAATATCCCTCTTAATTTGTTGACAATCAAGGTGGCTAAAGCATCTCCTTCAATTTCGTCAGCGATAATGACTAAATCTTTTTTGCCGGTTTGAGCCACTTTTTCCATGGTTGGCAGAATCTCGGTTAAAGCAGAGATTTTCTTATCGGTAATCAAAATATAAGGATCTTCCAAAACAGATTGCATTCTTTCAGTATCGGTAATCATATAGGGAGAAATATAGCCCCGGTCAAACTGCAAACCTTTGACAATTTCTTTTTCTAAGCCGAACTTCTTTGATTCCTCAACCGTGATGACGCCATCTTTTCCAACTTCAGAAAAAACATCGGAAATTAAATTGCCAATTTCCGGATCTAACCCGGCAATGGTCGCCACCTGAGCAATTTCTTCTTTTTTTGAGATTGGCTTGGAATTGGCTTTTAGATAATTAATAACTTCTTTTACTCCTTTTTGAATTCCTCTTTTAAGAGACATGGGGTCGGCTCCCGCGGCGACGTTTTTAAGGCCTTCAGAAACTATGGCTTGAGACAGAATCACGGCTGTCGTTGTCCCGTCGCCAGCTATTTCTGAGGTTTTCTCTGCCACCTCTTTTATGATTTCAGCTCCCAGGTTCTCCGCCTTATCTTTAAGCTCAATTTCCTTGGCAATACTTACTCCGTCATCAGAAATGTCGGGAGCGCCAAAGCCTTTATCTAAAACAACCAGTCGGGCCTTAGGCCCCAGGGTCACCTTGACAGTATCGGTAATTTTATCGATGCCAATTTTTAATTTTTTCCGCGCCGATTCGCCAAATAAAATTTGTTTTGCCATAATTATTCAATAATTGCAAGGATATCTTCCTCCTTGGCAATAAGATATTCCTTGTCATTAATTTTAATTTCATTAGGCCCGTATTTTGTAAATAAAACTTTTTGGCCAGGTTTAAGGTCAAGAGGGAGATATCCGCCTTTTTTGTTCTTCTTGCCCGGCCCCACAGCAACAACACTGCCTTGTTCGGGCCTTTCCTTTTCGGCCGTCTCGGGTAATAAAATCCCGGTCTTAGTTTTTTCTTCTTCTTTAATCGGTTCTATTAAAATATGGTCTGATAATGGTTTAATTTTCATAATTATTATTTATGAGTTATTGGTTAGCAGTTATGACCTTTGAGTGCTAATTATCTACTTTTAAATATTAAAGGAACAGAGGGCCCTTGTCAAGCCCTGAGCGAATTAAAGAATTTTACCAGCCAAAACTTCTCTTAAATATTTACCGGTATAGGACTTACGATTCTTAGCTATATCCAAAGGAGAACCTTGGACGACAATCTCGCCCCCTTTGTCTCCTCCTTCTGGCCCTAAATCTATGCAAAAATCAGCGTTGCGGATAACCGAAAGATTATGCTCGGTAACTAAAACCGTATTCTTTTTCTCCACTAAACCCTTCAAGACAAAAATTAATTTTTTAATATCGTCCAAATGCAGGCCAGTAGTCGGTTCGTCCAAAATGTATAAAGTCCGGCCGGTCCCTTTTTTCGAAAGCTCGGTGGCTAATTTTACTCTTTGCGCTTCTCCGCCGGATAAAGATGGCGCGCTTTGGCCTAACCCCAAATAACCTAAGCCAACATCATTAAGGGTTTTTAATTTCTGGAAAAGACCGGGAATATTCTTAAAAAACTTAAGCGTTTCCTCAACGGTCATCTCTAAAATATCAGCGATATTTTGCCCCTTATATTCAACGGTCAAAGTTTCATTATTAAATCTTTTTCCCTTGCATTCCGAGCACTGGACATAAACATCGGGTAAAAAATACATTTCAATTTTTTTTACTCCCTGACCCTCGCAAGCTTCACACCGCCCGCCTTTGACATTAAAACTGAATCTGCCCGGCGAATATCCCCGAGTTCTGGCTTCCTTAGTTCGGGAAAAAAGGTCTCTAATATAAGAAAAGGCTCCGGTATAGGTGACTGGATTGGACCTCGGGGTCCGGCCGATCGGCGATTGGTCAACCAAGACCACTTTGTTCAGATTCTCAATCCCCAAAATTGCCTCGTGTTCTCCAGGTTCTTCTTTCGATTTGTAAAATTTTTTCATTAAAGCCCGGGCTAAAATATCATTCATCAGAGAGCTCTTGCCCGAACCGGAAACGCCGGTAATACAAACAAACTTGCTCAAAGGAATTTTAACGTCAATGTTCTTTAAGTTATGCTCTTTGGCTCCTTTGATTATTAGATAATTTTGAGTTTCAGATTGTAATTTTTGATCTGGGGTCTTAGATTCCGAAGTCGGGCGAGTAATCTCAACCTTTTTTTTCCCGGATAGATATTGACCGGTTAAGGTGTTTGACTTTAACAGTCTCTTTGGCGTTCCTTCAAAAATCACCCGACCGCCCTTTTCCCCGGCGCCCGGTCCGATATCTATCACCCAATCGGCTCCTCGAAGAATGGTTTGAGGGTCGTGCTCGGTTAAAATCACGGTGTTTCCTAAATCCCTTAATTTTTTCAGAGTTTCTATCAATCTTCCTTGATCTCGGGCGTGAAGACCGATTGACGGTTCGTCTAAAATATATAAAACACCAGTTAATTTCGAGCCGATCTGGGTAGCCAATCTTATTCTCTGTTCTTCGCCGCCGGCCAAAGTGGTCGCTTTTCTGTCAATAGTCAAATAACCAAGGCCGACATCAATCAGAAACTGCAGGCGATTAATGATTTCTTTGACAATAGGGGAAGTTATTTTATGTTCGTTTTGTTTTAAAGAAATTTTTTCAAAAAACTCTTTGACTTTGTCAATTTCCATTTCTACGATTTGGTCAATTGATTTCTCGGCTATCTTGACGGCCAATGTTTCCGGTCTTAATCTCTTTCCTTTACATATTTCGCATTCTTTCTCTATCATATATTGCTCAATCTCTTCTCTGGCATAATCAGAGTCAGTTTCGTGGTATTTTCTTTCTAACCAAGGAATAACGCCTTCAAAATCGCTTCGGCCGGACAGAACCGCATTAAGTTTTTCTTTTGGCAAGTCCTTGACCGGAGCATTTAAATCGATATCTTCTTCTTTAGCCAAGGCCTCTAATTTCCACCAGAAAAATCCCTGGCGACCTATTTTATGAGAGGCGTGGGCCCAGGGGAAAATCGCTCCTTCGGCGATGGTTAAATTCGGATTGGGAATGACTAATTTAGGATCAACTTCCAGTTTTTCTCCCAAGCCCTGACAAGCCGGACAAGCGCCATAGGGTGAATTGAAAGAAAAAAGCCGCGGCTCCAATTCCGGCAAAGAAATCCCGCATTCTTCGCAGGCAAAGTGCTCGCTGAAAATTAGGTCTTCTGATTTTGTCTTTTTAAAATTTGCAGTTTTAAATTTGCAGTTTACAATCGCAATACCTTTACCTAATTTCAAAGCCATCTCTAGGGAATCTACCAATCTTGACTTATCTAGTTCTCTATTAAGAATTAGTCTGTCTACCATCACTTCAATATTATGCTTTTTCTTTCGGTCTAACGTCTTTTCTAGCGCTTCCTCTACTCGGTAAATAATTCCGTCAATTCTTACTCTGACAAAGCCGCTTCTCTGAATCTCTTCCAGTACGCCCTGGTGTTCTCCTTTTTTACCCCGAATGACCGGCCCCATAATGGTTATCTCGCTATTTTTTGGAAGCTTAAGGATCTGGTCGGTAATCTGGTCAATTGTTTGACGGCTAACGGGCTTTCCACATCTGTGGCAATGGGGCTTGCCGACTCTGGCAAATAAAAGACGGAGGTAGTCATATATCTCCGTGATGGTGCCGACAGTGGAACGGGGATTGTGGGCGGCTTTTCTCTGGTCAATAGAGATAGCCGGTGAAATACCTTCAATTTTATCAACATCGGGTTTATCCATCACTCCTAAAAACTGCCGGGCATAAGCCGATAAACTCTCAACATACCTTCTTTGGCCTTCGGCATATAAAGTATCAAAAGCTAAAGATGACTTTCCGGAGCCTGAAATACCAGTAATCACCACTAGTTTATTTTTGGGGATATCAACATCTATGTTTTTCAAATTATGAACACGTGCTCCCCGAATTTTAATGAAATCTCCTGTCATGGCGATCCCCAATTATACTCTAAAATTGTTAACTTTGCAATAACAAAAGCTGGCGGGCGCCGCGGCGCCTGCCAGCTAAGGCGGAACATTATTTCCAGAAAGTTACCTCCCTATGAAATCCCTCATCTGTTCTATTAGCCTAGAGAGTGTATTACTGAGCGAAGCTAGTTGATCTTCTATAAATTCTAATCCCATGCCACCTGTTTCTTTCACGCAGCGAAAAGCGGGAAATGTCATAGCTGGATTCATTGAACTTTCAAATCCGTTGCTAAAATGAATGTATTTTCCCGACTCCGAAGACCAATACGCCTGGCTCTTAAAACCACCTATTTCATTTTTCTTTTGGTATAAGATGCGCAACTGAGCCATCGTGGGAAGACTCCAGCCACTCCCTAAAGCTTCACAAGAACTTTTGGCAGAGCTCCAGTTACCTGTACCCGTATCAGAAGTTTTAACGTAAAAATTGTATCCCGGCACTAATATTTCTTCGGGGGGAGTTGTAGTCGCTGCAACAATACTGAAATAGTTATCGCTCCTATCCTGAGCTCCATAGGTATAACCAGTTCTGCCATAGGGGTCGACTATAGTTTCCTTAATCTCCGCAATGTAAATCTTAAAATCGTCTCCAGATTTCCATTGGGAATTGAAAGTGGGAAAGAAATCGTTAGGAATTGTCCACGTGTAACGTCCTGTTGCCGCAGAGATATCTTCAATAATTGGTTTAATAATTTCAGATGAATAAGTATAATCAGCAATAAGAATTGCTATTCTATCCACTCCCTGAGATTGCCATCTAATATCGTATGTCTTCCCGCTTTCCCACGCCTCTCCTCCGTTGGGAGATACGACAGCAATAGAAGGAGTAGTAGTTGCCGATACGCAAGCGCCGTCTTTACAGTCATTAGGACACCAATAAGTTCCCTGAACTGGATTTCCGTTAAGACAGTATTGCTCAAAGAGATAGCCAGAAGCAGAACAAGTATCTGTATTAACCGTACTGCCGTAAGTCACCGTTCCTTTGACGTAATAATCCTTTCCGCCGTCAGAATCGGTACAGGTGAGAGTTCTTGAAACAATAGTGAAATAATTATCACTTTCGTCCTGAAGAGCTGGAAAAGATACCTGTTCTTCTGCAGTAATTATAATTTTTAAGCGATCTCCTGTCGGAATATTTGAGGAAATTGTCCACGCATATTTACCTAAAGAAGCCTCAATCCCTCCGGCAACCCATGCCGACGCACCATTACTATATACTAAGTTCATATATATTTTCTCAACTCCACTTGAGGTCCAAGTAATATCATATGTATTACCTTGCACCCACTGCTCTCCGCCGTTGGGAGAAAGGACGGTGATAGAAGGAGTAGTAGTTGCCGATACGCAAGCGCCGTCTTTACAACCATAAAGACAATCATAGGTTTCTGACTCTACAACTCCACTCTCACAATAATATTCATTTAAAACTGGGTGGTCGTATTGAAAATGCGAGAAGCAACTATCTTGTCCACCGCTAGTATAATATCCCTTATCGTAGGCAGTTCCTCTAACATAATAATTCTTGCCGCCGTCGGAATCAGTACAGGTTGAGGTTGTTGCTGAAATAATACTGAACGCCGCGTCGCTTAAATCTTTTGCTGAACCATCTCGAATCCCTACCCATATACGATATCTCCCTGGGCTAATGTCAAAGCAATTAATACCAACCTCATAATTAAATCCAGCACAAACTCTTTTCGCATCCCAGGTATATGAACTGTCCGGCCATGCAATAGAATAAATTGATCCAATTTGTTTTTCTCCAGCTTCGTCGAACAGCGCAATAGCAACGGGGCCCTTCCCGGGCTCAAGTGGTTGCGTTGGCTGTCCACCTTTCCACCTAATTATGCTTGATTGCCCTTGCACGAACACTTCTCCGCCGTTGGGGGAGAGAATTTGAATATAGGGCTTAACTATTCCACAGCCGTAAAGCTTATTTAATTTAGCTCGGGTAGTGGAAGCGACATAACCTGTGCCGTGAGCTAATCCCCAGGGAACTAAGACTTCGCTGGCATATTTTTCCTGAAAAGCTACTACAGCCGAGGCAGTATATTCATCAAATTTACCAGTAATTTCTCTGGTATATAATCCTTCTTTTGATAAGGCAGCTTGTAAGGCTGTAACTTCAGAACCTGTGTCGCCGATTTTTAAATTAACATTAAAAGTGTGGCACCAGGTTACAGGTTGTTCTCCTTGAATCTGGGCTAATTGTTGCTGCAAGGCAGTGATTTGCGCTTGAAGCTGCTGTATTTGAGCTAAAAGCTCCTCAACTGTGGCCGCTTTAGCCTCGGATACGCTAAACCCGAATAAAAAACTGGAAAGAACTATGAACGATATAACGAAAATAATTTTTTTCATATTGTTCCTTTTAAATTAATTATTATTTTTAATATCTGGCTTCTTTTTTTTATTGTGCTGTTCCTCGCAATTTCTGTCAAGCGTTAAAGGAAATATATTGTAGAATTCGACTTCTCACGAAAAGAATGAGAAAATAAGATCAAATGAAACGTCTAAATCAAAAATTGCTTTTTATCTGCTTGCTTTTTACTATTGGGCTGGTTTTTTTAATTATAGCCTCTTTTTTGATTGAGCCGGAGGTAGTGGAAATTACTCCGCTGCCGCCTCAAGCCTCAGCACCGATTGAAGATAAGGAAAGTACGATAATTTTAGTCGGCGATATTATGCTAAACAGAGGAGTGGAAGATATGATTGATAAACACGGGGACGGGGATTTTAATTTCCCCTTCTTGAAAATAGCTAACTATTTAAATAAGGCTAATATCGTTTTTGGTAACTTGGAAAGCGTAATCTCAGACAAAGGAAACAGGATTGGCAGTATTTACTCATTCCGGGCCGAGCCAGAAACTGTTGAAGGATTAACCTTCGCCGGTTTTAACGTTTTGTCTTTAGCTAATAATCACGCTTTTGATTACGGCAGAGCAGCCTTGGAAGATACTTTTTTAAGATTAAAAGAGGTTGGAATAGACTGTGTCGGTGCCGGTTTTAACGAAGAAGAAGCTTACTTCCCTATTATTAAAGATATAGAAGGCACGAAAATTGCTTTTTTGGCTTATACTAATTTAGGCTCCCCAAGCTGGGCAGCCAAAGGAGAAAATTCCGGCATCGCCTGGGTTCCAGAAAACGATTTTGAAAAAATTAAAGAAAATATCAAATCGGCAAAAGAAAATTCGGACGTCTTAATTGTTTCTTTACATGCCGGAGAAGAATACCAAGCAGAACTTACTGAATTTCAAATTGATTTTGCCAAAGCTGCCATAGACGCTGGCGCCGACTTGGTTGTCGGTCACCATCCGCACATGATCCAGCCGGTGGAGGAATACGGCCAAGGATATATTGTCTATTCTTTAGGAAACTTTATTTTTGACCAGGATTTTTCTGACGAAACAATGAAGGGAATTTTGTTAAAAGTTATCGTGCGAGAGGGAAAGATAGAAAATGTTATTCCGGTAGAAATCAAAATTAATCAATATTTTCAGCCAGAGATTGAATCTCCGATTTTTTTAATACTTAAAAGAACAGCAACTACCATTGACAAATTCAATAATAGGTATTATAATTTAGGCAGTCAAAAGTGGAGAGTTAAGAAAATCAAATATTCAGGAGGTGAACTTGAAAAGAATATGGATAATTATAATTGTGGTGATAGTCGGTCTTGCAATCTCCTTAGGGTGGTCACAGAGCGGACTACATGAGTCTCAGTTGGTAATAGTGGGAAAGGTCTGGTAAGATAATTACTATGGAGGAAGTCCGGAGGCTCTAGATAGCTGGGACTCCGCCGTGACGCAGTGTCGGGTTATTCTCCGATACGCGGGTGCGGAGGGGACTGCCGATATTTCGGGTGGTCAGTCACCCTGGAGTATCTATGTCTCTAACGGGAGAATAGTAAGCGAGGCCCAAGTAGATGAGAATGGGGTCTATACTTTCAGCTTGAATTGGGATCCGGTAGGAGCTTTTACAGGAGATATAGATCAGGACGTTACGACAGTTATTTACCGAGTTGAGGTCTTGACGCCCGTCCCAGGCTTCTATAATCAAGTGTTCATCGACTCAGATCAGATTAGAGTCACTAAGGGCAACAAAATTATACAAGGGCCGCAGATACTTCTTTTTCGAGGATAAAAAAGACTTCTTAACTCTCCACCCTCTTACCCCTGGAGTACACGCTCCGGGATTTCTTTTTTTTTATTGAAAAATTAATGTTTTCAGATTAAAATTCAAGGTATGGAGAATTTTCAATATGTCGCTAAAGATAAAATCTCTCAGCTGTCCGAAACCTCGGGAATCTATGTTTTCAAAAAAGGCAGAGAATTTCTTTATATCGGTAAGGCGGCTAATATTAGAGAAAGGGTGAAAAACCATTTTCAGCGGCCAGTTTACCGGGATAACTTTTTTATTAACCAGGTTTCAAGAGTGGGTTACATCAAAACTAATTCGGAGATTAAAGCCTTAATTTTAGAGGCCGAATTAATTAAAAAATACCAGCCAAAATATAACGTTGTCTGGCGAGATGACAAAAACTATTTTTACATCGGTATTACCAAAGAACCGTTTCCCAGGGTTTTTATTACACACCAGCCGAAAAAAATTTCTAATTCACAAATTCCAATTTCCAATTTTATTGGGCCATTTGTTAGTGGAAAGAAGCTTAAACAAGCGCTAAAAGAATTGAGAAAGATTTATCCTTTTCGCACCTGCAAAACCCTTCTCAAAAAGCCCTGTCTCTGGTATTATCTGAGTCAGTGCCCGGCGCCCTGTCTCTTTAAAAGCCGGAGAATTGAAGCCTATGACGTGTCTAATATCCAAGGAAAAGACGCGACGGGTTCCATGGTAACTTTTATAAACGGGAAACCGGACAAAAATTTTTATCGTCGGTTTAAAATCAAACTTTCAAGCAAGCCAAATGATATAGCCATGTTAAAACAGATTTTATCGAGAAGGCTTAACCACCTCGAATGGGGATTACCGGATTTAATCTTAATTGACGGCGGCAAGGCCCAGCTTAACGCAGCGCTATCTCTAACTAAAATACCGGCAATAGCTTTGGCCAAAAGACGAAACGAGCTATATATGAAAAATTTAGAAAAACCGATTTTGCTAAAGACCTTATCCCGAGAAGTTTTCAATTTAATTTTACAATTAAGAGACGAGGCTCACCGCTTTGCCAGGAAATACCATCATAAATTAAGAGAAATTGACCTTTTTCAAAAACTCTGATAATATTATTAAATATACGAGTATTTGTATTGATTAGCAGTTCGTAGAAATATGTGGCGTCTGTTTTTGCAAATCGTCGCTGGGATACTGGGAATTTGGCTGGCTGTAACTTATGTCCCAAGAGTAGAATTTATCGGAAATTGGCAGGCTTTGGTTTTAGCCGGAGCAATCTTAGGTCTAATTAATTTCTTTATCAAGCCGGTTTTAAAAGTAATTACTCTACCCTTAAGAATTATTACCTTTGGCCTCTTTGGTTTAGTAATCAACGTGTTAATGATCTGGATAGTTAGTCTTATTTTCCCGGAACTGATTTTCCCCGAACAGATTATTCAAAAAATAGTTTCTCTCCTCTTGACATCTCTTATCGTCTGGGGAATAAATTTCATCCTTATAAAATGGATGCCAGCTAAATAAAATGACTCAATATTTATCGATTGCCCAAATTATAATAGCCATACTCTTAATTATCTCTGTCCTTTTACAACAGAGAGGGACAGCTTTAGGTTCTGCTTTCGGGGGGGAAGGCGGATTTTATTCTACCCGAAGGGGTATCCAAAAAAATCTTTTTTGGGCAACAATAATTTTCGGAATCTTGTTTATAGTTCTGGCTCTTTTGAACCTTGCTCTCTAGCTAAATCATACTAAGCGAACGAGGTAAAAGAAAAACAAAGCCTCAAAAATCAACCTATGTCTCAGAAATGGCCGAGTAAATCTCAATGGCGGCAGTTTTTAAAAGTTTTAGATAAAAGAGAAAAAATTGTCTTCTTTGTTTTTTTATTCCTGGGGTTAAGCAGCTTTACCCTTCTCGCTGTAAGTTTTTATCTAAATAATACTAAAATTGTCCCGGCCAAAGGAGGAATTTATACTGAAGGATTCCTTGTTCCCCCTTCTCCCCGTTTTATTAATCCAATATACGCCAATTCCGATATTGACCGAGATTTAACCGAATTAGTCTACTCGGGGCTAATGAAATACGGAGATGAATCTAGTCAAACAGTTGTGCCAGACTTAGCTAAAGAATATAAAGTTTCTGAAGACGGCAAAACTTATGAATTTTATTTGAAAGAAAATCTTCGCTGGCAGGACGGTCAACCTCTAACCGCCGACGATGTAATCTTTACCGTCAAAACCATCCAAAACTATTCTTTTGAAAGCCCGCTTTATGGGAGGTGGGTTGATGTAAAGATAGAAAAAATTTCAGACCTATGCATCAGTTTCGAGTTACAGAATCCCTCTCCTTTATTTTTAGAAAACACTACCTTAAAAATTATGCCAAAACACATTTGGCAGGGAATATCAGCAGAAAATTTTCATTTATCAACCAATAATCTAAAAGCTATAGGGTCTGGTCCTTATAGATTAAAGAAAATTAATCAGGATAAGAAAGACAAGATTATTTCTATTGAATTAACAGCTAATTCTTACTATTCCGGTTCTCCGCCTAATATAGAAGAGATTATTTTTAATTTTTTCGAGACCGAAGAAAGTTTAGTCAACGCTTTCAATTCCGGCCAAGTTAAGGGCGTCGCCTCGGCTGATCCAGCTGGAATAATTAACAAAGTGAAAAATAACGGTTTTTACGAATACCGCTTTTCTTTACCAAGATATTATGCTTTATTTTTAAACTTAGGGAAGTCAAAAATTCTCCAAAATAAAAACATAAGAGAAGTTTTAAACTGCGGAATAAATAAAGAAAAGCTCATAAGTGAAATTTTATCGGGACGGGCAAAACCGGTTGATTCCCCTATCCTCCCGGAAATTTACGGCTTTGAAAGTCCGGGAAAAACATGTCTTTTGAATAAAGAGGAGGTAATAAAGGTCTTGGAGAGTGAAGGATTTATTTTAGGAGAAACAGGTATAAGAGAAAAAGAATTGGTCAAAGAGCCGGCTTTTCAATTTAAAAGTGATCTTAAGGTTGGCTCTGAAGGAAGCGAAGTGACAGAGCTCCAGAAATGCCTAGCCAAAGACCCTGATGTTTATCCTGAAGGCGAGATAACCGGCTATTTCGGCTCAAAAACCAAGGCAGCAGTAAGCAAGTTTCAAGAAAAATATGCCGAAGATGTCTTAGACCCTTACGGGTTAACCTCGGGAACGGGCGAAGTGCGACAAGGCACCCGGACCAAATTAAACGAAATCTGCGCCCCGTCTACCAAAGAAACCCTGCCTCTTTCTCTCACCTTAGTTACAGTAAATAAGACACCTTTAACCACAATAGCTTATTTGATAAAGGACCAATGGGAAGAATTAGGTGTAGGTCTTGAAATAAAGACTTTTGACCCTACTCCAATACAAGACTCCACTTCAATAGAAGAAGTTATCAAACTCAGAGACTACGAAATGCTTCTCTTCGGCGAGGTTTTGGGAATAACGCCTGATCCTTATCCTTTTTGGCATTCGTCTCAGATAAAAGATCCTGGCTTGAATTTATCAGCATATGAAAGCAAAGAGGCCGATAAATTATTAGAAGAAGCTCGTCAAACCTTGGATGAAGGAGAAAGAAAAGAAGCTCTGGAAAAATTTCAGGAAATTTTACTTAAAGATATGCCGGCTGTCTTTTTGTACAACCCGGACTATCTTTGCTTCGTGTCTGAAGAAATAAAAGGGCTGACAACTAAAATACTTAGCGACACTTCTCAAAGGTTCTCCGGTATTGAAGGATGGTATATTGAAACTAAAAGAGCATGGAAATAAAGAAAATCTTAGAAAAAAGAAGGCCTGACATTCGCTACTTGTACGACATGGAAGAGGTTCTCTATGACCAAAAATGGGCTAAAACTGCTCCTAACTTTGAGCTTTATTATATGTATCGTGGCTTAAAAAAGAAAAACGATTTAAGATACGACATCACCATAATTCCTCCTCGCATGTTAGGCAAAGAATTTGTCAAAACTAAAGGGCACGAGCACTCCAAAAAATACGGAGAAGTTTATGTTGTACTTGAAGGACAAGCCATTTATTTGCTTCAAAGATGCAAAAAAGATAAAATCGAGGACGTTTATACCGTAAGAGCCAGGAAAGGAGAGTCAATAGTCATCCCGCCTTATTACGGCCACATCACAATTAATCCTTCAAAAAAAGAACTGATTGAAGGCAACTGGCTTTGCGAAAAATGTAAAAACATTTACACTCTTTTTGAAAAAAAACAGGGGGCCTGTTATTATTACTTAAAAAACGGCTGGATTAAAAATAAAAATTACGGCTTAGTTCCAAAGCTACGTTTTAAAAGGCCTCTAAAAAAAATACCAAAAAATTTAGATTTCTTAAGAAAATAAAAGTATGGAAATTCACAAAGTAGTCATTCCAGCGGCTGGATGGGGAACTAGATTTTTACCTCAGGTTAAGGCCATGCCAAAAGAAATGTTGCCGGTAGTGGATAAACCCGTTATTCAATATGTGGTCGAAGAAGCGGTCGCTTCCGGCATTAAAGATATAATTATTATTACTGGCTGGCAAAAAAGAGCAATCGAAGACCACTTCGACCGCTCTTTTGAACTGGAAAAATATCTAGAATCTATCGGAAAAATCAAGGAATTAAACCAAATCAAGGGAATCGCCAAATTAGCTAACTTTGTTTATATTCGGCAAAAGAACGAACATTATGGCAATGCTATTCCTATTTTAATGGCCGAGCCGGTTGTCGGCAATGAATTTTTTGCTGTTTTATGGGGAGATGAGTTTATCATTAGTCAGCCACCCCGACTTGCACAAATGTTAGAAGTTTATAAAAAATATAAAGGAGCGGTTATCTCAACTGTAGAACTCGAAACGGAAGACCAATTCTCCCGTTACGGAATTCCGGTTATAGAACCAATCGATACTAATGTTTTTAAAATTAAAAAAATTGTTGAAAAACCGGGCTTAAAAGATGCCCCTTCAAAATTTGCCTCTCACGGCGGATATATTCTGCCCCCGGAAATCTTCAAGATAATTAAGAATCTAAAGCCGGGCAAGGCCGGAGAAATCTGGCTAGTAGAAGCCATAAACGAACTAATTAAAAAAGGTTTTCCGGTTTATGGATGCAAAATAAAAAACGGGAAATATTATGATACGGGCAATAAAGTTGAATATTTTAAAACGGTTATTGAATTTGCTATTCGCCACCCTGAGCTTGGAGATGAATTTAAAGACTACCTCAAAAAATTGAAATTATAGTAGCTGGAATATGAATAAAAAAACCATTCTAATTACCGGGGGAGCCGGCTTCATCGGAGCCAATGCTGCCGTCCATTATCTTGGAAAAAAATATAAAGTTGCTGTTTATGATAATCTTTCTCGGGCTGGAGCTAAACAAAACTTAGATTGGTTAAAAAACCAAAAAGGAAATTTTGTTTTTATTAAAGGAGATATTAGAAATTATAAAAAACTTTTTGAAGCTTTCAGGAAATACAAGCCCGACTTCGTTCTCCACTTAGCAGCTCAGGTAACCATGGTTACTTCCGTCGCCAACCCCCAGGAAGATTTCGAGATAAATGCCTTGGGTACTTTCAATGTTTTGGAAGCGCTAAGAAAAGGAACACCCCAAGCTAGTCTAATTTACTCCAGTACTAATAAGGTTTATGGTGAAATGACTGATATACCAATAATAGAAACAAAGAAAAGATATATTTATAAGAATATTAAAGGAATTTCGGAAAGTCAAAGTCTTGATTTTCATGGACCTTATGGTTGTTCTAAGGGAACTGGTGACCAATATACCCTTGACTATATGCGCATTTACGGGTTAAACACGGTTGTTTCTAGGCAATCTGGCATTTACGGTCCTCATCAATTCGGGATTGAAGAACAAGGTTGGTTAGCCTGGTTCTGTAATACATTATTATTTGATAAGGCAGTGACTATTTATGGCAATGGAAAGCAAGTCAGGGATGTTTTATATGTTGATGACTTATTAAGGGCCTTCGATCTTATTTTTAAAAATATCGAAAAAACCCGAGGGAGGGTATATAATATGGGCGGTGGTTTTAATTTCTCTCTTTCAATTTGGGAATTATTTTATATTTTAGAAAAATTATCTGGGAAGAAAATTAATTATTCGTTCGATGGATGGAGAGCCGGCGATCAAAAAGTTTATGTTTCTGATCTTACTAATGCAAAAAAAGATTTTGGCTGGGCCCCCAAAGTTTCTCCAAAAGAAGGGGTAAAAAGATTATATAATTGGATATCTCAAAACAAAAATCTTATTAAAAAAGCCGGTGTTTTTAAGGGGTAGCCTCTTTCCCGCGGACGTGGCGGAACTGGTATACGCTTACGGTTCAGGACCGTATGCCGCAAGGCTTGTGGGTTCGAGTCCCACCGTCCGCACTATGACAAAACAACATAATCTTAGAATTATACCCCTCGGAGGATTAGGAGAGGTGGGGAGAAATATGATGCTTTTAGAATGGCAGAGGAAGATTTTAATCTGCGATATGGGTCTTAGAATGCCAGAAGAAGCCATGCCAGGAATCGATTTTATTATTCCCAATATTGAATATTTAAAGGGGAAACAGAAAAATGTCCTAGGGATTGTTTTCACTCACGGCCACTATGACCACATCGGCGCCGTCCCCTATTTAATTGAAAAAATCTGGCATCCTAATTTAAGAATTTTCGCATCTCCTCTGACTCGAGGAATAATCTTAAAAAGACAGGAAGATTTTCCTCAATTGCCAAAATTAGAAATAAATGAGGTCAAAGATGGTTCAGTCGTAAAGTTGGGACCTTTTGGGGTTGAATTCTTCAGACAAAACCACAATATCCCTGACAATTTGGGGTTATTTATCCAAACTCCAATCGGTAATATTTTGAATACTTCTGATTTTAAGTTTGACCCTCATCCGATCAACGATCTGCCGACTAACTTTCAAAAGCTGAAAGCGCTAGGCAATAGAAGGATTTTGTTGATGCTTTCGGATTCTACCGGAGCAGAAGAAGAAAACCATTCTCTTTCAGAAAAAACTATTGAGAGAAACCTAGAAGAAATTTTTAAAAGAGCCGGCGGCAGAATTATCGCTGCTACCTTTGCTTCTTTAATCAACAGAATACAACAAATTATTTCTCTTTCGGAAAAATACCAGAGAAAAGTAAGTTTAGAAGGCTATTCAATGAAAACCAACGCGGAACTTGCCAAGATCTTGGGGTATGTCAGAACAAAAGGAAGAACACTTGTTAACGGCAAAGAAATTTTAAGTTATCCTGATAAAGCCCAAACTATTCTCTGCACCGGAGCCCAGGGAGAAGCAGAGGCTGTTTTGATGAGAATTACTAACCGTGAGCATTCTTACTTAAAGATAAAGAAAGGAGATACGGTAATTTTTTCCTCCTCGGTCATCCCCGGAAACGAAAGAACGGTTCAGATTATGAAAGATGAAATTTTAAGACAAGGCGCCAAGGTCTTCCATTACAAGATGATGGATATCCATGCGGGCGGCCATGGTCAACGAGAAGAACTAAGAGAAATGATCAAAATTATGAGGCCGAAATTCTTTATACCAATCCATGGTCAGTATTCAATGCTGGTTTCCCATGCACAGCTAGCCAAAGAAAGCGGACTCCCCGAAAAAAATGTCTTGGTGGTAGAAAACGGCCAGATTATTAATTTGAATCCTGGAAAAATCTTTATTGAGAAAGAAAAAGTAGCCGCTAATTATATCATGGTTGATGGTTTAGGAGTCGGTGACGTTGGAGAAGTAGTCTTGCGTGACCGTCAGATGTTGGCTAAAGACGGAATGTTTGTTATTGTAGCGGTGATTGACCGGCAGACTGGCAAAGTCAAGGGTTCTCCTGATATAATATCTAGAGG
Organism: Candidatus Humimicrobiaceae bacterium; assembly: GCA_035530555.1. Taxonomy (GTDB): domain Bacteria; phylum Patescibacteriota; class Minisyncoccia; order Minisyncoccales; family DG-74-1; genus DG-74-1. The sequence continues at coordinate 76,548 of DATKUR010000003.1, read as the reverse complement.
GTTTGTTTATTTAAGAGAGTCAAGGGAATTACTTAAAGAAACGAGAAAGAGGGTGATTAATGTTATTGATAAAACAGCTGGTTCGGGAGGGGCGGTCAACTGGGTCTTTGTCAAAGATGAAATCAGAAATAAAATCGGTCAATTTTTATTCTCTAAAACTCGGAGAAGGCCGATAATACTTCCTGTGGTAATCGAGGTTTAAACATATGCGAGTATTTAGTGGCATCCGGCCAACCGGAGAATTGCATATCGGAAATTATCTAGGAGCCATTAAGCAATGGATAGAACTTCAGGAACAGACTGAGTGTGTTTTTTGCATTGTCGATCTCCATGCCATGACTACTCCTTATGAACCTAAGAAATTGCAACAAAATATTTTAGAATTAGCTGCTGCTTATCTGGCAGCTGGATTAAACCCAGAAAAGTGCATTTTCTTTGTTCAGTCCCAAATAAAAGAGCATACCGAGTTGACTTGGCTTCTGGGAACGATAACTCCCTTAGGAGAACTTCAGAGAATGACTCAGTTCAAAGAAAAGTCAAAAAAACACCCAGAATATATTAATGCCGGCCTTTTAAATTATCCTCTTTTGATGACGGCTGATATTTTGCTTTACAAAACAGAGGTTGTTCCGGTGGGTATGGATCAAAAGCAACATGTGGAACTAGCCAGAGAGATTGTTCGTCGTTTCAATAAGAAATTTGGTCAGGTTTTTCAAGAGCCAAAAGCTCTTTTGCCAAAAACCGGAGAAAAAATTATGTCTTTGCAAAAACCAAAGAAGAAAATGTCAAAAACCGATGATCCACGAGGATGTATCGGACTATTTGACGAACCGGAAGAAATCAAAAAGAAAATAATGACGGCGGTTACCGATCCGGGAAAAATTATCAAATATGACCTTCAAAAAAAACCAGGAATATCAAATCTTTTGACAATCTACTCTCTTTTTTCAAGAAAATCGATAAAAGAATTAGAGAAAAAATTTAAGAACTCAGGTTACGAAAAATTCAAGAAATCTTTGGCCGAACTATTAATTGATTCTTTAGAGCCCTTCCGCCGGAAAAGAAAAGAATTTCTAGCAAGAGAGGTCTACGTTAGAGAAATTTTAGAACAAGGTAGAAAAAAAGCCCGAATTATTGCTCAGTCAACTATGGCTGAAGTTTACAAAAAAATGGGCTTATCCTGAGATTAAAATTATCTCTCATCAAACCGATATCGAAAGATATCTTTTTTTATTGGACCAAAGAAAAACATATAAATCCCAGCTATCAGATATTTAAGATAAGTTTTTAATCTGCCGTCTTTCTCAAAACGTCGAGTAGAAGTCAAAACCGGTTTAGTTCTAATAAAGCCGAACTTTCCGAATTTCTTAGCTGTTTTGGCGTAGAAATGGTCTTCGGCTATTTTTATTTCTTCATCAAAGCCGCCGACTTTTTGGTGGATATTCCTTCTAACCAAAACCGAATTGGTAGCATAGGCGGCAAACCACTGGACTAACTGAACCCAACGATTATAAAGTCCGTAGGCAAACTTATCAAAAATATTTCCCTTAGGGCAGATCGGAAAAGAAGCCACGTCCAATTTCCTTTTTTCAAATTCTTCCAAGAGATTCTTTAAAAAATCCTCAGGTAAATAAATATTGTCAGCGTCCGTAAATAATAAAATATCGCCTCGGGCTATTCTTGCTCCTTCGTTTCTTCCTTTGGCAGGCAATCCACCTTTAATAACCTCACAGTCAAAACCCTTGGCGATCTCGACTGTTTTATCGGTTGAGCCGGCGTCGGCAACAATTATTTCATAATTACCGACAGATTTCTGCTTTTTAATCTCTTCAAGCAATAAAGGAAGACATTTTTCCTCATTCAGGGTCGGAATAATAATAGAAAGCATAATAAAACCTAAATAGTATAACTTCTTCGAATTTAACTACGGGACAAATAATTTTTTGGCTTCTTGCCAAATTTCTGGCTGATTTTGTTTCACTTTCATCCAGTACCACCATTCCGCTCCCCATAAATAAAAAGTATCAAGGCCAGTTTTTTCGGCAAATTCAATGTTCTTTTTAAATTGCTTCAAGTTCATTGTTTTCTCTTGTTCTTCCAGCGGCAACCAATAAAGAAGGGTTGGACCCCAGGGTTCGGCTTGTAGTTCTACGCTGATTACTTTTTTGCCGAAAAATTTCCTGATAATTTCAGCTCTCCGCCAATAATATGACGGCGTAAATGGGTAACGGACATAAATCCCTAATTCTTTAAACCAGGCTCTTCTGTGCAGAGTAGTTCCAACCATATCTCCTAATCGAGCAGCTCTAATCCAAAAAGAGAATTCTCCGCTGTCGGAAATAATAATCGGTTTGCTATCAAGAGATTTTACTAAATCTATTTCTTTTTTCAAAAAATCAATATCTGTCCACGGACATTCGCCAAATGGAAAGAATGCCTCATTCTCCACCTGCCAAGCCCAAACAGGGGCTCGATCTTTGTATCTTAAAATGACCTGCTTGATAACTTCTAAAATCTCTTTTTGCTGTTCTTCTTTTGGTAAATCTTGCGCCCATTGAGGAATATGGCATTCCGGCCAACGGCCAGTTTTGATGCCAATTACTAAAATAAGGTTAGCTCCTTTTTCTTCGGCCATTTCAATCTGCCAATCTAAATCCTCAAAAGTATACTTGTCTTTTTCTGATTCAATCAAGTCCCAATGAGTTAATAATTTTATATTTTTAACTTCTAAATCATCTAAGAAAGCTAGATAAGCTTCTTTCCAATCTAAGCCAAGATTCTGACTATGCTTTTGGGAAAAATTTATTCCAAAGGTTATTTTTTCTGCCCGAGGAGGTCTACCAATAAAAAAGAAGCCCACGAGAAATAAAATTAATAATAAAATTATTAAAAAAAGCATTTTAAATCTCATTTTATTTTAAAGTTAGCAAGGCTAACCCTCCTCCAATCAATAAAATGGCTATAATTTTTTGAAGAAGAGTTTTATCTACTAATTCTTCCTTTAAAAGTCTCGGGTTCAAAATTGATAAAATAAAAACAAAAACTAACAGAAAAACATAGCGTATTCCTTCTAAGGCATTAATTAAGGGAACTTGATAGGGTTTAGCTAGGAAAATGGCATATTGTTGAAAAATCACCCCCAATCCCCCAAAGACCTGGCCCAGGATGAAAAGCATAGATATTCTCTGAACAAATTTTTGAGAAAGAATTATCTTTCTATCTCTTGGAAAAATAAGGAAAACAATTACTCCCAATCCTCCGCCAAGTAAAATCAAGAAAAACCCACTAAAAAAACTTACCTTTAAAAAAAGATTTTTCATTAAGAAGAAATTTAGGGCAAAAAGAAAGGCTGCTAAAATCGGATATTTTAAAGTTTTGAAAGAAAAAAAATTAAATGAAAATTTCTTCAAGGAGATTAAAATAGAACCTGAAAGAAGTAAGATAAAAGCCAAAATTTGAGCAAAATTTAAAAGCTCGTTTTGTGGAAGGAAAAGAAAAAACAGAAAAAAGGAAAAAATGGGCAAAAGTCCCCCTATTGCCGGCACGACCCTTGAAATCTCGCTTTCAACTATACTCTTTGTTAAGAAAAAAACGGCAATAATCCTAATTAAACCAGCTGCTAATCCGAGGAGTAAAAGATTATTTTCTGGAAAAGTTATAAAGGGAAGAAAAACCAAGCTTAAAAAGAACCAAAGGATCCCGACATAGAAAGTATAAGTTTTAGGATTTGGCACTGGCCCGACTAAAAAATAACGGTCGAAAAGAGAAACAACTGCAAGAAAGAAATAAGCTAAAACTGTAATTATTAACCAGGGCATTTTTTTACAATATTTTTAATATTAAAAGTCCCTGATTTTTCTCCTTCGATAAACCCCTCGACGGCCATTTCGGCCAAATAACCCTGGTCGAGCCAATCAAAAAGCCATTCAGATACATGACTTAGATCTTCTTGTAAAATTCCAAAGCCAGATTTTAAAAGCCATCTCATATTAAATTCCTCTTGAGAGCCAATCGGCGGAGCAATAATAATAGGTATGCCTAAAGCGGAATAAAAAGACAATTCTGAAGGTTTGGTCCATAAAATATCAGTCTCTCTCAGCGCTTTATTGAATTTTTGAAAATAATCCTCTATATTTTTTTCATAAATTATCTTAACAAAATTAGGCTGCACCAGGTTTAACTTCTTTAATTCTTTCTCAAAGTATTTTTTAACTTTTTCTCTAATACCGGCTGACACAATTATTCTCAGACGCTTTTGCTCCAAATAAGATTTCAAGCATTTTATAATTTTAATTGCAATTTCCTTTTGGGCACCCGCCCCCCCAACTGAAAATATTATTGTCAAAGGACGGCCCGATTTTTCAGGTAGTTTCCCCAGACGAGACTCGATCAGGTCTCTATATTTTTCAAAATATTTTCTTTTTGTATCTAAGTTTAAAAGTCGGCACTTCAAATCTTCTTTTAAAATTTCTATCTCTTCAACGCCGATATTTTCTGAAGTTAGAGGATAACCGGTTAAAAAAATATTTTCCGGCTTTACTCCGTAAAGTTTTAATCTTTCAACCGTTCTTTCGTTAGGCGCAAAATATTTAATTTTGCTTTCTCTCGGTTTTAAGGGTGCCCAAGTTCTTGAAATATCAGCATCACAAACAATACAAAAAATCTTGCCGGGATAATTAAAAAATTCGGCCATAAAAGCCGGGATAAAAAAGGTGGAAACAATCGGCAATTTTGGGTTTTTAAAATTCAAGTCTTTAATCAAGTGTTCTCCCCATCCTTTTTTAAAGCCGGAGTAAATTTGTTTCAAGACAAAATTAGGTTTTGACAAGTCTCTCTTTGGATAAAAAGTCAAAATCCTCTGAAAACGATCGAAAAAAGAGAAAATAGTCTTGCCAATTAAAGGAGCTTGATAGAAATTAGAAATAAATTCGTAGCCCCTTCGAGTTGTTCCCCAGATTTTCCTATCTTTTTCCGGAATATTCTGATAATCGTTGGCGTTGATAATCTTCCCGTCGGGAGCTAACCCCTTTAGGGGATAGGCCGTTCTCTGATGGCCGTAGCCCATGTTAACAGATATAATCCATGCGTTTTCTTCCATATGCTTTATTTTACCCTATTAGAAGGTTATTCTCCAAGCTCCGGAGACGATATTCTATTTTGAACGTTTGCAATACAACTCTTTTAACAGGGCCTCATCTTACCCTCAGTATCTTAAAAATCTTAGTTTTCGGTTTTCTTGTATTCGCCATGTTATAAACCCTAAAACCAAATAGGGAATTATCAACCAAACCCAGTGGATATTTTCGATAGTTAAATAAGCCAAAGAAAGACCTGAAAACCAATCGACTACTTTTATCAAATATGTTAATAATCCCCAAGCCGGCCAGGAAAAAACCCAGCCCAAAGGCTGAAAGATTATCCCAGTTAACCCAGAAATAAACCCTAATAGCATTATAAAAGGAAGAAGGGGAACGATTAAAATATTAGTTACTGGTGTTACCAAAGAGAGATAACCGAAATTATATATCAAAATTGGTAAAGTAAAAACTTGAGCTGAGAGAGTCATCGCTAAAACGCTTTTTAATTGCCTCCACACTAAAAATTTTGATGTGGAGGTTAACCAATCTTGGAAAATCGGCATGAGATATATTATCCCCATCATCGCCAGGAAAGAAAGTTGAAAACCGACATCTAGTTTCAAAAGTAAAGGGTTGTGAGCTAACATCAGAGCGGCCGCTATTACTATTGAACGAGAGGAAACGCTCATCCTCCCTAAATATTGACCTAAAAGAAAAAGCCCGCCTATAATTCCGGCACGAACAGCGGAAGACTGGAAACCGGTCATAATAATAAACAAAGCGATCAAAACGACTGAAAACCAAAAAGCCTGCTGGCGCCAAAAACCGAGAGCAATTAAAATCGCCATTAAGGCACTGGTCAAAATAGCAACGTGAAGTCCGGAAATGGCAGTAATATGTCTGACGCCAGCAATGTTTAATTTTTCTTTTAAATTATCTGTAAGTTTTCTTTTATCTCCCAAGACCATAGCTCCTAAAATTGAACCTTGGGACGGAGAAAGATTTTGATAAATTGACCCTCTCAATTTTTCTTTAAAATTTAAAATCTTAGCGTAGCCCTTCTCCAAAGACGAAAACTGGGTTTCTTTTGCTAATAGTTCAATTTCCGGCCAACTCATTACTGAATAGATCCCCTCCTTCTTTAAATAATCTTTATAATTAAAATCTTCGAAAATAGGCGGATTTTCTAATTGACCTGTAATCTTTAACCTGTTTCCGTATTTATATTCCGGATATCGCCAAGTAGTCACTAAAACCCTACCGTTAACTGGAAGGGGCTTGCTTCTCATTTCTTCTGTTTCAACCATCAAATTATCCAGTGTTAATTTGATGCTTTTCTCTCTGATATCGGGTTCGAATACCACGGTGCCCACCAAAGTAATATTTTCTTCTAGACCATTAAGCTTTCTTAATTCACTGTTCACAATATTTAACTCTATACTCTGATGCCGCCAAATTCCCAAAATTAAAAATAGAAGACAAAAACCAACAACAACAAATTTTTTGTATTTCCAGAAAGCTGAAATCAGCAAAATCCCTGAAATCGAAACCATCAGTAAAATCGACTGAGAAACAAAAGAAAATGAACTAATAAAAATCCCCCCAATAAAAGAGAGGCAAAAATATAGAAATATTTTAGAGGCAATCATTGTCTGATTTTACCTTATCTGACAGGTTTCAAAAAACGGAGAGATTATTTTTTGGATTTCTAATAGAAACTCTTGAGGATAGGGCTCTATCTTTTCAAAATTCGGATCAATAGTTTTTTCCGATCTAAAATTTTGCAAGTAGTATCTTTTAGCGCCGCTAATCCATCTTGCCATCTCTATTACGTCTTCTTTTGTATGAAGCGAAGGCACTATCGTGCTGCGAAACTCGTAATCAACTTTATCCTCTTTCAAAATATCAATGCTTTTCTGAATTTCTTTTATATCAGCTTTTATTCCAGTAAGCTGGCTGTATTTTTTTTGGGGTCCTTTAATATCTATAGCGACGTAATCAATTAATTTTTTATCAATTAAATTTTTTAACATCTGAGGATTTGAGCCATTCGTATCAATCTTTACTAAAAATCCCAAGCTTTTAATTTCTCTTACAAAGTCCGGTAAATCTTTATTGATCGTTGGCTCACCGCCGCAAACTACAACACCTTCCAGTAATTCCTTTCTGGATTCCAAAAATTTAAAAAATTCTTTTTCTGTAATTTTCGGCTGCTTTTTGATTTTCTCCGGCAAAACCAGCTCTGAAGAGTAGCACCATGGGCAACGAAAATTGCAACCGCAAAGAAAAATCGTGGCCGCTATGCGGCCAGGAAAATCAATGAGAGTAGTTCTTTGTAAACCGCCAATTTCCATAATTATGTCTTAACCAGTTCGGGCTTTCTAATTTTGAATTCTTTTCTTTCTTTAAATTCTTCTTGTTTGCCAGTATTCCATTGAGATACCGGACGCAAATATCCCACGATGCGAGAATAAACTTCGCAAGGCTGCTTGACGGTGCATTGAGGACAGTGAAAGTGTTCTCCAGTAATATAGCCATGGACAGGACAAATAGAGAAAGTAGGAGTCAAGGTAACGTAGGGTAAATGGAATTTCTCAAAAACTTTCTTGATTAAGTTTTTAGCAATAAGAGGATCGGAAATCCTCTCACCCAAAAAGAGATGTAAAACCGTACCGCCGGTATATTTACATTGCAGATCGTCTTGGAGTTTCAAGGCTTCGAAGATATCATTAGTGTAATTAACCGGTAGCTGTGAACTGTTGGTATAATATGGTACTTCTTTTGTCCCGGCAGTAACAATAGTAGGATATCTCTCTTTATCAACTTTTGCTTGGCGATAGCTGGTCCCTTCGCCCGGTGTCGCTTCTAAGTTATAAAGATTGCCGGTTTCCTTTTGATACTTAACCAATCTCTCTCTCATAAAATCCAGAACTTCAAGGGCAAACCTCCTTCCTCTCTTTGAGGCCGTATTCTCTCCGATGAAATTCAGAAGGGCTTCGTTCATTCCCATTAGACCAATAGTGGCAAAATGATTACCAAAATAAGAATCTCTTAATTTTTTAACTGAAGCCAAATAGTATTTTGAGTAGGGATAAAGACCTTTCTCCATAAAATCCTCCAGGGCTTTCCTTTTAATCTCTAAAGATTCTTTTGCCAGATCCATCAAATATCCCAATCTCTCAAAAAAATCTTTCTTTGTTTTTGAAAGGTAGCCAATTCTCGGCAGATTAATCGTGCACACGCCGATTGACCCCGTCGAGGGATTAGAACCGAAAAGACCGCCACCTCTTTTGTAGAGCTCTCTGTTGTCAAGACGAAGCCGACAACACATACTTCTCGCATCATCTGGGTTCATATCTGACTGGATAAAGTTTGAAAAATAGTTTACTCCATATTTTGCAGTAGCTTCCCATAACGGCTCTAAAGCGGAGTCTTCCCAGTTGAAATCTTTTGCAATGGAAACTGTTGGAATAGGAAAGGTCATTGGCCGCCCCTTGGCATCGCCCTCCATTAATCCCTCGTAAAAAGCCTTGATAAAAATATTCATCTCTTCCTGGAATTCTCCGTAAGTTTCCTTTTGAGGTCTCCCGCCAATAATTACTGGCTGATTCTTGTAAAACTCAGGGACTTTAATGTCTAGAGAAACATTTATAAATGGAGTTTGAAAACCAACCCGGGTAGGTACCATACAGTTATAAAGAAACTCTTGTATCGCTTGTTTTACTTGAAGATAATTTAAATTATCGTATCTGATAAAAGGGGCTAACAACGTATCGAAATTAGAAACAGCATTTGCGCCGGCCGTTTCTCCTTGAAGCGTAAATAAAAAATTTACCAACTGGCCCAGGGCTGTTCTAAAGTGTTTTGGCGGCCGGGATTCTATTTTTGACGGAACTCCACGGAATCCCCGCAACAATAAGTCATAAAGATCCCAGCCCGCACAGTATGGAGCCAGGGTTTCTAAATTATGAATATGAAAATCTTCATTGACAGCGGCCTCTCTGATTTCTTTGGGATAAATTTTATTCAGCCAGTATTTTCTGGAAATTTCTTTGATTGCGTATTGGTTGAGTCCTTGTAAGGAAAATGTCATATTGGCATTTTCTTGAACCTGCCAATCAAGTTCTTTAATGTATGTGTCAATCATCTCGGTTGATTCGTCAACCACGGCCACTGCTTCCCTAATTCTTCTCCTTTGTTCTCGGTACAGAATATAAGCCTTGGCAGTATCAACCAATCCTTCCAAAATCAAAATCTCTTCAACGATGTCTTGAATCTGTTCTACGTGAGGAATTTCCTCTTCTTTAAACCTCCGGTTCAAAATCTGAACAACTTTATCGGAAAGTTTCTTTGATTTTTTGCCGTCACCCTGACCCGTAGCGGTAAGAGCCTTAAAAAGGGCGTCTTGAATTTTAGCCAGATCAAACTCAGCAAGCTGGCCTTCTCTTTTTTGAACCTTAGTGAGCTTGTTTTTCATAACCAATAAGAAATTGCGAAAAAAATACGAAAATACGAAAGGAAAATTAATAACTCTTCGTACTTTCGCAAGAAATATTATTATATTTTACCTCAACAAAAAAACTAGGTCAAACCTAGTCAAATCCCTTAAAAAACTGGAGTTATCCACACCCTAAAACCCGGTGATTATCACGGTCACCTTTATCTCGCCTTTTGGTAACTCCTCATCCTCAATCGCCCCAAAAAGAACTCTGGCCTGAGGATTAATCTCTTGAGTCAGAAACCTGCCTATTTCCTCAATTTCTGCAAGAGAAACATCTTTACTGCCCGAGACATTAAATAAAACACCTCTTGCTCCTTTTGGCGAAACCTCCAAAAATGGAGAACAAAGAGCACTCTTGGCTGCTATTTCCGCTCTCTTTTCTCCGCTTGCCCGGCCTATACCAAAAAGACAGGTTCCCGAGTCTTTCAAGATCATTTTACAGCCGGCAAAATCAATATTAATGATGCCCGGCTTGTTTATTAAATCAGAAATTCCCCTCACTCCTTCTCTTAAAATATCATCACAAAGCCAGAAAGCGTTCAAAAGAGGAATTTTCGGATCTAAGTTTTCTAACAATTTATCGTTTTTAATGACAATCAAGGCATCAACTCTCTCTCTAAGTTTTTCTTTTCCAGATATGGCGATCTTCTTTCGATAATTTCCTTCAAAAGAAAAAGGTAACGTGCAAACAGCGATAGTCAAAATTCCCAGGTTCCTTGAAATTTCAGCGATGACCGGCGCCGCCCCTGTAAACGATCCGCCCCCGAGTCCTCCGGTCAGAAAAATCATATCCGCGCCTCTTAGAACTTTCTCAATATCCGTTCTCTGTTCTTCGGCCGCTTTGCGACCAACCTCGGGGTTCATCCCGGCGCCTAAGCCCTGGGTTAATCTCCTCCCAATTTGTAATTTTAAGTCAGTCTTAATTTTCTTTAAATCCTGATAATCAGTATTGACAGCAATTAATTCTACGCCAGCGATTTTCGATTTCTTCATTCGAGCAACGGCATTGTTACCGGAACCACCAATCCCCACTACTTTTATTTTAGTTTCCATATTAAGGAATAAATATTTTAAAAATTCTTTTTAATTTAGAACCTATTCCGCTTTCAGAAAAAGAAAACTTGCCGGTTTCTCCTTCCAAATCCTGTCCCAGTAAAACTAAACCGCAGACAGTGGCTAAGCTTGGATCGTTTTCTAGGTCTGCGATCCCTTTTAGTTTTCCTAATCTGATCGGTAAACGAAATTCTTTTTTAGCTAACTCCACTATTCCTGGTAATTTCGCTCCACCGCCAGTCAAAACTATTCCAGCTGGCAAGAGCTTTTCTCTGGAAATTTTCTTTAATTCTTTATTTATTTCTCGAAAAATCTCGGAAATCCTCGCTTCGACAATGTTGGTTAATTCTTTTAAGGAGAAAACTAAGGTTTCTTGGTTCTCTAATTCTATTTTTTCTTTTGCCCGAACGGAGCGAGAACGAGAAGTGGGCGAACGTTCAGCTGTCTTTCGGCTGTTTTTCAGAAAACAACTACCAAACTCAATTTTAATTCTTTCAGCAACTTCGATATCGGTTTTTAAACCAATGGCAATATCATTACTAATGTTTGCAGAACCAATAGGTAAAACTGCTAAATGAATTAGATCTCCTTCTTCAAAAACCGCCAAGTCAGAGGTCCCGGCCCCGATGTCTAAAATTGCTACCCCTAATTCTTTTTGTTTTTCAGTCAAACAAGCTCTGCCAGAAGCTAATGCCGAGGGAGTTCTGTCTAAAATTTGCAGTCCCGAATCTAAAACTGCCTGAGTTAGATTTTTCAGATAAGGAGAAAAACCGCCTAAAGCTAAAACCTCAGTTTCTAATCTTACTCCTTTTAAGCCCAAGGGCTCTTTAATCCCTTTTTCTCCATCAATGATAAATTCTCGGGGTATAACATCAAAAATTTCTTTATTAGAAGGAAGGGAAAAGGTCCGAGCGGCACTTAATACTCGATTAATATCCTCTTCGGAAATTCTTTGGTCAGCCCGGGAGACGGCAACAGAACCGCGAGAAGACGCGGAGAATAAATGAGATCCACTAATGTTCGAATAGAGAGAATCAATTTTTTGGCCCTCTTGATTTACTTTTAGAAAGTTCTCTCTCAAGGCCTGAGAGACTCCTTCAGGATAAATAACTACCCCCTTCCTAACCCCAGAAGAAGGCACTTCTTGGTAATTTAATACTATTAATCCTTCTGTTTCTCTTTTGACAACTAAAGTTTTAATATTTTGACTCCCGATATCTAGGCCACAAATTATAGACGGTCTCGCCATAATAATTTCAAATTTTAAATAATAAATTTAAGAATGATTTTCGAAGATGGCTTCGCCTTCTTCTCTAGCCTCTGCTTCTTTCGAAAGCTCGGCTTTTGAATTTTAAAATTTTAAATGAGATAGGTAATATTTTTCTTTCTTACTCATTTTCTTCGCCCCTGTAATATTTTTCTCATGGTCGTATCCTAAAAGATGCAAAATCCCATGGATCAAAACTCGGGTTAATTCTTTTTTAAAAGTAGATTCAAATCTTTCGGCGTTTCTCTCAACTTTCCAAGGGCACAGCACTATTTCTTCTAAACCATTTCCCGAAAAGGCCAAAACGTCGGTTGCCCGGTTTTCCCTCCGATACTTTTTATTTAACTCTCTTATCTTTTTTTGTCCAACCAAGGCAATTGACAATTTTTTCTCTTTTTGTTTTTCTTTTTTAAAAACAATTTTAACAATTTTCCTTAAAAACTCTTCTTTGACCCTGATAGCAGTTAGATTATTGATCTCGATCGCTGGGCCTTTAACCGAAGTAGATAAGGGGGCATTCTTTTTATTTTTCCGTTTTAACTTACTATTACAACAGTCAGCGAGAAAAGGACGCAGATTTTTCATCATAAATATTCTTCTAAAACTTCCATTTCTGCTTTTTCTTTTTTTATCAAGTCTTCTCTATTACCCTTCTCAAACAATGATAATGCCTCCTTTCTTTTCTTGATTTCCGAAGAAACAACCTTGGTTATCTCTTCATCGGTCAGCTGGCTCTCTTTTTTCAATTCTTCAGTCGATAACTCCGGTTTTTCTTTCCAAATCCTGGTTCTTTTGTCAATCTCTCTATTGGAAATTGCCGCCAAAAGCATTCTTAAAACCGAGAGCCTAATTTCTCTTTTTTCCTTCAAGGCTAATCTTAAATCATCTTGGATTTTTTCCTTTAACATTTTAATTATTCACTCGAGCGAAGCGAAGAGTGGGAAATGAAGGCAAGCTCCGAAGGAGGCAAATTTCATCGATCTGTCTTGCCTAGTTTTTTCAATTCCTCATACTCTTTCTTCTTTTCTTCTCTTCTCAGGGCGGCTCTTTTCTTCATCTGTTCAGACTTTTCCCTTTTTTTGAACTGTGTTTTTCTCGCCCGAAGCAAAATCCCGCTTCGTTGAATACTTCTAGTGAAACGGCGAATTAAATTTTGGGAGCTTTCCCTCTCTTGTTTTTTAACTTCTATGCCCATAGTAATTTCTTACCACCTAACAAGTGCAGGTGTAAATGGTCGACGGTTTGACCGGCATCTTTGCCGACATTGAAAATCAGTCGATAGCCAGTTCCGCTAATTTTATATTCACTGGCCAGTCTTCGAGCAACTAAATATAATTCTCCTATTAACTCTCTGTCCTTCTTTTTTAAGCAATCTACCGAGGAAATATGTTTCTTGGGAATAATTAAAATGTGGACAGGTGCCTTTGGTTCAGCGTCTTTAAAGGCCAAAATTTTCTCGTCTTGATAAACGATCTCTGACGGTACTTCTTTGTTGATAATTTTACAAAAAATACATTTCATAAGCCGGGTTGCCTCGCAACGAGGCGCTCGCTGAAGATATTACCTTATCTCGTACTTTGCCTAAGCCTCAGCGAGAGAAGGAACGGCAGCTTCTTCGAACATTATTTCTTCAATCTTTTACCTATTTCCCTTACCACTTTATCTAATTTTACTGTTTCTTGCCTGCCGCTAACCATATCTTTAATAATAATCGTTTCTTCCAGGGCTTCTTTTTGGCCTAAAATTAAGGAATATCTCGCTCCAGCCCTATCAGCCATTTTCAGCTGAGCCTTAAGAGAATCACGGCCAAGCGATTCCCCGACTAAAATCTTGGCTTCCCGAAAGCTCTCAATTAGTTTCAAGCTTTTCCTCTTGGCCAAATCTCCCAATTGAGTTAAAAAAACTTCAACTTTTCTTTCCTTAGGAAGCCTAACGGCTTTAGTTTTTATCAAGTTGATTATTCTCTCCATCCCGCCTGCTCCCCCAACAGCTGGCGTTTCTTTGCCGCCCAAAATCTTTACTAAAGTATCATATCTTCCTCCGCCAGCCAAAGCGCCTAAAGTTCTACTCTCTGTAGAGTCCTCTATTATTTCAAAAACAGTTTTGGTGTAGTAATCCAATCCTCTGACCAAGTAAGGATTTAAATGATAGGGTAATTCTAGCTCATCCAAAAATTCTAAAACCTCTCTAAAATGTCCGTGGCAATTTTCACAAAGATGATCTAATATCTGAGGAGCCTGAGCCTTGACTGGCTGGCATTTTTCTTCCTTGCAGTCTAAAATCCTTAACGGATTTTCTCTCAACCTCCTCCGACAATCTAAGCAAAGAGATGCTTCCCGTGACTTAAAATAGCTGGCCAAAAGTTTTTTATAGTAGGGTCGGCACTGACTATCACCGATACTATTCACTTCGATAATTAAATTCTTTAATTTCAGTTCTCTCAGAATATTATAAAAAATTTGGATAATTTGGGCATCGAGAACTGAATTTTCTTCGCCTAAGACTTCAAAGCCAAATTGCCAGAACTGACGAAAACGGCCGGACTGAGGATGTTCATAACGGAAAAAGGGGCCGAGATGCCAAAATTTGACTGGCTGAGGAAGGTTTTGCATCCCCTGTTCAATATAAGCCCTGGCTATTGAGGCAGTCTGCTCGGGTCTCAGTGTTAAATAATCTCCTCCTTTAGTTCGAAAAGAAAACATTTGCTTTTGAACAACATCAGTAGCCAAACCCAATCCCCGGGAGAAAAGCTCGGCTTCTTCTAGAATTGGCGTTTCTATCTTTTGAAATCCATAAAAATTGGCAATATCTTCACAGATGCTCTGAATTTTTTGAAAATACCTCTGATCTTCAGGTAAAATGTCATGCATCCCGGTCGGTGTCTGAAATTTTGGTTTTTTAGCCATTTTAATATTCTGGGGCTTCAATTTTAGCCAAGGCCGTAAAAGGCCAAGCCCTCAGTAAAACTGTGCCAATGATATTTTCTCTGCTTAAGGACCCCCAACGCCTGGAGTCGGCCGAGGCGCGCCTATTATCTCCTAAAACAAAATACTCATCTTCAGCCAAGGAAATTAGCATTTCGCCCGGGGTAGAAACGTCTGACGGAAGATAACCTGACTCGTCTAAAACAAAGAATTCTTCTTGGTTAGAAATCGCTACTCTGCCCTCTTTAACTTCCACTGTCTCTCCGGGAAGACCAATAATTCTTTTAATATATCTCTGGGAAGGATCATGAGGATATCTAAAAACTATCACCTCTCCTCTTTGGGGATCCTGAAACCTATAAGAAATCTCGTCAATAATCAAATAGTCGCCATTTTCAAAAGCGGGTATCATTGACTCGCCCCGAACAAAAAACGGCTGAAACAAAAAAGTTCTGATAGGCACCACTATAATCAAGGCTATAATGACAATTTTGGCGATTTCCCAGATAAAGGATAAGAAGTTTTTCACGCTTTAATCATTATACTATTTATCTTTTTAAAATCAAGTTATAATGTTCTAATGAAGTTGATTATTGGTCTCGGTAATCCCGGGAAAAAATACCAAAAAACTCGTCACAACGCTGGCTCAAGAGCAATTAATGAGCTGGAGTTTTTAAGTTTAGAAAATGTTGTCTTAGCGAAGCCAACAAATTTTATGAACGAATCTGGCAAAGCAGTTAAAAATTTATTAAGAGCTTATCGCTTAAAGCCTGATAACTTAATCGTTATTCACGATGATATCGATCTGCCAATAGGGAAAATTCGTATTGTTAAAAATCGGGGAGCGGCCGGTCACAAAGGAGTCGAGTCAATAATCGAAAAGCTGAAAACAAAAAATTTTATTAGATTCAGAATTGGGGTTTGTCCTAAAACCGGCAAACCCAAAAATCCGGAAAAATTCGTTCTTCAAAAATTTCATAAAGAAGAAGAAAAGATTATCAAAGAAATAATAAAAAAAACCACCGAGGCGATCAAGTGTTGTTTAAAAGAAGACCTGGAAATAACAATGAATAAGTTCAATAAATAAGGAATCCCAGCGCTACCGACGGCAACGCTGGGCTTAGGAAGGTGGATCGTTGTGATGGTGACGACGCCGCCATGATTCTTGATATTCTTCCTATTCTTTCCTGCGCCTTTGTCGCTCAGACTCGAGCTCTAGAATTGCCAAAAGAAAAGAAAGGGAAAAAATAATCAAAATCCAGTAGACTATCGTCCAGAATGTTTCCAAGAAATTAAGCAATGTTTTCCTCCTTTTTTATTTTGCCCTCTGGTCTGCCTGCAAGCCCTTAGGGTTCTGCTACGAAAACGTAGAAAACTCTAAGATTTTGAGCTACAATAGGTTAAGGAGGGATTCCTATTCCTTCACCGATTTAGATAAAAAAATTTATCTAAACGGAGGCAGCTCCTCGCAGGCAAGCCGGAAGGCAATTTCTTTTAAAATCATTCCTGTATCTTCCAGAATATTTTATTATATACAATATAAATGAAATTGTCAAGGGATGGCGAACTGAGTAACGCGCTGATAGTTAGTGTCACCCCCTACTTTTTGGAAAAGGGGAATTTTTGGTTCCGCCAAAATTTAAATAAGATTTTGGAGGCTCCTAAAGCTCAATCCTTTTTCGCAGATAACACTATCTATTTAACCAAAGATCAAAATTACAACCTTTCTCAGCTTTCAAGAAAACTGGATGAAATGGGATACGAGAAAGTTTGGCAGGTTTCAGAACCCGGAGAATTTTCCCAGCGAGGAGGAATTATCGACGTTTTCCCGGTTAACCCCGTAGTAGAAAATTCGTCTCACTACGGGGCAGGCCTGAATTCGGCTGTTCGTTTTGAATTTTTTGGAAACAAAATCGAAAACATTGAATTACTTGATATAAAAATAGAAAACATAGAAAAAGCCAAAGAATTTTTAAAAAAGAAATCGAAGTCCCAAAAATTATTTTCTGACCTGAAAGGATTGAGAGCAGGAGATTATTTAGTTCATTTGGACCATGGCGTCGGAATTTATAATGGCACAGATATGAATTATTACATATTAAAATACGCTGCTGGCGATAAATTATATGTCCCATTTGGCCTTGAAAGAAAATTATCTCGGTATATCGGTTTTGTTGAGCCAAAAATCTCAAGGCTAGGTAGCCAAATCTGGCAAAAAACTAAAAGAAGGGTTAAAAAAGAAGCGGAAAAATTAGCCAGAGAGCTTCTGGAAATATACGCCAAGAGAGAACTGAGCATTCGCCCGCCATACGAAATAGGTAAGGAAATTGAAAGCCAATTAGCCAGTACCTTCCCTTATGAAGAAACGCCAGACCAAACTCAAACAATGGAAGATATAAAGAATGATTTAGAAAAAAGTGAACCAATGGATAGAATTGTTTGCGGCGACGTTGGTTTTGGAAAAACTGAAATAGCTTTAAGAACCATAATCAAAGCCGTTAATTCTGGTTATCAGGTGACCATGATTTGCCCGACTACTATTTTAGCTAACCAGCATTTTCAAAATTTTAAAGAAAGACTAGAGGGCCTCCCAATTAAAATTACTTTACTCTCTCGCTTGCAATCGAAAAAGGAGCAAAGAGGATTAGTCGAAGATTTGAAAATGGGAAAAATAGATATTGTTATTGGTACTCATCGGATTTTATCTTCCGATGTTATATTCAAAAATTTAGGATTATTAATTATTGATGACGAACAACGATTTGGCGTTAAACAAAAAGAAAAATTAAAGAAAATACGGACCTCCCTTGATGTTTTATCGCTTTCGGCCACGCCTATTCCAAGAACTCTTTACTTAGCTCTCTCCTCTTTAAAAAATATTAGCCTAATTCAAACTCCGCCAGCCGGAAGATTGCCGGTTAAAACTTTTATTCTGCCTTTTTCTGAAAAAATAATTAAAGAAGCAATTGAAACTGAATTAAAAAGAAAAGGGCAAGTATATTATTTACATAATCGAGTAGAAACAATTAAGGCGGTAAAGAATTTCTTAGAGAACTTAGTCCCTACAGCTAGGTTTGGTATTGTCCATGGAAGACTAAAAGAAAGAGAATTAATAAAAACAATGACAGGTTTTCAGAACAAACAAATAGACGTTTTAATCGCCACTACTATTATTGAAAATGGCTTGGATTTGCCAAATGTTAATACCTTAATCGTAGCTGATAGCGCTCGTTTGGGTTTAGCTGAAGCTTACCAAATCAGAGGGAGAATTGGTAGAAGCCATATTCAAGCTCTTGCCTATTTTTTGTACGGAAGCCATTTGTCTGAAAAGGCTAAAATGCGGCTGGATGCCTTAAAAGAAGCCGAGGAACTTGGCTCCGGCTATAAAATTGCTTTAAAAGATTTAGAAATCAGGGGAGCTGGCAATATTTTAGGCAAGGAACAATCCGGAAATATAAACAAGGTGGGGTTAAATTTGTATTGTCAAATACTAAGTGAAACAATTGAAAAAATAAAGAGGACGTGCACTTAAAATATGCACGCCCCCCTATTTCCGCTTCAAAAATACTCAACCTTTCTGTTTTTTAAACATATATTCAACCACAGGTTCATTTGTGGTACCGCCCCTGATAGAAATTAATTCCCAACCTTTTTTCCCTAATTGATTGAGAAATTTTTCTAGTTTTTCCTTATCCAGGTCCACCTGAAAATCAATTTCTTCGCTTCTTATTATCTTATACCCCCATTTCATCTTTTTCTCCTCCTTTATTCAGTTTTAGAGAGAACAAATCCCTCCAGTTAGAAAATAAAATAATTAACCAAAAAAGTCAACCTTTTCAATTTTTTAAAAATTAGTGGTATAGTTGAATAATTATGAATGAGATAAAAGAAATTTCTGTTCAGGATAAAAATTATCCGAAACTCTTGAGAGAAATTAAGAATGCGCCGGAGGTTCTTTATTATAAAGGAGGAATTCTGCCAGAAGAAAGCTGCTTTGCTATCGTTGGAACGAGAATATCTTCTCCTTACGGGAAACAGGTGGTTTTAGAAATCGCCGGAGACTTAACAGATGCCGGCTTAACTATTGTTTCAGGGTTAGCTCCAGGAATCGACACATTTGCCCACCAAGCAGTCGTAGAAAGAAACAAAAGAACAGTCGCCGTTTTAGGTACCGGGCTTGATGAAGAATCAATCTATCCTCAATCAAATTTGAAATTGGCTAAAAAAATTATTGAAACAGGCGGTTGTCTCATTTCTGAATACCCACCGGGAACTCGCGGTACTCAATTTACTTTCCCTCAAAGAAATAGAATAGTTGCTGGCATGTCTCTGGGGGTCTTAGTAATCGAAGCTAAAGCAAAATCAGGAGCTTTGATTACTGCCGAATGGGCGAAAAAATACAAAAGAAGAGTTTTTGCCATTCCCGGCCCAATTTATTCTTCAAATTCAAAAGGTTGTCATTACTTAATCAAGGAGGGCGCTAAATTAGCTGAAAACGCCAACGACATTCTAAGAGAATTAAATCTAGCCGAAATCAGACGTCCCGATGGCATAACAGGAGAAGTCGCCAAAGAAGAAAATTTAATCTTAAACGTCCTGAAAGAAGAAGTTTTGGAGATTGACGAAATTATTGAGAAAACAAAATTATCGGCGGCTAAAACGATTAGCTGTCTAGTCATCTTAGAAATAAAAGGGAAAATAAGAAATCTAGAAGGAAATACTTACGCCCTACGGCGTTAACTTTCAATTATTCATGAAATTAGTCATTGTTGAAAGTCCCACCAAAGCAAAAACGATCAGCGGCTTTTTAAACAAAGAAGGTCGGGTTCTTTCTTCTTACGGCCATATTAGAGATTTGCCAGAAGATAAATTTGGCATTGACGTAGAAGATAATTTCAAACCAAATTATACTATTATTTCTAAGGCTAAAAAGACTATTCAGCTTTTGAAAAAAGAGGCCCAAGGGGCAAGCTTGGTAATTTTAGGTACCGACGAAGATAGGGAAGGAGAGGCGATCGCCTATCATCTAGCTTATCTTCTCGACTTAGATGGTAAAAAACCTTACCAGAGAATTGTTTTCCATGAGATTACCAAGCCGGCAATTGAGGAGGCCTTTAAAAATCCCAGAAAAATTGACATGAATTTGGTTGATGCTCAACAAACAAGGAGAATTCTGGACAGAATTGTCGGCTATAAATTATCCCCCTTTTTATGGAAAAAAGTGGCCAGAGGATTATCGGCTGGTAGAGTTCAATCGGTAGTTGTAAGACTGGTTGTAGAAAGAGAAAGAGAAATACAAGAATTCATCCCTCAAGAATACTGGACCATTGAAGCTCTCTTTAAAAAACTGAAGAACGGCGAGTTTAAGGCATTATTGATTAAAAAAGATGAAAAGGTTTTAGATAAATTAGAAATAAGGAACGAGAAAGAAGCAGAAAAGATTATTAAGGACCTGAAGGGAGCAGAATATAAAGTGATAAATGTTGAGAAGAAAGAATTAAAAAGAAATCCTCTCCCCCCCCTTACCACTTCCACTCTCCAGCAAGATGCTTGGAAAAAATTTAGATTCCCAGCCAAATTCACGATGAAAATTGCCCAAAACCTTTATGAGAGAGGCTTAATCACTTATCACCGAACCGATTCTTTAAATCTTTCTGATTTATCTTTATTTGCCGCGAGAAAATATATTATTAAAAATCACGGCAAGGGATATTGGGCGGGATTTTTAAGAAAATACAGAACTAAAACAAAAGGTGCCCAAGAGGCTCATGAGGCCATCAGGCCTACTTATTTAGATAAAAAAGCTTCAAAATTAGATGAAAATCAATCTAAACTTTATGATTTAATCTGGCGGAGGTTCGTTGCCTGCCAAATGGCTCAAGCCGTTTTCGACTCAACAGCTGTAGATATTTCGGCTAAGGATTATATCTTTCGAGCTACTGGCCAAATTTTAAAATTTGACGGGTTCTTAAAGGTTTTTCCAATGAAATTTGAAGAAACGGAACTGCCATCTTTAGAAAAAGACGAATTATTAAAATTAGTAAAACTAATACCTTCTCAACATTTTACTCAACCGCCCCCAAGATACAGCGAGGCTACTCTCATTAAAGCATTGGAGGAAAATGGAATTGGCCGGCCTTCCACTTATGCGCCGATCTTATCTACGATTCAAGCAAAAAATTACATTGAAAAGGATGAAAACAGAAAATTTCGTCCGACTGAAATTGGAACGGTGGTTAACGATCTTTTAGTGGCTCACTTTCCAGAAATTGTTGATATTAAATTTACGGCCGGGATGGAGGAAAATTTGGATAAAATCGCCGAGGGTGAAAAAAAATGGGTTCCAGTAATAAAAGAATTTTATCAACCTTTTGAAGAAAATCTCCAAAAGAAATACCAGGAAGTTTCAAAAAAGGACATTACTGAAAAGCCCACCAAGAAAAAATGTCCAAAATGTGACGCCAATCTTTTAATTCGCCTGGGTAAATATGGAAAATTTTATGCTTGCTCAAAGTTCCCAAAGTGCCGCTACACTGAATCTTTAAAAGAGAATACCCTGGGAATAAAATGCCCAAAATGCAAAGAGGGAAAGATTACCCAGAAAAGAACTAAAAAAAATAAAATATTTTATGGCTGCGACCAATACCCTAAATGTGATTTCGCCTTGTGGGATAAGCCAACCGGCGAAATCTGCCCAAAATGCAAATCACTTATAATTCAGACTAAGCGGGGACAAATTAAGTGTTCTAGCAAAGACTGCGACTTTGAATTGAAAAAAGAGAAAAATTCTGATAATATAACCGAGAAATGAGGGCGAGTGGTGGAACGGTAGACACGTAGGTTTCAAAAACCTATGAGAGCAATCTCGTGAGAGTTCGATTCTCTCCTCGCCCACCGAACCGTAGCGAAGCGAAAAAAGAGATTTATCTCTTTGGCCACCACTACGCAGTGAGATAGAAAAAGAAGCCTTAATAAAAAATCCCGCCACGGCGGATTTTTTTTTATTTATCTAACTTTACTAAATTTTCAAGTAGACAGGCAACGGTCAAAGGCCCGACGCCGCCAGGAACGGGAGTAATATAACTTGCCTTTTTAGAAACTCGCTGAAAATCAACGTCGCCAACTAATTTTCCTTTTCTTAGGGCCGTCCCAGCGTCAATAATTATCACCCCTCTCTTAATTACATTCTCTTTAATCAAATTAGGTTTTCCAACTCCGGAAATTAAAATATCGGCTTTTTGGGTAAAAAATTGGGCGTCCCGGGTAAACTCATTAAGAACAGAAACAGTGGCCTTTTCCTTTAAAAGCTGAACAGCCAATGGAAAGCCGACCAATCTTCCCGCTCCGATAATCGCTATATCCTTGCCTTTTAGGCGGATTTTATATTTTTTCAAGAGATATAAAATACCCTGAACAGTCGGAGGCAAAATTCTCAAAGTTCCTTGATAAAATTTTCCTAAGTTACCTTCTGATAAGACATCAATATCTTTTCTCTCAGGAATTAAATTAAGAAAGTCTTCCGGTAAAAATTTTTTGGGCAAAGGCAGCTGAATAATTACTCCGGAATTTTTGGAATTTTGGCAAATTTTCTCAATTTCTTTCTTCAATTCTGATTTTTTTATTTTTGACGGGAATTCAAACGACTTAAAACTAATACCTGTTTTTTGGCAGGCTTTTTTCTTTTGATTGATGAAAATTTGAGAAACGGGGTTTTCTCCAATCTGAACCACCGTCAACCTTAATTTTGAATGACGGCTTTTAATTTTCTTTCTAATTTTTTTTAAAATCTCTTCTGATAGCTTTTTACCGTCTAGTAAAATCATATTCCGGGTACAGGAAATTTCCTGCACATTTTAATAACTTCTTTGTGTAATCTCCGCAAAACTCTTTTGTTGTTGCAATTTCTAATTGCTTCGTTAATCCATTTACTAATCTGTTTTATTTCTTTTTCTTTCATCCCCCTGGTGGTTACGGCCGGAACGCCAATGCGGATCCCGCTGGGGTCCACCGGACTTCTCGGGTCATCAGGTATCATGTTTCTATTCACACTTATACCAATCTCATCCAGTACTATCTCGGCTTCTTTCCCGCTAACTCCTTTTGACTCAAAAACATCAACCAAAACCATATGGTTGTCAGTACCGCCAAACATTATTTTAAATCCGTATTTTCTTAACTGTTTCTCTAACGTTTTAGCATTTCTCAGCACCTGCTTGACATACTTTCTGAAAGACGGCTGCAAGGCCTCCTTAAAGGCCACCGCTTTGGCAGCAATATTATTCATATGGGGTCCGCCCTGAAACCCTGGGAAACAAGCCTTATCAATAATCTGAGCAAAATTTTTCTTACATAAAATCATCCCGCCCCTCGGCCCTCTCAAGGTTTTATGAGTCGTCGTTGTAACAATGTCAAAATAAGCAACAGGATTGGGGAGAGCTTTTCCGGCAATCAGACCTGCAATATGAGCCATATCAAACATGCTAATAGCTTTAACTTTTTTGGCAATATCGCAAAACTTTTTATAATTCATCTGTCTGGTATAAGCAGAAAAACCGGCCAGCATTAATTTGGGCCTTTCTCTCGCAGCAATTTGTTCAAGCTCTTTATAGTCAATCAGACCATTTGCTTTTGTTTTGTAACGGACGAATTTATAAATTTTAGCTGCTAAAGTGACTGGATGACCATGAGTTAGATGACCGCCATGAGAAAGATCCATGCCCAAAACCTTGTTTCCCGGTTTTAAAACGGCGCTGTAAACAATCATATTCGCCGGAGCACCTGACAACGGTTGAACGTTGACGTGCTCGGCTCCAAAAAGTTTTTTAGCCCGTTCAATCGCTAAATTTTCCACGGCATCGGTAAAAGGTTGGCCACCGTAATACCTTCTCCCGGGGTATCCCTCAGAATATTTATTGGTGAAAACCGAACCTAAAGCCTCCATTACGGCTTTGGAAGCGTAATTTTCCGAGGCAATTAATTCCATCCCTTCCGATTGCCTTTTCTTCTCTTTTTCAGTAATTTTTGCTGTTTTTGAGTCTGTTTGTTTTAAAGAAGGGTTCATATTCTTAGATTAGCATCAGCTTTTATTCTTTTCAAATTTTTTGTAGCCGTTTTTCGGTGGCAATAACTAGTTATTGCCACCATAACGGCATTATCAGTAGATAAGTTTTTTGACGGAACCAGAAGTTTAATGCCAGAAGTTAAGCATTTACTTTTGAATCGATTTCTCAGCTCTTGACTAGCTGATACTCCACCTCCAAGGATTATTGTTTTTGACCGGAATTTTTTAGCCACCTTGACGGTTTTTGAAATCAATACATCAATTATCGCCTGCTGGGCTTCAGCCGCCATTTCTTGAATGTATTCTTTAGATTTCCTAATTTTTAGAGAACGGCTTCTGAAATCATATAAGACCGCTGTTTTCAATCCGCTAAAACTAAAGTCATAGTTTTTCTGGTAAATCATTGGTCGAGGTAGTCCAATCCGATACTTTGGTATTCGACAATCATCTTTTAAGCGGCTGCGATATTTCGCCGCTTCGGCGTCGATAACTGGCCCTCCGGGATAACTTAGCCCTAAAATCTTAGCTACTTTATCAAAGCATTCTCCGGCTGCATCATCTCTCGTTTCGCCTAATAGTTTATATTTTCCAACTCCTCTCATTAAAATAAGCTGAGTATGTCCCCCGCTAACAACCAAAGACACCGCCGGAAATAAGCATTTAGAATCTGAAATGTGGGACATGGAATCCGATAGCCAATTCGCCAGTATATGGGCTTCAATGTGATTTATCAAAACCAGGGGTTTTCCTAATTTTTTCGCTAAATCTTTGGCGAAATTCACTCCCTGCCACAAGCAAGGTTCTAGCCCTGGCCCAATTGTAACACCAATTAAATCAAACTGTTTTTTCTTAAGCCGCCGAAGGGCTTTTTTAAAAATGATTGGTAAATTTTTCTGATGTTCTCTTTTCGCCAAAGAAGGGTAGACTCCTCCATACTTTGCGTGTAATTTTACCTGCGACGAAACTAGGTTACTTAAAATTTCTAATTTCCTGTTTTTAATTTTTAATAAAGCGACGCAGGTGTCGTCGCAGGAAGTATCAATAGCCAGAATTTTCATGGTTTTCAGGCTCTTAAAATTTTTAGAGGCTCTCTTGTTAAATCAATTACTAAAGAAGGCCTGCTTTTTGGTAGATTGCCGGCCGAAACGACTAAATCTGGCTGATATTTTTGGTTTCTGAATTGTTTTAAAACTTCTTTAATTTTTGTCGAGGCAGCTTTTCCGGAAATGTTTGCCGATGTTCCAGTAAGCGGCCGATTAATGATTGATAACAATTGATTAATGGTTTTATAATTGGGGATCCTCAGGCCAATTTCTTTTTTTGGCTTACCAATTCCTTTTGGAAATTTTCTTTTTGGCTTCAGAATTACTGTGACCTTTCCCTTGCCCGCCCAACTTTTGGGACCAATTTTCACCATTTTCTTTTGGGCGTCTTTGCTAAAATTTGGACAGGTGAACCAAACTGATTTCAAAAACTTTTCCTGGTTTTTATCTATCTGGGCAAATTTCTTCGCCATTTTTAGATTTTTGACGAAAATCGGTAGGGCTTTATTTCTTGGTCTTTTCTTTATTTTGAAAACTTTCTCAACTGCTTTCTCGTTGGTAGCGTCAGCTATCAGCCCATAAACAGTATCGGTCGGGCAAATAATAACTTTCCCTTTTTTTAGTTCTTCGGCTATGCGACTAGTCATTATCATTATTTAAAGTTTCGATGGCTAACTTTACCGCTCCAATTACCGGTTCCGCTTTCGGCCGAATGAATTTAACCCCTGGGGCAACTTTTTTAATTTCTTTTTTTACCGTATCTAAAACAATCTTCGATTTGAACATGCTGCCAATTAAAACTAACGGGAATTTAAATTTTTGGAAGTTTAATTTTCTTACTGCCGTATTGGCTGATAAAGCTAATTCTTTCCCCGCTTCTCTCATTATATCTTTGGCAATTTTGTCTCCTTTTTTACTCGCTTTATCAACTAAAACTGAGAGCGGGAGAATAACCTTGAAAGGGTTTTTAGAATAAATTTTCTCAATGAGGGTTTCTTTATTTTTTATTTTCAATTTTTGAAAAACCAGTTTTGTAATCAAGGTTTTCGGACCACGACCGTCTAATTCTCTCCAAATTGCTTGAAGTGCTTTCTGACCAACCCAAAAAGCCGAACCCATTTCACTAAGATAACCCCAAGCGTCAACTTTTACTTCTTGGCTTTTTCGCCAGCCGTGGGTAGCACAACCTGAGCCGCCAATTAAAACTATCCCATCTTTTTCATCAGCTCCCGATCTAAAACCGGCTAGTTGGTCTGACCCTATTATTAATTTTCCTTTGAAAATTGACTGAATTTTTTTATGTTTTAAAAGTTCTTTTTTAATAATATCTTTCTTAGATTTAAATTCCTCTTCCATTGCCGGCAGTCCTAAAAAAGTGGAGAGGATTTTTTTATCCCCTCTGATTTTGCCCAAAACTTTCTCAATTGCCTGAGCAAGATTCTTTATTGCATTTTTTATGCCGATATTTCTTGGGTGTGAAGAATCGGCTTGATATCTTACTAAAATCTGACTCTTTAAATTTACTAGAACGACTGTGGTTTTTGAACCTCCGCCGTCAACTCCGATCACATATTCCTGATTAGTTCTTAACATTGTTTATTTCTTATTTTTTCTCGATTGAAAAAGCTGTATTGTCTTCAATGTTTTCAGAAACGATTGAGCCGGGTCTGATTTGGCAATTTGAACCAATGAAAACGCCGGGCATAAAGGAACAATGAACGCCGGTTTTCGTGTTCTCGCCCATAACACAGCCTAAAGAATTCAAGCCGGTGCCGGTTTTTTCGCCATTTACTACGGATTTTATTTCTCCCCTGTCAATTCTGACATTAGCCGTAATAGTTCCTGCCCCTATTCTGCATCCTTTACTAAAAACTGAATCGCCAAGGTATCCCGAATGAGTATGGACATCCTCCTGAAAAATTGAGCGGGTAACTTCAGCTAAAGCGCCGATTAAAACATTGTTCTCTAAATTCGTATATTCCCTGACCAGAGAATTATTACCAATCACGCAGTTGTTTCCGATATAACAAGGCCCTTTGATTACCGCTCCTTCATATATTTTTGTATTATTGCCAACATAAACCTTTCCTTTAATAACAACGTTTTTAGAAATTTGAGCTGAATCTTCAATTTTTCCTTCCAAGTATTTATTCATTAAAATCTTGGTTATATTCAATAAATCCCAGGGATATTTTAGAGAAGGAGTTTTATCTTTTAAAATCTTAGCTATTGTTAAATTAGGTCTGCCGGGCGTTTGATTATTATTCTCTGTCATATAAAAGTTGATTGCGTTTTCAAAAGAATAATATCCTTCTGGGACCCTATTTAAATATTCAAAAAAGTTTAAGGGCAATATATAGATACCAACGATCCTACAATTAGAAAGTTCCTTACCTTTTTCAGGTTTCTCGGTGATACTAGTCACATATAAGAAATTATTTATTTTATTAAATCCGAAAATACCATAATTCCACGGCCTGTCTGTTTCTACGCCGAATAGAATCATCTCTATACTCTTTTTCTTTAATTTACACTCGGATAAAGTTAGTCCTAATACTTCCTCTATCTCAAAATGGTAAGGATTTATAACTAAAAAATAATCTTTAATTAGATCTTTAGTGCAAAGAACAGCGTCTCCCATACCCCTTGATTTTGCTTGAACCACATATTTGATATCTATTCCAAAATCATACTTTTTAAGTTCTCCTTCGATATTTTTCTTAGAATCTTGTACAATAATAATCTCTTTAATAATTTTTGTTTTTATTAAGCTTTCAATTGTGTACCAAACCAAAGGCCGACCCATTATTTTAATCAGGGATTTATGCCTTTGATTTAATGGCCAAAAGCGAGAACTTTCACCGGCTGCTAAAATTACTGCCTGCATAGTTTATAGATAACTTTTGCTATCTTTTTAGAGTCGTGACGAATAAGACTTCTTTTCAAAATGTCTCCCGGGACGCGCTTTGTTTCTTTTTCGCTTAAAAAGTCCCTTCTGATTACTTTAAAATAACTATTTTCCAGATCGTCAACAACAGGAAGCTCCTTCTCTTTCTTGTATTTTACCAAGGCGCTCTTGGGAATAGATTTTGTGTTAACTAAAACAAGGTCTAAGCAACCCCTGCCCAAATATTTCTCCAAAACTCGAATATGGTCTTTAGCAGTAAAGCCAAATGTTTGACCATATCTTGTCATCAGATTCATAACATAGACCACCTTAGCTTTAGTTTTCTTAAGTACCTTTGCCATACCTTCGGTTAATAAAGCGGCGATTAGGCTGGTGTAGAGGTCGCCGGGACCGATAACGACCAGGTCTGCGCTCAAAATCGCTCTCTTTGCCTCAGAATAAATTTCAGCTTTCGGCTTTAAGAAAACTCTACTAATTTTCAATTTGCCGCTGTGTTTCGGTTCGTCAATAAAACGCTCTCCAATAAGTTTTTTCCCGTTTTCATAAACAGCCACCAAGTTTGAGTCAGTCAATGTTACCGGTAAAATTTTTCCTTTTATTTTAAGAATTTGGCTTGTTTTTTTAATTGCTTCTATTTGCGAACCAAAAATATCAGCCAGAGCAGCTAAAAACAAATTGCCAAAAGTCATCCCGTTTAATCCATTTCCTCTTGAAAAGCGGTAATTAAAAAGCTTCCTCAGGGACTGTTCTTTTTCATCTTCCGATAAAGCGACTAGACACTGTCTTATGTCGCTGGTCGGCAACAAACCCAGTTCATCGCGTATAACCCGATTACTGCCTCCCGAGTCGGTCATGGCAACAATGGCCGAAATGTCAACCGGATATTTTTTTAAACCAGAAAGGACTGTAAAAGAACCGGTGCCGCCGCCAATAACCACAATTTTTTCCTTTTTCTTTGACATATGCCTCTTTTTATCGTAAACTAAAACTAACCTAAAAGCAACTCTATGGCGGACAAGTTTTTAATTAAAGGTGGTGTTCCTCTCTCGGGCGAAGTAGAAATTTCTGGTTATAAAAATTCAGCCGGCGCGATTTTAGCGGCTGCTTTACTGACTGAAGAAGAATCGGTTATCGACAATCTGCCTTTAGTCTCTGACGTTTTGGACCAGATTGAAATCCTGAAAGAGATGGGAGTAAAAATTGAGTGGCTGGACAAAAGAAAGATAAAAATAAACCCTAAAAACATTAACCCGGAAAAAATTCCGGTTGATCTTTTTGAGAAAATGCGGGTTTCGGTATTATTTATTGGCCCGCTGGCTATTAGGTTTAAAAGTTTCAAAGTGCCACATCCCGGCGGAGATAAAATTGGCCTAAGACCGATTGCTACTCATTTGGAAGCTCTGGAAAGTTTTGGAGTCCAAGCTGAAGAAAGAGACGGTTTTTATCATTTTAGAGCGCCAGAAAAATTAGAGGGGGGAAAAATAGCCCTGAAAGAGTTCTCCGTAACGGCTACGGAAATTGTCATGATGTTGGCCAGCCGGGCTCAAGGTAAAACAAAAATTGAGATTGCCGCTGCTGAACCTCAGGTTCAAGATTTAGGGCTGTTTTTAAGAAAAATGGGGGTAAAAATAGAAGGAATCGGCACTCATACTTTGGAAATTGAAGGTAAAGAAAGGTTGTCCGGCGCCGAATTTTCTTTATGTCCTGATTTATTAGAAGCCGGAACTTTTTTTATTGCTTTAGCAATAACTAGGGGAGAGGGAAAAATAAAAAACATTAATCCCGATCATTTAACTTTTTTTCTGGGAAAAATGAAGGAAGTCGGAGTAAACTTTGAAGTCAGGGCAGATGAATTTTTAGTAAGGCCCTCTAAAGATTTCAAGCCGGCAAAGATCCAGGTCCTTCCCTACCCAGGTTTTCCAACCGATTTACAGCCACAAATATCAGTTTTACTAACTCAAGCCCAAGGAAAATCATTAGTCCACGATCCTCTGTACGAAAATCGGTTCCAGCATTTACATGAGTTAAGAAAGATGGGGGCTGACATTGAAATTACCGATCCTCACCGGGCTTTGATTTTTGGTAAAACTGAATTAATCGGAAATAAAATCAGCTCCTCGGACATCAGATCAGGAGCTGCTTTGATTTTAGCCAGCTTGATTGCCAGGGGCAAAAACACAATTGAAAACATTTCTCAAATAGAAAGAGGTCATGAAAAAATTGAAGAGAAATTAAGAAAACTTGGCGCCCAAATAGAAAAAATCTAACTCCTAACGAATTAAATTATATTTTAAAATCGCCTTAGGGACGATTTTTTGGTTTTCGACAGGGTTTATCCTGAGTCGCATCGAAGGGTCCCCTAATGGACGATGTTAGAACCTGTCTATTAACTATTTGACTTAAGATAATAGATTTGGTTTGAGAATATTTAGTAAATAAAAAGTCCCCTAACTCGCTGTTAGGGGACCTGTTTTGAATAGTCCGGGAAGAACTGGTTGTAACCCTTTCCTTACAGCAGAAATTTCTATTGCTTTCCAAAGATTGACTTCTGCTTCCTCTTCTGTTTGGGACTCAATAACATCCGGGAGCCATCTTTGAACCAGCGGGTCATATTCTTTGAGAAAGCCGCATTCAAAAGCATTCTTAATCGCTTTCTCAAGTCTCTCAAAAACAACGCAGGCATCTTCTTCTCCGTTTTCTTGAAATACTGCTATTACTGTTTGCCAGTCTCTGCCGCAACTAAGACACATCTTGTAGTTGTCAAAAAATGGTTCCCCCCAGACTGGATCAAGCCACTTGCCGACAAAATAAAGATATCTTGATCTAATTGGAATCGTCCTTCTACATTCACAGCATTCATGTTCTTTTCTTGCTTTTCGTTCTTCTTTTTTCCAGAATTCAGGGATATATTCCTCGCTACCCCGCCAATACATTTCAACTTCACATGGTTTGTTAGATAGATCTACGCCCATTTTCTTAACCCTCCTTAGTTTATTCGATAGATCTACGCCCATTTTCAATTTTTAAGGGTGCAATCTTCTTATTTAGATATAAAATATTCTATAAAAAAAATCAAGGCCTCCGAGTCGTAAAATTTGCGACTCCGAGGGACGGACGACGTTAGAATCTATCTGGAATAAAAAAACTCCGCAAATAAGAACAACTAAAAAGTAAGTTTTCCCCCTAATTGAATTAACTCTTCTTCTTTGGCTTGAGTATTGTCATGGGTTGCATAAACGCTTTCAACGATCTGGAGCCTCATATGTTTACAAAAACCCTCTAATGCTCTTATGCATCCTTTTACAGAATTATCATCGCCATTCCCAACTGTAACTAAGGCCACTTTTTTACCTTCTAATTTTCTAGCAGCATAAAAGGGCAGGCATCTATCAATGAAATTCTTCATTATTCCGGTAACATTATCAAAATAAGTTGGACTTCCCAAAACAATGATATTTGCCTCTGATAATTTCTTATATATTTCCTGCATATCGTCATTGATAATACAATTATTAGTTCCAGAGCATTTTCTACAGGCATTACAGGGTTGAATTTTTTTATCTTTCAAAAGAATTAATTCGTACTTTTGATTAGTTGCGTCAAGAACTGTCCTCAACATATAATTTGTATTTTTGTCTCTGGGGCTTCCAGATATACCAATTATTTTCATGCTTTCATTTTAGCAAAAAACCGCCTTCTTGGCGATATGGAATAAATACTATATTAATCCTGCAAAAAAAGTAACTAATAACGGAACCAAAAAAGTAATAATAACTCCGCTAATTATTGAAATCAGTCCAACTGTTTTTGAAGTAAATCTAACGATTACAGGAAGGGTCGTATCCATTGATGTTGCTCCACCGGCCGCAATCGGCGATAGCTGGCTTTTCTTCGAAATAAAAGGAGTAATGATAATTGTCAAAATTTCTCTTATAATATTCGACAGGAATGCCATTGTTCCCAATTCACTACCAACCATTTGAGTTAAAATTATACTTGATAAAGTATAATAACCCATTCCCGAAGCTATCGCCAATGATTTAAAAATAGAAAAGTTTATAAAGAAACTCAATAATAATCCCCCGGTCAAGCTCCCCGCAATTATGACTGCAGGAATAAGCAATATTCTAAAGCCCATTTTTTTAAGCCCGAATATGGCTTTCTTATTAGTTCCAATATCAATTCCAACAAGAAACAATAAAATAATTAGCAGAAACCTCAAGATTGA
The DNA here is from genome assembly GCA_035530555.1 of Candidatus Humimicrobiaceae bacterium. Taxonomy (GTDB): domain Bacteria; phylum Patescibacteriota; class Minisyncoccia; order Minisyncoccales; family DG-74-1; genus DG-74-1. The sequence continues at coordinate 44,485 of DATKUR010000003.1, read as the reverse complement.
GTCTATGTAATTAATTAAACCAGGAGGGGTCAAATTAAAGAAAGCCATTCCTATCCCAATAACCAATGCAGATAAAATTAAGACTATCATTTTAATCTCGTTATTTTTGTTTTCTCTAAAATAATTACCCCAGCAATACTTCCAATAATTGTAAAGATTGAAAACAATATTGCGTATCCACCAATTTTAGGCAAATTCTGGAAAATAGATTTGTTTAAACCGACCGCTAATCCCATAAAAAAAATCAATAAGAAAATTACAACAGTATAACTCCTTTCAAGTAAAATTTTCTGAGATTCTTTCAGTTTAATTAAACAACCTATAATGATTCCGCCAATCAACGATAAAATAATATCAATCATAGTATATTAGGTATTTTAACACAAAACCCCGAGAAAACTTTCGGGGCGGCTCGGTCACAAGAACCGAGCACAAGCCTACTCCAGGGATGGTACAATATTAGAACTTGGTTTTTGGAAGGATTTGGGATTGAAAAATCAACTTTAATTCCTTTGGCTAGATGATTTTAGAAGCTATTTTAAAGAAAAAATAGTTAAACAGCTTCCATGGTTGAAGGAGGTTTCGGAGTTATATTGTAGGTTACACTTACTACACCAAGAATTTCAGTTGTTATTTTTTGAGCTAATTGCTCCAAAGTATTATAAGGCAATCTAGTCGGAATTGCTGTTCTTGCGTCAATGCTATCCCAGCACCTAAGTTCGATTTGGAAACCGAAGTCTCTTTTTCCGTTTCGTATCCCCGTAACTCTATCATTATGTAAAATTGCCATATACTGAAAAGAATTAGTATTGCTTAACTCGTTTTCAATAATAGCGGTGGCCTTTCTTACAACCTCTATTCTTTCGGGGGTTACTTCTCCAATTACTCTTGCAGCCAAGGCTGGACCACAAAAGGGCATTCTATTATATATAGATTCTGGCAATCCAATTGCCTCAGCTACCTTTCTTACTCCATCCTTTCGAAGCTGTATTAAAGGTTCTATAATCTTATATCCAAATACTCTTTCGGGATCAATGCCCAGTTGTTCAAAAACATTATGCTGTCTCTTGATGCTAGCGATAGTTTCATCTATGTCAGTTAAAATAGTTCCTTGTAGAAGATATTTAGCATCGTTTTCTATTACAAGCTTACCAAATACATCTTTATAAAATGTTTGGGTAATAGCTTCTCTTTTTTCTTCTGGGTTTCTTATGTCTTTTAAGGCACTAAAAAATTTTTCTTGAGCATTAATTATCTCCACCTGAACACCCAAGCTCTTAAAGGCTGAAGCAATCTGCTGAGGTTCATTCTGTCTCATTAATCCATTGTCAATAAAATATGTCTTAAGTTTATCGCCTAAGGCTTTGTGACCCAACATTGTCACGGTTGAAGAGTCAACACCACCAGACAAAGCGTTAATGGCCAAATCATTCCCCATAATAGAAGAAATCTCTTCTATCTTTTCTCTTATAAATTCCTTGGGGTCTAAATTTTCTATTTTGATTTCTTTAATTTCCATTATCCTATTCTACCAAAAAACCGCCTTCTTGAGAAAGCGGCGGGAAATTGGGGCTCCGGGGGACGGACGACGTTAGAACCTGTTTACAATATCACTATCTATTATTTTAATCCCTAAAATCAAATAGCTCGTCAATCGTTGTTTTCAACGCTTTGACTACGTCGTGAGCAAGATTAAGAGACGGGTTGTATTTGTTCTGCTCTAAATAAACGATCGTTTCCCGCCTTACGCCGACTTTCTTTGCCAGATCTTCCTGGGTCAAATCATATTTTGCCCTGAATTCTTTTATCCTGTTTTTCATGGTGGATTAAATTAACTTGCCTTTTTTATCGTAATAAAACCAAAATATAAAAAAGAAAATTGCCATGCCGGCGATCCCGCCGCCCACAGTCTGACCAGCATCTAGTTTTTCCCCACCGAACAATACTCTAGCAAAAAAGGGTTCAAACCAGGAAATCGCAAGCAGCCAGTATAACGAAAAATAAAAACTTTTGGCCGCGGCCTGCGTTATGACCTTTTTGGATCTTTCGTCTTCCATAGGCATGCCTTCTTTTACGTCTTTGTATCTTTTACCAATGAAAAACATCATAAAAATAATAACAATCAATGGAATTAAAATGGGAATTAACCCTCTAGGAGTTGCTTCTTTTTTTATAAGGGCCGTGTATCCGTATAATGCCAAGGCAATCAGTAGTAAAATTGTTCCCGTCGTTATTAAAATTAAACGGATTTTATCTTTTTTCATATTTTTTAATCAATTTAGTTATTTAATTGTAACATTATGTTATATCGACCTAACTTAATGTTATATTATTCTAATATATTGTCAAGAGCATTTATCCACAGATATAAAAATATTAAAAAACCGCCTAAATAAATAGGCGGAAAATTATGGTTTACACTGAGCTTGTCGAAGTGCTCCCCCGACGCCAGCTGGCGGAGGGACGATGTTAGACCCTGTTTTTAATAAACTTTATTTATGCTTTCTTTTGTTTGCCTTGGCTTCAAGCATAAGCCGCTTTATTTCTAATCGCTTCTTGGTTTTATGGGAATGTGTTTTTCTATGTTTATCTAGTCCCGTGCTTCTTTTTGCCATATATGTGTTTTATTAATTAGTTAATTATTCTCTAAGCATAACAGAAAGTACTGACTAAGGAAAGTGTTCCTGTTGGCTCCAGGGATGGGATTCGAACCTTTAGGTTAGCTTTTCGCTAAATTGAAGGTTTTAAGGTTTAATCCCAGATATTTATCGGGAATTATTTTTTTAATCGCTTTTTCAATAGAACTCGGTTTAATCGGAATTAGTCCTTTAAAAACAGCCAAGCTCATTAAATAGATCCCAGAGACCACGTCACTACCAAGTTTTTCTTTACAGATTTCCGATGCCGAAATCAGATTAATGTTCTTACTAATCTTCTTTAAGCTGTCTAAAATTTCTTTCTCGGCCAGATTTTTTACCAAGGGAATAGGGATAATATGTCTGTTGATTAAAAGCTTTGTTTTTTGATTGGCGAAATTGACTGCCCGCAAAGTTTCCTGCATTTCCAGTCCCAAAACCAAATCAGCTCTTCCTTGAGGTATTAAGGGAGAGTAAACTTTCTTGCCAAGCTTGATATGAACCTCGACAGAGCCACCTCTTTGAGATAAGCCGTGAAGCTCAGAAGTCTTTATGTCAAGCCCTTCAAATAAAGCAGCTTCAGCAATAATCTGCAAAAGAGTGATTAATCCTTGCCCACCTGTACCAACTATTACCATATTAAATTGGTCTACCCCGTTAGAAGTTTGCATATGTATTATCCGCCCAAAAAGACTGGAAGGTTCTTTTTTGGCACGAGTTTAACAAAATAAAGTAATTGTTCAAGTTTTAACATGTTTGACCCCGGCAAACTTCTAACGGGGCTTATTTTTTTATCTGAATACATGCTCTTTTAGAAATTATTACTGAAACCTCCGGTTTCTCTAAAAATTCTTTTACGGTTTGAACAAATTCTTCCTGATTTACGGGGTCAAGCGTTTTTACGTATTTCACCCCGCAACCCCTGACAATATTTTCAATATTAATTCCGTTGGGAGTGACCGGAGCGCCAGGATGAGGCTGGTGGCCGGTCATAGCAGTCGTTTCGTTATTCAAAATTATTATTAAGGGATTTGATTTATTAAAAACAGTATTAATTAAAGGCGGAATACCGGAATGAAAAAAAGAGGAATCGCCGACAAAAGCAATTACCTTTTGTCCGGTAGATTTTTTAATTCCGTGAGCGATACCGACTGAAGAACCCATACAAGATAAATAATCCTGAAGGTCAACCGGCGGGTTACCAAAGAGCATATAGCAGCCAATTTCTCCTCCAAAAATAACATTTTTTGTATCAACTGCCTTTTTTACAGCTGAAATAACCAGCCAGTAAGGGCAGCCGGGACAAAGCTGAGGAAAACGTTTAGGAGCTTGTATTTTTAATTTAACAGATGGCATTTTGTATTTTCTGTTTGTAAATTTAGCAACAGCCGAGGTGACAATCCCGGGTTTTAATTCGTTGACTTCGGAAATTAACTTTTTACCAACCACTTCTAATTTACAATTTACTTCTTTAGCCAATATCTTGACTTCTTTTTCTAAAAATGGCTCTAATTCTTCAACTATCAAGATTTTCTTAAGCTTTTGATCGCTAAGAGTAAAGCCCTCATCTCTAGCCTTGCCTCTCTGGCGAGAGGCTCGGCTAATAAAGTTTTTAATTTTCTTTTCTGGCAAAGGATAAAAAAATCCCAGTTTTAAAACTGGTAAATCTAAATTCAACTCCTTCAACGCTTCCATTACATATAAATAAGATATGCCCGACGTAATAATACCGTAGTTCGATTTTCTTGATGACTGTTTGTTGATATGGGATTTCTCAGCAAAATCTTTTATTTTCTCAAGTTTTTCTAAAAGTTCTGTTTTCATTTCCATAACTCTCGGGGGCAGAGTAACAAACTTTTTATAATCTTTAATAAATCTGCCTTTTGGGGTTTTTGATTTTGAGAATTGGACTTTATTCAAGGTTACTATGCCTCTTTGATGAGCCACCCTGGTGGTCGTTCTTATCATTACCGGAATTTTAAACTTTTCTGAAATCTGGAAACCTAATTTAACAAAATCCTTACATTCTTGCGGATCGGCCGGCTCTAAGGTTGGAATATGCGCCAAATAAGAAATCCCCCTGGTATTCTCTTCTGATTGAGCTGAACTGTGACAGGAAGGATCATCAGCAGATATTATTACTGTCGGAGCTTTAGTTCCCGTATAGACAAAAGGGAGTAAGGCGTCTAAGGCAACATTTGTCCCGAAATTTTTCATGGCCATCAAAGTCTTCAGTCCGGAAAAAGAAGCACCGATAGCTGCTTCTAAAGCTACTTTTTCATTGGTAGAGAATTCAAAATAGACCCCGGTTTTAGGGGCAATTTTAAAGAAAGTGTTGCCAATTTCTGAAGAGGGGGTTCCGGGATAAGTAGAAACAAACTGAACGCCCGATTCGAGGGCGCCCCTGACAATCGCTTCATTTCCAAGTAAAATGATTTTTTTTCCTGATTTGTTAGATAAGAGTTCCTCCATACAATATTTATATTTTACTCTACCGTTACTGACTTGGCAAGATTTCTTGGCTTGTCTATGTCACAACCGAGCAATGTGGCTATATAATAAGCGAAAAGGTGCAAAGGAATAATAGCCAAAATAGGAGTGAGCATTTCTAAGGTTTTCGGAATATAGACGACGTCATCGGTTATCTTTTTTATTTCCTCATTCCCCTGAGTAGCTATGGCAATAACTGGACCCTTCCTGGCTTTAATTTCTTGAATATTAGAAAACATCTTTTCATAAACCGAATCTGAAAGACAAACTGCCACGGTTGGGAAATTCTCATCTATCAAAGCAATCGGACCGTGTTTTAGTTCGCCCCCTCTAACTCCTTCAGCATGCAAATAAGAAATTTCTTTTAATTTTAACGCCCCTTCTAAAGCAATAGGATAGTTATATTTTCTACCGATAAACCAAAAATTTTTAAAATCTTTATATTTTTCAGCTATTTCCTTTATTCGGGGGGATTGTTTCAAAACCTCTCGGGCCAAGTCTGGTAATTTCTTAAGTTCAGAAACGATCCTTTTCCCAGTTACCAAAGACATCTCTCTTTGTCTGCCCAAATATACTGTTAATAATGCCAAAGAAGTTAATTGTCCAATAAATGCTTTAGTAGAAGCAACAGCAATTTCGGGGCCTGAATAGGTGTAAAAACCGGCATCTGTCTCTCTGGCTTGAGTTGAACCTACAACGTTAGTAATTCCGATTGTTAAATTTCCCTTCTTTTTAGCTTCTTTTAAAGAAGCTAAGGTATCGGCTGTTTCTCCAGATTGGGAAACAAAAATAACCGCCGTATCTTTACTCAAAATTGATTTTCGGCAACGAAATTCCGAACCCAAATCTACTTCAGCCGGAATGCCGGCATATTCTTCAAACATATATCTGCCAACCTGCGTAGCATAACCTGCCGTACCGCAAGCAACCAAAACTAAACGGTTCATTCTTCTTAATCTCTCTGACAGGCTGTCCAAACTTCCCAGTTTTACCGCCCCATCTTCTTCTAATAATCTACCCCTGATGGCATTTTCAATCGCTTCCGGTTCTTCCATAATTTCTTTTAACATAAAGTGTGGATATTCGCCCCTCTGAGCTTCTTCTAACTCCCATTCTATTTCCTCTGGTTGTTTTTCTTTGAGAATAAAAAAATTATCCGGCGTAACAGTGGCTATTTCTCCATCGTCAAGATAAATGACTTTTTTAGTATGCGCAATAACAGCAGCTGGATCAGAGGCAACCAAAAATTCATTTTCTCCCAAGCCTAAAAGTAGAGGGCTGCCCAATTTAGCAGCAATAATTTTATTTGGGTCTTTTTTAGACATGACAATCAAACCATAAGTTCCTTTAAGGCGACTGAGAGCTTTTCTGACAGCTTCTTCTAAATTTCCCTGAAAAAATTTCTCAATGAGATGAACCACTACTTCGGTATCAGTGTCTGAAGAAAATTGATGCCCCTCCTTAAGCAATTCTTTTTTCAACTCAACATAGTTTTCAATAATACCATTATGAACTAAATAGATATTCTTTTGACAATCAAAATGAGGATGGGCATTATTTTCGGTTACTCCTCCATGAGTCGCCCAGCGAGTATGTAAAATAATGGGGTTCGCAAAAACGGAAGTATAATTATTATTTACCTTTTTTTCCAGATTAATAATTTTCCCTACTGCTCTCTGACAAATAATCTCTTTTTTCTTTCCGTCCCAAAAGGCAAAACCGGCGGAGTCATAACCGCGATATTCCAGTCTTTTTAGGGCTTCTAATCCCAACTTAAGGGTATTCGGATTTTCTTTTTTTGAGATATAACCGACTATACCACACATATTTTATTTATATGACGACGTTGATTAACTTACCGGGAACAAAAATAATTTTTCTGATTTTTTTGCCAGATATCCTATTTTTAATCTTTTCTTGAGAGATTGCAAGGGTACGCGCTTTTTCTTCAGAAATATTAGCCTCGACTTCAATTTTATCTCTAACCTTACCATTAATCTGAATAACCAAGGTTATCGTTTCCTCCTTAATTAATTTAGAGTCATATTCGGGCCATTTTTGAAAAGCGATGCTTTCTTTCTGACCCAATAAGCTCCAAAGTTCTTCTGAAATATGAGGCGCTAAAGGATAGAGCAAGGTCAACATGCATTCAAGTGTTTCTTTCCCAACTTCTTCCTTTCTTTCCTGGCATAAATTAATAAATTCCATAAAAGCGGCTACGGCCGTATTAAATTTTGTTGCTTCTAAATCTTCATCTATTTTTTTATTTAGTTTGTGTATGGCTCTTAAAATTTCTGGACTACTTTTCTTGTTTTCGGCGCACTGAGAAACCAGCCGCCAAACCTTCTCCAAGAATCTATAAACCCCTTTTACTCCCTGGGTACTCCAGGTAATCGCCTGATCGAAAGGTCCCATAAACATTTCATAAACCCTTAAGGTATCAGCACCATATTTATTGACGATTTCATCGGGATTAATGGTATTACCGAAAGATTTTGACATTTTTCTGCCGTCTTCGGCTAGAACCATACCATGAGAGGTTCTTTTTTGATATGGTTCGGGCTGCGGGACTATTTTAATATCGTAAAGAAATTTATAGATAAAGCGAGAATACAATAAATGTAAGGTGGTGTGCTCCATACCGCCGTTGTACCAATCAACCGGTAACCAGTATTTTATTTTCTTTTTATCGGCTAACTCTTTATTATTATCGGGGTCGGTATAACGAAGAAAATACCAATTTGAACCCGCCCAATTGGGCATAGTATCCGTTTCTCTTTCAGCCTTGCCTCCACATTTGGGACATTTAGTATCAACCCACTCAGAAACAGCGGCTAAGGGAGATTCACCAGTCCCGGTTGGCTGATATTTTTCAACATAGGGCAGCTCGACCGGCAAATCTTTCTCTGGTACGGGGACAGTGCCGCATCTCTGACAATGAATAATCGGAATTGGCTCGCCCCAATAATGCTGACGGGAGAAAACCCAGTCTCGCAGTTTATACTGGACTTTTTTCCTGCCAAGACCTTTTTTTTGTAGCCAATCTGTAATTTTTCCAATTGCTTCTTGGGAAGATAATCCATTGAACTGGCCGGAATTGACCAACTTCCCATAATCTACAAAAGCCTCTTTAGAAATATCACTACCAGAAATAACTTCTCTGATTTCTAAATCATATTTCTTAGCAAAATCGTAATCCCGGTAATCGTGGGCCGGAACTACCATCACGGCCCCCCCACCATAAGTAAATATTACATAATCTCCTATCCAGATTGGAATTTTTTCAGAATTTCCAGGATTAACACAATAAGACCCCGTAAAAACTCCAGCTTTCTCCTTTTCTAATTTTTCTCTTTCAAAATCACTCTTCTTTTTAGCTTCAGTAATGTATCTTTCGGCTTCTTCTTTTTGTTCTAACCTGATTAGTCTTCCAACTAAAGGGCTTTCTGGAGAGATAACCACTGCCGTTACGCCAAAAAGAGTATCAGTTCTGGTAGTAAAAACCTGAATTACCTCTTTTGAATCTTCAATCCTAAAATCAATTTCTGTACCACGGCTTTTACCTATCCAATTAATCTGCTGGGTCTTAATTTTATCTAAATAATCAACTTTTTCTAAGTCTTCTACCAGTCTGTCAGCATAAGCTGTAATTTTCAACATCCATTGTTTCAGAACTTTTTTCTCTGCGGTAGTTCCGCAACGCTCACAAGCACCCCCTACTACTTCTTCATTGGCTAATCCAATTTTGCAGGAAGGACACCAATTAACCGGTATTTCGGCCTGATAAGCTAAACCCTTTTCAAAAAGTTTAAGAAAAATCCATTGGGTCCATTTGTAGTATTTAGAATTGGTAGTATTAATCTCTTTCGACCAATCAAAAGAAAGACCTAAGGATTTTAACTGTCTTTTAAAGTTAGTGGTATTTTCTTCGGTTACTTTTTTAGGATGAATGCCGGTTTTGATAGCGTAGTTCTCTGTTGGCAAGCCAAAAGCATCCCAGCCGATAGGAAACAAAACGTTATATCCTTCCATTCTCCTTTTACGAGCTATCGCATCTAAGGCTGAGTAGCCCCGGGCGTGGCCGACATGGAGACCGTCACCCGAAGGATAGGGAAATTCAACTAAAATATATTTTTTAGGTTTTTTAGAAAAATCCTCTGCCCGAAAGAGATTATTCTTTTCCCAATAATCCTGCCACTTTTTCTCAAATTCCTGTGGATTATAACTCATATTGTTTTAATTTATTCTTAAGACATGTCAAACTTGAGCATTTTTTAAAGCAGCCTTACAAAGACAATTTCTTTCTTTCTTAATTTTAGGAATAGCGGTCTGCAAAAGTTTTTTAATTTTTTCTATATTTCCCCTCATTGTTCTTAATATCTCTTGAAATTCTACGGGACGCTCAGCCCAAACATCAAAATCGCTAATCATCGCTAAAGACAAATAGCAAATTTCCTGCTCTCTGGCCAAAATTGCTTCAGGAATTAGAGTCATTCCAATAACATCGGCGGAATTTCTGAAAAATTTCGATTCAGCTCTAGTTGAAAACCTTGGCCCCTCAATACAAATATAAGTTCCCTTTTGATGCACTGGAATTTTTAGTTTTTTCGCTTCTTTACAAAATAAATTTCTCAATTCAGAACAAAATGGGTCAGCTAGGGAAACATGAACTGCTTCCTTATCGTAGAATGTATATTCTCTCTTTTTAGTAAAATCAATAAATTGATCGCAAATAACAATATCTCCTGGTTTAAAACTCTTCCTCAAAGAACCGACGGCACAAATTCCAATTATCCTCTCTATCTGTATTTTTCTTAAAGCCCAGATATTAGCTTTTTGAGGAACTTTATGAGGAGGGAATTGATGAGATTTCCCATGTCTTGCCAAAAAGGCAATTCTTTTACCCACAAAATCTCCAATTTCAATAGGAGTCGAAGGGTACCCAAAGGGAGTTTTAATTTTTATTTCTTTCTCCTTTTTGAAAATCTTCGGGTCATAAATCCCGCTCCCTCCAATAATGGCAATTTTGGGATTAGATTTTAAATAATTTTTTGGCATTTTCGGTAGTTATTTTAGATATTTCTTCATAGCCTATACTCTTAATCTGGGCAATTTTTTCAGCTATATATCTTACGTATATAGGTTCATTTCTCTTAACTCCAGCTGATGGAGGTGTTAAATAAGGACAATCAGTTTCAATTAGAATTTTATCTAAAGGCGTTTTCTCTATTATATCATCTAAATTCATTTTAAAAATTATCCCGTTGAATCCTAAATAAAGACCCATTGCTAAATATTTTTCTGCCTGGTTCCAAGTACCAGTAAAACAGTGTACCACTCCTTTCAATTGTTCGCTGCCCGCTGCCTTCCATTTATTAAGGGTTTCTATTAAGTCTTTATGTGCCATACGGCAATGGAAAATTATTGGCAAATGTAGCTCCTTTGCTAACTCTAATTGCTTTAAAAAAATTTCTTTTTGTTCTTTCTTAAAAGAGGCGTATTCCTCTTTATGATCCAGTCCGATTTCTCCGATGGCTACAACCTTGGGTGATTGAGTTAGTCGCTCATATTTTTTATAATCGAATCCGTCTCGAGCATAAATGGAATGGAGTCCGATAGCGGCATAAACCCCTTTTCCGTATTTTTCAGCGAGCTCAATCGCTCTTTTACTGGTCGAGTATTGAGAACCAACATTAATAATCCATGTGTCACTATCTAAAGACCGACGAATCACTTCGTCGGCATCATCTTTATACGCTTCAAAATTTACATGAGCATGAGTGTCAATCATTAAAATAAATTGAAAATTTATTGAATTGAGAAATGAATTTTAGTCCATCAGCATAAGTTAAACCCTTGGGAATAAAGGATGGCTTTTTTTAGTTTTTAATTGTTTTATTATTTTTTCTGAAGTTTCGGGTAAGAATGGCTCTAATAATTTTGCTATTTCTAAGATTGCCAGTAACAAATCGCTAATAACCATTTTTTGCTTCTTGCCTTCTTTCCAGGGATGCTCTTTTTCAATATATCTGTCACAAAAACTAACCAGACCCCAAGTCGCAACCAACGCTTCGTTAAACCTGAATTCTCTAAAAACTTTTTTATATTGCTTTTGAGTGTTTTTTATAGCTGATTTTAAATTTTGACTTGTAATCTTAGCTTCTGCATTTTGAGCTTTGAATTTGGCCTCCAGGGTGATAACCCTGGCTACCAAATTACCAAGCCCGGAAGCAAGATCTGAGTTATAGCGCCCTTCAAATTTCTGCAGCGTAAAGTCTCCGTCTTCTGTCGACGGAATTTCCCTCAAAAGAAAATATCTTACGGAATCGGTACCGTATTTATCCACTAACTTAAAGGGGTCAACAACATTCCCCAAGCTCTTTGACATTTTCTGACCGGCAACCGTAATAAATCCGTGGACAAAAATAACCTTAGGCAACGCTAAACCTAAAGAAAGGAGCATGCCGGGCCAAATGAGGCAATGGAATTTTTGGATATCCTTACCAATGCATTGTACATTCGCCGGCCAACATCCCGGAGCTCCGGAAAGATAATTCGTTAAGGCATCCGCCCAACAATAAACAGTGTGGTCATCGTCGTCAGGAACAGGAATTCCCCATTTTAAGTCTTTTCTCGGCCGAGAAAAGCTAATATCTTCCAATCCCTGTTTAGCAAAACTTAACATTTCATTTTTTCGAGACTCAGGAATTATTTTGATTTCGCTATTTTTGATAATTTTTTTTATTTTTTCTGAATATTTGGAAAGTCGGAAGAAATAATTTTCTTCTTCGACTTCTTCCGGTTCTTTCTGATGAATGACGCACCTCCTTTCTTTTAAATCTTTTTTTGTAATAAACGCTTCGCAGCCCACACAATATAATCCTTTGTATTTCTTCTTATAGATATCGCCTTTTTTCTTTAGTCCCAGCCAGATTTTTTTGACAACGGGCCAGTGGCGTTTTTTGTCAGTCGTCCGAATAAAATCATTGTTAGAGAGATTTAAAATTTTTGTTAGTGCCTTAAATTGACTGGCAATCTCGCTACTGAATTTTGCCGGCGATTTACCAATTTTTTCTGCCGCTTCGGCCACTTTTCTTCCGTGTTCATCGGTTCCGGTTAAAAAAAAGACGCCTCCACCCGATATCCGATGATATCGGGCCAAAACATCTGCCTGAACTAATTCTAAAGCAAACCCGAGATGGGGCGACATATTAGCATAGGCTATACTGGTTGTAATATAAAACTTTTTTTTCAACATCTTCCAAAAATTACAACAAATTCTCCTTTTATTATATCCTTTTCTATCTGTTTTATCACTTCTTCGATCGTTCCGCGGTAAATCGTTTCAAATTTTTTGGTTAGTTCCCGACAAACCAATATTTTAGGTTCTGGGTTACAGGTCCTAGCCTCTAACTCTAATTCTTTTAATGTTTTTATGATGCGATGGGGCGACTCATAAAAAATTACTGGATATTTTGAGCTTATTATTTCCTCAAAAAATTTCTTTCGCTTTTTCTTGGTTGGCGGGAATCCTAAAAATAGAAACCTATCCATGGGAAAACCGGAAATGCTAGCCGCCGAAGTAATAGCGGAGGAACCGGGAATCGGTACAATTCTAACTTCAGTGCCCAATTTCTTAGTCGCTTCTTTAATTAATAAATTCCCTGGATCAGAAATTCCTGGAGTTCCGGCGTCAGAAACTAAGGCCAAGTTTTTACCTTCTTTCAAAAAGTCAATAACCTGTTCAATCTTCTGGATTTTTGAGTGTTGGTGATAACTTAAGGTTGAAGTCTTTATCCGGTAATGATCTAATAATTTCTTAGTTATTCTCGTATCTTCGCACAAAATTAAATCAACCTCCGTTAAGGCGCGGAGGGCTCGCTGTGAAATATCCTCTAAATTTCCAATAGGAGTGGCAACAATATAAAGAATACCCATCTTGACTTACCAAATTATACTTTTTTTACGACTACCCGATGGGGCCGGCTGGCTAGAGGACGAAATTTCGCCCTCTTTTCTTTTTTTTAAATAGTCTCGAGTAAATTCAAAGATAATACCAGCTAAAGGAATGGCTAAAATTGCCCCTAAAATTCCCCAGAACTTCCCGCCAATCATCAAGGCAATCAAGACTAAAGCCGGGGACAAGCCGATAAATCTTTTAGTCAAAAGTGGCGTTAAAATATTACCCTCTATCTGTTGAATGATAATAAAAACAAGTAAAACCACGACGGCTATCCAAGGCGAATCGAAGGCGGCAATTAAAGCAATAACTATTCCAGCTATTATTGGTCCGATAATCGGGATAATATCGGCGACACCAGCGAATAAAGCAAGAATAAAGGGATAATTTATGTCGCAGAGCCAAAGAGCGAGGTAAGACATAATGCCAACAAAAAGACAAGCTAAAATCCGCGCTCCAAACCAGCCCGAAACTTTTAACTGACAAGACTTCCAAATATTCAAGACTTCTTCTTCTTGCTTTTTAGGAAAGAGGGTTCTAATCGCCCTTTCCATCCCTTTTTCTTCTAAAGAGATAAAAATTGCCAGAATAAAAATAGTAATTGTAGTGAAAATTCCGCCAAAAATAGAAACTATGGCAGAAATAATGCTTTCCGAAGCTTGGACTAATCCCGCTCGGAAACTCTGCGTAAAAACATCAAAACTATCAGAAGCTTCAAGCCCTAGCTCCTTTAAAAGAGGGGAGAATTTTTCAAAATATTGTGGGATATGCTCGGCAAAGCCCTGAATTTGAGTAATAAAAACCGGGGCAATCAAGTAAATTAAAATTCCTAAAGCCCCGAAAACAAAAATAAAAACAAAAATAGTAGCCGCTGTCCGAGGGACCCTTCTTTTTTGTAAAAAATCAATCGCCGGTGTCAATAAAACTGAAATAATCAAAGCGAAAATAAGCCAAATTAAAATATCTTTAACCAAATAAACCATATAAAAACCGAGAGAAGCAACTCCAATTTTCAGAAGCGTTCCCCAAGAGATATCTAGAATTTTTTCATTATTCATGAAAGATTTAATTCTCAATTATCAATTTACAATTTTTAACAAATGTTCTAATTTAATAATCGTTGAAATTTTGTCTTATCCTTAAATGGTCCAATCAGGGCTAAATTCAGTTTTTCCGGTCTAAAAATGTCTTTAGCTGTTTTTAGAATATCATTTTGGGTAATTTTATCAATTTTTTTATAAATTTCTTCGGGAGTTAAAATTTCCTTTTCCAGAAGTTCTTGTCCAACATAAAAGGAAGCTAAAGCATCGGAAGTTTCTAATGACAAGGCTAATTTCCCTTTTACATTATCCTTTGCTTTTTTTAATTCTTTTTCAGGAACCTTTATCGCAGATATTTTTTTATACTCTCTTAAAATAATTTCAATTGCTTTTTCCGTCCTCTGATTATCAACACCAGCTCGCGTGACCAAAAAACCCGTATCGCTGTCTTCTTCAATATCGGTACTAATATAGTAGGCCAGGCCTAATTTTTCTCTCACTTCTACAAATAGCCTTGAACTCATCATCCCAGATCCACCTAAAATAGTACCCAATATTTCTTGAGTATGCCTTTGCGGATGTGAAACATTAAACCCTCTTACCCCAAGATAAAGATGGGTTTGGTCTATTTTTCTTTCTTCCACAAGACATCGTGGTTTTTTTTGAATCTCCATTACTTTTAATTTTTTCTCTGGTTTTCCCTTTTTTATTTTTGAAAAATATTTTTTAGCTAAACCTATTGCTTTCCCCTGATTAATGCTACCAGATAAACATAAAATTGTGTTTGAGGCTACATATTGTTTTTTTCTATAATCTGCTAATTTTTGACGGGAGAGCAAAGAGATACTTTCTTTTGTTCCGGCTACATTCCAACCTGCCGGCTGGTCACCATATAGTAATTTCGTCCACAAAAACCCGATGTAAGCCATTGGATGGTCATAAATCATATTAATCTCTTCCACTATAACTTTTTTCTCTTTTTCAATTTCTTTTTCAGGAAGAGTAGAATTTAAAAAAATATCTGAAACCCAATCCAAAGCTAATTCAAAATGAGACGCTTCCACTTTTGCAAAATAGCCAGTGAATTCTTGAGAAGTAAAGGCGTTGTAAATTCCACCTATTTTATCTAAAGGCTCCACAACGTCTACGGGCTTTGGACGTCTATCGGTCCCCTTAAAATACATATGCTCTAAGAAATGGGAAATGCCGTTTATTTTTTTTCTTTCATATTTTGAACCGGTGCCGACCAAAACCAAAACGGTTACTGCCTGGGCAGTTTCTTGAGGAACAGTAATAATTCTCAAGCCGTTTCTAAGGGTAGTTTTTTCGAACATTTACTCGCTCAATTTTTTTTCTAAGACTTGGGTTAAATCTGAAATTCTTATTCTTTCTTGCGACATTGTGTCACGATCGCGAACCGTTACATCGTCTTTTTCTAAGGTTTCGAAGTCAATAGTAATGGCGAACAAAGTGCCGATTTCATCCTGTCTGCGGTAACGTCTCCCAATTGAACCCACTTCATCGTACTGGGCCATAAAACGAGCCTTTAAAGTTTCAAAAACTTCCTTAGCTTTCTTAACCAGTTCTGGCTTGTTTTTAATTAAAGGTAGGACTACTACCTTAATCGGCGCTATTTTTTTATCTAGCTTCAAAATAATCTCAATTTCTTTGGTGGCCTTGGTAGTTTCTGTTCTGCCGCCCTGAATCTCAGCATAAGCATCGCACAAGAGTGCCAAAAGGGCTCTTTCTATTCCCATGGTTGGCTCAATAACATAAGGATAATATTTCTTTTTTGTCTCTTCGTTAAAATATTCCAAATCTTCACCGGAAAACTGACTATGTCTTTTTAAGTCATAATCTGTACGATTGGCTATGCCAGCTAATTCTGACCAGCCAAAAGGAAATTTATATTCAATATCAACTGTTCTCTTGGAGTAATGAGACAAAGACTTCTTGGAATGCTCATGACGCCTAAGATTTTCTTTTTTTAGACCTAATTCTAAAAAGAATTTTTCCCAACTATCTAACCAAACGTTAAACTGTTTTTCGTCTTGGCCTGGTTCAACAAAATATTCAATTTCGGCAATATCAAACTCTCGGGAACGAAAAGTAAAGTTGCCGGTAGTAATTTCGTTTCTAAAACAACGACCAACCTGAGCAATACCAAAAGGAATTTTTAAACGCTGAGATTCTTGGATTAGTTTAAAATCAGCAAACATAGACTGAGCAGTTTCTGGCCTTAGGTAAGTTATATGAGTCTTGTCTTCCACCGGTCCCAAAAAAGTTTTGAAAAGTAAATTAAATTGTCTGGTTGGGGTAAACTCTTTACTCTTACACTGAGGACATTCCCTTTTAGTCAATTGATCCTCTCTGAAACGATTATGACATTTCTTACATTCAATTAAAGGATCGGTAAAATTTTCAAGGTGACCTGAAGCCTCCCAGGTCTTGGGATGCATAAGAACCGTACCATCCATCAAGGCTATATCTTCTCGACTTTGAACAAATTTCTTAAGCCAGAGATTCCTGATATTATTTTTTAAAATAGCCCCCAAGGGCCCGTAATCCCAGAGGGCTTCTACGCCACCGTAAATCTCCGAGGATTGATAAATAAAACCTCGGCGCTTGCATAAAGAGACAATTTTCTTCATTAAATCAGCCATGTTATTGGACATTGCCCATTTCCTCGGTTATGGTTTCGTCATCTGGTATAGTAGTATCTATGGCCGGAGAGGTGGCTTCCAGAATTCGATCAGTCCAGCTATCTTCGCCAGTTATTGTGGCTGTATTAATAATTTTCGGAGTCTGGCCTCGCTGAGATTGATTAGGGGTAAGAGAAACCTGAAAAGCAATATTTTTACTCGGGGTAAAGACACCGCTTCCTCTTTCTAGATCACCAACCGACCAGATAATTTCTCTTGATTGTGAATCAAAGGAAAATTTCGTGGTCTCATCTTCGGGAAAAATTTTCCCGGTTAACTGAGCTCCCAGGGGCAAAATGGCTTTTACTTTGATGTCTTTTACCAGGGAATAATAATTTTTTACTTGCCAGATAATGGTATAGGTTGTGGCTTCGCCTACCCGGGGCGGAATTGGTCCTCTATTCCCGAAAACCTCATCCTGAAAAAATCCTTTCTGAGCTATCTCTACTTTTGAGCTGATTTTGGTGATAAACTCCTCTCTTACATCATTGATAGAAATCTTGTTTATTAAAATAGGCTTTTCGACGGGACCTAAGTCGTCTTTCACTTTTATCCAAAAATCAACTTTTCTTTCTTCCATCGGCAGTAAATATTGAAGCTGAGAAATCTTGCGCCCGTCAAAGATTACGGAGCTTGAACCAGGCTCAGCTTGCCCCAAATCAGATCTAATGGTTTCTGAGTCAAAGGCTTCTCCTTCCAGCTGGCTAATTATAAATATATCATTCAGAATATTTTCGCCAATATTCTTAAAGTAAATCTCATAATGCAACCAATCGCCGGGCCGGGCCGTATATTGAGGGTTTCTGTTAATTTCTTGCCTGATATAAATCAATGGCTTTATAATCTCCAGTCCTTTTTTCACTTCTTTTAGCAGAATAAACTCTCCTTCTTTGAAAATGCCCAGTTTTGCTATAAAGATTCTCGCATCGCTGATTTGACCGAAAACTTTGCCGGTAATTTCAATCTTTCCCCCCTGATTTTTATTCAAAAGCGGGATAATCCATTCATTTTTCTCTAAAGAATGGGGAGTGGACTCAATAAATTCAAATTCGGAAGGATATTCAGTCTGAACCCGTAAGTCGGTCAGCGGGTAATCAAGATTGGAAAAATAATTTATTCTAAAGGTAAAGTTTTTTGTCGATTCAATCTTTGACGGCAGGTCAAGTTCAAAGGTAATAGGGACCGAGTCAATGATTGTAGTAAAAGTGGTCTCCGATTCATATCGGGCTGTCAAATTTTTTGGCCGATAACTCAAATTAGCCTTGGCTGTTATATTTTCTCCTTCTCTGCCCAACAGTCTGGCCTTAAAAGAAGTGGTTTTTTCCGTACCGGGATAAATATCGTCTAAAACTATTTCCTGCCGCAATGGTTTATTATCGGAAACAAGGGCCTGTTTCGGATATTCAAAAATCAATCGCGGCTCTTCGAGGCAGACCGCTCCGTTATTCTTATATTTGACGACATATTCAACTTCTTCTGAAAATTCTACTTCTCTTTTACTTAAAATCTCCAGACTTAAAACTTCTTTAGAAAAAGCCTGTCTTTGCCACAAATAGCCGATGATACCCATCAAAACAGCTAAAATTATAATTGCTAAAACTAGTCTATTACGCATACCTCTTTATTATACCACTGAGAGATATTTTTTAACAATCTTAGATGGACAGGCGTAATTTTCAATTTTAATAAGACCTGCCAATCGTTCTTTATGATAATTTTTAAAATCTTAGCAAGGTCGGCGTCAATTTGCCTTCCGCAGATAGAGTCGGTCCACAGCTCCGGCTGATAACCAAGAAAGGAAACAAGATTCCAAAAGAAATAATAGTATAAAATTTCTAATTTTACCTCAGTAGTTTCTAATTTATTTAGTTTTCTAAACGTCTCCTTTAATAAACGCCAAATTTTTTCGTCGGACTCTGGGTCTTTAACCAAATTATCTAAAATCCCAGAAATTTTATAAGCGATTTTTAATCTTTTTAAATCGGTTTTAATATTTGCGAATTTTTCAATTAAGATGGCGTCCGTTAAAGTTTTGTAAGTTTTCCCTTGAATAAATTCAATTTCCGATAGGTAAAAAATCTCGGCTCCTGCCCTTAATTTTGAAGAAATTTTCCTAATTGCCTTTCCTAAAATCTTTAATTTCCCAAAATCTCTCGTGTAAATAGTAAATAATAAATCCGCATCGCCCCGATCCTCTTTTTTAAGGATTAATCCCTGGGTTCGGTAATGGACGAACATTTATTTTTTTAGAGATTTTCCTAAAGATTTTTCTAGCATTTTAAGCATGCCCTTTCTCTCTCCTTCGCTTTTAATTCCATATTTTTCTTTAACCTTTACTAGGGATGATTCTTTGATTTCTTTGTATTTTTCTTTAGCTTCACTCGTTTGAAAATGAATATCGGTACCTTTAGTAATATTTTCCCATACTTCAGTTCTTCTTTTTTCGGGAATTTTTGTAAGGTTGTATGCTTCGTTTCCCTTTACCCAACGCTTTCCTGTTTCTTGAGTAACATAGGGCCTGCCTTTAAACAGCGAGGTGTCTTTTTCCTCTTCTTTAGGAGGTGACGCTTTCTCTTGTTTTCCTATATTTTCTTTAATAAATGATTGTTGTTTTTCGGAAATAGCCATATTTTAATTTTTTTTAATTGCTAACCATAGTTTTTGCTGGTCGACCATAGCCTCTTTTTCAACAGCAAAAACCTCTTTTCCTTTTTCTTTTTGTACAAAATTGCTAATTTTGCCTTCTATAAAAATGAAATTTTTATTTTTCTCCAAGATTTTACTTAATTCATCCGGGCCAAAATAATTTACTGAAATCTTGTCTTTTGGTCTAAAGCCGGCGATTTTTCTCATTTCTTGAATCTGCCGGATAACTTCCCTGATTATTCCTGCTTCTCTCAATTCCGGAGTAATTTCAGTATCTAGTTCTACCTCTCCTTTAATTTTGGGGTCAAAAATTATTTCCTTGACATTAACTTCTTCTTTAATCAAATCTAATAATTCTGCTTCCAGCTTAAACCTTAAATCTTTAATTTTTAATTTCGCTAATGGCTGCCTAACTTTAATTTTTACCTTAGCCCTCTCAGCTAAACCTTTAGCCACCGCTTCTCTCGCCTTCTCCATTTTCTTTTCCAACACTCTATTAATCAATTTTTTATTTGCTTTCGGCCAATTATCTAAATGGACAGAGTCTTGAATTTTTGATTTTGTCTGCCTCGTCGCAAAATTTATCTGCTTCGGGGAATTTTGGATTTTTTGGTATATTTCCTCGGATAGAAAAGGAATAAAGGGAGCGGTTAGCTTACTTAATGTCAAAAGTGTATACCGCAAGGTGTTAGCGGCTTCGTCAAAGCGCTTACGCGACCTTCTAATGTACCACAAAGAGAAATCATTAATAACGAAATTTTCAATTATTCTAGCGGCCCCAGTTATGTCGTATTCATCAAGTTTTTGGGTCACCTCATGGATAACCCTGTTTAATTTTGATACAGCCCATCGCTCCAATAAGGGAACATCTGTCTCTACATTAGAAGCTGATTTAAGAGGAAACTGGCCCCTGCTGATATTCGCAATGTAAGTGTTATAAAAGGTAAAACAATTCCAAAAAGTCAAAATAAACTTCTTAAGCGCCTGGTCGACGTCTTTTTCTGAAAAAAGCTTAGAGTCGCCGGGTTGGTTAACGGTGTAAAAATACCAGCGAGTGGCGTCGGCTCCATATTTTTCAACAATATACCAGGGATCA
Source organism: Candidatus Humimicrobiaceae bacterium (assembly GCA_035530555.1). Classification (GTDB taxonomy): domain Bacteria; phylum Patescibacteriota; class Minisyncoccia; order Minisyncoccales; family DG-74-1; genus DG-74-1. Next base: position 23,915 of record DATKUR010000003.1, on the reverse strand, counting down.
ACCACGTTTCCTTTTGATTTTGACATTTTTTCTCCTTTTTCATCCAAGACGTGACCTACCGAAAGAACATTTTTATAGGTCGGACCTTTTTCAAGTAGGGAAGAAATAGCTAATAAAGTATAGAACCATCCCCGAGTTTGATCAATTGCTTCTGAAATATAATCAGCTGGGAATTGAATTTTCTTATTAATCAAAGCTTTATTTTCAAAAGGATAGTGATATTGAGCGAAGGGCATAGCTCCGGAATCAAACCAGCAGTCAATAACCTCAGGAGCTCTCTCCATCAGGGCGTTACAGTTTTGGCAACAAAACTTTACTTCGTCAACATAAGGCCGGTGGAAATCTAACTCCATTTTTTTATTATAAGGCAAGCTCTTGAACTTAAACTTTCTCAGTTCTCCAGTTTTTATTTCTTTTTTCCTAAGGACAATTTCTGTAAGTCGTTTTAAATCGTAGCCGTAGTTTGCCTTCTCAAGTAAAGTTAAGGGTCGTTGATGACCAACAATTAAAATATTTTTTCCTTGGTATTTTTTATCAATCCGCTTTATAAATTGGTACATTCTTCTCTCTATGTCGGTATAATTTTCCCCTTCCGGAGGGGCAACCTGAAAACGTCTTGAATAATATTCTAGGGGAGAGAGCTTTTTTTCTTTGTCCCAAAATCTACCAATTTCTTTAATCGGTTTTCCGTTTAAAATTCCAACGCTGATTTCCCTAAGTTTTTTATCAAATTTCGGCTTTATTCCTAACTCCTTTCCGATAATTTCAGCAGTTTGTTTTGTTCTCAAAAGGTCTGACGAAAAAATTAAGTCAATGTTTTCGTTCTTTAATTTTTGGGCAACCGCCTTGATTTGATTCTCTCCTTCCTTAGTCAAGGGAAAGGACCTTTTTTCTGGCCAACAAACGACGATATCTTCTAAGTTACCAGGATACGTTCCGTGCCTTAAAAGAAAGTATTTATTTTCGCTGAATTTTTGTGATACCAAATCTTTCTTTGAGCCAATTACCTCAAGGTAGCCGCATTCTCTACATTGCCAAATTGGCAAAGGTGTTCCCCAGTATCTTTCTCTAGTTAGGGCCCAATCCTTGACTTCCTTTAACCATTCGCCAAATCTTCCTTTTTTCAAATGAGCCGGAATCCAGTTGATTCTTTGGTTATTCTTAATTAAGCTTTTCTTTATCTTAGTCACCCTGATAAACCAGGATTCTTTGGCATAATAAAACAAGGGCGAATGACACCGCCAACAAAAAGGATAATCGTGTTCGTATATTTCCTTTTTAAAGAGAAGATTTCTGCTTTTTAAATCGTCGATTATTAATGGGTCAGCTTCTTTAATAAACATTCTGGCCCATTTTTTAACTCCTAATTTAAATTTCCCCTCTTCGTCAACTGTTAAGAGGGTCGGTAACCGATTCTCCTTGCCTATTATCATGTCTTCTTCGCCAAAGGCCGGAGCTATATGAACCAGCCCGGTTCCTTCTTCCAAAGAAACAAAATCAGCCGAAATCACTCGGTAAGCCCCCTTAATAATCTCTTCACTGAAAGGATAGAGCGGTTGGTACCTCAAATTAACCAAGTCTCTCCCTTTAAACTCTTTAACGGTTTCTCCTTCCGCTCCGCAAGTCCCCATTCTTTCTTTAGCCAAAATTAAGTATTCTTCACCGATTTTTACTTTAACGTAAGTAAATTCTGGGTTTACAGCCACCGCAACGTTCCCCGGTAATGTCCAGGGAGTAGTTGTCCAAGCCAAAAGGAAGGTTTTCTTAAATTCCGGGTTCAAAACTGGAAACTTAATATAAATTGCTGGTTCTCTTATCCTTTTATACCCTAAGGCTACTTCATGACTCGATAAGCCTGTACCGCAACGAGCGCAGTAAGGGACTACTTTATAGTCTTTGTATAAAAGTCCTTTCTGCCAAATCTGTTTGATAATCCACCAAACTGTCTCAATATAATTCGGCTGATAAGTAATGTAAGGATTTTTCATATCTAGCCAAAAAGCAATTCTTTCAGTTAAATTTTCCCAATCTTTTTTGTAATTCCAAACCGATTGCTTGCATAGTTTATTAAACTTAGCTATGCCGTATTTCTCAATATCTTTTTTATTTCTCAAACCCAATTTCTTCTCAATTTCTAATTCAACTGGCAACCCATGAGTGTCCCAACCAGCCTTCCTTAAAACTTTAAATCCCTGCATGGTTTTGTATCTACAAATAACATCCTTATAAACCCTGCTTAAAACATGGTGGATGCCTGGTTTAGCATTAGCGGTTGGCGGTCCTTCAAAAAATACAAAATCCGGCGCCTTTTTGCGCTTCTGAATAGATTTCTTAAAAATTCCATTTTGCCGCCAAAATTTTAATATCTTTTTTTCTTTCTGGGAAAAATTTATCTCCATAAATTTATTTACATTTTCTCTGGGGCGGAAATTCCCATTAAATCTAAAGTATTATTTAAAACAATTTTAGTAGCTAAAACCAGAGCTAAACGAGCAGCTAACAGAGAACGGGTTTCGGTCAGGACCCGACAATCCCTGTAGAATTGATGGAAAGCAGCTGCCAGTTCTGTTGAATATTGCGGCAATCGCTGTACCTGATAGTCTTTGGCAGTCTCTTCAATAATTTCCGGCAATCTGATTAGCTGCTTAATTAAGTTGAGTTCTGAATGATGAACTAATAATTTCAGGTTGGAATCTGGAAATTTGTGATTGGGAATTTTTCTCAAGATGCTGCAAATTCTGGCGTGGGCATACTGAATATAATAAACAGGGCTTTTAACGGATTTTTCTTTAGCTAAGTCCACATCGAATTCCACCTGGGTATCCAAAGACTTCATTAAGTAGAAAAATCTTGCTGCGTCTAACCCTACTTCGTTTATTAACCATTCCAAAGTTACGACCTGCCCCTTTCTCTTAGAAATCTTTCCTTTTCTTAGTCTGACAACCTGAGAAATTAAGATATCTAAGTCTCCCTTGTATCTCAACATCTTGGCTACTGCTTTTATCTTGCCAACGTGTCCTTGATGGTCGGCGCCCCAGATATCAATTATTCTATCAAATTTTCTTTCAAATTTATCTTGATGATAGGCAATGTCAGAAAGCAAGTATGTGGGCTCTCCCGTCCCCCTAATTACCACCCAATCTTTTGTCTCATCGTATTTTGAAGTTTTTAACCAAATGGCTCCCTCTTTTTTGTAAATTAATCTTTTCTTTGTCAGCCAATTTTTAATTTTAGCTATCTTGCTTTTTTTATATAAATCGTTCTCTTCTGAAACCCATTTAGCAAATCTAATTTTCAGCTTTTCCTCAATAAATCCCCTAATATCTTTTTGAACTAACTGGGCTAACAAATATCCTGCTTCTCCCTCACCGCTGGATTTTTCAATTTTATTTTTTATTTTTTTGATCGCCTTTTTTAAATAATCCGTAGAGTAAGTGATCCCCTCGCCTAGAGCAGTTTTCCCTAACTCTTTTATCTGAAGGCTGGTTTTAGCATCGTTAATATAATATTCTTTGATCACCTTAGCCCCTGATTTCTCCAAAATATTAGCTAAAACGTCGCCAAAAAAAGCTCCTCGGCCATGTCCTAAATGAAGTTCTCCTGTAGGATTGGCTGAAATGAACTCCAGATTAGCCCTTTTACCTTTGTTAATTTTCAAACAGCCGAATTTATCTTTTTCTTTTAAAATCTCTTTTACTTGTTCTTGTAGATATTCCTTTGAAAGAAAAAAATTAATAAAACCGTTCTTTACTTCTACCTTCTCTAGAATGGTAGATTTTATCTGTTTGGCGATCTCTTGGGGATTTTCCTTAATTGCCATTGCAACATTAGTAGTGTAATCACCGTAATTTTTTGTTACCGGTCGCTCCACTTCAATTTCTACCTCCTTTTTATAGAGGTTTTTGACTGCTCTGGCTGTCAAATTTTTTATTTTTTCTTTTACCATCTCCTTCATTTTATCCTAATTTTTGCTAAAATAAAAGAGATGAAACTTTTAGCAGAGAATAAAAAAGCTTACTTTAATTACCAAATCCTGGAGAAATTCGAGGCGGGAGTTGTTTTGATTGGTCAAGAAGTAAAATCGATAAAAACAAGAGGGGTAAACTTGGCAGGATCATACGTAATAGTTCGGAACGAAGAAATATATTGGATTGGGTCTAAAATTCCTGCTTACCAACCAAAAAACGCGCCGTCGGATTATGACCCTGAGAGATCGCGAAAGCTCCTTTTAAAAAAATCAGAGATTAAATATCTAATTGGTAAATCAAAACAAAAAGGCTTGACCCTGATACCATTAAAGGTGTATACTAAAAACGGGAAGATAAAAATTGAGCTCGGGATTGCCAGAGGAAAGAAAAAAACTGACAAGAGAGAGTCAATCAAGAAACGAGAGACAGAAAGAGAAATTGAAAGAACTTTAAAACGGGGGCGCGTTGAGTAGACGGGGAATTAACCAAGACAGGCAAGCCGAGCAAGATAGGTCAACTCGTAAAACTGCCTATCACGGACATAAGTGCCAACTTATTCCAAAAACCCGCGTTAGCCTACGCTTAATGCGGCATCCAGTTCGCTGATTCTCGATAGGCGAAAAATGGGTGTCATATTATCGAGATAGATGGTTCTTTTTTAAAGTCTAGAAAGACTATCAAAGCAAAATAGACTAAAAGTAGAAAGATTTCCGTCCAATTGATACTTTCTACTAATCGTCAAATTGGAATAAGCTTGTAGATCTATCTCTGGAAAATTTTCCGGACGCGAGCCCATAACTCGCCGCCTCCACATAAAATTAATCTTAAAACTTGCTAAAGAGACCATTAGTCAACAACCAAATAAGAGCAAGAGAGGTAAAGTTAATTGACGAAAGCGGAAAACAAGCGGGGGTTATCCCGCTACCAGAGGCGCTCCATATGGCTGAGGAGCGCAATTTAGATTTAATTCAAGTGACAGAGAAAGCAGAGCCTCCGGTTTGCAAAATAATGGATTATGGAAAATATTTATATTGGTTGCAAAAAAAAGAAAAGGCGGCAAAAGGAAGCAAGGTCAGTACGTTAAAGGGGATAAGACTGGGATTCAATATTTCTCTACATGACTTGGAAACAAGAGCCCGTCAGGCTGAAAAATTTTTAAAGAAGGGTGATAGAGTTAAAGTAGAAATGGTCTTACGGGGAAGAGAAAAAGCTCTCGGAGACTTTGCCAAAGGAAAAATCAGTCAATTTTTGGAAGTTTTAGGAAAGCTTGTTCCTATAAAAATCGAAAGGGAATTAAAAAGAGAGTCAAGAGGATTTACAATGATTATCGCTAAGGCATAATTTTATGAGGAAGTCAATTATCAAACGATTTAAAATTACAAAAACTGGCAAGGTACTAAGAAGGGCAACCGGCCTTGACCATTATCGAGCTAAAAAAACCGGAGAGGGTGTCAGAAAAGGCCGAAAATTGATTGAGATTTCAAGAACGGAATCAAAAAAAATAAAGAAGCTCTTAGCTTCTTAGCTTTATTATGGCACGAGTAAAAAGAGGCAAAATCGCCCATAAACGAAGAAAGTATCTTTTAAAACATGCTAAAGGTTTTCGCTGGGGAAGAAAGAGAAAATACCGCCTAGCCAAAGTGGCCGTAATGAAGGCTTGGCGTTATGCTTACCGAGACAGAAAAGCCAAAAAAAGAGATTTCAGAGCTCTTTGGCAAATCAAAATCAATGCCGCATGCAGGCTTTATAAAATTTCTTATAGTAAATTTATTTACGGATTGAAGAAAAATAAAATTGACTTAGATAGAAAAATCTTAGCTGACTTGACTCAAAACCACTCCGAAATTTTTGAGAGAATTGTAGAAAAAGTAAAAAGTTAAAGCCTACCCCCAAAAAGATTCAAGAATAACTGAATCAATTAAGGGTAGGCTTTTTTTTAGGGCGGTTTTTCAGGCTCCTCTTTTTTTTGCCAGGCTCCTTCGAAAGGCCAATCTGGTATCCTCGCACAGAAAGCTTTTATTTTCCCATTAGCGTCCGCTGCAGCTTTAAGCTCTTTGACTGTCAGATCGTCAAAGTCTGAGCGGGAACATTTGGGACACCTATCTACTTCCGGTCCACAGATTGACTTACAGCGTTTACATTCCCTGAACGGTGATAACGGACTAGACTTTGAACTTTCTGCCAAAACGTACCTCCTTTTTTTGTTAAATTACAGTCATCTAATTTCTAATTACCACGTCCTATTTTAAAAATCAAATAGGTCTAATGTCGGCTTCTTCTTGCAGCTCTTTTATATTTTTGAATCCTTGTTTTTGGAGACTTTGTTTAACACCGACGATAAGTCTGGGAAGAAAATCATGGCCTGAGCCTCGATAAGGAACTTTAGTCACTATTCCTTCGGCAATTTTTATTTTTACTTTATCTACAGCGTATCTGACGGCTGAAGTGCCTTCCATCGCCTCCAAAGATCCCATTCCTCGATATTTTTTTACCATTCGGTTTTCTTTGTAATCAAATTCTTTTTCACCGGGCGATTCATCTAAACCGGCCAATACCGAGCCCATCATCACTGTCTTGGCTCCCAAAGCCAAGGCCTTGGTTATATCTCCTGGTTTTGCTATATTCTGGTTTATATCATCAAGAATTTTTATTCCCCCATCAGCAATCAATGGCATAAATCCATATTTTGATTCTAATTTTTTAGCTTCTTGACAACAATCCCAGACAGCTGAAGCCTGAGCCCTCCCTGTACCTAACTCTTGCTGAGTAATACAGGCAGCTCCTGGCCCCATGCCAATTTTAATAGCGTCACAATAATCGAACCCTTGTTCAATTATTTTTCTAACCACTTCAGCTGAAGCAACATTTCCCATGACTACATCTAAGGTTGGGAAGTTTTCTTTACAATATTTGGCGATTTCTAATTGTTCTTTAAAAACCACGCTTGCCTCAATATTAATTCCGTCTGCGCCGGCATCAAATGCTTTTCCAATTCTTTCTTTGGCCAACTTTAATCTCCCCTCGATAGCAACAAACGTTCTCAGCTGTTTATTTTCATCTTTGGTTGCTAAAGGGTAATTTTCATTTTTTCTTAAATCTGAATCGGTCACCAAAGCCACTATCCTGTCCTCTTCGTCAATAATCGGCAAGGTATCGAGGTTATTTTTTCTTATTATTTCATTGGCTTCTTTCAAGTCGTTTTTGTCAACTATTTCTGACTTATCAGCAATTATCAATTTTTCTCTCGGTGTCATTACTTCCTTTAATCTTGTCTCCATATCTTTTCGGTATCTGACATCGCGGTTAGTAACAATTCCCACTAACTTTGAATTTAGAGTTCCGTCTTCCGTTATTGGTACACTAAAAAATCCGTATTTATCATTAACATCATAAACATCTTTAATTGTATTTTGGGGAGATAAAACAACTGGATTAAAAACAAATCCGGCTTCAAACCTTTTTACCCTTTCTACCTCTTCAATTTGTTCATTAATAGTTGGAAAGTTATAGTGAATAACACCTATCCCTCCGTAAAGAGCCACAATAATTGCCATTTCGGCTTCGGTAACCGTATCCATGGGAGCCGAAACAAAGGGAGCTTTAAGTAGTATTCGTTTAGTAAAATGAATGGTCAAATCAACCTCATCTCTTTCAAAATCAGGCAGGCGATTAGGAATTAAGGTAATGTCTCTGTACCAGAATTCCTTATTTATTAAATCTGGATGTAATTTTGCCATAAGAATTTATTATTATACCTTCTTTTTTTAATAAGGCAATTTTTCTTTTTACTCCGTATTTGTATCCGCCGATTCTGCCGTCTGACTTTATTACTCGGTGACAAGGAATTTTAGGATTTTTATTTTTATTTAAAGCATTTCCTACTACTCGCCAAGCCCAGGGCCTACCTGCTAATTTTGCTACATCTTTATAAGTTAAAAATTCCCCGCGGGGAATTTTTCTTACGATCTTAAAAACTTGCTCTGAAAAATTAAGCATGATGGAATTATTTTCTCGGTTTGCTGCGGGACCAGATTGACATTTGAGGAAAAGGGATCTCAATTTTTTCCTTGTCAAAAGTTTTCTTTAATCTTCGTCTAAACTCTCTCAAGGTATCCCACTGCCTTAAAGGTTGGGTTTCTCCTAAAACCTTGATAATCACCGCTGAATCGCCAAAGCTATCCGGGCCCGAACCAAGAACCTGGATGGGCTTTAAGATATATTCCTTCCAGGGTTCTTCTTGCGCCATCTGACTACCTACCTTGTTAATTACCTTTATTACCTTATCTAAATCTTCTTTATAGGCAACAGCTATGTCCATATGGGCTCGTGAATAGCCGTGAGTTAAGTTAGCAGCCATCTTAAAGGAGCCATTAGGTATGTGTATTTCTTTCCCATCGAGATCGCGCATAACGGTTTTTCTCAACGTGATATCTTCCACAAAACCGCAGGTGTCATCTAAACAAACCACGTCACCCACCCGGTACTGGTTTTCTAAAATTATAAACATGCCAGCCAGGAAATCGCGGACCATCCATTGAGCACCAAATCCTAAAGCCACGCCTAAGAGCCCAGCCCCGGCCAAAATAGGACCAATATTCAATCCCAATTCAGATAAAACCATCATCGCAACTACTAACCAGACAAAAACCCTCAAGGCACCGTTGAAAATTCCAATCAAAGTTTTTTGTCTTCTGACTGCGCCATCCTTGGTGCGGTCTTTAATTTTAATTTCTTTAGTTATCGCTCGCTCAATTATTTTAACTGCAAAGCGCGTAATTAAAAAAGCAGCAGCTAAAATTGCCAGAATTTTCACTCCGCTTGATAAAAACCAAGGGGTTAAATTTTGAAGAAGGTCTGCCATATGTTTTTATTATACTAATTCCTTAAAAACTTTTAAATAGTCTTTTAAAAGTCGGGGTATTAAAAACTTTTCTCTAACCGTTTCCTGGGCCGCTTTTCCTAGTTTTTCGGCTGATTGAGGATTTTTAATTAACTGGGTAATTCTCTTTGCCAATTCCTGGGGGCTGGAAGTTAAAAATCCATTTTTGTTATTTTGAATTTGAAGCTTCATCCCTTCTGCCGGACCGCCGATTACCGCTTTTCCTTTCCACATCGCTTCAGTCAAACTAAGGCCGAACCCCTCTCTGCTTGAATTTTGGATAATTACCCTTGAGGCAATCTGGATAGCGTTAACAAAAGCATGAACCTTTAGGCTTCCTAACATTTCCGGATCAAAGAAAAAAAAGATGCTAGGGTCTTTTTCCGCTTTTTTCTTAACAAGATTATAAGTTTTCATTGCTTCCGGATCATCTTTGGCTAAGAAAAAACCAACTAAAGCCAGTTGTAAGTCAGAAATTTTCTTTTTAGCGATTTGGTAAGCTTCAATTAATCCCAAGAAACCTTTCCAAGGATCAAAACGGGAAACCTGGGAAACCAAAGGCCTTAAAGGATCTATCCCGTAACTTTTTAAAATTTCTTTTGAGAAATTCAAATCTAGCTGCTGGTTTTTGGGAACCAGAGGATCAATGGCTGGCGGAAAGACCGCTGTTTTTCCTTTTATTTCTTTTTTAATAAACCTCTTTGAGCTAAGAATAATTTTGTCGTACATTCCAAAAATTCCGGCGAAAAATTTCCAGGCCTCGGGATTTGGGAGCGTTAAATCAATATGTATCTGACAAATTGCCGGATGGAAATGGGGCAAATATAAAATCACGCCGGCCGGTTGAGGGTCGTGGATAACCCAAATATCAGCCTTCATTTCTCTCATCAAGTTGGCCGACCTCTCTATGTGTTCCAAGTATCTCACTCGATGCCGAAAAGGAATGGCATATTCTTTGCCCTGAAGGGCATTGTGAACTTCTTTAGTAATTTTGAAAAAATCTTCTCTCGGCGGAATAGTATACCATTCAGCTTTTATCCCTATTCCTTTCATTAAAGGAACCAAGCTCTCTAAAAGCTCGGCTACCCCACCCCCTCGGGGAGTAGCATTAACTTGAAAAACCCTCAATCCCTTAAGGTCTTTGGCTAATTTGGTTATCTCTTCAAAAAGCTCTTCTGGGATCAGTTTTTTATAGTCTTCTAATTTTTGGTGATTAGTTTTAACAAGCGGTAACATGTTTCATTAACTGGTTATTGGCCTTTCGAAGAATATCTTTAGCATTTTTAAATGTTAATTTTGCTAAAGCTTTTTCATAAGGCAGCCAGAGAAAGGCTAAATGCTCAAAGGAAACCTTTACGTTTTTTGTTTTCGTTTCTACTAAATAAAAAGTGACGAATTTAAAAATATTTTTTTTCTCAAATTTAAAAAAATATTTAATAGTTTCTTTAAATCCTTCAAGAAATTCAATATCTTTTAAGCCGGTTTCTTCTTCCACTTCTCTTTTAACCGTATCTTCCAGTTTTTCCCCTTTCTCAATATGTCCTTTGGGTAAATCCCAATACTCTTTTTTAGTCCGGGAGCCAGAAGGATAATGCAGAAGCAAAAATAATGGTTTCCCACCTTCTTTTCTGAAAACTATTGCTCCGGCTGATTTCTCAACTGTCATATTCTTTAATTAAATTGTTTAGTAACTATTATAACTGATTATTCAAAAACTTTAAAAGTTTTTCTAAAGGCTGAGTGTTTATAATGTCTTTTCTCTCTGCCCAGCCTCTTCGGGCCTGAGCAATCCCTAACTCAATACATCTTAGTTGATCTTTATGATGAGCGTCTGTATTAATTATCATTTTTACTCCAGCCTCTTTTGCCCTTCTAATATTCTGCCCATTCAAATCTAACCTCTCGGGGTAGGAATTGATTTCCAGAATTACTTTATATTCCTTAGCCGCTCTCAAAATTTTATCGAAATCACACTGAAATTCATCTCTTCTTTTCAAGATTCTTCCGGTTGGATGAGAAATAATATTGATATAAGGATTTTTCATGGCCAGAATTATTCTTTCTGTCATCTGTCCTTTTCCCATCTTGAAACTGGAATGAATCCCGGCGATAGCATAATCTAGCTTTTTAAGAGCTCCGTCTTTGATATCAATTGAACCATCATTTAAAATATTAGTCTCAGCTCCCTGTAAGATTTTGAAATTTTTAAACTTAGAATTCAGTTTATCAATTTGTTTTCTTTGTTGAGTTAATTTCTTTTCATCTAGTCCACGCTCAATTCTTAAGAATTTAGTATGATCAGAAATTCCCAAATATTTATAACCTATCTCTTGGGCTATTTTTGTTAATTCCTTAATTGAACTTGCTCCCCCGTCCCAATTAGAATGACAATGCAGATCTCCTTTAATATCTTTATATCCAATAATTTTCGGGAGTTCCCTCTTTAAAGAAGCCTCTATCTCTCCCTGGTTTTCTCTTAACTCTGGATTCATCCATTCCATATCAAGTTTTTCGTAAATTTCTTCCTCTGTCTCACCGGCAATCATTTTTTTACCCCTGAATAATCCGTATTCTGAAAGTTTTAATCCTTTGCTGATAGCAATTCTCCGGGTAGCTATATTGTGTTCTTTGGAGCCAGTAAAATACTGGAGGGCTGAACCGTAACTTTTTTTAGGTAAAACCCTCACATCTATATCGAAACCCTCTGCTACCCTTACAGAAGCCTTAGTTGAACCCTTGCCCCATACTTTTACCACTTCTGGTTGAGAAATAACAAAATCCATTATCTTCTCTGGTTTTTTAGAAATAACTAAAAAGTCAGCATCACCAATTGTTTCTTTCATTCTCCTGACAGAACCTGCGTAATCTACTCTTTCCACCTCTTTTAATGCCTGCAGTTTTGAATAAATTATTTTAACTCTTGGTATGATCTCACCTAAAAGGAATCTCCCTTTGCTTCTTTTTAAAAAAGCGGTTCCTTCTAAAATATTTTTTTCAGTTTTTTCATCAAACCCGAACAAAGGAGAGATTTTATGGGCTCTGGCTGCTTCTTCTAAGTCTTTTAAATTTCTGATGCCTAATTTTTGGTGAAGTACCTTTACCCTTTTTGGACCCAATCCTTCCACTGCTGTCAATTCTTTCATTTCAACCGGTGTTTTTTTCTTCAGCTCCCTATAATACTTGATTTTGCCAGTCTTTAAATATTCTTCAATTTTTTCTGCAATGCTTTTACCTACGCCAGGGATTTCTTCCAAGGCTCTAACCCCTCCTTTCTTATAAATTTCTTCTACGTCTTCTTCCAAGCTTTCCAAGGTAATAGCTGCTTTCTGGTAAGCATAAGGTTTAAAAGCTACTCCTTCCATTTCCAAAAAATCAGCAATCTCATGTAGAATATTGAATAGTTCTCGGTTTTTCACGTTTTTACCCCTTAGGTAGATAAGGTTCCTGAAGTCCTTTTGCTTCAGGAACTCGAGGAACAGAATGGTTTTTGGGAGCAACATCTTTATAAATCAAAAATGGTAGAAGGGCACTAGCTAAGGCAAAAAATGCTACTCCCATGAATAAGATATTGAAACCAAATTTGGCAGCAACTACTCCCCCTAAGGTCCCTGACGCTGCCGCCCCAATTCCAATAATAGTACTTCTGGTTGACCATTCAAAGGCCTCTTTTCCTTTATCAATGTGACGAGTAAAAATAGCACACCACCCGGGAATATTTATCGCCATTCCTAAGGAATAAATTCCCTGACACAGATAAATATGCCAAGGTAAATAACTAAAAATGTAGCCTAAGACAGCTAAGGCCGCTAAAAGGTTACCAATCACCACAAACCATAAGTCATCTCTTTCCCCCTCAACTTTATCTAAATATTGACCGAAGGGAATTTGGAAAATTGATTTTACCCCCCAATAAATTCCCATAGTAAAACCAGCTATTTCTGCAGCTTCTATTGTATTCCCAGCCGTGATTCTTTGAGTAATAAAAATAGCAAAGATTGGAGTAATAAACCCAAAACCAGTTAGAAGAGCAACATCAGAAGCAATCATTATCTTAATCACCTTGTTAATTGATTTCAACATAATTAACCGCTAACTATTTCTATCGTTATTTCTCTTCCCCCGTGACGACTATTAAAATCTAAGGGCTGTTTTTAGCTTTGTTTTCTTTAAGCAGGGCGTTTTCCAACAATATTATTTCCAGCCAAGACAAAATTATTACTTCAGTTTAATTTTAGATAATTAAAAGTAAAGACCCAAATCGCCCGATAAGAATCTAAGGCAAGGGCATAAGGATCATGGCCGTCAAACAAGCAAGGCCTAAGGTTCTTCGACTAAAATCTGAACTCTCTTATTTGTCAATTCTTTACTATTTTGAAATCAATTTCAAATAATGAGGCAATTCTTTTATTTCCTCGAAAACAGATCTTTCGCTGTAAGCCCTGATAGCAACATAACAATTGCCGCATTTATTATTTTTGGAAAAGTCCCTTCTTAAATCTCTTAAATTAGAGAATTTTTCTCTTCTCAATGAGCAAGGGACTAAAGTTCCATCTGGCATAACAACAAGAAATTTTAGGCCCGCCTGGCAATTTGGTACATATCCTTTTTCGAGAAATTTTAAAAATTTCAAAAGAAGATTCCTTGAATTAATCATAGAACTGGTTGTTTTTTTAAATTCAATGAGTTGAAGAATTGACTGACGCAAAGACTTTAAGTCTTCTTCGCTGGAAAAAGCAAATTCTTCATTCCTGGTTCTTAATGACGTATAAGCGCTATAAGAAATTGAGGCTCTCCATTCCATTGCTTTTTTTGCCAAGGGAATAACTTCTTTAAAATTGGCTTTAGTAATACAAGAATTTAAAATTATATCCTTGAAACCATACCTTGAAAGCTCGGGAAGAAGAGTGTTCAAATGTTTAAATAGGCCCGGATATCTTCGAAAATTATCATGTCTTTCATCCGGAAAATCAAGCGATATGGAAAACTGGTCTACTCCTGCCTCTTTTAGTGCTAAATATTTTTCTTTTGTTAGTAACGCACCATTGGTAACCAAGATTATGTAAGGTAAATTCCCAAATTTTTTGATAACTTTAACTATTTCGATAATATCTTTTCTTAAAAGAGGTTCTCCGCCGGAAAGCTGAACAACCAGCGGTTTCAGGTCACGAATTATCTTGGAAAAACCTTCTGGTTTCATTTGTTTCTCGTTTTCTCTAATTCCGCCTAAATCACAGTGTTGACAATTACAAATGCAGGAAAGGGTTACTTCAAAAGAAATCGCTAAAAGTCGATTACTAATCAGGCTCAGTGTTCTACCCTTCAAAAATCTAATTTTATCAAAAAGAGAAAATTCTTTCATAAAGATTGAAGTAAAATTTTGTATCTTTTACTAACATTCCCCCAAGTCCATTTTTCCTCAACCAATTTCCTTCCATTTTGAGAAAAAAATAAACGCTTATTTTCGTCTTTCAATAATTCAAAAATCCTTCTGACCATTTCTTTTTTATCTTTAACCAAATATCCGACATCTTTATTTTGAAAAATAAAGCGGTGAGCATAAATATCGCTCACTATCGGCGTGCAGCCACAGGCCATTGCTTCTGTTAATGGTATATCAAAACCCTCAAACTTGGAAGCAGACAAATAGATGGACGATTTTTTCAATAAGTCTCTTATTTCTTCTCTACCCAAGTAGCCATGAAAAATTACATTATTTTTTAACTTCAAGAGTTTTATCTTTTTCTCCAAAAATTGCCGTTTAGGACCATGGCCAACAAGGTGCAAAACAATTCCTGGGATTTCTTTTTTAACTTCGGAAACAACATCAATCAAATCTTCAACTCCTTTCAGTTCAGCCAGCCTCCCAATATAAATTAAATTATTTTTTTCTTTTTTAAAAGAAAAGGAGAACAGTGTTTTATCTGTTCCGTTGCCAACAAAAAAAATTTTATCTCCCAAAAACCCTTTTTTAAGAAGTATTTCTTTAGTCAGGGGATTAATTGTTGCTATCGCATCTAATCGCTTTATAAAAGAAAGGGATAAATTCTCAAAAATTTTTATTACTGAAACAGTGGGCTGGAATGTATTTTTTAAAGTAAGATATAAATGGTGAATAACGCCAACCTTCTTTATCTCTTGGGGGAAAAAACTAATTAAAAAAGAAGCGAGCAGATTATTCCCAATTAAAACCTGAGGCTTTGTCCTGCTAATTAAATTTTTAATTTTTAAGAAAAAATCTAAATTTCCATATTGAGAAAATTTTATCCAAGAAGCTTCACCGATGGAAATTATTTTTAGCCCCTGATAATTTATTTCTCTTTTCTCTTTTTGGCCAGGAGGGTTCGGGCATAAAATTGAAATATTATAATCATCGGTTAAATTCACTGCTGCCGAAACAGCATGAACTAATCCTCCTTCAGTAAAAATAACCTTCCCTTCTTCAATCAATGGCCCGCCGGTAAGCTGAAGAATAAAAATTTTCTTTTTCATTTCTCGAAGAGAGATCTTACTCTTATACGCCCAATTTCATCATTGTCATAAAGTAGACGATTCTTAATTAGGCTCTTCCTCTCTACTAGGGGGAAAATCTCTTTTATTGGACTTAATCTTTTAATAAAAATCGGAGCTAAGCAAAAGAGAGTAAAATATCCTATTAATTCAAATTGACTAAGGTAAAGTGAAAGGAAAATATTGATAACTAAAAATAAAAAAGTGACTAGAGCTGGATTAAAAATAAGACTAAAAACGACGAAAAATATTAGGGAAACAATAAAAATTTCCGAAGAAAGGGCAAGTAGAGCTCCAACAAAAGTGCCAATCCCTCTTCCGCCAGCCATTCTTAGAAAACAAGACCAGTTATGGCCTATTACCGCAACCAACCCTGAAGAAATCTGAATCTCAGATGGAAAACCTAATTTTTGAGCGAAATAAACGGCTAGGTATCCTTTTATCATATCTAAAATTCCAGTTAAAACTCCTTGCCATTTGCCAATATGTCTATAGACATTAGAAGCTGAAGTTTTCCGCCATCCTGTGCTCAAAATATCTTTCCCGGTGGAAAATTTTGTGATTAAGTATCCGGAGGGGAAGGAGCCCAAGATATAGGCAAAAACTAAAAACAAAAGAGGATCTAGCATTTTTGATTTAGATTGTTATTTTTTTTAAAAAAACTTTCTCTCAGCAATCCTGATCCTAATCGAAAGAAAATAAATAATCCAAATAAAGCAATAATTAATTCTGCCCCCCTAATGATCATGGTGAAAGCAGCACCAGCGCCCGCTCCTAGCCCTAAACTATTAAAAACAAAAACTTGAACGACTTCGTGGCTCCCGAGATTAGCGGGAATAGGTATCATCATGGCTAAATAAGAAAAGCCAAGTATAGATACGGCGGCTAAAAAATTGATATTTTTACCTAAAAATAAAATCAAAAGCCAGGCCCTTAAAAGTTTAATTACCTTTTCCAAAAAGGTTGAACCGAATCCCAGCCACATATATTTATTTTTAATCTTAAAAAAACTAAAGACTTCCTCTTCGGTCTGAAGAGGAGCATTGTTATTCTGATATTTGGGAATAAAAATTTTGATAAAAAATTTAACGATACTTTCTTTCTTAAGGATTTTAAAATAAGAAAAGGAGATCCCGGCTACTGAAATTAAAAACATACTTCCAAGAATTATTCCTAAATTTTTCGGCGGAAACCCTGCCAATAAAAGAAAAAAAATTATTCCGAAGAAGATAAAAACCAGTTCGGTAGTAAAATCTAAGATGCGATCTATAATCGTCGAGGCTATTCCTTTTGGCCAAGGCACAGAATGTTTTTTCTTTAAGATATAGCTCCGAAAGATCTCTCTACCAATTATTAATATTGAAGCGAGATACATTATTGAAAAACCAGCAAGATAAGGCCTGAGAAGGTCTTTAAAAGAAATATCAACATTCTCACCTCTTAAAATTATCTTCCATTCCCAGGCCCCTATCAGGATTATTAGAACCGTTAAAGAAAGAATCACTACTCCCTGCCAACCGCTAAAAACCAAGAGGGCATTTCTAATTTCCTGCCAGCCAACGGTTTTCCCTATCCAAATAAGTAAAACTACTCCGATTAAAAGGGAAATCAAAAAAAACAAAAACTTTCTCATATTTTTTTAAATTATACTCCAATTTACCTCAAAAATAAAACCCCCTTATCTAAAGAGTAGGGAAGATGATTTAACGTGTTATTTGACAACAAATCCTCCGAATAAAGAAATCTGTCCCGACGACTATAAGCCCAACCTAAGATCTCAGATAAAATTTTTGCTTTTTTTTATTTCCGACAAAATTTTTTTCTAAAGCTCCTATAAATTCAAGCAGGGCGGGATCATCAACCAACTCTTCTATTTGAAGCCACCAAGGCTCAATTGCAAAATGTTTCTCTTTTTTATGATATTCTAGAGCCTGTAATAAATTTTCTACACGGTCTACTTGACGAACGAATCTACCTTCCGGTGTTAACCCTTTTTCGTAATCGAGCCAAAGGTTTTCTATTTCTTTTTTTACTTCCGGAGTCAACTTAATAATTAATTTCTTTAAGGCTGTACATTCTTTTTTATGCTTCTCGGAAAAATTTTTTTCTTTTTCTTTTTTAGAAAATCTTGGCCATTTTTGTGTTATTTTTTTCCACTCTTTCTTATTTCTCGGACGAAACTGGTGGTAAGGGGTAGTATCTCCAGCATAAACCTCGCAAATATCATGAATTAGAGAAATTTTAATAATTTTATTTACATTAAACTTCCTCTTCTTCCCTAAAAGCCAAGCCATGATAGCCATTCGAAAACTATGAGCAGCGATTGTCTCCGGATTTTTTATTTCCCTCAATATCCATCCTTGCCTTGGTATCTTTTTTAGTTTTCCAATCTCAATTAAAAAATTAAGGATACTTTTCATACCAGGTAGTAGAAGTTCGACAAATATTTTACCATGTGAAACATTGTATCTTCGCCAGGTAGTCGAATTTTCACTACCTGGCATAAAATTAAACCAGGCTTTTATCCTGGCTTAATGATATCAGAAATTTTAATTAATTTGAAATTTCTAAGCAGTTTGGTACTTTATTTTTTTAACCTTATAAATTGTTTTCATAGGTGAAGAAACTAAAACTGCGTCGCCAATCTTGCGGCCCAAAAGGACGCGGCCGACCGGCGATTCGTTTGAAATTTTGCCAATCGTTGGATTGGCCTCCAGAGTCCCGACAATTTCAAACTCATCTTTCTGCCCGTCTACTTCAACCAAAACCTTCGCTCCTAGATGGATAATATTTTGTTTTCCTTTCGGAGGCGGCTTAATTAATTGAGCATTTCTCAAGATGTATTTCAACTCTATTATTCTTGACTCTAAAAAGCTTAAGTCTTCCTGAAAGGAGAGATATTCCGGATTTAAATCTTCTGAATGCCAAATCTTAGGAACCTCTCCTTTGGTCTTAGAAGTTTTAAGATTTTTCAAATCTTGGAATTCTTTCTTGAGTTTTTCTAACCCATTTTTAGTTAAGTAAAACTTTTTTTCTTGGGTCATTTTTTTGTAAAAAATCCCCTTGGGCGAGGGGATAAGTTAAGCGTTGAATGAGTGGTATTTATTTAACCTTTCCCCTCATAAAATCAGTAGCCTAGAAACACAAATAGCGATGCAGGTTTTTTTACAAGCAGCGCAGGATTTGGTAAAATTTAATTGATTGTTTTTTTCTGACATCATTGTGTTACCTTTCATATTATATTCCTCTAAAAAACCTTGTCAAGGGGGTTTTGATTTTGCAAAATTTCTGTTTTAGAATGAATTAAAAGGGTCGGCGAATAAGAAGTTCGTTTCTCGTCAGCAAGGAGGAGCGAAAGATAAAATTTTGCTTTGACGACTATCTCAATAGGGTTAAACTTTTATTCTGATGATTGAAATTGACGGCTCATTTGGTTCCGGTGGTGGCCAGATTCTACGCACGGCTTGCGCCCTGGCGGCGGTAACTAAAAAGCCTTGTCGTATATTTAATATAAGAGCTAAGCGGCCAAAACCCGGCTTAATGCCACAACACCTTTTGGGTCTCCAGGCGTTAGCTCAACTTTGTAAGGGCAGATTAGAGGGCGACGAGCTTGGCTCGGAAGAAATTAAATTTTATCCCGGAGAAATTTACAAAGATCGGATCACTATCAATATTCCAACAGCGGGGAGCATTACCTTAATTTTACAAGCATTAATTCCGCCAACTTTGTTCGCGCCAGGTACTATAAAAATTTCTTTTAATGGTGGAGCGACCGACACCTTTTTCTCGCCGACAATTGATTATTTCAGATATGTTTTTTTGAAAATCGTAGAAACGATGGGCGCAAAAGTGGAAGTCAATATTTTAAGAAGAGGTTATTACCCGGAAGGCAAAGCAAATGTAGAAGTTAAGGTTTCCCCATCAAAATTAAAAAACCTTAATCTTTTGGAAAGGAAAGCTCTCAAAAAAATTATTGTAATTTCCGGAGCCTCAATCGTTCTAAAAAATAAAAAGGTGGCCGAACGTCAGGTAGCCGGAGTAAGAGAAGTTTTGGGTAAATTTAAATTGCCGATTGAAGAGAAAATTGAATATTCTGATACCTCTTGTCCGGGAAGTCAAATTTGTCTGATTGCCGAGTTTGAAAATACAATAATTGGAAGCGATAATCTCGGAAAGTTCAACAAAAGAGCCGAAGACGTTGGAAGGGAAACAGCTTTAGAACTTCTAAAAGAGCAGAAGCCTGAGACCTGCTTAGGCAAATATTCGACTGACCAAATTCTCCCCTATCTGGCTCTCTCGCGCGGGAAAAGCCAAGTCACTTGTTCAACAATCACAAATCATTCCCGGACCAATATCTGGGTAATTGAGAAATTCCTAAATGGGAAATTCGAAATAAAGGATAGTTTAATTTCTTGGACTCCTAAAAAAGCTTAAGTATCAAAGAAGCAACAGAGAAATAGATCACCAAGGTCAAAATATCCCTAACAATCGTAGCAAAAGGACCGGAACCAATAGCCGGATCTTTTTTCAGGCCTTGCAGTAGCCAAGGAACTAGAACAGCAATAAGACAAGCACAAATTACGGTGAAAAATAAAGAGAAGCCCAGGATAATTCCTATATTTAAAAAGCCAAACCATAAAAAAGAAATCAAGCCAAGCAAAAATCCTAATATTAAAGCGATAACAAAGCTAATTTTTACTTCTTTTAAAAGATACTCTCTTGCGTTTAATCGCGGATTAAATGCCAGACTTCTGATAAATAAGGTTTGGGCTTGGACACCAACTGCGTCAGCCATATAGACGATTAAGGGAATGAAAGCAGCTAAAACAAAATGAACCCTTAGAGAGTCCTCAAAAAAGGTAACTATTTGAGCGGCGAAAAGACCCCCTAAAAGACCGAAAATCAGCCAAGGGAGTCGAATTTTGCTTAAAACAGAAATTGGAAATTGCAAGGTTTCATTTAGAATTGCGCCATGTTTATAAATTCCGGCAAAACGCAGAGTATCTTCAATGTTTTCTGAATGTAGAATTCCCAGAATGACGTCTGAAGTAACAACTCCTAAAAAAATATCTTCTTTATCCACTACCGGAATTGATTTAAGATTATGCTTCAAGGCTAAAATTGCTACTCTTTCTTGATCGGTGTTGGGACGAGCCTTTATAAGATCTTTCACCATTAAATCTTCAATTTTGCTTTCTTCCGGTTTCTGAAAAGCATCTTTCAGAGAGAGAACGCCTACCAGTTTCCCCCTTCGGTCAATAATATAAATATAATTCAGAGTCTCAAAATCCTTGGCTTTTTCAAAGAGTTTTTTACGAATATCTAAAATCTTTTCTTCCGGTATAGCCGTGGGAACGTTGCTTATCATTCTCCTGCCGGCTGATTCTGGCGGATACTTATTAGACATTGTTTTATCTTATCAAAAAAACAAACTAAAAAAGCTTTTAACAACTCTTTCTTTTCCCCAGTAAGTCAGGCTAAAAGGGTTAATGGCGCTATCAGTCATATTTTAAGTTAGAATATTTTCCGCAGCGGTCGTTCCAACGGGCAACGACCTTCCCGTCTATTCTGGCTTCAATTACTTCACAATTATTAGGACAGCTTTTACATTGAAAAGAAGTACACTTTACATTCTTATCTGAAATTTCGAAGCCTAAGAACTTAGTTTTTTGAGGAGAATCCTTTTTAACGAGAAGCGCTACTCCAAAGGCTCCGATGACTGTGTTGTAGGGAGGAACAATAATTTTTTCTCCTAAGGCCTCTTCAAAAGCTCTTCTCATTCCTAGGTTTTCTGAGACCCCTCCTTGAAAAACAATGGGCGGCTTGATATTTTTTCCTTTAGCCACATTATTCAGAAAATTCCTGGCCAACCCCTGACAGAGACCAGCTACAATGTCTTCAGTGGAGTAACCAATTTGTTGCTTGTGAATCATGTCTGACTCGGCAAATACGGTACACCTCGATCCTATATTAGTTGGATTGTTTGATTTCAGGGCCATCTCTCCGAATTTTTCAATTGGCAATTTTAACCGAGAGGCCTGAGCATCAAGAAAAGACCCAGTACCCGCAGCACAAATAAGGTTCATAGCGAAGTCAACCGCTACGCCGTTTTCTAAAATAATAATTTTGGAATCCTGGCCACCAATTTCAATCACTGTCCTAGCCTCTGGTATAAAAAAGGAAGCGCCTTTGGCGTGAGCCGTGATTTCGTTTTTGACTAAATCTGCCCCAGAAATTACTCCGGCTAATTGACGAGCGGACCCCGTAGTTCCTACTCCAGAGATTTCAATAGCTGGATTATGTTTTGAGATATAATTTTTTAATTCTTTCAATCCTTTCTGGATAGCCCCAATCGGGTCTCCTTCTGTTCTTAAATAAAGCGAGTTTAGAATCTGGTTTTCCTCATCAACCAAAACCAAATTAGTAGAAATAGAACCAACGTCTATGCCCAGATAAGTTTTCATAATTATTATCGCTTACTATTATAGTGATTTCTGACTACGTCTACAAAGGCCTCCAGCCGAGTATTGATTCCCGCCTCAGCCACCTGTTCATCCAGGGATAAAGACAAAAAGGGGATACCTGACTCCAGGTGAATTTTTTCTAAAATCGGCCTGACTGTGACCTCTGGCATACAACCGAAAGGTAATAAGTGAATTATACCGTCGAAATCTTCTTTTACATAATGCAACATTTCATAGATGGCATCCCGACCATGACCACCGACAGTGGATTTCAAATAAGGGTTTATTCTTCTTTGAATTGTCCAGTCCTTCCAGGGAAAGATTAATTTTTTTAAATGATAAGTAATATCCATTTCCCGGTGAACTTCAATCCCCTCTCTCCCTAATTTACTCTCTAAGTCAAAGTTTATAGTCGGGTCGCAAACGGTATAAATTTCCCCTATCAAGGCCACTCTAGGAATTTTCTTGTCTTTTTCAGTTTCAATTCCAGAAAAACTTTTTAAAATTTCTTTTCTCAGTTTCGGAAAATCTTTCTCTTTTTTCAACTCTTCGAGTTTAGTAAGGCTTCCGGTCAATACCTGGTCAGTAGTTCCTTTACTAATTTCTCTGGGACGATAAAATTGGGCTCTTTTCTCTATTTTTTCAATTAAACGCAGTTTTTTAAAAAAGACCCGAGCAGCTCTCACTATTTGCCAGAAAGAAGCACCGGAAATCTTTTTAATTGTTTGATAAATGTCTTTAGGGGTAGCGCGGAAATCTAAGAAATTAATTTGATGACCGCTCTCTTCTAAAGCCTTCTTTTGAATTGCTCCGTAATATCTCTGCCGGCAAGAACCGCCAATATTTTGAACCATAAAAACAGTATTAGCTCCTTTCCTTATCCCAGGAAGAACATTACCCAAGGTCGTCTTCAATGGAAAGCAGTACATTTCCGGAGAGATTTTCGCTCCCTCAGCAATAGTGGTAGGATTGGTTGGCCCCGGAGGAATAACTTCCAAACCCAGCTGTTCAAAAATAGCCTTAAAAGCAATGGTATAATTCCCCCATCTAGCAAAAGTAATTATTGGTTTTTCCATAGTTTCAATGCAAGGTATCAATAAAAGCCTCTAAGCGAGTTTGTAGGCCGGCCTCTCCGGTCTGCTCATCAATTAATAAATATAGAAAGGGGATTCTGTTTTGCTTGAATTTTTTTTCAACAAATTCTTTTAATACCGCATCGCAACCGCATTGAAAAGAGGAAATTTCAATTGCCCCAGTAATTTTATAACCCAAGATAGCGTCAATCTTTTCCATCCACTCTTTTCCAAACTCCCAATGAAACTTTGGATAATCTTTATTTTGGACTTTATATTCTGGACTTGGGCTATTTATTGGCACTTCCTCAATAAAGATGGTTTGAGCTCCCAGTTTTTTCAATTTTTCCTTTACCGTCAAATTTACATAATCATCGTAAAAATTGTAGGGATGAGAAACTAATGCTATCTTTGTTCCTTTTTCTTCTATCTCTCTAAAAAAATTTTCTCTTCTTTCTTTTTCTTCTTCTTTTTCTTTTAAAAACGCTTTTTCTCTAGCTCCCTCTACTTCTTTTTTCTCCTTACCTATTTTCTTCCCTAATTTCCTGAGGGTTTTCTCAAACGATTCTTTCTTTTCGTTAAATGTTTCAGTTAAAATTGGTGTCCTAATTAACATCTTAGATAAATCAGGAAGCGCAAAGAATTTAGGGCAATATTCAAGTTTTTCTGCGTTAGTTTTTAATCTCGGAACAAAAATCCAATCAACCTTTCCGTCTAACCATAGAAGGTGGCCAAAAAAAACTTTAGCTGAGAAACAATTTTCAGGGTCAGAAGCCTTTACTCCCCATTCTACAATTTCCTTATTAGTTTTTGGTGAAAGTAAAGTCTTAAACCCCAGGTTCTCAAAAAAACTTTCCCAAAACTGAGGACGCTTCCAATAAATTAAAGCCCGTGGTATACCAATAGTCATATTAAAACAATGTTTTTTGTTTAGAAACCGTTTTTTGTTCGCCCTCAGAAAAGATCCTGATTTTACCATAAACTCCGTCGTAACCGGGCTCAACATAAACCTTCTCCTCTCTAA
>DATKUR010000002.1:0-25308 GCA_035530555.1 Candidatus Humimicrobiaceae bacterium | reverse complement strand
TTGCCGGAAATGTCTTTTTGGAAAAAAGATTGGCAAGAAAAATTTTACCGGGCTTGGAAAAATCGCCCTCGGCTAAGATACCATCGTTTAACCGCCAATTTATTTAATTAGCATTGACTTTTTTTGATAATTATTGTATAATTTAAACAGCTAGGGAAGTTTTTATTTAATCAAAGTTTCCCAGTCAAAATTAAATAAAAGAAAGGGGGTGATTTATTGACTAAAAGAATAATTTTTTGGGTAGAGACCTTAATCAGGCCCAAGGTCGTTTTCAATACTGGGCAAAAGATTATGGTTTATGTGCCGCGTGGGGGTTTCGTCTTTCATTTCCCAGTAGATAAGGATGGTCATCTAGGAAAACCTCGGAAACGTGATAGGGGACAATATATCACTGACCTCCATCACGAAAGATTGGAAGGGTCTAGTCCGGAGTCTCCGCCCGAGACCTTCGAAGCAGCCTGGAGGCAAGCCTACGCTGTCTGGGAAAAAGTTAAAAAACGTGGCATTCAGGAAGAACTATTTTGATAGCGCGATTCTGGTTTCAATACTCCAGAGTCGCGCTTCTTGTTTTTCTGAGTAAAAACATGATAAAATATTAGAGGTATAATATGAACGTTGCCGAAGCAATTAAAAATAGATACAGTTGCCGAAGCTACAAGACAGAGCCGGTACCGGAAGAAAAATTGAAGAAAATACTGGAAGCTGCCAGGTTAGCTCCTTCAGCTCATAATAAGCAGGAATGGAAATTTATTGTAGTCAGAGACGTTAAAAAAAGAGCGGAAGTGGCTGAAGCTGTCGGTCAAAGTTTTATCGCAGAAGCCCCAATAATTATTGTAGCAGTAGCAACCGCCCCGGAGCGTCTAATGAGTTCTGGAAATCTAGCTTACGCGATTGATCTGGCTATCGCTGTAGAGCATATAGCCTTGCAGGCCACCGAAGAAGGATTGGGGACTTGTTGGATTGGCGCTTTTTCTCAAGAGAAAGTGAAAAAAGTCTTAAAAATTCCGGAAGAATATAAGGTGGTGGTTTTAATGCCTTTGGGTTATTCTGCCGAAAAAGGGAAGATTAAATCAAGGAAGAGTTTAGAAGAAATTATTTCTTACGATAAATTCTAAAGGTCGAAAAAAATAAATTAGATATATTTAATAACATGGAAGAGTTTTTCAAAGAAAAAAATGAGTGCTTATTGGGATTTGTTTTAGTTATTCTTGGCGTCTTTTTAATCTCTTTAATTATTTCCGAGGCAGTTGATATTCAGAACAAAATTACTAAAACAGAAAATACCATTACAGTTTCTGATACGGGTGAAATCTATGCCAAACCTGATTTAGCTCTAACCACTTTTTCGGTTGTCAATGAAGCAAAAACCGTAGCTGAGGCAATGAACGAGAACACCAAAAAGATGAACGTGGTAATTGAGTCTGTAAAAAACCAGGGTGTGGAAGATAAAGATGTTAAAACTATCGATTTTAATATTTATCCTCGATATGAATGGTATCAACCAGAGTGTCTTACTTATCCTTGCCCGGCCCGCAGAAGAGTATTGGTGGGATACGAAATACGTCAATCCCTGCAGGTTAAAATAAGAGATATGACCAAGATAGGAGATATTATCCAAGAAGCTACTGATGCTGGCGCAAATCAAGTGGGTGACTTGCAATTTACCATTGATAAACAAGATGAGTTGAAAGCGCAAGCTCGGGAAGAAGCAATTAAAAAAACCAAAACCAAAGCTCAAGAATTGGCTTCACAATTAGGAGTAAAATTGGTCAGAATTGTTAATTTTAACGAAGGGGTTAGCACGCCTTACTATTACGATTATGCTTTGAAGGAAGTGGTGGGGATGGGCGGCGGCGAGGAAGCACCTCAGCCCCAAATAGAAACCGGTGAAAACAAAATCTCAGTTACCGTCACTATAACCTACGAAATCAGATAAACGTGCAGCGAATAAAAGTATTGGGATTAACCATAGAAAGAATACAGATAAAAAAATGTTATTAAAATTACCGCCTGGGGAGAAATTTTATTGGACGCAGCATTCAAAAATGAAAATGCGGCAGTACCGATTCTCCGAAAAGAGAGTTTTAAAAATTTTCCGTAAGCCTGACAGAATAGAAGAGGGGATAGCCGAGGGAACTATTGCTGTCATGCAGAAAACCGGAACAAAAAAACACCCTACTGAGGCCTGGTTAATGTACATCGTTCTTAGAAAACCAAAAGGAATTAAAATAATTTCTGCCTGGCGCTATCCCGGCCGCACTCCCATAGGCGAGCGACCCGTTATTCCCACAGATACTCTGGAAGAATTGGGTAATATTCTTCAAGGGTGATACAATAAAAAAATGATGCAAAATATTTTTTTACAATATCTCTCTTGGCACTTTTTGGAAGCGCCGAAGAACATTCTGGTAGCTTGGAAAAACTTCCTGAAATTCGGTTTAAATTATTTCTCCATCCCTTTACTTTTAAAAACCCTTTTCTCTCCTTGGCATAAATACATTTGGACTTATCCCCGGGGATTTTATCCTGGGAAGTATTTGGAAATTTTTATTTCCAATTTGATCTTCCGAATTTTAGGAGCTATTTTGAGGATTTTCCTAATAATTTTTGGAGTCTTAGCAGAAGTTTTTATAGTTTTTGCCGGTGTAATTATTTTTTTGGGTTGGCTAATCTTGCCAACTCTTTTAATTATTGGCTTAATATTTGGAATTAAAATTATTTTTTAAGAAGCAATGAAATTTAAATTTGATTTAAAAAGAGCTAAGATTTTTCAGGCAGTTAAATGGAACCAGTATCCGGTTTTTAGGTTCGCCAGTCTATTTAAAAAAATCTTTTCAGCCTTATCTATTTTTCTTTTTTTGATTTTCATCTACGGATTTCTTGCCAATGCTCTTTCGCAGAAAACCCAGAAGCTCTTTCTTGGTCTCGCGATAATTTTTTTGGTTTTCGGTTTGATTAACTGGCTTTTGGAATCTTTTCTGAATTCAAGACTGAAAAAACCAAAGCTGGAACTAAAGATTAGCGAAATTATCAAAAATCCTGAAGGACATAATTTGGCTGAGTTTCTAAGCTTTGAGGCAGCGAAAGCTACCTGGAAATCGATTAAATTCGCCCGGGCGAAAAAACTTCCAGAAATTAGCTCTTCGTTTTTATTTTATTATTTGATTTTAGATAATCCTAAACTGAATTTTATATTTTCTCGAGCCCTTTTAAACTTAAGTGAAATTAAAAAAATCATCAAAGCCCACTTTAAGATTTTAAAAGAAAGTGAATTTGCCGGAACCTTCTCTAAAGATTTTCAAAATACCATCTTTGAATCTTTGAAGATTGCCTGGGAAAAAGGTCATCTGAGGATTGAAATAGGGGACATCTTAACTGCCTTGGCCAAACACGACTTAATCTTCAAGAAGATTTTGATTGATTCAAATTTAAAATTTGAGGACATTGAAAACTTAACCTGGTGGCTGGAGGATTTAAAAGAAAAAGTTGAAGAAGGTAGTAAATTCTGGGAGTGGAAAAGTTTAATTAGAAAGGGAAGTTTAGCCAAAGCATGGACAGCCGGTTATACCATTACCCTAGACAGGTTTTCGATTGACTTGTCAGAAATGGTCAGAAAACAGGATTTTCCGGAAATAATTGGTCATCGAAAAGAAATTGAGGCGATGGAAAGGATATTGGCTAAAGAAGAAATTAACGATGTTTTAGTTGTCGGCGAGCCGGGAAGCGGCAGAAAAAGTATGGTTTATGCAATAGCCAGTAAATCGGTTTTAGGTGCGAGTTTGCCCGGAGTTAATTATAAAAGAGTAATTCAACTGGATTTAACTTCTTTGGCTGCTCAAATCAACGACATAGAAGAGCTGGAAACAGTTTTAGACACGATCTTTCAAGAAGTAGCCAGGGCCGGCAATATCATCTTGGTTATTAACGAGCTTCATAATTATATTGGCGGGCCGAAAGGAATAGCCAGACCAGGAGCGATTGATATTTCCGGGATGATTGTCCCTTATTTAAAATTGCCCTACTTTCAAGTTATCGGAATCACTACTTTTGAGGGGCTTCACAAAAATATTGAACAGAATACTTCCGTTTTATCTTTGTTTGAAAAAGTTGAAGTCTCAGAAATCTCTGAAATAGAGACCCTGCAACTATTAGAAGACATGGCCCTGGGGCTGGAAATAAAACATAAGAGATTTGTTTCTTACCCAGCCCTCCGGGACATTATTAATTATTGCTCAAGATACATCCCAGCCGTTCCTTTTCCAGAAAAGGCTTTAGAGCTGTTGGATGGAGTGATGGTTAATATTTCTCAAGCTAAAGAGAAAATAGTTTTACCAAAACATGTGGCAAAAATCGTTTCAGAAAAAACAGAAGTGCCGGTCGGCGAAATTAATGTTAAGGAAAGAAAAGTCTTGCTTAATTTGGAAAATTTAATCCATCAGCGAATTATTAACCAGGAAGAAGCGGTCAATGAGGTTTCCGCCGCCTTAAGAAGAGCCCGGGCAGAAATATCCGTGAGAAATAGGCCAATGGGCAACTTTTTATTTTTAGGACCGACCGGCGTAGGTAAAACCGAAACTTCAAAAGCCCTGGCTGAAATTTATTTTGGCTCAGAAGATCGGATGATACGAATGGATATGTCGGAATTTCAAACAACAGAAGACATTCCCCGGTTGATTGGTTCTCCGGGAGAAGAAGGACTTTTAACCACTCAGGTGAGAGAAAATCCTTTTTCATTAATTTTATTAGATGAGATTGAGAAATCCCATTCCAATATCTTAAATTTATTTTTGCAGGTTTTGGACGAAGGCCATTTAACAGACGGTTTGGGCAGAAAGGTTGATTTTAAGAATACAATAATTATTGCTACTAGCAATGCTGGTTATCAGATAATTTTAGAGGCTATAAGAGAAAAAACAGAATGGGGAAAGGTTAAAGAAAAGCTCTTAGATCGTCTTTTTGAAACAGCCGTTTTCCGGCCGGAATTTATTAATCGTTTTGACGCAGTAGTAGTTTTCAAACCTTTGTCTAAAGAGAATCTTTTAGATATTGCCGAACTTCTTCTTCAAAGCTTAAAAAAGAGCTTAGCTCAAAAGGATATTGATTTTATAATCACCCCGGCTTTAAAAGAAAAAATAACCGAGTTGGCTTACGACCCGACCTTTGGCGCCCGGCAAATGCGCCGAGTAATTCAAGATAAAGTAGAGAATGTTTTAGCTCAGGCCATATTATCCGGGGAGCTAAAAAGAGGTAATAGGGTAGAAGTTGACCCGGAAGAGTTTAGGTTAAAAATCAATTGCTGAGCGAAGCGAAACGGGAGATGAGACGAAGTCTCAGCGACCCTTGACCAACGGTCAAGTTCTAGCTATCTTAGGAGTAGCGGAGGGAATAGATGCCCTCTTATTTTTATTAGGAGGTAGAACATAGTAATATTAACAATCTTTTTGGGATTGATAAGAAATAAAAAAAACTGAAAAGGAGGTAAATTAGGTTAAAGCGTCATAATCGAAGGGATTATGGCGAGAGGTGAGATTTTTAGTCTCACCTCTCTTTTGTTTTGGACGGTGTGGAAAATCTGTGTATAAATCATTATTTTATATTCATTTTGAGGTAGTGTTATTTTAGGTTGACGAAGAATTAAGAAATAAGTTAAAGTGATGGTAGGTGGGGGATTGTGGATAACTATGGGATAATTGACTATTTCTGTGGAAAACTATGTTTATCGGAGAATATACTTATTCAATAGATGAAAAGAAAAGACTGGCAATACCGGCTAAATTTCGTCAGGCCTTGGGCAAAAAGGCAGTTTTAACTCGTGGGCTGGACAATTGTTTAGTAATTTATCCCTTGAAAGGTTGGCAGAAATTATCTCAGAAATTAGAATCATTGCCAGCTGGTCAGGTTGATGCCCGAGGCTTTATCAGAATTATGCTCTCAGGAGCAGTTGATATTGCTCTTGATAAATTAGGCAGAGTTTTAGTTCCCGATCATCTTAAAAAATACGCTTTTTTGAAAAAGAACGTGGTAATTATCGGTCTCTCTAACCGTATTGAGATTTGGGACGAAAAAAGATGGCAAGAGTATAAAGAAAAGAGAGAAAAGACGGTTGGAGAAATGGCCGAACAACTTGGTATTTAATACATGCACATTCCGGTTTTACAAAAGGAAGTTCTTCAGTATCTTGAGCCAAAGCCGAATGAAAATTTTGTTGATTGCACAATTGGCAGTGGCGGGCACGCGCTGGCCATTCTCGAGAAAACAAGCCCCGAAGGAAAAATATTAGGAATAGACGCTGATGAGAAAATAATTAAAAATTTAAAAACCCAATCCCGACTATTTGGAAAAAGAATTACTTTTGTTTGTGATAATTATGTTAATTTACAGGAGATCGTTAAAAAATATAAATTTCGGTCAATCCACGGCATTCTTCTAGATTTAGGGATGTCCAGCTGGGATCTGGAGGAATCGGGTAGGGGATTCAGTTTTCTGAAAAAAGAACCCCTGGACATGAGATACGATCCCCAGAATCCTCTGACAGCAGAAAAGATAATAAACTATTGGTCAGCTCCAGAAATTGAAAGGATATTAGGAGATTATGGCGAAGAATCTTTTGCCCGAGTGATCGCTAAAAACATCATAGAGTTTAGAAAAATCAAACCAATTACTAATACTTTCCAACTGGTAGAAATTATCAAAAATTCCTTCCCTAAAAGATTCCAGCAGAAAAAGATACACCCGGCTACCAAGACATTTCAGGCCTTAAGGATTGCGGTTAATGATGAATTAAATAATTTAGAAAAAGTCTTGCCTCAGGCTTTGGAAGTTTTAAAACCTGGAGGAAAATTGGTTATAATTTCTTTCCATTCTTTAGAAGACCGAATAGTTAAAAATTTTTATCGAAGTCGGTTGCCGATCCCCAGGAAGTGGGGCGAGACAGAGTTCGCTGAACTCCGTTCACCTCACGCCCTTCGCTTCGCTCAGGCAGATGAAGCGAAGCTTCAGCGATCTTCAATAGATTTGAAGATATTAACTAAAAAGCCGATTGGGCCGACCGGGGAAGAAATTAAAATAAATCCTCGGTCTCGGTCAGCTAAATTAAGAGCAGCCGAGAAGCTGCCTACTACATTATGAGTTATACATTAATTTTAAGCCCGCCAATTTCTATAAATCTTAGATTAAGCTTAGCTCTAAAATTTTTTTGGACCTTCGTTTCTATTTTAATAATCTCTCTTTTGGTTCTTTATGTTTTTCAAATTAATGCTCTAACCGGCGAAAATTATCTTTTAACAAGCCAAGAGAAAAAAATACTTGAGATTAAGAAAGAGGCGGAAATTCTGAAAATTGACTTTGCTAAAGCTAATTCCTTGGCTAATATTGAAGATTATTTTCAAAATAGAGGCTTCAAAAAGACAAACGAAGTAAAATACATTCGGATTTTAGAGTCCTCTGTTGCTGAGTTGACTACAACGAAGCAAGAAAAGAAGTGACAACTTCTTTGAATGCTGAGTTACCCGTAACGAAGTGAGAGAAGAGATGAAAACTTCTTCGAACGCTGAGTTGCCTGCAACAAAGCAAGAAAAATAATGCGAAACTGGCGAATTCATTTAGTCTTTGCTTTCTTTGTTCTATTTACAGCGGTTCTCATCGGCCGCTTAATTTATATTCAAATCATTCAGGCCGATTTCTATAAGGCGCTGGCCCAGGGTCTTTTTAACCAGCGCCTGGCAACAGAAACCTCGGGTGAAAGAGGGGAGTTTTTTTTAAGCAACGGGGAACCTCTGGCAATTAATAAAAATTTTTTCTTGGTTTTTGCCTCTCCGCCAAAGGTAAAGGATCTTGCAGAAACCAGTGAGGTTTTAAGCGAAGTTCTGGATCTAGATGAAAATTTTATTTTAGAGCAGCTTCAAAAAGACACCCTCTACTCGCCAATTAAAAACAGGCTGAATGAAGAAGAAGTTAGGAGTTTGAAAAATTTAAATTTATCCGGGATTTATCTTACCGAAGAAAGTGGTCGCTATTACCCCCAGGAGACACTGGCTTCTCAGTTAATCGGTTTTTTAGATGCTTCGGGGATAGGTCAATACGGGCTGGAAGAATATTATGATGAAATTTTAAAAGGAGAAGACTCGGTATTCAAAGAAGCTAACATTTCTGTCCCAGATTTGATTTTAACCTTAGATTATAACATTCAATTTAAGACCGAAAGATTATTGGAAGAAGTAAAAGACAGTTTAGGTATTGAAGGAGGCCAGGTCATTGTTATGGATCCCAGTTCTGGAAGAATAATTGCCATGGCCCATTTTCCTAATTTTAACCCGAATCATTACCAAGAATATGCGGCAGCTGACAATCTAGAAATTTTTAGAAACAAAGCAACCAGGGATTTTTTTGAACCGGGCTCTGTTTTTAAATCAATAACTATGGCTGCCGCCTTGAATGAAGAATTAATAACGCCGGCTACCACATATGTTGACGAAGGATATGTCAAAATAGGGAACTATACTCTTTACAATTACGATAGGCGGGTTTGGGGGGAAGAGACTATGACCAGGGTTTTGGAAAACTCAATCAATAGCGGAGCAATTTTTACTCAAAAATTACTGCCCAATGAAGCTTTTTTGGATTATATTGAAAAATTTGGAATTTTTGAAAAATCAGGCGTTGATTCGCCCGAAAGCCTTTCGGAGAACAAAGAATTTAAACAAGGTAGAGAAATAAATTTCGCCACAGCCTCTTTTGGTCAAGGTATTGAAATGACAGGTCTTCAGTTAGTCAGAGCTTACTCAGCTATCGCCAATAATGGAAAGCTGGTTACGCCTTTTTTCGTGGAAAAAATATCAGTTGATGGTGAAGAACAAGCTTTCTCAAAACCTGTCTCTCCTTCGGAAGAAGAAGAACAAGAAGAGCAAGTAATTTCTCAGAAAACGGCCAGCCAACTAACAGCTATGCTGGTCAGCGTGGTGGAGAATGGTTCGGCCAGAAGGGCGAAAATTCCGGGATATTATATTGCTGCAAAAACAGGTACTGCCCAAGTTGCCTTTTCTGCCCTGGGGATTGATAAACCTGGTTATTCCGAAAAGACCGTCCAAACCGTTATCGGGTTTTTTCCTGCTTTTTCTCCTCAATTCTTGATTTTAGTAAAATTAGATAATCCTCCAACCAGAGTTTCAGAATATTCAGCAGTGCCAGTCTTTCACGATTTAGCCGAATATATTATTCATCAATATCAAATTCCACCTGATTACGAGTAGCTGGAAATATCCCAAATCTTGAAAAAATCCCAAAATTTGTTATAATAAATAAGGTAATGAAGCTTAATTTAAACTTATGCAAGAAATAACACCGGGAAAAGAAGAAAAAGAACCGATTTCCGAAAGAGAAGAAATAAAAAAAGAAGTCATAGAAGAAGGGCTAGAATTATACGAAAAGGAGAAGGAAAGACCCAAAGAAGAAGAAAAAAAAGAAGCCGAGGTGGCCCGTTTTTTACAAAATTTAAGTTTTGTGCTATCTTAAACAATGGCTCTTCTTACAGGGGGGGTGATCATCCGAAAGGAGGTGGAAAATGGCAACATCTTTAGATGATAAGCTACAAAAGGTCCGCCAGTGGTACAAAAATGAGATTCATCTAGTGTATAAGTTCCGTATTCTTCAGAATGAAGAACAAAAAATCGCTAATCCTCGTGAAAAGAAAGTGATGGAACGAAAAATGAAACATCTCCAAAAAAAGATTAATCAGTATATGAACTATGGAGAGTTTCTGGGATTAAGCGGGGAAGAGACACGGAAATTTAACTTGGCCATCGTTGGAGAGATAAAAAAGGGAAAGAATCTCCAAGCGATCATTCAGACGCTTACTAATGGCCAAAAATAATGGATCATCACCTCCTGACCCTTTGGCCCCATCGTCTAGTGGCCTAGGACGCATGGTTCTCATCCATGTAACAGGGGTTCGACTCCCCTTGGGGCCGCCAGGATCGCCTCCGCCAGTTGGCGGATAGGCGTTTTTTTGGTAGAATGTAGAATAATGAATATGTTTTCAAAACAAGAATTCAAAGATATTATTGAAAAATATGAACATAAGCGGATAGAGTTTTTCCAGGAAGAGAACGTAGGCCTAAAGGCAATTATTTGCATTTACAGCACTGCCTTGGGGCCGGCTTTGGGGGGTGCAAGAATGTTTCCTTATCAATCTGAAAAAGATGCCGTGGTTGATGTTTTAAGGTTGGCGAAAGGTATGACTTACAAGGCAGCTGCTGCTGAGTTAAACCTAGGCGGAGGAAAGGCAGTCATTATCGGCGATCCCTCTAAAGATAAAAATGAAGCTTTATTACGAGCTTTTGGTAAATTTGTAGATAGCCTCAATGGGGAATACATTACCGGTGAAGATGTTGGTACTAGTGTCGAAGATATAGAAGTTATCTTACAGGAAACAAAATATGTGGGCGGTATATCAGAAAAGTTAAGGGGAAGCGGTGATCCTTCTCCAGTGACTGCCCATGGAGTTTTTTATGGGATGAAAGCTTGTCTCAGAGAGGTTTTTGGGTCTGATTCTTTTTCCGGCAAAAAAATAGCTATCCAGGGCATTGCTGGCAAAGTTGGTAGTCATTTGGCTGGATTACTCAGTCAAGAAGGGGCAGTTCTCTTTGGCAGCGAGGTGAATCAAGAAGCGGCAGAACGCCTAAAGAGAAAAATAGATTTTAAATCAGTGCCGTTAGATAAGATTTATGACATTGAAGCTGATGTTTTTTCTCCATGTGCCATGGGCGGTATTCTAAATAATAATACCATTCCTAAACTTAAGGCCAAGATTGTGGCTGGTTCAGCAAATAATCAGCTTTTAGAGCCTGAGCATGGGAATCTTCTTCATCAAATGGGAATAATTTATTCTCCAGATTATATTATCAATGCCGGAGGATTGATTAATATTTCTCATGAGAGAAACCCCCAAGGTTATTTAAAAGAGAGAGCCTTGATTGATACTGAGAAAATTTACGAGCGGCTAAAGAATATTATTAATATTTCCAAAAAGGATAATATCCCCACTTATTTGGTCGCAGATAAAATAGCTGAAAAAAGAATTAACAAATAAAACTTAATTGAATTAAGTTTATTGCAAACAGGTTCTAATATCGTTTGCTAGACGACGTCAGGTTTATTAAAGGACTTTTAATAAGTTCTTTTTTTGTTTACAATAGGATAATGGCAACGACTGATATTCTCTGGCATAATTTAGATTTTGAAGAAGTAGTCAAGAGATTAAGAACTGACATTAAAAAGGGGCTGTCTGAAAAAGAAGTTAAAAACCGTCAGGCAGAATTTGGTTTGAACAAACTTCCGGAAGAAGAATCTTTATCTCGGCTGAAGATTTTCTTGGAACAACTGCGCAGTCCTTTAATTTATATTTTAATTATCGCCGGGATTATTACCTTAATTTTAAAAGAATACACTGACAGTATCGTCATTTTCGGAGCAGTTGTTGTCAATGCGATAGTTGGTTTTCTCCAAGAAAATAAGGCTTCTCAAGCCCTCAGAGAGTTAAAAAAAGTAGTCAAACATCAAAGTGAAGTATTAAGAAAAGGAGCCCTGAAATTAATCGATTCTTCAGGAGTGGTCCCCGGAGATATTTTTATTTTAAATTCTGGTGATAAAGTCCCCGCTGACGGAAGAGTTATTGAGGCCCATAATTTAAAAGTTAATGAGATGACTTTAACCGGCGAGTGGCTGCCAGCTAAGAAAAATGCGAATTCTTTACCGAAAGAAAGACCGTTGGCTGACAGAGATAATATGGTTTATATGGGCACGGTAGTAGAAGACGGAAAGGGTAGAGTAGTTGCTGTGGGAACCGGGCTACAAACCGAGATCGGGAAAGTAGCGCAAATGGTTAAAGAAGCGAAAGAAGAAAAAACTCCTCTTCAGAGAAAAATTGGTAGATTCAGTAGGATTATTGGAGGTATTATTGGAATTATTGCCGTTATTATTTTTATTGAAGGGATGATTAGTGGCAATGGGTTTAAAGAGATGTTCACCATCTCGGTAGCCATAGCTGTGGCAGCTATCCCAGAAGGGTTGCCCGTAGCTATGACGGTAATTTTAGCCTTGGGTATGCAGCGAATTTTAAGGAGAAAGGGATTGGTCAGGAAGCTTTTAGCGGCGGAAACCCTGGGAAATACTTCTATTATTGCCACCGATAAAACCTGTACCTTAACAGAAGGGAAGATGAAACTGGCTGAAGTATTTACGTTGGTCAAGGAAAAAAATGCCAAAACACTGCCGCTAAAAATATCTTTACTCCGTAACGAAGCTTTTATTGAAAATCCTCAAGACTCTCCTGAAAAATGGAAGGTTCGGGGAAACCCAACTGAAAGAGCTCTGCTTATTGGAGCAATTGAGGCAGGTTTTAATAAAGAAAAGCTGGAAGAAACAGAGAAGAAGATTGACGAGCTTCCTTTTGATCCAGCAAAGAAATACAGTATTGCCCTTTGTCAACTTTCCTCAAAGAAATCTACTCTTTATTTATTGGGCGCACCGGAGAAACTGCTTGAATTTTCCAAGATAACCCCAAAAGAATTAAAAATTTTTAAACAGAAATTGGAAGAATTAACTGAGAACGGCTACAGAGTTCTGGGCACAGCTTATAAAAGAATCGAGAAAAATAAAGAAGGGATTAAAAGCCTAGACAGGGAGATTGAAGATTTAACTTTCGCCGGATTAATTGCTCTTCGCGATCCCTTAAGAAAAGACGTTAAAGAAGCTGTAGGGGTCTGTATTAGAGCCGGAATGAGACCAATTATTGTTACCGGTGACCATAAACTTACTGCTAAAGCCGTAGCTACTGAGCTGGGGTTCAAAATAAATGAGGAGAATATATTAGAGGGGAACGATTTAGATAAACTTTCAGATGAAGAATTTGAAAACCAATTAAATAAAATCAGGGTTTATGCCAGGGTTGAACCCAAACATAAAATTAGAATTATTGACGCCTGGCAAAGAAAAGGAGAGGTCGTAGCCATGACCGGAGATGGCATTAATGATGCCCCGGCTCTTAAAAAAGCAGATATTGGCATAGCTTTGGGTTCAGGAACTGAGGTAGCCAAAGAAACTTCCGATCTAATTTTATTGAATGACAGTTTTAGTATTATTGTGGCAGCCATAGAGGAAGGCAGAGCAATTCTTGACAACATTAGAAAAGTCATTACCTATCTCATTTCAGACAGCTTTTCAGAAGTTATTTTAGTTGGCGGTGCTTTACTTGCTGGGCTTCCTTTACCAATCTTGCCGGCTCAGATTTTATGGGTCAACCTAATTGAAGATGGATTACCGGATATTGCCTTAGCCTTTGAACCAAAAGAAAAGGACCTGATGTGCCAAAAACCTCAAGGGAGAGAGGTGCCTCTGCTGACTCAGGAGATGAAAGTAATAATCTTCATTATCGGCATATTTACCGATCTAATACTTTTGGGATTATTCTTCTGGCTTTGGCGAGAAAATCATGATATTTCTTACGTAAGAACTATGGTTTTTGTTGCCTTAGCCATTAACTCCCTTTTTTATGTTTTTTCCTGCAAGAGTTTAAGAAAAAATTTATGGCATATAAATCCTTTTTCAAATAAATTTTTAGTCGGGG
Source organism: Candidatus Humimicrobiaceae bacterium (assembly GCA_035530555.1). GTDB lineage: Bacteria > Patescibacteriota > Minisyncoccia > Minisyncoccales > DG-74-1 > DG-74-1. The sequence continues at coordinate 11,687 of DATKUR010000002.1, read as the reverse complement.
CGGTCGCTATTGGATTTTTAATGCTTATCATTGCCATTTATATACCGGTCCTTCAAAATTTATTAAAAACTGTCCCCCTGGGACTTTATGATTGGCTAATACTTGTTGGCTTGGGACTAGCAAATATAATTTCCATTGAAATAACCAAATGGTTTTTTATAACTAAAAAGAAAACAATATGATTTTAGGTGTTTTCATCTTTCTAGGTTCTTGCGCTTTACTTTTTTGGGCAGGAAAGTGGTTAGTCGGGGCCTTGATAAGAGTAGCCAGATATTTGGAATGGCGGGAATTTGTTGTGGCTTTTATCATTGTTGCTATTGCTACTTCTATTCCAAATCTTTTCGTTGGGATTACCGCTGCTTTACATAAAATTCCCCAACTTTCTTTTGGTGATATTGTTGGAGGAAATCTTTTTGATTTGACCATAGCGGTCGCTTTGGCTACTTTATTTGCCAGAGGTCTGCCGGCTGCAAGTAAAATGGTTCAAACTTCCGCTGTTTTTACAATGATAGCTGCTATTCTTCCTTTGCTTTTACTTTGGGATAAAACGTTGGGCAGGGGAGATGCAATAATCTTGATTCTACTTTTCTTTTTCTATATTTTCTGGCTCTTCTCTAAAAAAGAAAGGTTTACGAAAGTATACGATGGAACTAAAATCTCAATCATCAAAGATTTCAAAATTTTTATTAAAGATTTAGGAAGATTAATCTTGAGTTTGTTATTCTTATTGATTGCTGCCGAGGGAATTGTAAAATCAGCCTCTATCTTTTCTGATGTTTTGAATTTACCTCTCGGTTTAATAGGAATTTTGATTGTCGGCGTAGGTAGCGCAATACCCGAAACTTATTTTGCAATAATGGCTGCCAGAAAATTTGAAACCTGGATGATTTTAGGAAATATAATGGGCTCAGTTGTTATTATAGCCACTTTGGTTTTAGGGATTGTTGCTTTGATATGCCCGATTCAAATAGTAGATTTCTCGCCTTTTGCCATAGCCAGGATCTTTTTGATAATTGCTGCTATGTTTTTCCTTTTCTTTGTTAAGACAGACCGGAAAATTACGATCAAAGAGGCTTTCTTTTTACTCGGACTTTATATTATCTTTTTTCTAATCGAAATTTTGGTAGAATTGTGATAACATATAGAAATTTTTAATCATATTGTAGAATAAAATAATATGGAGTTATCAATTATTTGGAGTTTAGTTTTCATTGTTTCTTTGGCTTTTTTAGTAAAAGGTGCTGACTGGTTTGTGGAAAGCGCAGAGAAAATCGGCTTGGCCCTGAAAATTTCTCCTTTCGTTGTCGGCATAACTATTGTAGCTATGGGCACTTCTTTTCCCGAGTTAGCCTCTTCTTTGGTCGCCGTTTTTAAGGACGTAACCGAAATCGTTGCCGCCAATGTTATCGGTTCGAATGTCGCTAATATTCTTTTTATTTATAGTTAAACTCTTCGGTTGGTTTTAATATGTTAACCCGAGCTTTTTCTAAAATTTGGGTTTTAGCTATCGTAATTTTTCTTGTCGGCGGAGGAATTTTGCTTTGGCAATATTTTTGGATGGCGGAGGAAGTAGAGGCACCAGGAGCGGAAGCTCCAGAAGCCCCAAGAAATAGGGAAGAAACCGCAAAATTAACATTAGAATTACTTGAGAATACCGAGTATTATTTCGCTCTTTATGACAAAAAAGCTCGTCTTACAGATGGCCAGTACGGCGAGGAAGAAATAGTTGACGAAGACGGTTTCACTTATATTTTCAGCGCCGGAATCGCCAGCGATAAAGTTGCCTTTGGTGATTTGGATAACAACGGAAAAGAAGACGCAGCTGTTATTATTTACAGCGCGGGAGGAGCCAGTGGTCTCTTTTATGAGCTGGCTGTTGTGATAAATGAAAACGGTAGTCCTTATCATCTTACTTCAGAATATTTGGGAGACAGAATAAGAATAAATTCAATTAACATCCGGGAAGACATAATTACCCTTGATATGATTATTCATGACGTAGGAGATGCTGCTTGTTGTCCCACCTTACATAAGGTTTCTCAGTATAAATTATCTGAAGATGAGCTATTAGAAATATAGCAAACTCTATGAAAATTATTTATGCCATAGCTACCATTTCTGGAACTATTATCGGGGCCGGACTATTTGCCCTGCCTTACATTACTCTTAAGGTTGGTTTTGGGGTAATTTTGGCTTATTTTCTGGTTTTAGGAAGCTTAGTTGTTCTAATTCATTTATTTTTCGGAGAGTTATCCCTAAAAACGCCTGACTTTAAAAGGCTTCCTGGCTTTACCAAAATTTATTTAGGAAAGCCGGGGCAAGCTGTGGCTTATACTTCAACAATTTTAGGTCTTTTCGGAGCGCTCTTGGCTTATTTAATTTTAGGAGGAGAATTTTTAACGAAATTAACGGAATTAATTTTACCGGCCCTAGGAGGAAATAATCTTTTTTACACTCTTTTCTATTTTGTTATTGGTGCTTTCCTAATTTTTTACGGTATAAAAGCTATTGAAAAAGTGGAATTCTGGGGCTTGGTTTTATTTCTTATTATTTTATTTGCCGTATTTATTAAAGGAATGTCTTTTATAAATATCGAGAATTTATTTATCGGTCAATGTTCAATAGGCAATGGACAATGGTCAAGTTTGTTTCTGCCCTACGGGGCGATTCTTTTTTCGTTATGGGGAGCGGCCTTGATTCCGGAAGCGGAAGAAATATTGGGAGAACGAAAAAAAATGCTTTTAAAAATTATTCCTATTACCATTTTAATTCCGGCTCTTGTTTATCTTTTTTTTATTTATATAACCCTGGGCATTACCGGACTTCAAACGACAGAAGATGCCCTGTCCGGATTAACAAATGTCTTGGGCGACGGGATAGTCGTTTTAGCTCTTCTTTTCGGCCTTTTAACAACCTTTACTTCTTTTGTCGCTCTGGGGCTAGCCTTAAAAAAAGTTTTCCGGTATGATTTAAAGTTTTCTAAAAATTTAGCCTGGGCTATTACCTGTTTTTTGCCTTTAATTCTTTACTTGATAGGAATTAAAAGCTTTATTGCCGTAATTGGTGTAGTCGGTGGGATGATGCTGGCAGTTGACGGAATTTTAATCCTACTGATGTACAAAAAAATCAGGCCGGAAAGAGCTTACTTAGTTTACTCCTTAATTTTTGTTTTATTGGGTGGAATTATCTACTCAGTAATCTATTACTCTTAGTTCTTTATTTGGTTGAAATCTCAAATAAATAGTGTTATTATTGCTCTATGGACGGGTTTTATTTTGCTTTAATTATTTTTTTCATTATTATCGTCAGTGCGCTAATTTTTTCTTTACTGAGAAAATCAAATATTGACAAAAACCAATCCGAATCAATAAGAGACCTGGAAAGAAGAATTACCGATCTAATGATCGGCCAGCTAAAAGAAATCCGGGACAGCCAGAATGGAGTTTCAAAACAGATGCACGAACAAATTTATTCTTTCACCAAGGAAGCGACCCAGATAAAAGAAGAAATAAAACAAATGCAAGAAAGCGTTAAAGATGTTTCCACTTTTCAGGAAATCTTTAAAGCTCCCAAATTAAGGGGTCAATGGGGTGAAGCTTCTTTGGAGCATATTCTTTCCCAGCATTTTCCGGAAGAACTTTATAAAAGACAATATCTTTTTTCGTCCGGAGAACAGGTGGATGCCGTCTTGTCCCTTCCCAACGGCAGGATATTGCCCATAGACTCTAAATTCCCTTCGGAAAACTTCAGCAAAATGATAGAGGCTGGCAGCGGAGAAAGGGAATTGTTCCAGAAAAAATTCGTTGAAGATATAAAGGGACACATTGATAAAATCGCCTCAAAGTATATAATACCTTCTGAGTCCACGGTTGAGTTTGCCTTAATGTATATTCCAGCTGAAGCTATTTATTATGAAATAGTCAACAATCTGGGTAAGGACTTCGATCTATCAGGTTATGCCATGTCAAAGAAAGTTGTCATGACTTCTCCCAATACCATTTATTTGACTCTAAGAACGGTTGAACACTGGTTCAAAGACACTCAGATATCAAGACAGACTCAGGAAATTTTAAAAAGGCTGGACAGGGTTCAGCAAGATGCGGGAAAATTAATACAGGATTTCCGAAAACTGGGAGGACATCTGAGAAACGCTGTTTCTGCTTACGATAATTCGGAAAAACGCCTGACCATATTTTCCGACAAAGTCGAAAGATTAAAAGAGTTTAAAGAAGTAAAAAAGCTAAAGTAATATGTTAGCCGTTATCAGAACCGGTGGGAAGCAATACCTTGTTTCACCCGGTCAAAAAATAAAAATTGAGAAAATCGATAAAAAAGAAGGTTCAGAAATTGCCTTTAACGAAGTTTTGTTATTGGAGAAAAATAAAAAAATAGAAATCGGAACCCCCTTAATCAAGGGGGCGAAGGTTTTCGGAAAAATTATTAGACAGGGTAAGGGTAAAAAAATAATTATTTTTAAATACAAAGCCAAGACTCGTTATAAGAAAAAAGCTGGCCATCGCCAACTTTTTACGGAAGTAGAAATAATTAAAATAGTTTCTAGCGATTAACGTCTCGATTCAAGGGCAGAAGACAGAGTTTCCTCGTCGGCGTATTCTAGTTCTCCGCCGATCGGCAAGCCCCGACCTAAGCGAGTGACCCGTCCCTTAAAGGCGGGCAAGTTTTTTATTAATCTTTCTAAGTATAGGGTAGTGGCTTCGCCTTCGGTTGTCGGATTCAGGGCTAAAATAATTTCTTTGATTTCTCGATTATTGCTTATATGTTTTTCCAGTTCTTTAACTTTCAACTTTTCTATATCAGCTTTTTTAAGCCGAGAAACCGTTCCGCCTAAAATAAAATAAAGACCTTGATATCTTTTAGTCTTTTCAATAACCGCTAAATCCGTTTCGTTGCTAACGATACAAAGCAGTGATCTGTCGCGCCGAGAATCAGAGCAAATTGAACAGAGTTCGGTTTCGCCTTCATAGGGATTTAAACAAAGCGGACAAATTTTAATATTTTTTTTTAAATTAGAAATTGAGGTTATCAGTTCTTCAATCTCTTCTTTGGGTTTGTGCATTAAATAAAAAACAAGTCGGGCAGCCGTCCTTGGTCCGACAGTGGGGAACTTAGAGAATAAATCAATAAGTTTTTGTATTGTTGGAGAGTACATTGGAAATTTATTCCTCGCTATATCCTTTTTCCAGGTTTCTAAAGGTTACTCTTCTTTCGTCGAAAAATAATTCTACTCTTCCCACCGGGCCGTTGCGGTGTTTGGCGATAATGATATCGGCAACCCCTTTTCTTTGACTTTCCGGTCGGACCCGATCTTCACGGTAAATAAATAAAACTACATCTGAGTCCTGCTCAATCGATCCTGATTCGCGAAGGTCGGCTAATCTAGGGATTTGGGGAGATCTTTGCTCCACCGCCCTGGATAATTGAGAAAGTGCTAAAACCGGGATATTGAGCTCTCTGGCCAGGGCTTTTAAGTCCCTTGAGTTCTCTGAAACCTGCTGAACCATACTAATATTTGGGTTTAAGGGTTGCATTAACTGTAAATAATCAATTACTACCAGTCCCAGACCTCTTTCGGCCTGTAGCCTTCGGCACATCGCTTTCATTTGTAAAACAGTGGGTGAAGAGGCGTCATCAATATAAACCTGGGCCTCGGATAGCACCCCTAAAGCATTTTGAATATTCGCAAAATCATTCTCTTCTCCTTCGCTTGAAAGCCGACCGGTTCTTAGCTTCCATAGATCCACTCCGGAAAGAGAAGAGATTAATCTGTCAACTATCTGATCTCGGGACATTTCTAAAGAAAATATCCCGACCGGTGTTTTTTCATTGATAGCAATGTTAATAGCGAAATTCAAAGCTAAGCTGGACTTTCCTAAGGAGGGTCGCGAGGCCAAAATTATCAAGTCTGATTTCTGGAGACCCGCTAACATATTATCTAAGTCGGTGAAGCCAGTCGGTAAACCACGAAAACCAGTTTCGTGCTTAGACAATTTATCAATTCTCTCAAAGGCTTCTTCTAAGGTATCTTTAACTTGAATGAAATTTTGGGTTAGACTTTTTTGAGCAATGCCGAAGATTCTTTTTTCCGCCTGATCAAGCAAGCTATCTACGTCTTCTTGTTCTTGATAACCCAAGAGGTTGATTTCGTGACTAGCATCAATTAAGTCGCGGAGGATTCTTTTGCGTTGAACAATTTTGCCATAATTTAAAACGTGCGCGGAGGTAGGAACTGAATTCATTAATTCGGTTAAATAGCTGTTCCCACCAATTTCATCAAGTAATTTTTTTTCTCTAAGACGATTGGCAACGCTTAGCAAGTCGATTGGCTCTCCTTTTTCAAAAAGTTCCTGACAAGCTTGGTAAATTTCCTGATGAATTCTCCGATAAAAGTCTTTCGATTTCAAAAAATCAGCCACTTTGATAATGGCGTTTTTATCTAACATCAAACAACCCAAAAGCGATTTTTCAGCTTCTATGCTCTGAGGAGGTAATTGTTCTGGTAATCCGGAGGTCGAAGAGGATAAACCCTCTTCTCCACCTCTCGCCGACGCTCGGGTATTTGAAGAATTATTAGTCATCGCGTATAATATAACAAAATCATATTAGCTTGGCAAGGCTTAAATTCACGATCATTAATTATCGATTTTTAAATATAATATGAAGATAGCTCTTATTTCTTTCCACAGTTTTTACCAGCCCGGCGGCGTAAAAAGGCATATTTTAGGGTTGGCTAAAGAATTCAGAAAGAGAGGAGTCGAAGTCAAAATTATCGTCCCTCGCAGAAAAAGGCATGAAAATTACGGAAAAGATGTTATTTTACTGGGAACCTCTTTCCCGGTAGTGGTCGGTGGGACCGAAACGGACCTGGTTATAAACTTTAACCCTTTGGCTATTGAAAACGTTTTAAAAAAAGAAAAATTCGATATTTTACACTTTCATAATTTTACTCCTCCCTCGGCCTTTCAAATCTTAGAAAGGTCAGAATTGTTAAATATTGTAACCATTCATGCCAATATTGAGAAAAGTAAATTTTTGAAGAGGTCGGGCTTTTTATATCTTTGTAAAAGAATCATCCAGTGGAAGGTAGACGGATTAATCGGGGTGGCCTCCCTGACTCTTAAGGGCTCTGAAGGTTTTAAAGGGCCTAAAACAGTCATCCCGAACGGGATAGATTTAGATGAATTTAATCCAAGAGTCTCTGGTCTGAAAAAATTCTCCGACGAAAAGATTAATATTCTATTTCTTGGAAGAATTGAAGAAAGAAAAGGTTTGATTTATCTTTTAAGGGCTTATAAAATTTTAGAGAAAACTTTTTTAAATACCGAACTTCCATCTGTTGTGGAAGCGAGGGGGAAGAAGAGGGCGGAGTCCTCTTCGCCCCTAAGGCTGATTGTTGCTGGTGAAGGATCTTTAAAAAGTTATTTAGAAAAGTGGGTCAAAGAAAATAAATTAAAAAATATTATTTTTGAAGGAAAAGTACCGGAAGATAAAGTAGCTTCTTTCTATAAAAGCTGTGATATTTTTTGCAGCCCGGCAATTTTTGGCGAAAGCTTCGGTTTGGTTTTAGTGGAAGCCATGGCTTGCGGAAAGCCAGTAGTGGCTTTCGCTAACGAAGGCTATAAAGGGGTTTTGGGGGACACTAAAGGCGCGAGATTTTTAGTTAAACCCAAAGATTATAAGGCTCTAGCCAAAAAATTAGAAATTTTAATTAAAAATCCAAGGCTAAGAAAAGAAATGGGCCAGTGGGGGATTGAAGAAGCTAAAAAATACTCCTGGGAAAAAATAGCTGATCAAATTTTAGACTTTTATCAAATTTGTTTAAAAGAAAGGAGGAAACAAAGAAAAAATTTCCCCTTGGAGTTGGAGAAATCTTTTAACAAAATTCTTAACAGGTTATATGATAAAAAAATCCTAAATTGGCTGAAATATCCAAAATAATAGCAATTTAAAAAAAGAGGAGGGAGTAAAAAATGAAGGTCGCCCGCCAAAGAGATCGTTATAGAAGCATTGAGAAGAATAGAAACTACAGAAGACGAAGGATTTGATTTTCTAATGAATACTTCTCAGAGAATTTGTAAGGAAAACCCTTATATTGCCGAATTTATCGATGCCGTACTAGTAGGTTGGAGAAAAGATCCGCCAACTAATCAGGTGTACAATTAGGAACTATACTTGCTGTTCTCGTAACCTTGGTAGATATGTTTGATCGACAGGAACATATGGAGGCATTAAAAGAGCAATATGGAAAAATTGGGAGCTGAGACTTAACATAAAAGTAAGTCAATTCTCAACTCTCTTTATTTTTGGGCCCTGTTTTGTATCTTCAACCCAGTAGCCCATTTGCTTTATTTTTTTTCTAACCTCGTCGGCTTTGAGCCAAGTTCTCTCTCGACGATATTTTTCTCGTAACTTAACTAATTTCTTTATTTCCTGAGAAACTTTCGGTTTTTTAACCTTGGCAAGATTTAGCCCTAAAACTTTATCAAAATCAAGCAATAAAGCTCTTTTATCCTTTATATTTAACCTTTTATCTTTTATTATTTTCCACGTTAAAGCAAGGGCCCTGGGCATATCTAAATTATCGTTAATAAAATCTAAAAACTTTTTCTGGTAATTTGCTGAAGATTTATTCTCTGCCAGTTTTGCCGGAGAAAATTTTAATTCCCTCATTTTTTCATACAGTTTATTTAGGGCATTTTGGGCGCTTTCTAACGCTGGCCAAGAAAAATTAAGTTTTGACATATAGTGAGTAGTTAGGCAGAGATAACGATAGGCAAGGGGATTAAATCCTTTTTTGATTAAGTCTTTTAAAATAACAATATTCCCTTCCGATTTTCCCATTCGGCCGCGATCTATTTTTAAAAATTCTCCGTGCAGCCAAAAGCGAGCCAAGTTTTTACCAAAAGCAGCTTCTGATTGGGCGATCTCGTTAGTGTGATGAATCGCTATGTGGTCAATGCCGCCGCAATGAATATCGAGGGGTATACCCAAGTATTTTGCCGCCATCACCACACATTCTGTATGCCAGCCGGGAAAGCCACGGCCCCAGGGTGAATCCCACTCCATCTGCCTTTTTACTCCCGCTGGAGTGAATTTCCATAAGGCAAAGTCAGCCGGACTCTTTTTGCCCGGAACCATTTCAACCCTGGCTCCTGCTTTTAATTTCTTTTTCTTTTGGCCAGTTAATTTGCCGTAATTTTTCGCTTTTGAAGTGTCAAAATAAACTCCGTCAGCAATTTTGTAAGTGAAGCCTTTCTTCTCTAAAATTTTTATAAGGTTAATTTGGTCATCAATCGTTTCGGTCGCTTTTACCCAGATATCCGGCTCTTTTATGTTTAAAAGCTTTAAGTCCTTTTTGAATGATTTTGTATAAAATTCGGCGATTTGCCAGGCGGTTTTTTCCTCTCTTTTTGCCCCAATTTCCATCTTGTCCTCGCCGGTATCGGCATCTGATGTTAAGTGGCCAACATCCGTAACGTTCATTACATGTTTTACTTTATAGCCATTGTATTCCAAAACTCGCTTCAAAATGTCTTCAAAAGTAAAAGTTCTCAAGTTTCCAATGTGGGCAAACCAGTAGACTGTGGGCCCGCAAGTATAAAGCCCCGCTTTTCTATCTTTTAAAGGTTTGAAAATATCTTTCTTCCGAGATAAAGTATTGTAGAGTCTAAGCATAGTTTTTTTAATTCTACCATAAATCTAAATATCTTTCAGCTCGGTCTGGTAAAACCGTCACAACGTTTTTATATTTTTTACTTAGTTTCAAGGCAGCTAAGACATTTGCTCCCGAGGAAATCCCGATCAATAAACTATATTTCTTAATTAACTGCCTGGCCATTAAGATAGCATCTTTACTTTTAATCTCAATCACTTCATCAATCAAATTAAAATCTAAATTCTTCGGGATGATTCCGTCTGAAATTCCTTCAATTTGATGTAGCGATTCGGCTGCCTCTACTCCAATTATTTTTACTTTTGAAAATTTAGATTTTAGAGCTTTAGCTACCCCAGTTAGAGTTCCTCCGGTTCCAAATCCAGCCACAAAAGCATCAATTCTCGGAACTTCTTTTAAAATCTCCTGGCCTAAACCTTTTCGGTGGGCTTCAATATTATCAGGATTTTCAAATTGCTTGGGCAGCCAAACTTTTCTATATTTCCTTGATAATTCCTCAGTTTTTCTAATTGCTCCCTCTAAGCCTTTTTTTTCCGGGGTTAAAACAATTTTTGCTCCAAAAATTTTTATTAACTTCCTTTTTTCTTTACTAATACTCTCTGGCATTACGGCTATAAATTTATATTTTTTAATCGCTGAAATCATAGCAAAACTTACTCCGGTATTACCGGAAGTAGCTTCGATTATGTAGGAATTTGCCCTTAATTCTCCTCTCTCTTCAGCTCTTTCAATCATATATTTTGCCATTCTGTCTTTAATAGAACCTGAGGGGTTGGTTGTTTCCAGTTTGGCATAAATTCTTCCAATTTTAATTAGGGGCGTGTTGCCAATTGTTTCTAAGACATTTTTTTCTTTCATAAAATTAAAAAGCCTCTTTTTGGAAGAGGTTGGCTCAATCGGTTTATAACTATAATAACTAATTTCTAATCAAATCAACCCCTTCCCTTAAAGAGGTACAACAATCACAACAGGCAATAGTTCTGAGGTTAATTTGATTTCTCATAATTTTGGTTCTTATTTTAGATTAGCAAACCTTAAATAACTGTCAAGGGAAACCGCCTCTTGATTTCTGAGGAGATTTCTGATAAACTAAATTGTTTGGGAATTAATAAAATTCAATTCTTAGACGCTCTTTTGATGTAGGCTATATGTCGAAATCAAGAGAGAAAAAATAATAAAGGAGGAAATGAATGGGCATTGCCGTAGACGTTGCCATGGTTGACTGCGATGGAGTGATAATAAATTCCACCCCAGAGATCTGCAGGGTTGGCATAGAATGTGTGGGGAAGTTTTTCCCCGTAAAGAACCTTGAAAAAAAAGCAGAAGAGTTAGTTGTCCGTTTTGGAGGTGAAGGCTTTGCTGCTGCATTTAAGAAAGCTCTTGAATCACTTTTCCCGGGAGAAAAAAATAAAGAAAAAAGAGAAAAATGCTGCCAGATGATGATAGCGAGAAGAGGGGAAATATATAATAAAGCAAAGCCCTTTCCTGGAGCGATAGAGACAGTCAAGAAACTTGCTAGGAGCTATCATCTGGTGATTTCCTCTGGCCTTGAATGCGATATTATCAATGATTGGCTCAGGAGAAATGGTCTCGGAAAATGTTGGTTTGAGATGATTTATGGAGAAGAGGACGGGAAAAAAGCTGCTCACCTTGAGCTCATCCGGACAACATACCCCGGCGTTTGGGTATGGGTTATAGGGGATTCACTCGCTGAAATGAAACTAGACGATTTTTCAATCGGAGTCGCCAAACAGTTCTGGCACCAACAATTGCTCTTGGAAGGAGGGGCTGGAGTAGTTATTAGCGCCCTGAAAAGAATATTCGACGTACTCTAAGTTACTGGGGATATTTCTGGTTTAGGTATGATGGGCGGCCATTTAGGTCGCCCATTTTCTTTTGATTTTTTTGGAAATTTGCGCTAAGATAATAAAATATGGATTTCACCGAAGGATTAAAAATATTTTTATTGGCAATGACCCCCATTGGCGAGTTAAGA
>DATKUR010000001.1:0-33406 GCA_035530555.1 Candidatus Humimicrobiaceae bacterium | reverse complement strand
AGCCAGGTATTCAAAATTTTTTTTAAATCATCCATTTTAGAAAGCTTTTTGGCGTATTGGAAACGAAAGTTTAAATCAGATTTGGTCAATTCGACTATTTCATTTATCAGCGCTTCTCTTTCTTTAAGTTTTTGAGGATAGTTTAAAAAATCAATTACCACCCCCGGTTTACCCTGGGAAATTTGTGATATAAGCCAGCTTTTCTTCTCATCGATCCCCTTTTCTTTAAGGTAATCTTCAATTTCTTTTCTTGGCACCGGATAAAACTTAATAATTTCCACCCGGGAACGGATAGTCGGAAAAAGAAATTCCGGATATTCGCTAATTAAAATCAACAATGTCTCGCCTCGAGGTTCCTCTAATGTTTTTAAAAAACAATTTTGAGCTTCGGCATTCATCAAATGGGCCTGGTCGATAATGACTGCCTTCAAGGGCGCGGAAAATGGTTTCAGGGATAACCTCCAGTTTAAGTCTCTAATTTGCTTAATTTGAATCTCCTTTTCAGTCGGCTCAATAAAAATAAAATCAGGATGAGATTGTATAATATTGTTACCAAAAAACAATTTTATAAACTCGTAAGCTATTGTTTTTTTTCCTAATTTATCCTGACCAGAAAATAAATAAGCATGGGAAAACCTACCCAGTCTAACTGATTTCTTCAAAAATTGCCATTGCTTTTGATGCCCGACAACCATTATTTCTTCATCATAATACTCTTTTTATAGATGTCCAAATTTTCCAGAACTACTCCTGTTCCCTTGGCTACACAAGTTAAGGGATCTTCGGCCATAGTGCAAGGAACACCGGTTGACTGAGCAATTAATTCAGGAAGGTTTCTCAAAAGAGCGCCTCCGCCGGACAAGACCATACCTTTGTCCATGATATCGGCTGATAATTCAGGCGGTGTTTCTCTCAAAACCGCCTTAATTACCTGAATAATTTCCACTAAGGTGTCAGAAATTGCTTCGCAGATCTCATTGGCCGAAATTTTAATATTTTTTGGCAAGCCTGAAATTAAATCCCGGCCTCGAATCTCAATTTTCTTTTCTTCTTTTTCCGGAAGAGCAGTGGCAATTTTTATTTTTATTTCTTCAGCTGTCTGTTCACCAATGGCCAAGTTATGTTTTTTCTTAATATAATCGGAAATGGCCAAATCTATTTTGTCACCAGCTGTTCTAAGCGAACTACAGGTAACAATTCCACCTAAAGATATAACTGCTACCTCTGAAGTTCCCCCTCCAACGTCAACAATCATATTGCCCGAACAAGAGTTGATAGGAATACCGGCGCCGATGGCTGCTAAAATTGGTTCTTTGGCTAAATAGACAGCCTTAGCTCCGGCGTTCATCCCGGCCTCAATGACCGCTCTTTTCTCGGTAGAGGTAATACCGGCCGACACCCCAATCATTAATTCCGGTTTAAAAATTCGCCAGTGGCCGAAAACTCTATCAAGAAAATATTTAAGCATGGCTTGAGTAACTCGAAAATCGGCAATTACTCCGTCTTTGAGAGGACGATAAATTCTGATAGTATCGGGAGTTCTCCCTAACATTTCTTTAGCCGCTTCTCCTACGGCTAAGATTTTGTTTTCTGCCAAAGTGACGGCCACCACCGAGGGTTCTTGCAAAACCACCCCTTTCTGAGGAGTAAAGACAACTGAATTACATGTCCCAAGGTCAATGCCTATTTTCATGATATTTTAAGTATAGACAAAATGTCAGAGTTTAGCAAACCCCGTAGTGACCCCGCCCCCTATGCTTGCGACTAAAGCTACTTTAATCTCATTATAATTTAAGAAATAAGGGGAATTAATAATTTTAGCGACAAGATTAGGGGGCGGGACTGCTACGGGGCAAACCTATTTCAGTAAATAAAAATGTCCTCAGCCAGCGGCGTTAACTGAATGCCCCATCCAAGAATTTCAAAACTCTTCTTTATCAGATAGCGAGATCTTGTCTTCAAATTTCTAACAGGGTAAAATAGATAAGATATGTCAAAGAAAACCAGGACAATTTTGTTTTTGGCTTGCTTATTTTTGTTTTTTTTGACAGCACCTCTAATCATTTTGTATTCTCAGGGTTACCGTTTTGACTTGAATCCGCCAGTCGGCGGAATAAAATTAACTCAAACCGGAGGATTTGGCTTGAAGGCCGAACCCAAACAGGTGGAAATTTATATTGATGGAAAATTGGCCAAAAAAACTGATTTTCTTTTCGGCTCGGCATTGGTTGAAAATTTATTACCAAAAAGATATAAAATAGAAGTAAAAAAAGAGGGATATCTAACTTGGGAAAAGAATCTAGAGATTAAAGAAAAAGAGGTTGTCGAGATCAAAAATATTATTTTATTTCCAGAGAATATCGACTTTGTGATTTTAAACAAGGGAGTTGAAGGTTTTTGGTTTTCACCCGATGAGAAGAAAACAATCTTCCTCGAAACAGAGGAAGGTAGAGAAGACTGGGCTTTGAAACTCTATAACCTGGAAAGAAACATTAAAAGCCATTTAATTTCGGAAGCAGATATTAACCAGAGCGGAGCTAACTTGTTAAACTTAGAATTTTCCGAAGACTCAAAAGAGATTTATTTAGGTGTTGAGACCGCTGAGGCTTCGCCTGACTCGGCAAAAAAAGATCAAGAAAAAACATTCACTCTAAAATTAGACGAAGTGCCGCCGCGACTGGCCGAAAAAGAAGTCATCCCGTCTCCGGAAAATATTCTCACATCTAGAGAATATAACCAAGATGTCTATTATTTAGATAATACTGGCTATGTTTTTAAAAACGACCTGAGGATAAACGAAACCCCCTTTCCGGTAAAACCTGAGGCCGAATATGCTTTAGAAATATTTTCAGATTTCATATTTTTGGTCGCCGAGGACCAGGCACTTTATTGGTTTTCTCAAGAGACTAAATCATTTGAAATCTTTTTTGATAAAATAAAGGATTTAAAAATTTCTCCGGACAAGAAAAAATTGGCTTTCTTCTCAAGCTCGGAAGTCTGGATTTTATTCTTAAGAGATGAGGGGGTAAAAAAAACCGGCGAAAAATTGTTTCTAGTCCGGCTTTCAGAAAAAATTGGTGATGTTTTTTGGTTGAATTCTGATTATTTAGTTCTCAACTCAGGAAATAATTTAAAAATTGTAGAAATTGACGACCGAGATAGGATCCAAACTTGGGACATCGCCTCTACTCAAAGCTTTAACGCGGGGGGAAGAATCTATTTTAACGGACATAACAAGAAACTCTATACTTTAAGTGACGGGAATTTATTTACTTCGAAAAAACTATTTTAACCCCCCACCAATCTCGGTAAGAACCGTGGTAATAGTTATTTCCAAGAGGCGAAGCCGACTTCGTCTCCCGGAAGTGGTAATACCACTTTTTTTGTTAAGATTGGTGGGGGGTTATTTTATTCTTAAAATTATCCCAATTAATCTCGCCGTCACCGGCCATTGAGCATATTTCTTTAAATTGGCAATACTTACATTGCCAATTTTCTGGATAATCGGGAATTCGCTGAGGAACGACATTTGTATCAAGCTTATTCTTTAGAACGCTTAAATCTTTCAAAAGAGCTTGAGCTAAAGTAGAATTGTAATTAATTATAAATTCTTTTAATTCCAGAGTGTCTTTATTAATGTAAAGAAGAATTCCCTTGGGAATTTTAAAAAAATGTAAATAAAGCTGAATTTGGTTAATATTTTCTTCCTTGGCAGCGCTCAAATTTTTAAAAATCATACTGTTCATGCTTTTAAAGTCAATCACATAAAGCTCGTTACCCAAGGTGATAATGGCGTCGGCTCTGCCGGAAATCAGTTCTTGGGGAGGAATATTAATCTCGGAAGCCCTGACTATTCCCAGGCTTAATAGAGTGCTGAGAATCTGCATCTGCATATAATCTCCGTGGTCAAACATTCTTAAAACTCTCGCGTCCATTTTTTCCCGAGGAACGTTTTTAAACTTAAAAAAAGTTGCCCGGGTACACTTGCCGGCATCAGTAATATAAAAGTGATGCTGCTCCTTGTCTCTCTGCCTGTCCATATAAAATTTATCAATAAGTTCCTTAAGCATCGAAATGAATTAAAAATTCATTAAGTATATAAGTATAGTTTAGCGTTTTGACCATTGGGGCGCTCTTCTGGCTCGCCTTAAGCCGAACTTTTTTCTTTCTCTCATTCTCGGATCCCTTGTCAAAAACCCGACCGTCTTTAATCTTTTTCTGAAATCGGGGTTAAACAGAACCAAAGCCCTGGCAATTCCGTGCCTAATGGCCTCGGCCTGCGCCTTTAAACCTCCTCCATGAACCCGGGCTGAAACTCTAAACTTGTCAAGACACTTCATTTTCTCAAGAGAAGATCGGGCAATTTGTTGAAGCTCAGAAGTTGGAAAATATTGCTCTAAAGATTTCTCATTAACTAAAAATGTTTGCACCGCGGAACGTCCGAGGTTCTCTTCTTGGGCGCTTGTCTTTGAAGTAAAAAGTCGAATCCTGGCTACAGCCGTTTTTCTTCTGCCTTCGGCTTCATAATATTTTTCCAGCTTAGGTTTTGCCGCCAAAATCGGCTTCTCAATCGCTTTTTTAACGGCTGGTTTTTTTATTTTTTTCTTCGCCTGTCCGGCCAGGGATTTTCTCTCCTTTAAAGGTTTTTCTTTTTTTTCTATTTTTTTTGTTTTGGGCATAATTATTCCCCGAGTTTCTTTAAGAAGCGAGGGGCAAGATGAAAACAAGGTTTTCAGCGAGCGTTGGTTATTTTTAATCTTTTAATCATTTTCGCGCGTAATTTATTTTTTGAGAGCATTCCATAAACGGCTTTTTTGAAAACTTCGGCCGGATCTTCCTTAAAAAGTTTTTTTAAAGGAATAAGCCTTACTCCTCCTAAAAAACCTGAGTGGCGAAAATATTCTTTTTGCTCCATCTTTTTCCCGGTAATTTTCAAATTTTTGACATTTTTAATAATCACAAAATCGCCTATATCTTTATAGGGTGCGAAGTCCGGCTTATGTTTGCCGCGTAACAAAACAGCGACTTCTGACGCCAACCTTCCAAGCACTTTATCAGTGGCATCAATTAGGTGGGTTTTTCTTGTTATCATTTAAAATTGAAGCTAAAAATTATAAATTATTTTACCAGCTCTATTATGGCCATCCTCGCTCCGTCTGATTTTCTTCGTCCTAACTTAGCAATCCTGGTATATCCCCCTTTTCTTTCTTTATATCTTGGACCGATTTCGTCAACTAATTTTTTAACTGTTTGAGGAGAAAAAAAATTAGACAGAAGCCTGCGTGATTTTAAATCGCCGGTTCTAGCTCGGCTAATCTGCCTTTCTACAAAACGAGAAACTTCTTTAGACTTGGCCTCAGTGGTTTCAATCTTTTCTTTTAACAAAAGGGAGTTGGCTAGGGATTTCAAAAGCGCTTTCCTTTGGTCTTTTTTTCTACTTAGTTTTCTTCCTTTTTTCCTTTTTCGCATGTTTTTTTACGGGACTTTTTCGTTTCTTCGCCGAAACTTCCTCTGGCAAAACTACTTCTTCTTTTTTAAAGGTTTCGGCAAATAAACTAAAGTGTTTTACCAAAATTTCCGAGGCTTGATAAAATGCATCCTCCGGCAGAATGGTTCCATCGGTCTCAAGTTCTAAAAACAGCCTGTCAAAGTCGGTCCTTTCGCCCACTCTCATATTTTCAACCCGGAAAGCTATTCGTCTTACAGAAGTAAAGATAGCATCAAGAGGAATGGTTCCAATTTCTAATTTTTCCTTTTTTCTGACTTCCCGCGGAGAATATCCTATCCCTTTCTCAACCTGAATTTCTATTTCCAGTTCTGCCTTCTTGTCGGTAAGAGTAGCAATGGGACAATCTTTATTCACCAATTCTAATTGAGCCGGAATTTCGAAATCAGAACCTTTAATTTTTTTCTCGCCCTTAACTTTTAAGGTAGCTTTCTGAGGTTCTGCGGTATAAGCTTTAAATCTTAACTGTTTCAGGTTTAACATAATCTGGATAACATCTTCCAAAACTCCGGGAATGGTTGAAAATTCATGGGGAACATTTTTGATCTTCATTTGAGTAACCGCTGCTCCAGCAAGAGAAGAAAGCAAAACTCGGCGAAGAGAATTCCCAATGGTTACTCCGTAACCGGGATACAAGGCTTCTATTTCAAAAACAGCTTTATTTTTTTCTTCTTTAATAAGCTTTGGTTTGATAGGCAACGGAATCATAATTTGTAAAAGCAGGTTTGCGCAGATAGCTACGTGGATTAATACTGGTTTTCCCGTATCTTTCCGCGTTGTCATCCGCATCTATCCGCTTTTATTATCGCGAATAATACTCAAATATGGCCGATATTTCCACCGGCGGGGAAACTTCCTCAGGGTTCGGCTCTCCTATGACTTTTCCCCCTAACTTATCAATATCCAGTTCTAACCAACTGGGAGGTTTATGTTTCTTTAACGAATTTTTAAGATTTTGAAAAATAGCTTTTTTAACTTTTTGTTCCTTTATCGAGATAGCGTCTCCTTTCTTCACTAAATAAGAAGGTGTATTAATTGATTTACCATTGACTGAAAAGTGGCCGTAAGATACTAATTGTTGGGCTTGACCTCGGGAAGTAGCGAAACCCAATCGAAAAACAATGTTATCTAAGCGGCTCTCTAAAGTTTTTATCAACAAACTTGAAGCATCCTCTACCCTACCTCGTCTTTTAAGAATCTTCTTGACATAGTTTTTAAACTGTCTTTCCTTCAAGTTATACCAATTCCTTAGTTTTTGCTTTTCCCTTAATGCCTTCCCATAATCCGAAGGAGGGGTAGGTCTTCTTTTTTTCTTTTGGCCCGGCGGATAAGAACGCCTTATCATCGAGCATTTTGGCGATAAACACTTCTCACCTTTCAAAAAAAGTTTTATTCCCAAACGACGACAAATTTTACATTTTGAATTTAACATTTTAGACTCTACGGACTTTTGGCGGCCGACAGCCATTATGCGGTATTGGCGTAATGTCTTTAATTGCAATTATATCCAAGCCCCGAGCGGCTAAAGACCGAAGAGCCGACTCTCGGCCTGAACCAATTCCCTTGATTAAAACCGTGACTTTTTCAACCCCTATTTTTTTAGCAGCCTGAACCATGGTCTCGGCCACTTTTGAGGCAGCGAATGGGGTAGCTTTTTTTGTCCCCTTAAAACCAATATTACCCGCCGTCGTCCAGTATAAAACATTTCCCCGAAGGTCAGTCAAGGTTATAATAGTATTGTTGTAAGAAGAAGAAATATAAATTCGGCCCTCTTTAACTTTCTGAGGAACTGCTACTCTAATTTCCTTCTGAGTTTTACCCTCTATCTTTTCTCTTTCTTTTAGTAACTCTTCTTCGGTTTTAGTAATAATACGCTTCTTTCCCATGATACTATGTGGGGTTGGTAGGCGGTTTTCTGCCCGAACCCACTGTTTTTCTAATATTTCCTCTGACAGTCCGGGTATTAGTTTTTGTCCGCTGTCCCCTTACCGGTAGGCCTTTACTATGACGCGTCCCTCTCCAGGTACCAATATCTTTTAATCTCTTAATATTCATCATCGTTTCCCTTCTCAACTCTCCTTCAATCTTGTATTTTTTCTCGATAATCTCTCTAAGTCTTGAAACGTCATCTGGGGTTAGATCTTTAGCTTTTTGACCGGGGGCTATTTTTGCCTCATCCAAGATCTTCTTGCTTAATACTAAACCAATCCCATATATATAGGTTAAAGCAATAACTATTTGTTTATTTTCTGGTATGTTAACACCCGCTATACGTGGCATAGTTTCAACCTTGTCTTTGTTTATGCTTGGGATTCTTACAAATCACATAAACTCGTCCTTTCCTTCGGACGATTTTACAATGCTTACAAATTTTTTTAACAGACGGTCGTACTTTCATTCTTACTGACTTATGACTGAAATTTATCGTCACTCGTCATCTGTCATTGTCATCGGCCATTAGCTATTTGTTACTTGCCCCTATAAACTATCCTGCCCCTTTTTTCATCATAAGGACTTACCTCCACCGCGACTCTATCGCCAGGTAAAATCTTAATCCTGTATATCCTGAGCTTACCAGCAAGATGACAAAGTATCTCTTGCCCGTCGTCCAATTTTACTCGAAAATTAGTACTGGGCAAAGCTTCAATGACGACTCCGGTTTTTCTGGATATTTTTTTAACCATCGACAATAATCTTAACTTTAATAAATTTTTCCATTTTAGTCAACCCCCCGCCTCAATCCTTTTTAAAGAAAGTGGTAGGACTATCTACAACGAGGCGAAAGTTAAATCTGCTTCCAGAATAGAATAATGCCATATCTATTCCGAGATTGGTGAGGGATCAACGGCAATTTTTATCTTGATTTTATCCAAATTTTCGGGAACCTGTTTTACCCAAAATGGCCAAAGCTCTACTTGAGCCCGTGTGACTTCGGGCTGGTTTTGAAGAAAAAATTGAGTTTCGGTTAATGATTTTCCGGCCAGCACCTGCTTTAGAGAAGTTTCATCAATAGCTGAATAAATTTTAGCTTTCAACTTAAGAGAAAGCGTGACTTTTCCCCCTTCAAGATCAATAGCTTCTGGAGAATATTCTATCTTTAAGGTTTCTTGGTCAAAATTTTTATCAGCGGGAATTTCAGCAGTAATAAAGTCCTTGGAAAATTTTTCCAAATCTTCCTTCTTAAAAGATATCGTCTGCGTTTTAGCCTTTACTTGGAAAATGAATTTTTCTAATTCTGCTCCGGATTGAGCCAAAGAAAATGTTTCCAAAATTTCTGTTTGAAAACCTTCTTCAAGGGTGATAAATCCGGCTGGGATTTTACTTTTCAAGGCGCCTTTTACCTCCTTTGTTGCTCTTTCTGTTAATATTTTTTCAGCTTCTTCTAGGTCTTCTTGGGTAACCTCGAAAACCTCTTCTTTAAACCCCCCACTCATTGCCCCAGAAGACTTGCCATAAACAAGAGTATATTGAGAAGTACCAGCTAAACCGGGAACAGAAAAAGTTGAAGGCTCAATATTGTATTTTTCCCCTGGAGCATCGGCTACTACTTTTACGTCTATATGGCCTTTGGCCGGAACAACAACTCTTTCGATTGTTCGAAACCAAGGTTCTTCATCTTTTTCTAAGGAAGGCTTAAATTTTTCTAAGGGCGCCTGGAATCGGGTTTGGGCAATTAAAATCTGATCATTTTGATAATCGTTAAAGACCCTGATTACTCCTTCGGCCTTTTTTTCTACTGATTTTTCCCCTGATGAATTAAATTCCTGTGGGAAAGTTCCTGACTCTTCAAGAACAGCGCCGGGTATTAAACTAGCTGATAAATTAATATTTTCAACGCTCTTATCAACCGTTAATCTTGTCTCAAAGCTCTTAATCTCTATCTCGGGCCAGATCTCAATCTCTGCCCGTGATAAACTAAAGTAAGCTGTAATGCCGGCAATTATCAAAACTAAAGGAACTAAAATCAACTTTTTTCCCAACCTGTTCCTGGAAGGAGAAATTTTAAATTCCGGTTTCTTTTCTGGAAAAAACCTTTCAATTTTCTTTTTCTCCAATTTTCTAGGAGGTGAAATATCAACTACTCTTTTAGCCATTAGGTAAATTATACCAAATTTATTTTTATTTTAAAACTGCCCTTATCCGTCTAGTCCCTGAGCCACAGCTTTCTTCTTTTATAATTTTGAAATTACCCAGTTCAGACGTCCTTTTGACATGTGGACCGCCGCAAACCTCTTTTGAAAAAACTTCGGTCGCTGAGGTTCGCCCTTGGCTCACCTCATTTCCCGCCTCGCCCTCGCTCTGCTCGGGCTCAGCAACCGAATAAACAGTAACGATTTCTGAATATTTTTCTTTAAAGAAGGCTAGAGCTCCTGTTCTCACTGCTTCTTCATAGCCCATCTCTTCTTTTCTTATTTCCAAATCTTCTTTAATCTTTTGATTAACCAAACTTTCTACTTTTTTAATCTTTTCTTCCGTCATCTTCTGGAAGTGGGAGAAATCAAATCTCAGCCGCTCAGAAGTAATATCTGAACCCATTTGTTTGACATGTTTTCCCAAAACTTCCCTTAAAGCAAAATGTAGTAAATGAGTGGCGGTATGTAATCTTGTGGCTTGATAAGTAACTTCCTCGCCGATTCCACCAAATTTTTTTTCAACACCCGCTCTCGAAATCTGCCGGTGTTTTTCAAGTGCGTTCTCAAACTCTTTCTTATCCACCTTTAAATTTCTTTCTTGGGCCAGTTCGATCGTCAGTTCCAAGGGAAAACCATAAGTATCAAAAAGATGAAAAGCGTCCTCTCCTTTAATATCTCCTCTGGCGGAAACTTTTTCAAACTGTTTCAATCCTTCAGACAGGGTTTTCTCAAATTTTTCTTCCTCGTTTTGAATTACAGTTAAAATATCCGCCTCTTTCGATTCCACTTCCGAATAGACATCCTGATAAATTTTAATCGTTTTCCGAGCTAAGGGAATCAGAAAGTTTCTCGGCAGGTTTAGTAATTTTCCATACCTGATTGCTCTTCTTAAAATCCTTCGTAAAATATAGCCTCTTTCAACGTTAGAAGGCAAAATACCTTCAGAGGCTAAGAAAACTGTACCCTTGATGTGGTCGGCGATGATTCTGCGATAGCGGAGGTTTGAATCATATGAAACGGGAGAATTTTTAACGATTTCTTCGATAATTGGATAGAAAAGATCGGTTTCGTAGTTAGATCCTTTTTCTTGGATTACAGATGCTAATCTCTCGAACCCTATCCCTGTATCAACATTTTTTTGAACAAGAGGTTTGTATTCCCCTTTTTCATCCTTATTATAAGTCATAAAAACTAAATTCCAGATTTCTACGAACCTGCCACATTCGCAATTCGGCCCGCATAATTTTCTTTTCCGACAAGGTTCTGGCCACTTTTCATAATGAATCTCTGAACAAGGACCACAAGGACCGACTGCCGAAACCGGCCCCCAAAAATTTTCTTTTAATCCGAATTCAAAGATTTTTTCTTTTTTTATGCCTTTTTTATGCCAAATTCGGTAGACCTCCTCATCTCTCGGAATATCGCTTTCACCCTTAAAAATTGTTACCCATAGTTTTTCTTTCTGTAAACCACACTCTTTCTCTAAAAATTCTAAGGCGTAATCTATCGCTTCTTCCTTGAAGTAATCGCCAAAAGACCAGTTTCCTAGCATCTCGAAAAAAGTATGATGAACGTTGTCTCCAACCTCGTCAATATCGTTGGTCCTGAAACATTTCTGACAAGACGCTACTTTATTGCCATAGGGCGATTTTTCGCCCAAAAAATACCGTTTAAACTGCTGCATGCCGGCCGTCGTAAAAAGAACCGAAGGATCAGTAGGTATAAGCGAACTTGAGGGCACTATTTGGTGCCCCCTTTTCTTAAAAAAATCTAAAAACCGCTGACGCAGCTCATTGGAAGTCATATCAACAATTTTGATTTTTGCATTTTAGACTTTGAATTTTGCCCACTCAAAGATGACTGCATCCTCTTTTTGACCTTCGCTTCCACATATAATATAACAAGAATAGAAGCTTGGTTTAAGAGTAGCGGTCGGCTACGGTGGAAGCGACAAAAGATTCAGGCTTTATTTTAGGCTCAAAACCATTTCCCCTAATTAAACCGGTCACTTCCTTAATCATATCTTTGGTTTTGCCGTTTTCTCCGATATCGGCATGAATATAACGGAATTGATAATGAGAGGAATTTAATAATTCCTTGATTCTTTTTTCAAAGCTCTTTCTTAGATACAAAGCCAAATTGCAAGATAAAAAAACTTCTTCCAAGATTCTGGTTTTCCAATTATAAAATTTTCGGTTTTTGTAGCCAATTTTTTTAAGAAAGAATCTTCCCCCTTCCCCAACTCTTAAAACAACCACCGCCACTGGGAAATGAGGTTCTTCTCCGGAAGAAGAGTCACAGCCAACAATAATATCGTAAAATCTCTCTGGTTTTTCGTTTATATAAGCTAAAATCTGATCAATCACTTGGTTAGCCTTCAAGTCTCCCTGGGTGGGATTATAAAAATTTCCCTGCCCGATCAAGTCCTGTTCACCAAAATTTGGACGGGCTTCAAAAAAATTAGTCATAATTTAACTATTTTATCTTAGCAAAAGAAGAGCAAAAATCAAGACTGACTAACGTTTCTAGCTATTTTAATAAATTCTTTGGCTTTTAAAGAGGCACCGCCCGGTAAAAGCCCTTGAAATCCAGCCTTTTCAATATAAATCTGGGCATTTTGCGAATCAACGCTACCACCATATATTATCCTGATTCTTTTCTTCATTTTCTTCTGAATTAAAATCCTCATTCTCTCTGCTCTCTCTGGAGGACAAGGCCGCCCACTACCAACAGCAAAGAGAGGCTCGTAAGCGATAACTAAACTTTTAAATTCTTTTGGAGAAATTCCCTTTAAATCTTTTTCTATTTGAGAAATCTTATCAATACATAGAATTGGCTTTAATCCTTCAGATATCACTGCTTTTATCTTTTTATTTATCATCTCGTCGGTCTCTTTTTGGTATCTTCTTCTTTCCGAATGCCCAATAATTACATATTCTGTTCCCAGGTCTTTTAACATCTTTAGTGAAATCTCACCTGTATATGCTCCTCTCTCTTCCCAGAAGCAATCTTGAGCTCCTTTCACTTTTAGGGCCGGCAAAAAAACAAACGGGGCGCAAATAACTAACTCAACCTTTTTAATTTTTTTAATCCCTTTTTTTATTGAATTAAAAAGCTTTTTAGCTTCAGTTAAGGTTTGGGGGTTCATTTTCCAATTAGCAACAATTAAAGCTTTCATAATTTTTGACTTCTTAGGTATTCGGCGGCTTTCTCAGGCTCTATGGTTGAAATTTCCATTCGCGCTCCCAATTCAAAACCGGCCCAGGTACCGGTTTTG
Organism: Candidatus Humimicrobiaceae bacterium; assembly: GCA_035530555.1. Lineage (GTDB taxonomy): Bacteria > Patescibacteriota > Minisyncoccia > Minisyncoccales > DG-74-1 > DG-74-1. The sequence goes on along the minus strand of DATKUR010000001.1, from coordinate 20,490 downwards.
GGTAAAATTGTAAAATGCCAGTGATAAAAGGGATAATTTCCTCCGTCGCAAGGAGCCGTCTTTAAATAAAAATTATAAGAAGGATTATTGAGTGCTTTATAGAGTTTGCCGAGAACGACTTTGAAGACTTCGGCTAATTGCCCCTCCCCCTCTTCGGTTATCCTTTCAAAATTAGGAAGATGTTTTTTGGGCGAAATAATAACTTCAAAGGCCACTTTAGAAGCAAAAGGACAAACGGCTAAAAAATCTCTATTTTCAAAAACAACTCTTTCTTTAACCTTTCTCTCCCAATTACTCATCTGGCAATTAACACATTTTTTGTTTTGTTTAAAATACTTTTGCGAATTGTTAAGGGCTCTTCGTAGGTCAATATCAAACAAAGGAGAAGTGATAATTTGAGAATGCGGATGAGGCTGAGAGGCACCGGCTTCGGCTCCCTGATTGTGGAAAATTGAAACATAATTAACAAAGGGTTTTTTCATTAGAGCCAAATATCTTTCTTTATAACTGTCAATGACCTCCTTTATGTTTTCAATTGGCAATAAAGCCAACGATTTTTCATGATCTCTGGTAATAACTAATTCACAAAAACCAACAGCATTCATCGTTTGATACAAATTACCTTCAACTCTTTTATCCCAGTTTGGATGGGGCAAGAAAGCTGGAAATCTATTAGGAACAACAATGGTCGTCCAATTTTTGGGAATTCTCTGCTGCAAAGGAATTTTTTTGCCATGGCAATAAATTAAGACCGGTTTTTTTTGCGCTTCAATATTGCAAAAAGGACATTTGCTTTTCGGAATTTTTATTTCAATTCTTTTTTCTCTTCTGAATGTTTTTGGCCTCTTGGCTCTGCCTGTAGCAATGACCACCCAGTCCTTGCTGGTTAGATCAAAGCGTAATTCCGAAGGAAATTTTATTTTTTTATATTTTCTCACCATATTAATTATTCAATTATAACCCTTTTTCTTTTCTACTGCAACAAAATAAAAGCCGTCTAATTTTCGAGACGGCCGCCGAATCGGCTCCCCAAGTCGGTCTTGAACCTGTCTAATAAGAGGAGATTTCGGTCTTTTGGAGAATGATACAACCACGCGTCTCGGTCTGGGCTGTCTCAAAAATATAACAACAGTCAAAAATATCTGAAAGTAATGATGGTAAATTTCAAGCAAAAATGAAAGAATCCCCTTTCGGGGATTTTTTCAAATTTCTTACCAGCGATCTCTTCGGTTTCTATCGAATCCTCGATTTCCGCGGTCAAATCCGCCTCTTCGGGGACGAGATTCCATAGGTCTGGCTTCATTTACTGTGACGTTTTTTCCGTCAATCTCTTTTCCGTTGAACATTTCAATGGCTTTTTGAACTTCTTCTTCTGAAGACATTTCAACAAAACCAAATCCTTTTGAACGACCGGACATTTTATCAATAATCACAGTCGCCGATTCAACGGCTCCGGCCCTAGAAAAATTCTCTTTTAGAGTTGCTTCGGTGGTTTCGTAAGATAATCCACCAACAAATAATTTTTTTGCCATGTTCGTTCCTTAATAATTTATTAATATTAATTAGTAAGCCGACCGCTGTTTTTATTTTCTTTCAAAGCTTACATGATTAATAAATTACGTAAGGAAAAGAAAATTAACAGAAACTTACCTTATCATAATAACTTGCCGTCGCTAAAAAGCCAAGGGATTATTTTTTATTCCTGTGTTTTTTTAAAAACCTACGATGTCTTGTCCTGTTTCTATATTTATTCGGGTTATGTGAGTTTTTCATGATTCCTTCTCCTTAATATTTTCTTTTTCCTTTGAGAGAGAAGTAAGCCATAAAATAAATGGTCTCCGCAGCTTATCTATAGACCAGTTATCGTCTTTGAGAAGCAAGGCTTTCTCTATTCTGAAACGGGAAAGCAAAGCTGTCGTAGCCTGTAAATTTGAAGGAGATAACTTATTGTGTTCTTCTAAAAACTGCTTTTTATTTAGGTGCGGGCTTATAATCTTACGGACTTTTTTGAATCTTGGAATCATATTTTATAAATAAAAAGTAACTCTCGGTCGCTGTGAGTTGCAAATAGTATTGATTGATAATCTTTTCTGGGATGGTAAATATGCCTATTTGTAGATCCGAACTCTCAACTACTTTTATCTTACATTAATTATCTTAAAAAATCAAGTCCTGCTAAAAATCACGCAAAGGACGATTTCAAAAACAAAGCCTCTCAGTCACCCTAACGGCATACCCATCTAGGTCTGCTCCCCCGACTGGACGACGTTAGAATCTGTTGCTAAACAAAAAACCAGCTAATAATAGCTGATTTCTTGTCCTAAATAAATCTTCTTTTGAACACTTATTATAGTTCTAGCTTACTTCTATTTCTTTTGGGTTAGGCCCATATTGGTTTTCTCCAGGTTGACTGCCTTGGGCAAGAAAAACAATTAAAATAATGCCACCTATGATAGGAATAAAGTTAATAAGCCACCACCATCCGCTGCGATTAGTATCGTGCAGCCTTCGTACCATTACGGCAATACTAGGAATTAAAACAGCTAGCCCATAGAGATATGGGAGAAAAAAGAGTGCTTTTATGAATAGGGTAAGTAAACCAATCACGAAACCAATTACGGAATTGCAAAGAATAAACATCCAATATTCTTTTCTTCTCGCACGTCCACTAAATACAGCGTATTTTTTTAAAACCTCAAGATAATAACTCATTTTTTTATTAATTTTATTTAACAGACGGCCTTTACCTTATTTTACCAAAAAACCGCCTTCTTGAGAAAGCGGCGGGGCGGCTCCCCCGACTGGACGATGTTAGAACCTGTTTGAAATAAAAAAAGAAGGAGGAAGCACCTTGCGGAACTTCCTTCTTAGGATGGTTGATTATTCCCAGAGAATTATTTCTGTCTCCGTTTCCCTATCGAATACCATCGCAAAATGAGGAACACCACTCCTATACAGCTGAGTGCCATCGTGATAGGGATGTATGGAATATTCGAACCACCATTTCGAGTAAAGATGATTCCTAAGATTATACATAGCAACCCTGCTAGACAGAAAATAATACCTGCGATACCGAAACCTTTCATAGTTTCACCTCCTTTTGTGTCCTATCAGCATTATAACACATAAATTATAGATTTGTCAATAATAGACACCTACCAAAAACCGCCTTCTTGAGAAAGCGGCGGGAAATCGGGGCTCCCCCGACTGGACGATATTAGAACCTGTTTATGATTAATCCCTTATTTTATCAGAGGGTATAGAAGGCCCCTTCACAACCATTAAGAGGGTCCCACGGTCAACGTCTATTACTCGTGTAATTGATTTTGCTTTAATAAAAACACAATCGCCTTCTTTTAGTTTTAATGAAACATTGTCCACTTCTTGTTCCATGGAACCCTTAACCACTATACAGAATTCATCAATTATGTCGTGGTGATGTTTTTCATTAATATGTCTTTTTAGTTCATCCGAATTCATAAATGCGATTTCTATCTTTTCTGAATATATTGGAGCTTTTTCAAAGGCGCCACACAAATAACCCCTCGTATTCTTATTAAGTTCATCTATAAATTTTTTATCATTAATTGAACATTTATAATGCATATTTTCATTCTACCAAAAAACCGCCCAAATAAATAGGCGGAAATTGTCGGCTCCCCCTATTGGACACGTTCAGAACCTTAGATTGGATAAGAATAAGGGAAGAATTAGAAATTATTAGAGTTTATTTTAAAGAATACATTCCCAAAATGGTTGCTATTTAAAGAGTGTATTCAAGCATTTTTTATAGAAATAGATATTTTTTGACTATTTTTTTGGGGTATAAAAATAGTGCCCGGACTGCTATCCACAGCACGGGCACTTTGATTCCCAATTTCTGGGAACATTAGTAAAGGATGTCGTAGAGCCGGAGTGCTTGCTCAATGAGGAAACGCATTCTGGGACCAACTATCTCTATCTCGCTCAGTTTGTCTCTGGGGACGAACATAACTTCTCCTTTTTCCAACTTCTCTCTAAATACCTGGGTTTCCTGAATTGCAGTGCTCCAGGGAATCGGGATAGAGAATGCGAGATCAATCGTGATGCGTTCCTCTTTGGTCTCCTTGTCCGTATAAGGACGCCATAACCAAGCAGGTGCCATCAGAAGGGGTCCCGGAAGATCGAGAAGTTCTAAACCACTTTCCTCCCGCAATTCTTGTGCTATCGTGTTGAAGATAGATCCCTGGTATTTCTTTACCAGTTCTTCGGCTGAAGCAACGCTTGCGAAATGTTGGATCTCAGCTCCTCCGCCTGTCATCTCCCATTTACCAGAGAGATCCTGTTGGTAGAGCGAATCCTTTTCTAACCTCCTTCTAAGAAGCGGATTCCCGTCTTTGATTACTTGGCCGAACACACCGATTCCGGTGCCCACCGCTCTGTCCTTTGCTAAAGTCCCTTGACACTCAGCAAGAATCTTTTCCTTGTCAGACATACTTCACCTCCATTAAATTATTTTTGCGCTAACAAAACAATACCACATTTCTGTGATATTGTCAACTATTTGCTCCCCCTGCTGGACACGTTTAGAACTTTGGATTGGAAGAAGATAAGGGAAGAATTAAGAGATTTTAGTTTTATAAAATAAAAGAGACGGGATCAAAAGAAACCATCTCTTAAATTTTTGCTCTATGAAAATTATTAGCGGTCGGGGTCATCGGAAAAAATCCTAACTGGCTCACCAGTATCAGGAGTAATATTTATAAGATACCCTCCATCAACTACAAGCGTAGCTCCGGTAATATAATTTGCCATATCCGAGCAGAGAAAAAGAATTGGACCTGCAACCTCTTCCGGCGAACCCCTTCTGCCCTTAGGAATTCTTCGGCGATAGCGATCGATAATATTGGATTCTTCAGATCTTACCGCACCCATGCCTTCGGTGGCAATCGCTCCAGGTGCTACAACGTTCACATTGATATTCCGAGATGCAAGCTCGATTGCCAACGCTCGAGTAACACCGATGATAGCCGACTTAGAGGCTTGATAGCTTGTTCCAGGAAGATGAGCTGCCAACCCCTGAATAGAACTTACGCTGACAATTTTTCCTCCGTCCGGCATGTGGGGAACGATACTTCTTGCACAATTAATATATCCGTAGAGATTGACATCAAGAATGTGTCTGAGATTCGATTCGGGCATTGTTATTAAATTTCCTAAATCATTAAACTCAATGCCTGCATTATTCACGAAAATGTCTGGTTTTCCCAGTTTTTCCAACACGGTTTTTATCATCCGCTCGCAATCAGAAGATTTAGCAACATCAGCCTCAATAAAAAGGGAGCTGTCTCCGTTATCTTTTGTCGCCTTCGCCGTTGCTAATCCAGTCTTGGAATTTATATCCACCAAAACAACCTTTGCTTTTTGCTTTACGAATGCAAGGGCGACGGCTTTCCCGATTCCTGAAGCAGCACCAGTGACAATGGCAATTTTTCCGCTGAAATCTAAGTTATAATTCATAGATTTACCTCCTTTATATATAATTTCATTTCGATTGTTAAAGATAGATAAATTATAATTGTTTTTCTAAAAAAATCAAGCCCTGATGGCTTGAAAAATCGTAACTCCGGGGATGGGATTCGAACCTTTTTAACTAACGTACTTGCGAGTGATTGAATTCCATCTTATCTTGAACAGATCCAGGGCCATTTTAATGATGCTTTTAAATTTTACTTTGCTTTCAGGATCGTTTTTCCAGTGAACCGGTATTTCTTTGATTTTATAACCAAGCTTTTCGGCAATAACTAATATTTCAGCATCAAAGGCAAATCTATCAATTTTACATTTAGGAAAAATATCTTCAGCCACTTTCTTAGTAAAACACTTAAAGCCACACTGGGTATCCTCTACTTTCCAGAGGCCAATAACTAATTTTCTGAATAATTTAAATCCCTCCCCTAAAATTGTCTGCCTTAACCATGGTTGAGGAGGGTCTAAGATTGCTCCTTTTATATCTCTTGATCCAATAACCATATCTGCTCCTTTCTTGAATGCCGAGCCCCGCGAAGCGGGGCAAGGCGTGAAATCAGGCGAAGTCTCAACGAACTCCGGCCACATTTTTTCTATCTGTTCAATCGAAGTCGAATTATCAGCGTCAGTAAATAATCGATACTCCCCTTTCGCGCTTAACATCCCTTGTTTGACGACGTAACCCTTGCCGTTATTTTTTTTATTATCAATTAGCTTTAAATTTTTAATTTTTAACTTCAATTTTTCAGTTATTTGAGCGGTTTTATCAGTTGAGCCATCACTCACCACCAGAATTTCGTAATCGTAAGTCTGCTTTGATAAATACTTACCAATGTCTTCCAAGGTTTTAGGGAGCCGTTTTTCTTCGTTGTAAGCTGGAATGACGATCGAGAGCTTCATGTTAAATTATTATATCACAGTCAAAACCTTAGAACCATTTTTGGTTAGGGCTATCGTGTGTTCGAAGTGGCAAGAAAGAGAACCGTCTTGAGTTTCAAAACCATAGTTATCTTTTGCTTTTCTAATTTTCCAATCGCCTACCGTAACCATTGGTTCTAAGCAAAAAACCATTCCTTCTTTAATCTCGGGGCCAGTTCTCCTTTTCCCATAATTCAAAATCTTTGGGTCTTCGTGCAATTCCTTGCCAATTCCGTGGCCACAAAGATCTCTCACAACGTTAAATCCTTGGCTTTCAACGTATCTCTGGATAGTATTTCCAATATCACCAAAAGTGTTCCCTACTCTCACTTTTTTGATTCCTCTTTTTAAAGCTTTTTTGGTTACCCTAATTAACCGTTGAGTTTCCGGATCAATTTTTCCAACTGGCACAGTAATTGCCATATCAGCGTGAAATCCCTTCCATTGAATACCCAAATCAAGCGAAAGTATGTCCCCTTCTTTTAATTTTCTATCAGAGGGAATGGCATGGACGATTTCTTGGTTGATAGAAGTACATAAAGCAGCCGGGTATCCTTCATGTCCCTTAAAAGAGGGTTTGCCTTCGGATTTTAAAATCAGGGTCTCGGCGACCCTGTCTAATTCCTTTGTGGTAATACCTGGCTTAACTTTCTTTTCTAACTCTTTTATAATTTCAGCCAGGATTTTTCCGCCTTCAGTTATTATTTTAATTTCTTCTGGAGTCTTTATCGAAATCATTTAATCTTTTTTAAAATCTCTTTAAAAACATTTTCAATGCTCGGTTCTCCATTTATCTCGACTAATCTTCCCTGTTTTTTGTAATAATTAATTGTTTTCATTGTTTGGTTTTTATATTCCTCAAGTCGTTTTTTTATTGACTCTAACTTGTCATCGACCCTAGTTATAAGTTCTCCCCCACATTTATCGCATTTTTTAAGTTTTTTAAATTCTCCTACCCAGGGGATAAGTCTGCCACATTTTTTACATTGTCTTCTTTTGGTTAAACGATTATATGATGTTTTTCTTGAAATATTAAGGACGATAACTTTTACATTTTTGTCCCATTCGTACCAATTTAGAGCTTCGTCCACCAGAATAGCTTCAAGAATTATTCTGGTCCACCCGTCTAAAACCATGCCTTTAATTTTGGGCTGGCGTTTTAATCTTTCTAGTGCATTACCTAAAGTTTTGACAATAATAAAGCTGGGGGCTAACTCACCTCTACCCATAACCCCAGTAAGTTTTCCACCAGTGAAATCGCCTACTTTCTGACGAGCCCTAAGAACATCGCCACTTCCCACATATTCCAAGTCAAATTTTTTAGCAAGTAATTTAGCCTGCGTTCCTTTTCCCGATCCCGCTGGACCTATAATAATAAAAGCTTTTGTTTTTTTAGAAAGTTTCATACTCTCTCATTTCTAATTGGGCTTTGATCTGGCGCATGGTTTCCAAAACCACGGAAACAACAATTAACAAGGCCGTTCCGCCAATCAAAAACCGGAAACCTGCTACCGAGGTTACTGCTTGAACAATAGAAGGCAGTACAGCAACTATTCCCAAAAATAAGGCACCGATCAATAAGACTCGGTTTAAAATATAGTACATAAAACTGGCCGTGCTTTCTCCGGGCCTTATTCCCGGGACAAAACCGCCCATTTTCTGAAGATTGGTGGCAATGGCCTTCGGGTCAAAAGTAACAGCAGTATAAAAATAAGTGAAGAGAACTACTAAAATAAAAAGCAGAGATCCGTAAACCCAAGGGTTTTCAAACCAAATTCCAATAGTTTGAGCAATTTGGCCTACTGTCCCGCCAACTCCAGCTAGAAAATTAGCAATCATACTCGGGAAAAGTATAATTGACAAAGCGAAAATTATCGGGATTACCCCGGCCGGATTAATATTTAAAGGTAAGTAGGTTGAAACGCCGCCGTACATTTTCATTCCTCTTACTCTTTTGGCGTAAGAAACCGGAATATTTCTTCTGCCTTCGTTAATCAAAACCACGCCGGCGACAATCACCAAGGCTATCAGAAAAAACAGCAGATAAGCCGGGAGATTGCCCGTTTCCCAGCTAGCCAATGTTTGATAGATATCCATTGGTAAACTGGCCACAATTCCGGCAAAAATTAAAATAGAAATTCCGTTACCAATACCTTTTTCTGAAATTAACTCACCAAGCCACATTAAAAGAATACAACCGGCCGTAACGGTTAGAATTGAAGTAAAAAGCATAGTCGGCGAAAGAGGAGCGATCACCTGCTGGCGTTGAAACAAAGCAAGCATAGCGTAACTTTGAAGTATGGCAAAAGGAACAGCCAGAATTCTAGCATACTGATTAAATTTTGCCCTGCCTTGCTCGCCTTCTTCTTTATATATTCTGTTCAAAGCGGGGAAAATCATGGTTAATAATTGCATGACAATAGTAGCGGTAATATAAGGGCCCAAGCCCAACATGGCGATAGAAAGATTCTCCAGGGCGCCGCCGGTAAATATATTCAGAAGACCAAACATTTGAAATTGCCCGAAGAAGTTTCTTAAATTTTCGGAGTCAATTCCGGGAATGGGCACATTAGCCATTAATCGGAAAATAACAAGGACTCCCAAAACAAACAAAATTTTGTTTCGTAAGTCTCTAATCTTGAAAATTTGGACGATTTTATTTAACCACTCCATGGACTTTTGCAATAATTTCCTTAGCTTTTTTAGAAACTAAACAACCTTCGATAGTTAATGGTTTAGTAAGCTTTCCTTTACCTAAAATTTTAATCTTGGGTATTTTCCCTTTTATTTTACGAATTAATTGTTTTTCTAGCAAGATTTCTGGTGTAATTTTCTCCTCTGAATTAAATTTCTTTTCTAAGGCTTCTAAATTTACAACCACAATTTTCAATTTTGCTTTTTTAACTTCTGATTTTTGTCTGTAGCCTCTTAGCTTTGGATATCTTTTAATTAATTCTCTGATAGCCGGTTTAAACCTTCGGCCGGCCCTAGATTTCTGGCCTTTTATCCCCCGACCAGAATAAGTACCTCTTTTGCCTCCGCGGCCAATGCGTTTTGACTTTTTTGATTTGTGAATTGGTTTAATTTCGTGAAGTTGCATATTTAATTTTTTTGAGGGCCTCTATGGTCGCCCTAGCATTATTTAATTTATTTCCGGTTCTGCTCAAAATCTTAGATGAAATATTCTTTATCCCGGCTAGCTGACAAATAATTCTTACTGTTCCGCCAGCCACCAAACCCCGACCTTTTCTTTGAGGCCTAAGCAAAATCTGGGCTGGTCCGAGTTTGGCCTCTACTTCATGAGGAATAGTATCTTCAATAATTGGGATTTCGATTAAGTTTCTCTTTGCTTGAAAAGTGGCTTTTTCCACCGCCTTGGCGACATCTAACCCAGAAGCTACGCCTACGCCCACTTTCCCGGCTCTATTTCCGGCAACGATTACTGCTCGAAACCTTAATTTTTTCCCCCCAGCTCTGGTATGAGCTACTCTGGCCAAATCCAACAGCTTGGATTCAAATTCATCCTTTTTCTTAAATCTATCTCCCATATACTTGTTTCTTTGAGTAAACATAATTAAATTCTTAAATTTGCATTTGAGATTAGAGATTAAAACTTAAGCCCTCCTTCCCTAGCTCCTTCGGCTACTGCCTTCACCTTCCCATGATATTTGTATCCTCCCCGGTCAAAGACTGCTTTTTCAATCTTTTTTTCCCGGGCTCTCTTAGCAATTAATTCTCCGGTTTTCTTTGCCTGTTCGATACTCGATTCACCTCTAGCTGAAACAATCGTTTTGCCTCTATCGTCATCGATTAATTGAACATAAATATATTGATTAGATTTAAAAACAAACAGACGCGGCGCTTTTGCAGTTCCGAATATTTTGGCTCTAACTTTTTTATGACGTCTATATTTTTTCTCTTGTTTTTCCAGCATCGAAGTAAATTTATTTATTGAGATGGTCGCTGAAGTAAGACTTCATCTTTCGTTTCGCTTCGCTCGACGCGAGATGAATTATAAATTCAGCGAGCATAATTTTATACGGCCGTTGTTACCACTTTCTTCCCTGCTTTTCTTCTAATTACCTCTCCCAGATATTTAATTCCTTTACCTTTATAGGGCTCAGCTGGTTTTACTTTCCTTATTTTGGCGGCAGTTTGAGAAACCTTTTCCAGGTCAGGACCAGAGACAGTAATAAGATTTTTTTCCACTGTAAACTTTACATTTTCTGGTGCCTTTATTTTAACGGAATGGGTAAATCCGACAAATAATTCTAAATCATTTCCTGTTACTTGAGATTTGAAGCCTAGACCTTCTATTTCCAATTTCTTTTCAAAGCCTTCGGCAACTCCTTTTACCATATTGGATATTAAGGCTCTGGTTAAACCCCACAACGCTCTGGTTTGTTTGTTTTCAATCCGGGGTAAAACAAAAATTCTTTTTTCTTTCATCTCAATCGCAATTTCAGGTCTAAATTCTTTAGAAAGCTCACCCTTAGGGCCTCTAACGATAACAATATTCCCCTCAATTTTTACTTCTATGTTTTCCGGTATTAAAATGGGTTTTTTACCTATTCTTGACATAATTTTAATCTCTTGATTTTACTTATAGTAACCCTGGTTCTGCAGAATAGTTACCATACTTCACAAATCATCTCTCCTCCCAGTTTATTTTTTCTGGCTTCTTTATTGGTCATTAGGCCTTTTGAAGTGGAAATAATTGCTACTCCGTAACCTCCTTTAACTCTTTTTATTTTATTCCAATTAGAATAAATTCTTTGACCGGGCTTTGATATTCTTTTTAATCCGGAAATTGCCGGTACATCATCACTGTATTTTAAAGTAATCTCAATAAGTCTTTTTGATCTTTTCCCTTTTTTTTCAATTTTCTCAATAAAGCCTTCTTTTTCAAAAATTTTACCAACCTCATATTTTAAATTCGAGAAAGGAACAACAACCGTTGAATGTTTCACGGCCAGAGCATTTCTTATAGAAGTTAACATGTCGGAAATAGGGTCCATGGTGGTAATTATGATTTTAAAAATTGGCGGTTTACCATGAAGATTTTTTTACTCCCGGTATCAATCCTTGATTAGCCATTTCTCTAAAACAAATTCTGCATAACCCAAATTTTCTCATATACCCTCTTTTTCTACCACAGCGAAAACAGCGTCTGACAACTCGACTTTTATATTTTGGTTTTTTTTGCGATTTTGCTATTTGCGCTTTAGTCGTCATTGTTTTATTGGAAAACCAAGTAACCTTAACAATTCTATACCCTCTTCACGACTTTTTGCTGTGGTAACCACTGTTATTTCTAAGCCAAAAATATTTTTGGCTTTTTCTGGCAGAATTTCCGGGAAAACAATATGTTCTCTGATTCCGATAGTCAAATTTCCTTCTTTATCAAAAGAAGAAGCCTCTATTCCTTGGAAATCCCGCAACCTGGGAAGATCAATATGGATTAATCTTTCTAAAAAATCAAGCATCTTTCTTCCTCTCAAAATAACAGCAACTCCGATAATTTGGTCCTTTCTTGTTTTAAAGGTAGAAATTGATTTTTTGGCTTTCCTAAAAACTGGCTTCTGGCCAGAGATCAAGCTCAGGTCTTCTAGGATGACATTTTGAATCTTTTTTTGTTCATCGGAAGTCCTGCCGGCAATCAATCTTCCGAAACCAACATTAATCACCGTCTTTTCAATCTTAGGAACCTCCATAGCGTTCTTGCAACTAAACTTCTTCATCATTTCAGGAATTACTTCACTATTATATTTATCTTTTAGTTTAAGCATGTAATTGATTAATTTTTAAATTTCTTGTCCGCACTTCTTGCATATCCTGTATTTTTTCTTATCTTCTGCAAATTTGTGTCCAGTCCTGGTGGCTTTTCCGCATTTCGGACAAATTAACTTTACATTTGAGATATCAACTGGTTTTGGTAGCTGGATAATCTGACCTTTCTCTCCACTTTTTTTAGGTTTCTGATGTTTTTTTATCAAATTCACACCCTCAATCGAAACTTTTCCTTCTTTCAAGATAATTTCTAAAACTTTACCCTTCTTGCCCCTGTCTTTCCCTGAAATTATTAAAACTGTATCGCCTTTTTTTATCTTCATATTAGCAAAATAAACGCTGAATAATACTATATTAACCGCACTTTGATTTTGTATCTATCATTGTTATATAAGCTCTTTTGCCAATGCCGCTACTTTCTCGAATCCTTTTTCTTTTACTTCTCTTGCTACCGGCCCTAAAATTCTTCCTCCTTTAGGAGCCTTTGTCTTCCCTTCTAGGATAACGCAAGCATTGTCATCAAATCGGATATAGATGCCTGTCGGCCGACGCAAGAATTTTTTCTGCCTAATAATCACTGCCCTGACTACATCGTGCTTTTTTACCAGTCTTCTTGGTTCGGCTTTTTTAATTGTTCCGACAATAACATCTCCTAATTGGACATATTTTCTTCTTGAACCACCGAGAACATGAAAACACTGAAGAATCTTTGCTCCCGTATTGTCAGCAACTTTTAACATTGTGCGTGGTTGGATCATGATAATTTATGAACGAAGTGAATAATATTATCACCCCGCCCTCTAATCTCTATGTCTTTATCAAGCTTAACAAAGTAATGACTACCATTCTTTTAATTATTAACTTTGTCATATAGCGTAGAGGGCGGGGTCTTCGGCAAGCTTTATTGCTAAATCTTGCCTACGACTTTCCATCTTTTCTCTTTACTAATTGGTCTGCATTCTTCAATTATAACCTTATCGCCGATTTGATGTGTTTCATCGGTGTGGGCTTTATATTTTTTGGAAACCTTGTATCTCTTCTTGTACTTTGGATGCTCCTTCAGTTTTTCAACCCTAACCACTACCGTTTTTGTCATTTTATTTGATATAATTGTGCCCGTTAATTGTCTTTTTGGCATAAGTTTATTGTTTTAATAAGGTCAATATTCTGGCAATTTCCTTTTTTATTTTCCGAATTTCCCTAACATTCTTTATTTTACCAGCAGCTAAATCAAATCGTAATTGTCGCAATCCCTCTTGCGAACTTTGAAGTATTTTTTGTAACTCAGTTTTCGATTTTTGCCGTAATTCAGTTAAGTCCATTTTTAATTAAGCTTCCGTTTATAGGTTCGATGAGATAAATCTCATCTTTCGCTCAATTTATATTTATCTCTCGAACGTCGAAATGAAATATTAATTTCATTGAGCAAGTAGAGATGAAAAAAATTTATTCTCTCCGACTTACAAATTTAGTTTTAACCGGCAATTTATCAGCAGCCGTTCTCAGGGATTCTCGGGCGACCTCTTCCTTTATTCCTTCTAATTCAAAAATAATTCGGCCTGGTTTAACTGGGAAAACATAATGATCAACTGCCCCTTTCCCACCGCCCATTGGCACCTCAACTCCTTTTTTAGTAACTGGTTTTGCCGGGAAAATTCTAATCCAGAGTTTTCCCCCTTTTTTCAGATAGCGCAAGATCGCCCGTCTGGCAGCTTCAATCTGTCGAGTGGAAACTCGTCTTGTTCCTAAGCTTTTCAAGCCGAACGAACCAAAGACTAATTCGGTTGCCCGATTTTCGATCCCCTTTGAAACGCCTTTTCGCCACTTCCGATGTTTAACTTTTTTTGGATATAACATCTCGCAAATAATAAGCGAATTGCCAGCAAACAATGAACCGGTGTTTAAATTTTATTATTTGCTTTATATTTGCTTAAAATTAGTTTTTTATTAACGAGTCAACTATTCAAATTTTTCGCCTTTATAAATCCAGACTTTTACTCCGACTGTTCCGTAGGTACAATAAGCCGTATCTTGTGCAAAATCAATGTCAGCCCTTAAGGTCTGTCTCGGAAGTCGACCCTTTTTTAACCATTCAGTCCTGGCAATTTCTATCCCACCTAATCGACCGGCCACCTGAACCCTAGCTCCTTCAACTCCCTTGACCGTCGTGATCTTATCCAGAGATTGTTTTAAAACCCGCCGATAAGGAATTCTTCTTTCAATTTGTTGTGAAATGTATTGAGCAGTTAAGGCAGCTGTCGCCCAGGGATCTCTAATTTCTCTAATTTCCAGTTTTATTTCTTTGCCCGCCATAGCTTTAGCAGAGATAGATTTTTCTCCTTTAAAAATTTTCTCCTCTAATTCTTTTTTTAAGGATTCCACCCCTCCTCCTCCCCTACCAATAATCAGACCGGGTCGGGCGGAAAAAATTATAATATTTGTTTTCCCCGTAGCTCTCTCAATTTGAATTTTCTCAACCCCTAATTTCCCAATCTTCTTTTTCAGAAATTGCCTGATTTCAAAATCCTCCTTTAGTAACTTCCCAAAGTCTTTTTTGTAAAATCCCCGAGATTCCCAATCAGTTATTTGTTTTATTCTAAATGCTTTTGGATGAACTTTCTTAGACATATTAGAACGCTTTGCGCTTGAATATTCTCCTGACGCCTCTTTCAATTATCGGTTTTCTTTCTTCTTTTTCTGGTTTTGGTTTTGGTTTTTCTATCTTCGGTATTTCTTTAATTTCTCTCTTTTCAACGGGTTCAGGACGAACTTCTTTTTCTGTTTTTTTAAGCCTCTTAGCTTTTTTCGGTTTTTTCACAATTTCATCTAATACGATGGTTACATGAGAAGTTCTTTTCTGAATTGGAGTGGCCATTCCTTTAGCCCGCGGCATCCATCTTTTATATTTCGGACCTTCATTTACTAAAATCTTAGAAATATAAAGATTTTTTTCTTCTAATTGTAAACCCATTTTGGCATTGGCAACAGCTTGTTTCAAAAGTTTAAGCACAATCGGCGCTGCTTTTTTTGTTGTAAAATTCAAAATTGTCTGAGCTTCCTCGACTGATTTTCTTCTTACTAAATCAGCAACTAGTCTTACTTTGCGGGGCGCGATTCTTAAATATGAGAGTTTAGCCGTCACTGACATAATTATTTTGATGTTTCTTCTGGCGTTTGCTTTATTTGGGCAGTTTCTTTTTCAGCCACCTTTGCCTCTAACTCTCTCTGCATTCTTCCTCCGTGTCTAGCAAACTTGGTGGTTGGAGAAAACTCGCCGAACTTATGGCCAACCATCTCTTCAGTTACTTTAACCGAAATAAACTCCCGTCCATTATGAACTCCGAAAGTAAAGCCAATCATTTCCGGCGTAATGCTACAATCCCGAGCCCAAGTCTTAATAACTTCCTCGGGTTTAGCTTTCTTGATCTTTTCTAATAATCTTTGATAGATGTATGGGCCTTTTTTTGAACTTCTTGTCATCGCAAATTATAAGTTGATCTTAAACGAATTAAAGCGGATAAATTCATTGTCTTATTATTAGCGAGCTCTTTTCTTAATTATTAACCTCTCAGTCCATTTTTTTTTCCTGGTTTTTACTCCTTTAGCAGGTTTCCCCCAAGGAGTTTTGGGATACTTTAAACCAATTGGTGTTCTTCCTTCACCGCCGCCATGAGGGTGATCGACCGGATTCATTGCTGTGCCCCTGACGGTCGGTCGCCAGCCTTTCAATCTCTTTCTGCCCGCTTTACCAATTATCTCAAATCTTTTCTCGGGATGAGAAACCTGGCCAACCGAGGCAAAACATTGCTGAGGTATCTTTCTGATTTCTTTTGAAGGAAGCTCTAAATTAGTATAGGGCGGTTCTTGAGCAATTACTTTGGCCGAAGCTCCAGCTGCCCTAACTATTTTTCCGCCCTTACCCGGCTCTAACTCAATATTGTAAACTTGAGTTCCTACTGGAATACTTACTAATTTTACTCTATTGCCGATTATCATTTCCGCCGTTTCCTGACAAACAATCTTATCTTCAACCTTTAAATCTTTAGGAGCTAAAATATATTTTCTTTCACCGTCCCCGTACTCAATCAAAGCGATGTAAGCGGTCCGATTGGGATCATACTCTAAGGCAATAACCTTTCCCGGAATTCCCAATTTTTCTTGTCCAAAATCAATCAAGCGATAAAGTCGTTTTACTCCGCCGCCCCGATGACGAACAGTAATTCTGCCTGATCTTCCTCGACCAGCTTTTTTCTTTAAAGATAAAAGTAATTTTTTTTCCGGCTTTTTCTTAGTTAAATTTTTTTTCATCGTGAATAATTAACTAACCTTAAGTGGATTAAAAAGAATGAAATTTTTATTGGTTTATTATTGGTCATAGATTCGCTTATTATTAGCGAGGTAGGACCTCGATCTTCTGTCCTTCCTTTAATCTAATAATTGCTTTTTTATATCCTTTTCGCCAGCCACTAATCCTACCCAACCTTCTTTTCTTGGCTGGCACTTTTATAATTTTAACATCTAAAACATCTACCCCATACAACTCACTAACCGCTTTCTTAATCTCTGATTTATTAGTTTTAGGAAAAACCTTAAAAACATATTGATTTTCCTTTGCCAAATCAGTTGATTTCTCGGTAACCTGGGGAGTTTTTAAAATACGGTAAGCTTTGCTAATTTTTACTTCTCGAGTCTTTGTTATTGTCGACGGCCGGCCTTTAGCCTTGACTGTCTCCTTTTCTAATCCTCTCTCAGGTTTTATTTGCTGAGTTCTGGTTTCGGTAGCTTCCGTCTTTTTAATCTCGGCCGGTTTTATTCTTTTCCTTTTAAAAATGTCTCTGATGCCCATATAAGCACGGTTGCGTTGTTAAATTTATTATCTTTTGACAAAAGTATCTTTTATTACTTTTATTGAATCTTTCGGCAGGACTAAATATTTAAAAGAAAGGATATCCAAAGCATTAAGATCTCGGGCCCAGAGCGTCTCAGTTTTAGAAAGATTTCTAGCCGCCAAAATTATATTTCCATCATAATCTGGTAAGGCAATCAAGACACTGCCTTCCTTGAAGTTTTTAATTTTTGATTTCCAGCTCTCGAATAATTGAACCAAGAAATTGGTCTTTGCTTTTTCTAATTTTAACTCATCTAAAACTATTAACAAATTATTCTTAAGTTTGCCCGATAAAACCATAAAGAGAGCTTTTCTTTTCATTTTTTTCGGAATTTTTTTCTTAAAAATCTTTTCTTTTCTTGGTCCGAAAGTTACCCCTCCTCCCCGCCATAAAGGTGAACGAATTGAACCGTGTCTAGCCCTACCCGTACCTTTCTGTCGCCAGGGCTTTCTTCCTCCGCCCCTAACTTCTCCCCTGTTCTTGGTATGAGCAATAACTTTTCTCCGGTTTGCCATCTGCGACACTGCCACTTGATGTATTAAATCAGAATTTATCTTCACATCAAAAATCTCCTTTGGTAATAAGGTTGTCCCCACTTCTTCACCTCTCTGATTGTAAAGTATCGTTTTCACAGCTCTGAAATTATTTTAAAATTTGAATTTAAAAGTTTAAAATTCATATTTATCCTCTAATTTCTAAAAGAGTGCCTTTTACTCCAGGTATTGCCCCTTGAACAGCGATTAGATTTTTCTCTAAGTCAATTTTAAATATTTTTAAATTTTTGACTGTTATTCTTTCATGACCCATTCTGCCAGCCATTTTTTTACCTTTAACCACTCTTTCGGGGAAAGAAGAGCCAATCGAACCCCCGGTTCTTAACTCATGTTTTGTGCCATGAGTAGTTGATCGACCGTGAAATCCCCATCTCTTCACCACACCGGCAAAACCCTTGCCCTTGGAAAGTCCAGCAACTTTAACCACATCTCCTTCTTGAAAAATTGAAACATCGATCCTGTCTCCTTCTTTATATTTTGAAATGTCCATATCTCCTCTAAATTCCCTTAAATATCTGAATGGCTTCTTTTTTTGTGTCTTTTTTGTTTTTTTCTCCTTTAGCTCCTGGAATCCAATTTGAATTGCTTCATAGCCATCCTTCTTGTCCGGCAATTTACCTTTGGCAACACTTTGAGACTCTGCCGTTTTAATTTGAGTGATAATACAGGGACCGGCCTCAATCAAAGTCACAGGAACAACATTTCCTTTCTCGTCAAAAACTTGAGACATGCCTGATTTTAGACCGAGAATAAACTTCATATTCATAAAAGATAGCAGCACAAATAACAGAAAACCGGGTAATAACCCGGCAATCTACCATGGTTATTTTATTTACTAAGGCTCAAATTTTAAATTCATTAACTTTAACCATTTAAATTATACAGTGAAAATTTATTTTTGTAAATCTTCTGCGTCTTTCCGCCTTGTTATCCTCGTTTATCAGTTTTGACAAATCACATCTTGATTTCAATATCTACTCCGGCTGGCAAAGTCAGACTCATTAAAGCGTCAATCACTCTTGGGGTTGGGTTGATGATATCAATCAGCCTTTTATGAACTCTTGTCTCAAATTGCTCCCGACTATCTTTGTGTATGAAAGAAGAACGGTTGACGGTGTATTTATGAATCTCGGTAGGTAAAGGAACCGGACCTGAAATCTCAACTCCATAACGACCGGCCACCTCAATAATTTGTTTAGCCGAATTATCAATCACTTTATTGTCATAAGCCCGTAATTTAATACGGATCTTGGGCTTAATCTCTTCTTCGATTGCTGCTGCCTTATTTTTGACCATCTTCTTCAAAGGAACTCTTGCTAATTATAAGCGAATCTTTAGCGGATAATAAACTAATCAATTCAATTCTCTTTTTATTCGCCTCTAAATTCGTTTCCTACTTGCGAGGCTTATTTAATTATTTTAGCAACCACCCCTGCTCCTACGGTTTTTCCACCCTCTCGAATAGCAAATCTTTGTTTTTCTTCAAGGGCGATCGGTGCAATTAATTTAATTTTCAAGTTAATGGTATCACCCGGCATAACCATTTCCGTCCCTTCTGGTAGAGTAATGTCTCCGGTAATATCGGTAGTTCTGAAATAAAATTGGGGTTTGTAGCCGGCAAAGAAAGGAGTGTGTCTTCCGCCTTCTTCTTTGCTCAAAACGTAAACCTCTCCTTCGAATTCAGTGTGGGGCGTAATACTGCCGGGTTTTGCCAAAACCTGACCCCTCTGAACATCTTCTGTTTCTAAACCTCGTAAGAGAACCCCCACATTATCTCCGGCCCTTCCTTCATCTAAGACTTTTCTGAACATCTCAAGTGAAACAGCCACACTTTTAGCTGTTGGTTTAATCCCTACTATCTCTACTTCCTCGTTCGGATGAATTACCCCTCTCTCAATTCTCCCCGTAGCCACTGTTCCTCGGCCGGCAATTGACATAACATCTTCAATCGCCATTAAAAACGGTTTATCTATTTCCCTCTTGGGTTCTGGAATATAATCGTCAACTGCTTTTATCAAGTCCAAAATTGGCTTGGCCGCTTCTTCATCAACTGATTTTATCTCCAGGGCCTTTAGGGCTGAACCCCGAATAATCGGAATTTCGTCTCCGGGAAAATTATATTTTTTCAGAAGCTCTCTCAATTCCGACTCCACCAGATTAATCATTTCCGGGTCGTCTACCGCATCGCATTTGTTCAAAAATACCACCAAAGCGGGCAGGCCCACCTGTCTGGCCAAAAGAATATGTTCTCTCGTCTGAGGCATCGGACCGTCAGCAGCTGAAACAACCAAGACGCCGCCATCCATTTGAGCAGCTCCCGTAATCATATTTTTGACGTAGTCGGCATGCCCAGGACAATCAATATGGGCATAGTGACGTTTATCGGTCTCATATTCCACGTGGGTAATGGTGATAGTCAACCCTCTGGCTTTTTCTTCGGGAGCGGCATTGATTTCATCAACCGTCCATTCTTTGCCCGCCAATCCTTTTAATTTCAAAACATGAGTAATGGCCGCAGTTAAAGTGGTTTTCCCATGAGCGACGTGGCCAATGGTACCAACATTGACATGAGGCTTTCCTCTAACAAATTTTTCTTTCTCTGCCATAAATTTATTAACGAGTAACCCGTAACCAGTAATCATTGTTCGTCTTTAGCAGACATTTACTTATTACTAGCTACTAATCACTAGTCACTTAATTATGTTAATTATATTACTATTTTATTAACCTTTAAAAAATAGTCAACCACCTAGCATTTGACTTTTATCAAAAGCTGGCTGGTTAAATATGATTAATATACTTTAAATAACAGATAAATGGTTGGAGGTCAA